>DEAL01000027.1:59566-60440 GCA_002346745.1 Candidatus Neomicrothrix sp. UBA2983 | reverse complement strand
CAGGTCGAGGCGCCCGGATCGTCGGGCCCGCCGCTGGCGCCGGCAGCGGCGGGCATCCCCGGCCAGGCGCATCCAGCCCATCAGGTCATGCAGTTCGGCCAACTCCTCGTCGGAACACTCGGCGAAGTCCTTCGCCGACAGCACCTCGGTGCGCGACCACCGGACGCTGACGACGTCGCCGTCCGGGGCCTCGGGCTCGTCGTCCTCCCGGTCGTCGTCGCCACCCGGCTCGTCCAGCAGGAGCGTCACCGGCGCCGGCACCGTCGCCGGCCGGCCCCGGTCGAGGGCGCCCAGCCACTGCTGTTCGAAGATCTCGTCGTAGACGGGGATGTCCTCGGGTCGGTGCACGAGCGTCGCCCGGCCGGCCCAGTAGACGGCGTCGCGCCGGTCGGCGCCGACCTCGGCGACCGCCCGGCCGAACTCGATGGTCGACCCCAGCGGAACCGGCAGGCTCGCCGCCCGCAGGGCGCCGGCGAAGCGGACCAGGTGGCGGTCGAGGGTGCGCTCGGCGGTCGCTGACTGCTCCATCCCGGGCGCCTCGTCGGTTCCGGGCCGGTCAGCCCCGGAGCACGGCGGACAGGATCTCGCCGAAGCCGCGGGCCCGCGCCCGCTCCTGGTCCTCGCGGTACTTGAGGAGGGTGCCGACCGTGACCTCCATGGCCTCGGCATCGAGGTCGTCGGCGCCGATCAGCACCAGGGCCTCCGCCCAGTCGAGGGTCTCGGCCACGCCGGGCGGCTTGTAGAGCCCCATGTCGCGCAGTTCGCCGGCGACCAGCGCCACGTCGCGGGCCAGCGCCAGCGGCACGTGTGGCGCCCGCACCCGCAGGATCTCGACCTCCCGCTCGACATCCGGGTGGGCGACCCAGTGGTACAG
>DEAL01000027.1:54713-59241 GCA_002346745.1 Candidatus Neomicrothrix sp. UBA2983 | reverse complement strand
TTGAGGGCGTCGTGGACGTCGCGGGTGCGGTTCGAGGTGATGACCACCACCGGCGGGACGGCAGCACGGAACTCGCCGACCTCCGGGACGGTCACGGCGTACTCGGAGAGGATCTCCAACAGGAACGCCTCGAACTCGTCGTCGGCCCGGTCGACCTCGTCGACCAGTAACACGGGCGGCGCGGCGTCGGCCGGCGCCGACAGGGCCCGCAGCAGCGGTCGACGCACGAGGAACCGCTCGCCGTACAACTCGTCCTCGAGGTCGGCGGCGTCGGCCCCCGCGGCCGCACCGACCGCCTCGGCGGCCCGCAGGTGCAGCAGCTGCCTCGAGTAGTCCCACTCGTAGACGGACTGCGCCACGTCGAGGCCCTCGTAGCACTGGAGGCGGATCAGTTCACCGCCCGACCACCCGGCCAGGGCCTTGGCGGCCTCGGTCTTGCCGACGCCGGCCCCGCCCTCGAGGAGGATGGGGCGACGCAGCCGCAGGGCGAGGAAGACCGCCGTGGCGAGCCCCTCGTCGGCGAGGTAGCCCTGGGCGCCGAGCGCCGAGACGACGTCCTCGACCGACGACACGTCGTGGAGTGCGCTGGATGGCGCCGAACCGCTCCCGGCCATGGGATCAGGCTATGCGATGGCCGGGCCGAGCATCCCGCTCGGGAGCCCGCCCTCGGGACAGGCGACGAGTCAGGACTCGAGGGAGCGCAGCGACCGCAACGCCAGGGCGCCGGCGACCAGCGCCATGCCACCGAGGGCGAGGAGACCGGGCCAGGTCGTCGACCACGCCACGTCTCCGAGAAAGCCCTGCCGGGCGAAGCGCAGCACGTTCGTGATCGGGTTGACCCGGGCCACGGCGTGCAGCCAGCCGTCCATGAAGTGGATCGGGACCTGGCCGGTGGACAGGAACATCGAGCTGAAGCCGACCACCTGGATCAGCAGCATCGAGCGCATCGTGCGGAAGTGGTAGACGACGGCCAGCCCGATCAGGCAGAACACGGCCGCCATCCCGGCGGTGGCCACGTAGGTGGCGACCAGCGCCAGCAGGCCGCCGGGAAGGCTGAGCCCACCGAGGGCCGAGATCAGCAGCACGCCGGTCGTCGGGATCGTGGACCGCAGCGCGCTGTAGCCCATCGTGCCGACGAGGATCGGGAGCCGGCTGCCCGGCGTCAGCAGCAGGCGGTCGAAGAAGCCGTTCTCGATGTCCTCGGCGGTGGAGGCGGCGCCGCCGACGCCGGCGAAGACGGCGCCCTGGAGGGCCGCGTACACCGCCATCCAGTTGTAGACGTTGTCGGTGCCGTATCCCTCGACCCGCGTCAGCGACCCGAACGCCCCGGTGAAGCCGATCACGAAGATCAGCGGCATCAGCAGCACCGGCATGATCAGGGTCGGCCGGGCGCTGATCCGGCGCATCCCTCGTCCGCAGACGGCGCCCGCCACCCGGACGGCGTGGCCGGCGCCACCGGGATGGGCTGTCACCAGGCTGATCATCGTGCCCCCAGCCACCGGTTGAGCGTCGTCACCGCCACCGAGACGGTGACGACCGAGATCGCCAACGGCACCCCGAGGGCCTGGAGTGCGTCGGTGCCCGACCAGCCCTCGATGACGAGCCGTCGAACCGGATCCACGATCCACGTCACGGGATTGGCCTCGGCGACGACGCGGAACCAGCCGTTCATCAGCGCCGTCGGAAAGAAGGCCGAGCTCACGAAGACGCTGGTGAAGATGAGCGGGAAGGTGGCGTTGACGGCCTCCTGGTTGCCGGTCCGGATGGCCAGGACCTGCCCCAGTCCGCCGATGGCGAGGACCAGCAGCACGGCCGACCCGAGCACGACGGCGATGGCGGCCGGGCCGCCGGCGACCTCGGCGCCGAAGGCGAGGAAGACGGCGACGATCAGCGCCCCCTTGGCGGCGGCGACCACCAGCGAGCCGGCCAGCCGGCCCAGCAGGAGCGGCAGGCGGGCGCACGGCGAGGAACGGAGTCGGTCGAAGAAGCCGTTCTCGATGTCGCGGGCCAATTCGGTCCCCGCCTCGGTGGCCCCGAACGACACGGCCTGCACGAGGCTGGCCGGCAGCACGAAGTCGAGGAAGGAGTCGACGGCCGGGAAGCCCGGCATGAGGATGACCCGCTGGAACTGGTGGGTGTAGACGGCGGCCAGCAGGAGCGGGAACACGATGCCCGGCAGGAGGCTGCCGAACTGGCGCCACTCGGTGAGGACGGACCGTCGGGCCAACTCGAGGGTCTGGGCGCCGGCCAGGCGCAGGCCCGGCACCGCCGCGACCGCTCCCCCGCTCACTCCTCGGCTCCCTCGAGGCGCCGACCGGTGGCGTCGGCGAAGACATCGTCGAGGCTCGGGGCGTCGAGTTCCAGGTGGCCGACCACGACGCCGGCCTCGTCGAGGGCGCGCACCACCTCGGCCACCCGCGCAGCGCCGCCCTCGAGGCCGATTGCGGCGCGACCCTCGCGGGCCGGACGCTCCGGACCGAAGGCCGCCAGAACGCCGCTGGTGGCATCGAGGTCCGCCGGGTCGACGTCGACCCGCAGGGTGGGCGATCCCACGGTCGACTTCAGGGCCTCGGGCGACCCCTCCCGGACGAGGCGCCCGTCGTCGATGATGGCGATCCGGCCGGCCAGCTCGTCGGCCTCCTCGAGGTACTGGGTGGTCAGGAACACCGTGGTTCCCGACTCCCGGTTGAGGCGCCGGACCTCCTCCCAGAGCGAGAGTCGGCTGGTCGGGTCGAGGCCAGTGGTGGGCTCGTCGAGGAAGAGGATGCGGGGCTCGTGGACCAGCGACAGGGCCAGGTCGAGGCGCCGCCGCATGCCGCCCGAGTAGGTCCCCACCCGCCGGTCGGCCGCAGCGGTGAGTCCCACCCGTTCGAGCAGTTCCGGACCCCGGGTGCGGGCGACGGCACGGGGGATACCGTGCAACACCGCCTGAAGCCGAAGCAGCTCGTTGCCCGTCATGAGCGGGTCGATGGCGGCGTCCTGGAGGGCCACGCCGATGATGCGGCGCACCGCCGCCGCCGCACCGACGACGTCGTGCCCGTCGATGCGGGCCGACCCGCCGGTCGGCCGCAGCAGGGTGGTCAACATCCGGACCGTCGTGGACTTTCCGGCGCCGTTCGGCCCGAGGAAGCCGAACACCTCGCCACGGGCGACGGCCAGGTCGATGCCGGCCACGGCCACTACGTCGCCGAAGTGGCGCTGGAGACCGGTCGCCTCGATGACGCGTTCGCTGGAGGCGGCGAGATTCCCGCTCATACGAGCGACTGCCTAATCCCGGGACCGGACCGAGGACCAGCCGGGCGGGGAATCAGCAACGCGGGGAGTCCGGCAGGCCGGGGTACCGGCGCAACAGGCCTCAACCGGGGAAGGGCCAGATGGTGGGCAGGTCGCCCACGTCGTCGGGGGGCGGGAGGACGGCGTAGGCCTCCTCGTCGGGCCGGACCAGGTTGTATTCCTCGCGGGCGCGTCGCTCGATCTCCTCGTCGGTGTTGAGGGCGTCGATCCGCAGCTCGTAGGCCTGGTTCTGCCGGTCGACCTCGGCGACCTGCTGGCCCAGTTCCGCCAGCGTCTCGCGCTGGTCGAGCCAGTTCTGGAACGGCACCACCCCGAGGCCCAGCACCGCAACCAGCACCATGGCGGCCAGCCCGGCCACCCCGAGCCGCCGGAGCAGGCGGGGGTTCACCTGCCCGCGCCCCCGGCCAGCGCTGCGGCACCCCGGTAGGCGGCGGCGTCGCCCAGGTCCTCCTGGATGCGGAGGAGCTGGTTGTACTTGGCGACCCGGTCGCTGCGGGCGGGGGCACCGGTCTTGATCTGGCCGCAGTTGGTGGCGACGGCCAGGTCGGCGATGGTGGTGTCCTCGGTCTCGCCGGAGCGGTGCGACATGACCGCCGTGTAGCCCGCTGCGTGGGCCATCTCGACGGCCTCGAGGGTCTCGGTGAGGGTGCCGATCTGGTTGACCTTGACGAGGATCGAGTTGGCGATGCCGTCGGCGATGCCGCGGGCGAGGCGCTCGGTGTTGGTGACGAAGAGGTCGTCGCCGACGAGCTGGACGCGGTCGCCGACGGCCTCGGTGAGGGCCGCCCAGCCGTCCCAGTCGTCCTCGCCCATCCCGTCCTCGATCGAGACGATCGGGTACCGGAGGCACAGGTCCGCGAGGTAGTCGGCCATGCCGGCGGGCGACAGGGAGCGGCCCTCGCCGGCGAGGACGTACTCGCCGCCGCGGAAGAACTCGGTGGAGGCGGCGTCGAGGGCCAGCGCCATGTCGGTGCCCGGGGTCAGCCCGGCGGCCTCGACCGCCTCGAGCAGGAGCTGGACGGCCTCCTCGTTGGAGTCCAGGTTCGGGGCGAAGCCGCCCTCGTCGCCCACGGCGGTCGAGAGGCCCCGGTGCGAGAGGACCTTCTTGAGGGCGTGGTAGCACTCGACGCCCCAGCGGAGGCCCTCCCCGAACGAGGGGGCCCCGACGGGCATGTACATGAACTCCTGGATGTCGACGTTGTTGTCGGCGTGCTCGCCGCCGTTGATGATGTTC
>DEAL01000027.1:53609-54425 GCA_002346745.1 Candidatus Neomicrothrix sp. UBA2983 | reverse complement strand
TGTCGGCGTGCTCGCCGCCGTTGAGGACGTTGAGCATCGGGACGGGCAGTACGTGGGCGCCCTCGCCTCCGACGGCCCGGTAGAGCGGCACGCCACGGTCGGCGGCCGCGGCCTTCGCCGTGGCCAGTGACACGCCGAGCAGGGCGTTGGCGCCGAGGCGACCCTTGTTGGGGGTGCCGTCGGCGTCGAGCATGGCCCGGTCGACGGTGGCCTGGTCGACGGCGTCGAGGCCGCGGACGGCCGCGGCGAGTTCGCCGTTGACGTTGGCGACGGCGGTGGTGACGCCCTTGCCGACCCAGCGGTCGCCGCCGTCCCGGAGTTCGACGGCCTCGTGCTGGCCGGTGGAGGCGCCGCTGGGGACGATGGCCCGTCCAGTGGCGCCGCCGGCGAGGCGGACCTCGGCCTCGAGGGTGGGGTTGCCGCGGGAGTCGAGGACCTGCCGGGCGGTGACGGCCTCGATGCTCGAGTGGGTGCTGCTCACGATGTCCTGCCTGTCGGCCGGGTGGGCGGTCGGATGCGGTGGTGGAGCGCCGTTGCCCCCGGTTCTGGCCACGTTACCGGCAGAACCGGGGATGTATTGGGACGCTCCGCGCGTGAAATAGGTCCGAACACGCGCGCTGCGTGGTCAGCTGTCGGAGGACTCCCGCCCCTCGGCGTCCCGGATCCTGCTGCCGAGCCTCGCCACCGCCTCCCGCAACGCCTCCTCGGGGTCGAGGCCGGCCGCCCCCGCCCAGGCAACCAGGTCCAGCAGGGCCTCCCCCAGCCCCTCGGCGTCGGCCGGACCGCTGGCCGGCGGTTCCGGGGCGAGGCCCGCCG
>DEAL01000027.1:43913-53291 GCA_002346745.1 Candidatus Neomicrothrix sp. UBA2983 | reverse complement strand
CCCGCCGCAGCGTCTTGGCCGCACGGGCCAGCGCCGGCAGCGTCGGCGGGATCCCGTCGAGGACCGACGAGCGGCCCTTCTCCGCCTGCTTGATGCGGTCCCAGTTGGCGACGACCTCGTCCGGTCCGTCGACCTCGGTGTCGCCGAACACGTGCGGATGCCGGTGGTGCAGCTTGTCGTGGATGCCCTGCGCCACGTCGCCCAGGTCGAAGTGGCCCGACTCGACGGCGATCCGGGAATGGAACACCACCTGGAACAACAGGTCGCCCAGCTCCTCCTGCACGTGCGCCAGTGCCCCGGCAAGGTGGTCGCCAGGCGCGTCTCCTGACTCGAGTGCCTCCAGGGCATCCAGCGCCTCGAGGAGCTCGTGGGCCTCCTCGAGGAGGTGGGGCCGCAGGGAGGCGTGCGTCTGCTCGGCGTCCCACGGGCAGCCCCGACGCAGGTCATCGACCAGGTCGACGAAGGCCGCCAGCGACTCGAGCATCGGCGTCGAGGCTCGGCCCGCCGGTGCTCCCGACCCGGCCGGATCCCCGGGGCCGGCCCCCATCAGTCCTCTGCGGGCGCCGCCGGCGGGGAGACGCGTCCGACCACGGGATCCCAGGTGCCGAAGCGGCCGTCGATCGACACGTCGCGGGTCATGGAGGCGATCCCGAGCAGCACCATCGACGCCCGGCCACCCAGGTCGTCGAACGACGCCGGGTCGACGGTGCGGACCTCGTCGATCCGGATCACGTGGCTGCCGAACTGGCTCGGCACCGGGCCGACGAGTTCCTCGCCCGCCGCCAGGGCGCCCAGCGTCGCCCGCTCGAAGGTCGGCACAAACGCCCCGAGCGGCACGCAGCCGAGGGCACCACCCTGGGCGCCCGATCCCGGGTCCTGGGAGACCTGACGAGCCAGCTCGCCGAAGTCGGAGCCGGCGGCCAGCAGGTCGAGCACGCCGTGGGCGTCGGCGGCGGTCGAGACCAGGATGTGGCTGGTACAGAGTTCGTGCCCGTAGAGGTCGGCGTGGGCCGCATAGGCCGCCCGCACGCCCAGGTCGCCGGCGTCGATGGCATCGAGGCCGGCCTGCCAGCGGGTCAGCCGGGCCAGGGCCGGCGAGTGCTCGTCGAAGCCCGCCGCCAGGAGGCGGCCGCGTGCCGCCGTCAAGTCCTCGTCATCGGCGACCGTGCCGTGCTCGGCCAGCAGGTCCAGCAGCGACTCGTAGGACACCAGCTCGCCCAGCACCTCGGCGGTCATGGCGGCGTCGACCGTGGTCTCGCCCACCGCCGAGATCTGCCCGCGGGCCTCGAGCCAGGCCAGCAGCTCGTCCCGCTCGACCTCGGTGCCGCCGATCGTCGCCACCGAGGCGTCGCTGCCGCAGGCGGTGGCGAGCACGGAGACGGCCATCACGACGGCGATGGCTCGGCGGATACGTCGGGGGTTGCTGGCGAGGCTCACGGGTTCAGGAGGCTACGGGTCCACCGGAGGATTCCGCAGGATCTGGATCGGCGACTCGATCGGGGGCGGGCACGGGAACCAGGTCGAGCAGCAGATCCGCCAGCTGCGTGGCGAGGTCAGGGGCGTCTGGGCCAGTCCACAGGGGCAGTACCAGCTGCTGGGGACCCTGCCGGTACGTGGCGTGCTTGTGGAGGCGGGCCAGCCGGGTCTGGCGGCTGAGGGGCAGCACCACCGGCGAGCAGCGGGCCAGGTGGTCGGGGCCGCCGAGGCCCGGCCCCTTCGACACGACGACCTCGGCGATGCCACGGGACACACAGAGCGACTTCAGGCGGGCCACCGCCACCAGGGCCTCGACAGATGCCGGTAGCGGCCCGTACCGGTCCTCCCACTCGGTCCGCACGGCGTCGACGGCAGCGGGGTCCGGCGAGAGGCCGGCGGCACCCAGCTTGCGGTAGGCCTCGAGCCGAAGGTCGTTGCGGGACACGTAGTCCTCGGGCAGATGGGCGTCCACGGGGAGCTCGACACGGACCTCGGGCACCGCCTCCGGTGGGCGACCCGACAGTTCGGCCACCGCCTCGTTCACCATCTGGCAGTAGAGGTCGTAGCCGACAGCGGCGATGTGGCCGCTCTGTCCGGTACCGAGCAGGTTGCCGGCACCGCGGATCTCTAGGTCGCGCATGGCGATCCGGAACCCCGACCCCAGCTCGGTCGACTCGCCGATCGTGCGGAGCCGTTCGTAGGCCTCCTCGCTGAGGGAGCGGTCGGACGGCACGAACAGGTAGGCGTAGGCCCGCTGCCCGGCCCGGCCGACCCGTCCCCGCAACTGGTGCATCTGCCCCAGGCCCAGCAGGTCGGCACGGTCCACGACCAGCGTGTTGACCGTCGGCATGTCGATCCCCGACTCGATGATCGTGGTGCAGACCAGGACGTCGTGGCTGCCCTCCCAGAAGTCGAGTACCACCGACTCCAGCGACGCCTCGTCCATCTGGCCGTGCGCCACGGCGATGCGCGCCTCGGGCACCAGTTCCCGCAGGCCGCCGGCCACCTGCTCGATGTCGGCCACCCGGTTGTGGACGAAGAAGACCTGCCCCTCGCGCAGCAGCTCCCGGCGGATGGCCTCGACCACCGCCCGCTCGTCGTACTCGCCGACGTAGGTCAGGATCGGCTGCCGGTCGGCCGGGGGCGTGTCGAGCAGGCTCAGGTCACGGATGCCGGTGAGCGACATCTCGAGGGTGCGCGGGATCGGGGTGGCGGTGAGGGTCAGCACGTCGACGTGGGCCCGCAGCTGCTTGATGGCCTCCTTGTGGCGGACGCCGAAGCGCTGCTCCTCGTCGACGACCAGCAGGCCCAGGTCCCGGAAGCGGACGTCCTCGGAGAGCAGGCGGTGGGTACCGATGACGACGTCGACGGACCCGTCGGCCACACCGTCCACCACCGCCTTCGCCTCGGCGTTGGAGAGGAACCGGCTGAGCACCTCGACCCGGATCGGGTACGGGGCGAAGCGGTCCCGGAAGGTCTGGCCGTGCTGCTGGGCCAACAGGGTCGTGGGCACCAGCACCGCCGCCTGGGAGCCGGACTGGACGGCCTTGAACACCGCCCGCACCGCCACCTCGGTCTTGCCGAACCCGACGTCGCCGCACACCAGCCGGTCCATCGGGACCGGGCGCTCCATGTCCTCTTTCACGTCGGTGATGGCCGCCAACTGGTCGGGTGTCTCCTGGAACGGGAAGGACTGCTCGAGTTCGTGCTGCCACGGGGTGTCCCCGCCGAACGCCCGGCCGTCGGCCGAGACCCGGGTCTGGTAGAGCACCACCAGTTCCTGGGCGATCTCGGCCACCTCGGACCGGACCCGGGCGCGGGTCTTCTGCCAGTCGGCGCCGCCCATCCGGCTGAGCGACGGCCGCTCGCCTCCCGTGTAGGGCCGGATGGCGTCGATCTGGTCGGTGGGCAGGTACAGCCGGTCATCGCCGCGGTACTCGAGCAGCAGGTAGTCCCGCTCGACGCCGGCCAGCGTGCGGGTGACGAGGCCGGCGAAGCGGGCCACCCCGTGCTGCTCGTGGACCACGTGGTCGCCGGGGGCCAGGTCCTCGAAGACGCGCACGGCGGCCTGGCGACGGGGCCGCGTCCGGCGGCGGGTGCGGCGCCGGCCGGTGGCCTCGGCCTCGGTGAGCACCGCCAGTCGGCTGTCGGGCAGCACGAAGCCGCGCTCCAGCGGGGCGACGACCACGGACCCGCCCGGCGGCAGCGCCGGCGCATCCAGGGCCGGACGGGCCAACTCGATGCCGTTGGCGGCGAAGCGCTCGACCAGCCGGTCGGCCGAGCCGGCACCGTCGGCCGCGACCACCAGCCGGTAGCCGTCGGCCAGCAGGCCGTTCACCCGGGCGGTCAGGGTCTCGGCCCGACCGGCACCGGTCTCCCAGCCGGTGGCGGCGACCGAGTCCACGTGCGGTCCGGGCGAGACCGCCTCCATCGTCCAGAGGGGCGCGCCGGTGTGGGCCAGGAGCCGGTCCCACTCGGTGTGGAGGCGCGGGAACGCCGAGCCGTCGGCCCCCCAGGTGGTGGCGAGCGTCGCCGCCAGGTCCTCCTCCTCGGCGCGGAGGTCGTCGATGCGGTCGCGGGTGCGCCGTGGCTCGACGGCCACAACCAGGGCGTCGTCGTCGAGCAGGTCGAACAGGACCCGTTCGTCGTCGACCAGCCACGGCAACCACGACTCCATGCCGTCGAACAACTCGCCGTCGGCGAGCCGCTGCCACTGCTCCCTCCCCCACGGCTCGGTGGCGAGCAGCGCCTCGGCCCGCTGCCGGACCCGGTCGTCGGGCAGGACCTCGCGGCACGGGAGGATGAGCACCTCGGCCCGCGGGACGGTGGCCCGCTGGTCGGCCACGGCGAACTCGCAGAGCCGGTCGACCTCGTCGCCCCAGAGGTCGATGCGCACCGGGTTCTCGGCGGTCGACGGCCAGACGTCGATGATGGAGCCGCGGACTGCGAGCTCGCCACGGTGCTCGACCTGGTACTCGCGCCGGTAGCCCAGGTGGACCAGGTCGGCGACGAGGGACGTCTGGTCGACCTCGTCGCCGGGGCCGATCCGGATCGGCGGCTGCTCACCAGCCCCGGGCCCGAGGCGCTGGACGAGTGCACGCCCGGAGGCCACCACGACTCGCGGGCGCCCGTTGGGGTCGGTGGGGTCCGCCAGGCGGTGCAGCACCCGCAGGCGGCGCCCCATGGTCTCGACACCCGGACTGACCCGTTCGAACGGAAGCGTCTCCCAGGCCGGGAAGAGTTCGACGTCGGCGTCGCCGAGGTAGGCGCCGAGGTCGGCGGCCAGTCGCTCGGCCTCCGTGCCGGTGGGGACCGCCACGACGAGCGGCGACCGACCGGACCGGCCCGCCAGCGACGCCAGCACCACGGCCCGCGCCGGCTCGGGGACCGCCAGTGTGGCCTGCCGGCGGCCCTGGGTCCCGTCGAGGGCGGGTTCGGCATCGAGCAGCCCCGGGAGGGACTCGAGGATCACCGGTGCGCGCCCGTCACAAGCGGGCGTTGAAGCGGCCCATGGCCTCGTCGATGCCGTCGGCCAGGATCGCCTCGACCGCGTCGGCCGCCTCGGCGACAGCGATCTCGAGCTCGGTGGTCTCGGCCCTCCCCGGACGCTTCAGGACGTGGTCGGCGCCGCGTCGCGGGTCGGGCGGCTTGCCGACGCCGATGCGGACCCGCAGGTAGTCCTGCGTGCCGAGGTGGGAGGTAATGGACCGCAGCCCGTTGTGGCCGGCCAGGCCGCCGCCGGCCTTGAGGCGCAGCACGCCGGGGCCGAGGTCCAGTTCGTCGTGGACGACGACCAGCCGGTCCGGCTGGTCGATGCCGTGGCGGCGGACCAGCTGCCCAACCGACCGGCCGGACTCGTTCATGTAGGTCTGCGGAAGGGCCAGCGCCACGCGCTCGTCGCCGATGCGGACCTCGGCGACGAGGGCCTCCTGCTTGGAGCGCTTCAGGCTTCCGCCGTGGCGGCGGGCCAGTTCCTCGACGGCCGCGAAGCCGACGTTGTGGCGGGTGCCCTCGTACTCGCGCCCGGGGTTGCCCAGGCCCACGACGAGGAGCGCAGCCGGCTCGCCGGTGCGCTCGCCCGTGGATCGTCCGGAACGGGAACGCCGGAACACGACCGGCCCCGTCCGCTACCCGTCGGAGGCGCCGGCCTCGCCGTCGTCGCCGGCGGCGTCATCGCCCGACGCCTCGGTGGCCTCGCCGTCCTCACCCTCGCCCCCCTCCGCGGCGGCGGCCTCCTCGGCGACAGCCTCCTCGGCGGCGAGCTGCTCGAGCGTGGAGCGGGTGATCATGGCGACGGCGACGGCATCCTCGGGATCGACCTCGGTGGTGACGCCAGCCGGCAGCACGAGGTCGGCGACCCGCAGGGAGTCGCCGATCGTGAGAGCCGAGACGTCGAGCTCGATCTCGGTCGGGATGTTGTCGGGAGCGGCGCTGACGGTGAGCGCGAACAGGTTCTGGTCGACCATGCCGTCGTTGTTCGTCACCTCGTCGGCCTCGCCCACGAGCACGATCGGCACGTCGACGACGACCTCCTGGTCCGGGTCGATGCGGATGAAGTCGACGTGGAGCACGTCGCGGCGCACAGGATGGCGCTGGACGTCCCTGACCAGGCTCATGTGCCGGTCGCCGTCGATGTCGATCTGGATGACGGCGTTGAGGCCGGCGTCGGTGGTGATGGCCCGGCGCAGGTCGGGCCACTCGACCGTGACGGACACGGGGTCCTGGTCGAGGCCGTACACGACGGCGGGGATGCTGCCCTCGCGGCGCAGGCGGCGGCTGGGCCGGGTGCCGGTGGTGCGGCCGGTGGCCGCGGTGAGCACGATCTCGTCCATGGGGAATGCTTCTCGCGTGTTCGTGGTGCGTGGTGGCGGGGTGCCTGGATGGGGCGCCGCCGGTCGGGGCCGGCAGAGGGAGTGCCTGGTCGGCCGGGCGGCAAGCCTACCGGCGGAATCCCGCGCGCCGACCGGGTGGGGGCCCGTGGATCGGGTCCGACCGGGGGCTCAGGCCAGGTTGTTGCCGCCGAAGATCTCGCTGACCGAGGTGTCCTCAAAGACGGCGTCGATGGCCCGGGCGACCAGCGGGGCGATGGACAGCACCTCGACGAGGTCGGGATCGGCGTCGTCGGGCAGCGGCAGCGTGTTGGTGACGATGACCTTCTCGATCGAGGAGGCGGTCAGCCGCTCGAGGGCCGGCCCGGAGAACACGCCGTGCGTGGTTGCCGCGATCACCCGGGCGGCACCGCGCTGGGTGAGTTGGTCGGCAGCGGCGCAGATCGTGCCGGCCGTGTCGATCATGTCGTCGACCAGCACGCACACCTTGCCGTCGACCTCGCCGACGACCTCCTTGGCCTCGACGCTGTTGAACGCCGTCTCGCTGCGGCGCTTGTGGATGATGGCCAAATCGGCCCCGAGCAGGTTGGCGTAGCGTTCGGCGACCTTCACCCGGCCGGCGTCGGGCGACACGATGACCAGGTCGCCCTCGAGGCTGCTCAGGTGGTCGATCAGGACCGGCATGGCCGTGAGGTGGTCGACGGGGCCGTCGAAGAAGCCTTGGATCTGGCCGGAATGGAGGTCGACGCCGACCAGCCGGCTGGCACCGGCCGCCGCGAACATGTTGGCCACCAACTTGGCGGTGATGGGCTCCCGGCCCGACGACTTGCGGTCCTGGCGGGCGTAGCCGTAGTGCGGGCAGACCGCGGTGATGCGCTTCGCCGATGCCCGACGGGCGGCATCGACCATGATCAGCTGCTCCATCAGGGTGTCGTTGATGGACGATTCGTCCGAGCTGCCGTGCGACTGGATGATGAAGGCGTCGCACCCCCGGATGGACTCACCGAAGCGGCAGTGGATCTCACCGTTGGCGAACTCGGCCAGGTTGGGCTCGCCCAACTTCTCGCCGAGCTCCTCGGCGATCTCCTCGGCGAGCGGTCGGCTGGCCCGTCCGGCGACCAGGTAGAGCGTCTTGTGGGTGACCAGTTCCATGGGGCGCTCTCGTCCTGCGTCGCCTACTCCCGTGCGGTCCGACACTAGCGGGGCGGGCCGCACGCGCCCGGCGCGAATGGCGCGTTCCTCCCGAAATCACCCGAGGTAGGTGGGCGGGAGCGGGATGCCGCCGTGCCGGGCCGGCGACCCGGTCGGCCCCGCTACTCGCGCCTCGGGCGAGTCAGGTCCTCGCAGGCTTCGCAGGTGGCGGCCGGCACGACGCCCAGGCGCATCAGCCCGGCGAACAGCCAGCAGCCCAGGCAGAACCCGGCGAACGCCTCGAGCGACGCAGCGACCAGGAGCGCGACCAGCAGCCCCGCGGCGACCGTCCCGGAGTCTGCCAGCAGGACGGTGAGCAGTGCCGTAATGGTGAGCACGGCGCCGATGCCCTGTGCGAAGCGCTTTGGCGGACCGGGCACCTCCCTCGGGGCGGCCCCCAGCCGCGGTCGCACCACCCGGGTGACGAGGAGCCCCAGCGGGCTGAGCGTCGGTCCGGTCAAGACCCGGGCGACGAATCCCCAGGCCAGCAGCACCAGCAGCAGGTCCCAGCCGGTCGCCAGGTACAGCACGACCTGGGCGACCACCCCCGTGGCGACGAGCCGTGCGCTCACTTCGTCCACCGGATGGGGGAACGAGAACAAGCGGGGCGACATCGAACGGGATGGGGCGGCGTCCGGCATGCCCCCACGCTATGGCCGAGGGCGCCGCAACCCCGCGCCCACCTGCGCTGCGTGCCCGCTCAGTCCCTTCCCATGCGAACCTCGAGCACCTCGGCGGGCAACTCCTCGGCGAGGATCCGCTCGGCGGTCCGGAACCACGAGGCCACGAGGTCGGCGTCCGGGTCCTCGCCGGCGTCCACCGCCGCCTCGACGGCGGCCGCCACGTCCACCACCCGGTGGTCGTCGGCCCGGTCGACCCGTGTCGGGGTCGCCACCACCTGTCTCGCCACGACTCGTGATTCTCCCTCCGGAGTCCCGTCGCCCGCTCCGCCCTGCAACTCCTCCAGCACCACCTCGACGATCACGCCGTCCTGGGCGCCGACGGCGCAGCACGACGCCGACTGGTTGGAGAGGAAGTTGCCGAGGCCGTAGGCGACGAACTCCTCCCCCACCCGGCCGACGGGCTGCACGACGTGGGCGTGGTGGCCGACGATCAGGTCGACGTCGGGGTCGGCCAGGAGCGACTCGGCCTGGTCCCGCTGGGTGGCGGTGGGCGTGCTCAGGTACTCGACCCCCCAGTGCAGGGCCAGGACGACGAACTCGGCGCCGGCCGCCCGTGCCCGCCGGGCGTGCTCGAGCAGCTCGTCGACGTCGAGGTCGGTGACGATCCACGGTGTCGCCTCGGGGCGTGGCAGCCCGTTGGTGCCGAAGGTGGCCGACACGAGGCCGACGGTGATCCCGGCGGCGTCGAGCAGCAGCGGTTCGACGGCGGCCTCCTCGCTGGCGGCCATGCCGGACTGGGCCAGCCCGGCCGCGTCGAGGGCGGCCAGGGTGGCGAGCACGCCGAGCCAGCCGTTGTCGAGGGAGTGGTTGGAGGCCGTCGAGCAGGCGTCGTAGCCGAGGTCGACGAGGTCGTCGGCGAGGCCGGCCGGCCCGTTGAACCGCGGGTAGCCCGACAGCGCCGACAGGTCGTCGGTGAGCGGCGATTCGAGGTGGCAGACGGCGAGGTCGGCACCGGCGATGCGATCGGCCACGTCGGCGAACAGCGGCCGGAAGTCGTGGGCCCGTGCGCCACCCGCCTCGTCGGCCATCCGCTCGGCAGCCCGCACCACCGGCGCATGCGGGATCAGGTCGCCGGTGAACAGGAGCGTCGCCGTGCGGGGCGGCGGCAGCGTCGTGGTCGTTGGTGGCGCCGACGTCGTCGCGGTCGGCACGACGGTGGTCGTGGCTGCCGTGGCTGCCGTGGTTGCCGTGGTTGCCGT
>DEAL01000027.1:20985-43620 GCA_002346745.1 Candidatus Neomicrothrix sp. UBA2983 | reverse complement strand
CCGTGGTTGCCGTGGTTGCCGTGGCGATCGTTGCGTCCGGGACACTGGTGGGCGCAGTCCAGGTCGGGATGCTCGTCGTCGGACCGGCCGAATCATCCCCGTCGCCGCCGCATCCGGCTGCCAGGACCAGCCCGGCCACCGCCGCCAACCCGACCCACGCTCGCATCCCGTGACCCTACGGGCCCAGCCCCGTTGGGCACGTGCGCGGTCACCTCGGACGCACGGGCCACCTACAGTCGGCCACATGACCGACCGCACCTTCCCCGCCGCCGGCCGGCCCGCCGGCGACGTCCTCGCCGACCTGGCCGCCAAGCAGGCCGCGGATGCCCGCTGGGCCGATGGCCGCACCTTCGGACTCGTCTTCGACGGCGGCGACGAGGTCCGCCACGTGGCCGACGAGGCGGCCCGCCTCTACCTCCACGAGAGCGCCCTCAACACCAACGCCTTCCCGTCGCTGGGCGAGATCCAGTCCGAGCTCTGCGGCTGGGTCGCCGACCTGTTCCACGGACCCGAGGCGGCGGGGTTCCTCACCAGCGGCGGCACCGAGAGCATCCTCCTCGCCGTGAAGGCCGCCCGCGACCGTGCCCTCGCCGAGCGCGGCGTGACCGCCCCCGAGATCGTGCTGGCCGACACCGCCCACGCCGCCTTCCACAAGGGCGCCCACCTATTCGGCCTGACCGTGCGCCGCGTTCCGGTGGGTCCCGACCTGACCGCCGACGTCGACGGCATGGCGGCAGCGGTCGGACCGGACACGGCCCTCGTGGTGGGATCGGCGGTCGACTACCCCAACGGACTGGTCGACCCGATCCCCGACCTGGCGGCCCTCGCCGCATCGGTCGGCGCCAACTGCCACGTCGACGCCTGTATGGGCGGCTTCGTCCTGCCGTTCGCCGAGATGGAGGGCAGCGAGGTACCGGCCTGGGACTTCCGGACCGACGGCGTCAGCACGATCTCGGCCGACATCCACAAGTTGGGCTACGCCCCCAAGGGCGTGTCGGTCCTGCTGCACGCCGACCGCGACCTCCGCCGCCACCAGACCTTCGCGTTCGACGACTGGCTGGGCGGGCTGTACGCCACCCCGAACCTGCAGGGCACCCGGGCCGGGCTGCCGATGGCGGCCGCCTGGGCGGTCGTGTCCCACCTGGGCACCGACGGCTACCGGCGACTGGTCCGCGGCACCCTCGACGCCGCCGACCGCATCCGGGCCGACGTCCGATCCACCGGGGGCCTGACGCTGCGCGGCGACCCCCGCCACCAGATCCTGGCGATCACGGCCGAGGACCCTGAGCTCGACGTGTTCGCCGTGGGCGACGTCCTGGGGGAACGGGGCTGGTACCTGGACCGGCAGTACCCGCCGGACTGCCTCCACCTCACGGTCAGCAACGGCAACGTCCCGGTGGTCGACGAGTTCCTCGCCGACCTGGCCGGCGCCGTCGAGGCCGCCCGTGACGCCCACCCCGGCGAGCGCGGCCAGTACGCCACGATCGACTGAGGGGTGCCGGCGACGGCACCGCCTGCTGCCCGCGCCTACCCGGCCGACTCGAACAGGTCCGCCACGTCCTCGAAGTCGAGCAGCCAGGTCCGGCCGCCGCCGTCCGAGTGGTACGACGACCAGCCCAACAGTTGCCGGGCCCGCTCCGGCAGGGTTGCGGCGGTCTCGCGGTCGACGGCAATGGGGCTGGCCTCCTCGGGCCGCAGCCAGGCGGCGACGAAGCTGACGTGCATGCCGTAGCGCCATTCGTCGGAGGTGTTCTCGCCGGCTCCGTGCACGACCTTGCCCGAGTAGACCATCCCGGCGCCCGCCGGCATCTCGGCGTAGGCGACGTCCTCGGGGTCGACCTCGTGGCCGCGCATGACGCCGGCCGGCAGCCGCTGCGAGCCGGGCACCACCGCCGTGGCCCCGTTCTCGAACGTGAAGTCGGACAGGGCGAACATGCAACTGAGGGTGACCTCACGTTCGTCGTTGATCGCCTCAGGCCAGTTGTTCTCGTCGCGGTGCAGGTACTGGGCGGGCTCGCCGGGCCCGACGGCCATGACCTGGCTGGTGTTGAGCCAGTAGTCGGTGCCGACGCCGTGGAGCACCTCGTCGGTCATGGCGGTGAACACCGGGTTCAGGAGGGCGTGGTCAACGAAGGCCCGGCTGCGTGCGGCCAGGCCGCAGAAGCGGATCGTGTTCTGGCCGTGGAAGACCTCCCACTGCTCCGAGCCGCTCTTCGAGCCGGGCGCCGTCCCGCCGTAGGCGTCGGACAGGTCGTCGACGATCGCCTGCCGGGCCTCCTCGTCGAGGAGGTCCCGGATGATGACGCCGCCGTCCGCGTCGAGGATCGCCAGGAGTTCGTCGAGCGGGGTATCCCGGTCGCGGGTCTGGAGCTCGGCCATGGCGCGCATCATGGACCTGTCCGGTCCCCCGTCGCAACGCCGGACACGTCGCCGGGTCGGCCTCTCGGCTGCGCCCTCAGCTTCTGGGCACGTCCCGCCAGGGCACGTCCTTGTCGGACCGCGGCTCGCGGGGTAGGCCGAGGGACCGCTCGCCCAGGTTGTTCTTCTGGACCTCGGTGGTGCCGCCGCCGATGGAGATCGAGTAGCGGTTGATGACCTCCGCCTGGACCCAGCGGACGACCGGGTCGATGTCGGGGCCGCTGGCCGTCGCTGCCGCCCCGGCGATGGCGGCGGCCAACTGGCCGGTGTGCACCTTGGAGTCGGAGGCGAACACCTTGGTCAGCGCCGGGTCGAAGGGCGGTGGGCCGCCGCTGCGGACGACGTCGCGCAGGCGCTGGCCCATCAGGGCCACGATCCGCTCGCGGCTGTGGGTCCGGGCGATCCCCTGGCGGACGACGGGGTCGTCGAGGCGCCCGAACCGGCGGGCCAGGTCGACCAGCCGGTCGGTGGTGCGCTTGCCGCCACCCGAGCCGCCGATGAACCCGGCCTCCTTGGCCAGCACCGCCCGGGCGGGACCCCAGCCGCCGTGCAGGTCGCCGACCAGCTGGTCGGCCGGGATGCGCACGCCGCTGAGGAACACCTCGTTGAAATGGGCCGATCCGTTGGCCTGAACCAGGGGGCGGACCTCGATGCCGGGGCTGGACATGTCGACGAGGAGGAAGCTGATGCCCTGGTGCTTCGGCGCGTCGGGGTCGGTGCGGACCAGCAGGAACCCCCACTCGCAGAACTGGGCCGATGAGTTCCACACCTTCTGCCCGTCGACCACGAACTCGTCGCCGTCGAGCACCGCCCGGGCGGCCAGGCCGGCCAGGTCGGACCCGGCCCCCGGTTCGCTGAACAGCTGGCACCAGGCCACCTCGCCGCTGAGCATCGTCGGCAGGAAGCGCCGCTTCTGCTCGTCGGTTCCCCACTCAAGGAGCGTGGGTCCGAGCATGGCCATCGAGGCGCGGATGAAGCCGGCGTGCGAGCCGAAGCGTGCCGACTCCTCGGCGAAGATGCGGGTCGCCCAGCCCGGGAGGCCGCGGCCGCCGTACTCCTCGGGCCAGGTGAGTCCGGCCCAGCCGTGTTCGGCGAGGGTCCGCTGCCAGGACCGGCCCCGCTCGAAGTAGGCGTGGGCCTCCTCCTCGTCCGGGAAGCCGGCGACCTCCCAGGGGTCGGCCTCGAGGAGCGGCTCGGCGTGCGCCTCGAGGAACGCCCGGGCCTCGGCCCGGAGGGCGGCCCGCTCGGGGGGTTCGGTCGGCAGGTCGCCGGTCGTGTCGTCGGTCTCGGGCATCCCGGCGACCCTACCGGCAGCTCCCGCCCCGTTCCCGACCCTGCCGGTGAACCCGCACCCCTAGAGTCCGGGCATGGACGACCCCGCACCGCCGTCCCCCGAGGTCCTGGCCGGCCCGTTCCGGATGCCCCGCCAGATGCTCGCCGACCAGTCCTACGCCGGACATGCGAGCGTCCACGACGAGTCGACGGCGGCGGACCTGGGCCTGGCCGGTGCGCCCATCGAGGGGCCCACCCACTTCAGTCAGTTCGACCCCCTCCTGGCCTCCCTGTGGGGCGAGGACTGGTTCGCCCACGGCTGGCTCAGCTCCCACTTCCAGACCATGGTGGTCGAGGGCGAGGAGGTGCAGGCCACGGTCACCGTCCCGGCGCCGGGTTCGACGACCGTCCGGGTGGATGCGGCCAAGGCCGACGGAACCCCGGTCCTCACCGGCACGGCGTCGATCGACGGTGACGCCTCGGCCACCGAACTGGCGCCGCGCCTGGCCAGCATGCGCGAGTCGCCGCCCGGACGACTGCACATCCTCGACCGGATCTCGGTCGGCCAACGCGGTTCCGGCGACGAGACCGTGACCGTCGGCTTCGACGACGACTTCGGCGAGATGTACCCCTTCTCGCTCACCGACAAGTTGGCCGCCATCACCGAGCCGCTCGACTGGTACCGGTCCGGTGCCGACACGCCGTGGGGCGCCCCGATCGTGCCGATCGAGATGTTGAGCGTCCTCACCAACGCCGGTTCGAGGTATGCGGGCTTCGTGGCCCGCCAGCCGTCGATCGGCCTGTTCATCGACCTCGAGGTCCGCCTGCTCGGGTCGCCCGTGCTGGTCGGCCACGCCTACCGGATCGACCGGGAGGTGGTGGCGCTGGGCGAGAGCCGACGCACCGAGTCGTACTGGACCCTCACCACCCTGACCCACGACGACACCGGCGTCCCGACCGCCCAGGTGCTCCTCCACCAGGGCGTCTTCAAGGACTCGTACTCCGGCTACCCCCACGAGGAGACGGCATGAGCACCGGCGACGATCTCGACCTGTCCGAGGCGTACGCGGTCGAGACGCCGGACGACAACCGGGACCTCTACGCCCGCTGGGCCTCGACGTACGAGAGCGGCTTCATCGCCCGCCACGAGTACGTGTACCACCAGGGCGTGGCGGCGGTCTTCGCCGAGGCGGCCGGCCCGGACGACGTCCCGGTCCTGGACGTGGGCTGCGGCACCGGCCTGGTCGGCGTGGCGCTCCGCGCGCTCGGCGTCGACGCCATCGACGGGCTCGACCTCTCCCCCGAGATGCTCGACGAGGCCCGCACCAAGGTCGACGGCGACGGCTCGCCCGTCTACGGGGACCTCCACGTCGGCGACCTGACCGCCGTCCTCGACCTGCCCGACGGCGGCGTCGCCTCGGTCGTCAGCGCGGGCACGTTCACGCACGGCCACGTCGGTCCCGGCGCCTTCGACGAGCTGTACCGGGTGGCCCGGCCGGGCGCCCTGTTCGCCATCGGGGTCAATCCGGACCACTTCGAGTCGCACGGCTTCGCCGGCCGGTTCGCCGCCGATGTCGATGCCGGCCGCATCACGGACCCCGACTTCCGCCGGGTGCCGACCTACGCCTCCGGCGAGCACGCCGGGATCCTGTCGGTCGTCGCCATGTTCCGGACGGCCGGCTGACCGGGCGCGTCTTCGGCGGGTTCGTCCGGACGCCGTCAGCCGCCGACCGGGCTTCCGGCGGTGAGGCCGCCGTCGATGGCGAACACCGAGCCGGACACGAAGCCGGCCTCGTCGGACGCCAGCCAGAGCACGAGTCCGGCGATGTCGTCTGGCACCCCCAGGCGTCCGACGGGATGCATGGCGACCGCTGCGGCCCGCGCCGCCTCGGGGTCGTCGGCGAGGTCGAAGGCGTCGTCGACCATGACGGTCTGGGTCCAGCCGGGGGCGACGGCGTTGCAGCGGATCCCGTCACGTCCGTGGTCGACGGCGATCGCCCGGGTGAGTGCGTGGACCGCGCCCTTGGAGGCGTCGTAGGCGGCCATGGAGCGGTCGGCGACGTCGCCGGCGATCGATCCGACGTTGACGATCGACCCGCCGCCCGTCGCGCACATGGCCTGCACGGCGGCCCGGCAGCAGTTGAAGGTGCCGCCGACGTTGACGCCCATGACGAGGGCGTACTCGTCGTCGGTGGTGTCGGCGATCGTCTTCTCGACCTGCACGCCGGCGCAGTTCACCAGCACGTCGCAGCGCCCGTGGGCGTCGACGGCTGCGGCCACGAGGGCGTCGGCCTGCGCCGGGTCGGCCACGTCGGTCGCCACCCAGGTGGCGCCGTCGACGTCGGGCTCGGAGCGACTGCCGAGCGTGAGGAGCGCTCCCTCGGCGGCGAAGCGACGCGCGATGGCCAGCCCGATCCCGCTGCTGGCCCCCGTGACCACGACCGAGGAACCGTCGAAGCGTGCGTTCCCTGCACCCATGCGCCGCGGACGCTACTGGCTGGCCGGGCAGGTCTCGAACCTGCAACCTCCTGATCCAAAGTCAGGCGTTCTGCCAGTTGAACTACCGGCCACCACTGCACCCCCAAGCGTAGTGGGGGCTCGTGGTTCAGCCCTTGCGGATGATGTTGTGCTCGGGGCCGTACGGGAAGCCGGTGATGTTGCGACTGCCGTCCCCGGTGATCACGAGGATGTCGTGCTCCCGGTAGCCGCCGGCACCGGGCAGGCCCTCGGGCAGCGTCAGCATCGGCTCCATCGACACGACCATGTTGGGCTCGAGCACCGTCTCGATGTCCTCGCGGAGCTCGAGGCCCGCCTCGCGGCCGTAGTAGTGGCACAGCACCCCGAACGAGTGGCCGTAGCCGAACGTCCGGTACTTGAGCAGGTCGTGCTCGGCGTAGATCTCGTTGAGCTCCCGGGCGACCTCGCCGCAGACGGCGCCCGGCACGAGCAACTCCTTGCCGGCGTCGTGGACGGCGCAGTTGACCTCCCAGATGCGCAGGTGCTCGTCGGAGGCCTCCTCGCAGAACAGGGTCCGCTCGAGGGCCGTGTAGTAGCCGGCGATCATCGGGAAGCAGTTGAGGCTCAGGATGTCGCCCCGCTCGATCCGTTTCGACGTGACGGGGTTGTGGGCGCCGTCGGTGTTGATCCCCGACTGGAACCAGGTCCAGGTGTCCATCAACTCGGCGTGCGGGAAGCTGCGGGCGACCTCGCGCACCATGGCCTGCGTGGAGTGCAGCGCCACCTCGTGCTCCGGCACGCCCTCGGCGATGGCCTCGACGCAGGCGGCCCCGCCGACGTCGCCGATGCGGGCGCTCTCGGTGATGAGGGCGATCTCCTCGTCGGACTTGATCATCCGCAGCCGCATGCACGACTCGGCGACGTCGACGAACTCGGTGCCCTCCAGGGCGGCCTTGAGCTTGCCGAGCATCTGCAGGTTGAGGTGGTCGTGCTCGATGCCGAGCCGGCCGCCGGCGGGCACGAGGCTGCGAACGGCCCGCACGTAGTTGTCGCGGCGCCAGTCGGTGAACACGACGTTCTCGCCAAAGGACCGGCGCCAGGGCTGGCCGCCGTCGATGTTGGCCGAGATGGTGGTGGAGGCGTCCTGGGTGACGACGAGCCCGTAGGGCCGGCCGAAGGCGCAGTAGATGAAGTCGGAGTAGTAGGCGACGTTGTGGATCGACGTGAACAGGGCGGCGTCGATCCCCCGCTCGGCCATGACGGACCGCAGCCGGTCGAGGCGGCCCTGCATCTCGGCCTCGGAGAAGGTCGGCACGACCCTGTCGCCGTTGGGGATGTGCTTGAGGTCCGGCAGGTCGCCGATGGTGAGGATGTCGTCGGACATGGTGGTGTCTCCTTCTGGATCCCGTCGGGATCGGTGGTCGGGGTGCCGGGTCAGCGGACCCGGGCGAGGGAGCCGGCACGCATGCCGACCTGGAGTTGTTCGAGGACCTCGGCCTCGAACGTGCGGACGTGGCTCTCGGTGAGCTCGGCGGCCCGGTCGGCGTCGCCGGCCACGAGGGCGGCGTGGAGGGCCCGGTGCTCGTCGACGGCGTTGGACATGTCGGTGACGTCGGCCAGGTAGAGCCGCCACAGGCGATCGCTGTGTGCGTAGAGCATCTCGACGGTCGGCCGCAGGTAGCGGCTGCCGGCGGCGTCCCACACGATGCGGTGGCAGGCGGTGTCGGCGTCGACCAGGCGCTCGACGTCGTCGACGCCCTCGACCTCGGCCAGCACCTGCGCCATCTCGTACCAGTGGGCGTCGGTACCCCGGCGGGCGGCCTGCTCGGCGAGCACGGGCTCGAGGGCGGCGCGGGAGCGGTAGAGCTCGGCCAGGTCGGCGATGTCGACGGTGCCGGCGAAGACGCCCTGTCGGGGGACGACGGTGACGAGCTGGTCGCGCTCGAGCATCTGGACCGCCTCCCGGAGCGGGGTGCGGCCGACGCCGAGGACCGCCATGGTCTCGGCCTCCCGGATGACCTCGCCGGGGGCGATCTCGAGGTGGACGATCCGGCGGTGGAGTTCCTCGTAGGCGCGGTCGCGGTCGCTGCTCACGGGCCGGAGGCTAGCGGCCCCGACGTTTCATATGCAATAGATATATCTATCCGGAGGAATCGCTCCGCTGGTCGTGGACGTCCGCCGCAGGGTCCGCCTCCTGGCCCCGACGGCCGTGGAACACCTCGATGCAGCCCTCCCGCTCCCGGGCCGTCCACTTCCGGATCCGCGCCCGCTCCGGAATCGGGTCCCCGGCCGGGATCTCCACGCACCGGCCGTCGGGACCGAATCGCCAGCCGTGGAACGGGCACACCACGCAGTCGCCGTCCAGCACGCCGCCCTGGCTGAACCGGCCTCCCACGTGCGGGCAGAGGTCCTGGGCGGCGTGCACGACGCCACCCTCGTCGCGCCCAAGCACCAGTTCGCGGCCGAACGCCTCGATCCCCACCAGTTCCCGGCCCGCCACGTCGCCACTCTCGGCGACCACGTACCACCCCTTCGGGAACGGCAGAACGGGACCGGCGTCGGGCACGGCGCGCACTGTAGGCGGCAACGATTGAAACACCGGGCGGGATCGGTGCCCGGTGCCGGTACGGTGTCGCCCGCCATGGGATCGTTGATCAAGAAGCGCCGCAAGCGCATGCGCAAGAAGAAGCACCGCAAGATGCTCAAGCGCACCCGCGCCCAGCGGATGCGGGGTCGGTAGCCGGTCTCAGGCCGACGGCGGTGGAAGCGTCCGCACCACCCGCCGCCCCCCTCCCGGGTACTCCCCCTCCACGAACCACGTACCACCACTCCCCGCCAGCCGCGGCCGCTGTCCGCTGGCGTCCGCCAACTCGTCGCGCCAGCGCTCCAGTTCGGGGACCAGGTCCACCGCCGCCGACTCCAGGTCGTTGCCGTGCTCGCCGACCGGGCCGCCCAGGTCGTCCCAGCGCCGATACACCGCCGGCGTCGGACAGGCCACCGGCGGCGTCAGCAAGGTGAACGTCCGTTCCAGGTGCGGCAGCGCCTCCACCACCTCGCCGATGCCCGTCACCCGCGCACGGCCGCCCACGAGGCAGTAGGCCACATCGGCGCCGATCGACGCCGCCGCCTCGACATCCTCGAACCCCGCCCAGCGCAGGATCGCGGCGGCGTCCGACGAGCCGCCGCCCAGCCCGGCGCCAGCCGGCACCGCCTTCTCGATCCGGACGTGCGCCGTGCGCCCGGCCAGGCGCAGCGCCCTCGCCACCAGGTTGTCGTCATCGGCCGCCACCGGCAGTCCCGATGCCGCCACCACCACCTCCAGCCCGTCGCCCTCGGACACGACCAGCCGGTCGCCAAGGTTCAGGCTCACCATCTCGGCGTCCACCTCGTGGTAGCCGTCGGGACGGGCGCCGGTGACCCGCAGCGACACCGTGAGCTTGGCCGGGGCGAACAGCACGATGCTCATCCCCGCACGCCCCCCGCCTGCCGGGCGACCGCCGCCCACTGGTCGAGGCCCAGCTCCTCGGCCCGTGCGGTGGGATCCACGCCCGCCGCCGCCAGCCCCTCCTCGTCCACCAGCCCCCGCAGGGCACCACGAAGCATCTTGCGACGGTGGGCGAACCCGGCACGGACCACCTCGAACAGCGCCCCCGGATCGGCGTCGACCGCCGGCTCCGGCCGACGCACGACCTCGACCAGCGCCGAGTCCACCCGGGGTCTTGGCAGGAACACCGACGGCGGCACCCGGCCCACCTTGCGAGCCTCGGCGTGGTACGCCACCTTCACCGACGGCAGGCCGTAGGCGTCCTCGCCCGGACCGGCCACGAAGCGGTCGGCGACCTCCAACTGCACCATGACGACCATCCGGGTGATCGCCGGCACCTCGTCCAGCAGGTCGCACACCAGGGGCACCGACACGTTGTAGGGCAGGTTGGCGACCAGGGTCCACGGCCCCTCCCCCAACAGCTCCCCCCAGTCCGCCGCCATGGCGTCGGCGTGGACCAGCCGGAAGGCCCCGAGGTGGCCGAAGCGGCCGCCGACGACCTCGTCGAGCACCTCGACAAGCCGGTCGTCGATCTCGACCGCCGTGACCTCGGCCCCGGTCTCGAGCAGCGCCAGCGTCAGCGCCCCCATGCCCGGTCCCACCTCGACGACCCGGTCACCCGGACCGACGCCCGAGAGTTCGGCGATGCGACGCACGGTGTTGGGCTCGACGACGAAGTTCTGGCCCAAGGAGCGCTTGGGCCGCAGGTCGAAGCGGTCGAGGAGGTCCCGCACCTCGGTGCGCGTCAGGGTCACCCGGCCGAGGCTACGGCAGGTGACCGGGAGGCGCGGGCGGGGGCCTGTGGGCGGCTACGGCAGGTAGCGGCCGCAGACCGGCCACTGGCCGCGGCCGCGCAGGTCGTAGAGCGATTGCGCCATGGCATCCTGGTCGGCCGGAGCCGCCGTCGCCGGGTCCACGCCGACCAGGCGCTCGTGGTAGATGCCGGCGATCCAGTCCCACGTCTGGAGGCTGAACTGGTAGGCCCCCCGGTAGTTGCCGGTGGGGCTGATGGCGCCGTAGTTGCCGCTCGACTCGCAGAACCGGAGCGCCTCCCACTGCTCGGGCGACGGACCCGTCTCGTCGGGCTCGGTGTCCGAGGGAATGGTGGTCGTCGGGCCCGGGGTGGCGATGGCCTCCGCCCGCCGGTCCTCCTCCTCGGCCCGCAGCCGCGCCCGCAGCGCCTGACGGTCGGCCTCGGCCTGCTTGGCGGCCAGGAACATCTCGACGGCCTCGCTCGTCTGGTATTCCTCCTCGGCGATCGCGGCGGCGGCGGCCAGCGCCTCCTCCTCGAAGCGGCGCTCCTCGGCCGCCCGCTCCTCGGCCTCGAGGCGCTCGTCGTAGCCGAGGTCGGCGACCTGTGGCATGGCCGGAACCAGGGTGACCGACTCCTGCCGCTCCACCCGTGTCGCTGGCGCTGGATCCGGCGCCGGCTCAGCGATGACCAGCACCACCTCGGCCATCTCCGAGACGCGCTCGGGCGCGCCAGCGGCGGCCACCTCGGTGGCCGCGCCCGGTGAGTTCGGATTCTCGAAGACGAACAGCAGCAGTGCCGCAACCGTGGCCAGGGCCACAACGAGCACGCGCCACCGTTCGACGGTGGGTTCGGCCACCAGAGCTCCAATCCCTTTCCCCTCTGGTGGCGACCGGAGGGCCGGTCGCCTGAGCCGGGACGCAACCTAGAAAGCCCCTCCGGGGGGTGCAACACCAGATTTCGCCAGCGCGCGAGGTCGACCACGCTCCGCGCGAGGACGGAGGTCAGTTGCCGGAAGAGTCGGGAATCGCCAGCCCGTAGAACCCACACGCCGTTGCTGATGTCTCCTCGGCGACCTCAGCGACGGGCCGGTCCATGGCCACCGCCAGGGCCTCGCCCACGTGGGCCACGAGTGCCGGGCGGTTGGGCCGGCCGCGGTGCGGGACCGGCGCCAGGTACGGCGAGTCGGTCTCGACCATCGCCCGATCAAGCGGACAGGCCGCTGCCGCCGCCCGCACATCGTCGGCGCCCTTGAACGTGACGATCCCCGAGAATGACAGCAGGGCGCGCCGCTCGAGACAGGCCGCCCCCTCGTCGGGCCCTCCCGTGAAGCAGTGGAACACCGTCCGCTCCGGGACCCCCTCGGCGTCGAGCACCGCGAACGTCTCCTCCCACGCCTCCCGGGTGTGGATCACCAACGGCATGGCGCGCTCGTTGGCCAACGCCACCTGGGCGGCGAACACGTCGACCTGGACAGCACGCGGCGAGTGGTCGTAGTGGAAGTCGAGGCCGGCCTCGCCGACCGCCACCACGACCTCGTCGTCGAGCAAGTCAGCGACCCCGTCGAGGCCATGACGGGCCTCGTGCGGGTGCACCCCGGCGGTCGCCCAGACCCCCTCGTGCCGGCGGGCCACCTCGATGGCCGCCCGGCTCTCGGCCAGGTCGGTCCCGACCGTCACGAGCCCGACGACGCCGGCGGCCCGGGCCTCGGCGACCGCGGCCCCGGCGTCGTCGCCGAGGTGGCAGTGGTTGTCGATCCAGCGGGGCGCGGCGTCGGCGCTCACGCCCCGGCGTCCCCGTCGCCCTCGGCGAGCAGTGCCTCGACGTCGACCTTGGCGAACAGGGGCGTCGGCTTCTCGACGGGCCGCCCCACCGCCAGGTCGGGCCGGCGCCAGGCGTCCACCGGACCGAGCGCCTCGGCGAGCACCGCCGACGAGTACGGCAGGTACGGGCCGAACGCCACCCGAACGCCGTTGACGGCGTCGAGGGCCGTGCCCAGCACCACCCGGGCGCGGTCGAGGTCGGTCTTGGCCAACTTCCACGGCTCGGTGGCGTTCAGATAGGCGTTGACGGCGGCCGCGGCGTCCATGGCGGTCCGCAGCGCCGCCCGGAGCTCGACCCGGTCGATCTGGTCGCCCGCCGTCACCAGGGCGGCGTCGACGCCGTCCAGCAGGGCCACGTCGTCCGCAGTCCGGTCGCCCGGCTCGGGCACCGCCCCCTCGCAGCGGGCGTTCACCATCGACAGCACCCGGTTCACGAGGTTGCCCCAGGTGGCGACCAGCTCCTCGTTGACGCGGCGGGCAATCTCCTCCACCGAGATGTCGGTGTCGCTCTGCTCGGGCAGCGAGGCAGCCAGGGCGTAGCGCAGGGCATCCGGCTCGAACAGGTCCAGCCCCTCGCCGATGGTCAGGCCCACGCCGCGGCTGGCCGACGCCTTGCCGCCCTTGAACGTCAGGTACTGGTTGGCGGGCACGTCGGTCGGCAGGTTCAGGCCCCCGTAGCCGGTGAGCATCGCCGGCCAGATGATCGTGTGGAACGGGATGTTGTCCTTGCCGATGAAGTACACCGACCGGGCGTCATCGCCCTCCCACCACTCGCGCCACGCCTCGGGGTCGCCGCTGCGCTGCGCCCACTCCTTGGCCGCCGACAGGTAGCCGATGACCGCTTCGAACCAGACGTAGATCTTCTTGCCCTCGCCCAGGTCGTCGACGGGCAGCGCCACGCCCCAGTCGAGGTCACGGGTGATGGCCCGGTCCTGGAGGCCCTCCTCGACCCAGCCCTTCGAGAAGTTGAGGACGTGCCGTCGCCAGCCCTCCCGCCCGTCCAGCCACGCACCCAGCGACTCGGTGAAGTCGGAGAGCCGCAGATAGAAGTGCTCCGTCGCCCGCAATTCCGGCGTGGCGCCGGTGATCTTGGAGCGGGGATCGACCAGTTCCCCGGGGTCGAGCGTGCGGCCGCAGTCCTCGCACTGGTCGCCTCGGGCCTCGAGGTAGCCGCAGTGCGGACAGGTGCCCCCGATGTAGCGGTCGGGCAGGAAGCGATCGGCCTCGGCGTCGTAGAACTGCTCGCTGGTGCGCTTGTCGATGTGCCCCTTCTCGAGCAGCCGCAGGAAGATGTCTTGGGTGACGGCGGCGTGGTTGTCGGTGCCGGTCGACGTGTAGCAGTCCCACGAGATCGCCAGGCGCTCCCAGGCGTCGAGGAACTCGGCGTGGTAGCGGTCGACGATGTCGGCCGGCGTGACGCCCTCGGCGTCGGCCCGGACCGTGATGGGCGTGCCGTGGACGTCGGAGCCGCTGACCATCAGGACCCGGTTGCCGGCCAGCCGCTGGTAGCGGGCGAAGACGTCGGCCGGAAGGTAGGCGCCGGCCAGGTGCCCGAGGTGGCGAGAGCCGGAGGCGTACGGCCAGGCGACCGCGACGAGGATCGGCGTTCCGGGCTCGGCCATGGGCACCGAGGCTACCGGCGCGCCGCGTGGGGAACGGGGTCGATTCGGCCCCGGCGGGTCGGTCAGTCCTCGAGGGCCAGGCGGTAGGCCCGGCGGCGACCCACCCCCAGCAGGCGCGCCACCTCGTCGGCGGCGTCCCGGGTGGAGGCCCCACGGTCGAGCGCCTCCCGGAGGGCGACACGCACCCGTTCGTCGTCGGGTCCCTCGGCCGGCGGTGCCCCGCCGACGACCAGCACCACCTCGCCCTTCGGCGGCTGCGCCGCCCAGGCGGCGAGTTCCTCCAGCGTGCCGCGCACGAACTCCTCGTGGAGCTTCGTCATCTCCCGGGCCACGCAGGCGGGGCGCCCTGCGCCGAACGCCGCCCCCAGCTCGGCCAACGTGGCGGCCAGCCGGTGGGGCGACTCGAACAGCACCATCGTCCGCTCCTCGACCGCCAGCTCGGCCAGCCGCGCCGACCGGGCGGCACCCTTGCGGGGCAGGAAGCCCTCCATGCACCACCGCTCGGTGGGCAGGCCGCTGGCCACCAGCGCCGCCACCGGCGCCGACGGCCCGGGCACGACGGTCACCTCGTGCCCGGCCTCGACCACCCGCCGGACCAGCCGCTCGCCCGGGTCGGAGATGCCCGGCGTGCCGGCGTCGGTCACGACCGCCACAACCTGCCCCTCCCCCAGCCGCCGCAGCACGTCCTCGGTGGCGCGGTCCTCGGTGTGGGCGTCCAGCCGGAGGAGGCGGGCATCGGCGATGCCGGCATGCGCCAGCAGCCGACCGCTGTGGCGGGTGTCCTCGCAGGCCACGGCGTCGGCGCCGGCCAGGGCTTCGACGGCGCGGGGCGGGAGGTCGCCCAGGTTGCCGATCGGGGTGGCCACGAGGACCAGGCGGCCGCTCACGCGCGGACCTCCAGCCGGTCACCCACGGAGAGCCCCCACCGCGCGAACGAACCGGCCTCGGCCTCGACCACCGCCCTGGCGCCGGCGACCGGCCGCCCGACCCGCCACGGGCGCATCGTCACGGTCCGCAGCACGCACAGGCCGCCATCCAGGTGGGCGACGTCGATGGCGAAGCGCATGCCGAGGGTGTGGACCGAGTTGGCGGGCCGCAGCAGCAGCGCCCCGTCCAGCGCGTCACGGCGCAGCAGGCCCCGCCGGCGCGCCGTCGGGGTCTCGGCGACCTCGAGGCTGGCAAGCACCCGGTCCTCCCACACCAACCACGGCATGCCGGCAATCGTAGAAGCGCTACCGGTCCGGAGCAGACGTACCCGCCATGTCCGCCTACACGTTGAAGCGGAACTCCAGCACGTCGCCGTCGACCGGCAGGTAGTCCTTGCCCTCCGAGCGCACCAGGCCGGCCTCGCGCGCCTTCGGGTACGAGCCGGCCTCGAGCAGGAGGTCCCAGTGGATCGTCTCGGCCCGGATGAAGCCCCGCTGGAAGTCGGTGTGGATCCGGCCGGCGCACTCCGGCGCCGTCGACCCCGCCCGGAAGGTCCAGGCCCTGCTCTCCTTCTCGCCGGTCGTGAAGAAGGTGCGCAGTCCCAGCCGGTGGTAGGCGGCGTGGACGAACCGCGGCAGCGCCCCCTCGCCCAGCCCGAGGCCCTCGAGCATCTCGGTCCGCTCGTCGGCGGGCAGCAGGACCGCCTCGGCCTCGAGTTGGACGCACATGCCGACCACGTCGGCGCCCTCCAGTTCGGCGGCCACCGGGGCGACCACCGGCTCGGGGTCCTCGACCTGCTCCTCGTCCAGGTTGACGACGGCCAGCACCGGCTTGTCGGTCAGGAGGAAGAACGGCGCCAGCAGCTCGCGGTCACCGGTGCGCATGCCGCTGCGGGAGATCGGGGTGCCCTCGGCGAGGGCCTCCTGGGCGGCCTCGAGGGCGGCGATACCGCCGACCAGGGAACGGTCGCCCTTGGCGGCCCGGCGCTGCCGGTCCAGCTGCCGCTCGACCGTCTCGAGGTCGGCCAGGGCCAGCTCGACCTCGACGATACGCAGGTGGTCGAGCGGGTCGGTCGGGCCCTGCACGTCGCCGTCGCGGAACGCCCGCAACACGAAGACGATGGCATCGACCTCGCGGATGCCGGCGAGGAACCGGTTGCCGAGGCCCTCACCGGAGGCGGCCCCCTCGACCAGGCCTCCGATGTCGGTGAACTGCACGCTGGCCGGGACGACCTTGGCCGACCGGCTCATGGCGGCGAGGCGCTCGAGCCGTTCGTCGGGCACCCGGGCGACGCCCACATTGGGGTCGGTGGTCGCGAAGGCGTACGGGGCCGCGAGGGCGCCGCCGCCCGCCAGTGCGTTGTAGAGGGAGGACTTGCCCGCGTTGGGCAGCCCCACGAAGCCGAATCGCTCCACCGTCGCTCCTGCGCTCACCCGGTCCCCGGTTGGACCGGCGGCTCAGGCTACGGGCGCCCACCCGTCGCACCCTGCGGCGCCTGACACACCCGCCCACGGACACGACCGGCGGCTAATGACGCCGCCGCCGTTAGCCTCGTGGCCATGTCCAAGCGCACCAGCCGCCAGAAGGCCAACGCCCGCCGCAAGAAGGCCAACCACGGGCGCAAGCCCAACCACGGCCGCAACAGCTGACCCGGCCGAGTCGCACCGTTCCCCAACAGGGGTCACCACCGTGAGCGAGCCCGTCCTCGGTCGCCCGGACGCCAAGCCGGGCCCCCAGATCGACACCTTCCCGGTCGACGGCGCCGTCGACCGCGTGCACTTCCGGTCCACCGAGTTGACCGCCGTCTGCCCGGTCACCGACCAGCCCGACTTCTACGCCGTCGACATCGCCTACACGCCGGTCGACCGATGCATCGAGACCAAGTCGCTCAAGCTCTACCTGCGGACCTTCGCCGCCGTCGGCATCTTCGCCGAGCACCTCGCCCCCCGCATCGCCACCCACCTGGCGGACGCCGTCGGCGCCCCGGTCACGGTCACCCTGGAGCAGGGCGTCCGCGGCGGCATCACCACCACGGTCGCCGCCTCCGCCGGCTGACCGGCACCACCACGGTCACCGCCGCCAGCGGCTGGGCCACACGACGGTCACCGGGAGTTGCCGGGCCCGCGACGGCATGGGCTACGGTTCGCTGGTCCGGCGGGACCCGGGAGGACCGATGACGTCGTTGGCGACGCGACATGCTGAGGCGAATCGGCGATGACCCTCCTTCGCGCCGCGGCCGTCCCCCTCCTGTCGGTCGTGTTGGCCATCCTGGTCGGCGGCATCATCATCGAGTTGTCCGGCGAGAACGCCCTCGAGGCCTACCGGGCCCTCTACGACGGCGCCCTCGCCAACCGCAAGGTCTTCGGCCGTACCCTCGAGAAGGCCACCCCGCTCGTGATGGGCGGCCTGGCCGTGGCCTTCGCCTTCAAGGCCGGCCTGTTCAACATCGGCGGCCAGGGCCAGCTGGTCATCGGCGCCCTGTTCGCCGCCGCCGTCGGCTACGGCGTCACCGGCCTGCCGTGGATCATCCACCTCCCGATGGCGCTGCTGGTCGGCGGCCTCGCCGGCGCCGCCTGGGGCATGATCCCCGGCCTGCTCAAGGCCACGAGGGGCGCCCACGAGGTGATCACCACGATCATGCTCAACTTCGTCGCCATCAACCTGACCGACTGGCTGACGGCGAATCCGTGGCGCCAGCCCGGCCCGATCACCCAGACGCCGCGCATCGAGGCCAGTGCCGAGATCCCCCGCTGGGGCGAACTGCCCCTCGGCTTCGGCATCGCCGTGGCGGCCGCCCTCGGCTGCTGGTACCTGCTGCAGCGCACCACGATGGGATTCGAGATCCGCTCGGTCGGACTCAACCCCGAAGCCGCCCGGTACGCCGGCATCTCCGTCCCGAAGATCGTCGTACTGACCATGACCATCAGCGGCTTCCTCGCCGCCCTGGGCGGCGCCATCGAGACCCAGGGCGTCGTCGGCCGCTACGAGCCGGGCTTCAACGCCGGCCTCGGCTTCAACGGCATCACGATCGCCCTGCTGGCACGCACGCATCCGATCGGTGTCATCCCGGCGGCGCTGCTCGTGGGCGCCATGGAGGCCGGCGGGTCGATGATGCAGTTCAAGGCCGACGTGCAGCCCGAGATCACCGAGATCATCGAGGCGCTGATGCTGCTGTTCGTGGCCACGCCGGTCGTGGTCCGCTGGGTGCTGCGCCGCCGCGAGACCTCCGACATCTCCGTAGGCGCCCACTGGGGGGACGCATGAGCGAGCCGACGAACCTCCTGTACCGCTACCGCTGGTGGTTCTTCACCGCCCTGGCACTCGTGCTGTTCACCCTGTGGACCGCCGAGTTCCAGGAGGCGCAGACCACCGCCGTCCTCGCCGCCACGCTGCGCCAGTCGACACCGCTGGTCCTCGGCGCCCTGTGCGGGATCCTCGGCGAGCGCTCCGGCGTCATCAACATCGGCATCGAGGGGCAGATGCTGCTGTCGGCATTCGCCGGCTTCCTCGCCGCCTCCTCCTCGGGCGACCTCCTCGTCGGCGTGGCGACCGGCGTCGCCGTCGGGATGTTGATGGGGGCGTTCCTCGCCTTCCTGTCCGTCAGCATGCAGGGCGACCAGATCATCGCTGGCACGGTGCTCAACATCTCCGCCATGGGCATCACCAGCTTCTTCTTCCAGCAGGGCCGCACGCTGCCCTCCGGCAAGACCAGCCCGATCGAACTCGGCCCGTTGTCGGACCTGCCCGTGCTGGGCCGGGTGTTCTTCTCGAACCGGCCGCTCACCTACCTGACGCTGCTGCTGGTCCCCGTGCTCTGGTACGGCCTGTTCCGCACCACCTGGGGGCTCCGCACCCGGGCGGTCGGCGAGCACCCCAGTGCCGCCGAGACGGTCGGTGTCTCGGTCGCCGGGATGCGGTACCTGAACCTGATCCTAGGCGGCGGCCTGGCCGGCCTGGCCGGCGCCTACCTCAGCCTCGAGTCGGTCGGCTCCTTCGAGCGCCTCATGACCAACGGCCGCGGCTTCGTGGCCCTCGCCGTCATGATCTTCGGCCGCTGGAATCCGGTGGGTGCCTGGGGAGCGGCCCTGCTGTTCGGCTACGCCAACGCCGTCCAGACCCAGTTCCAGTTCCGCGGCTGGCTGACCGACGACCCGCAGTTCGTCGGCATGATTCCGTTCGTCGTGACCATCGTCGTCGTGGCCGGCTTCGTCGGCCGGGCCCGGCCGCCGGCCGCCATCGGCCAGCCGTACAGCCGGGAGTAGCACCGATGGACGCCACCACTCCCACCTCGGTCCCCGCAACCGCCCCTGCCACGGTGCCCGCCCTCGAGGCCGTCGGCATCGGCAAGCGCTTCGGCCCGGTCGTCGCCAACCAGGGCGTCGACCTGCGCGTCGAGCGGGGCGAGATCCACGCCCTCCTCGGCGAGAACGGCGCCGGCAAGAGCACGCTCGTCAACATCCTGTTCGGGCTGTACCACGCCGACGAAGGGGAGGTCCGCGTGGCGGGGACGCCCGTGCAGATGGACAGCCCCCGCGACGCCATCGCCCACCGGATCGGGATGGTGCACCAGCACTTCCAGCTGGTGCCGGTGCTCACCGTCGCCGAGAACATCGTGCTGGGCGACGAACCCACGCACCGGCGCGGCCTGCTGGACCTGGACCGGGCCGCCGACGAGGTCGTCGAGCTGGCCACCCGGTACGGCCTCGAAGTCGACCCGCGGGCGACGGTCGAGGACCTGCCGGTCGGCATGCAGCAGCGGGTCGAGATCCTGCGTGCCCTGTACCGGCAGGCCGACGTCCTCATCCTCGACGAGCCCACCGCCGTCCTCACCCCCCAGGAGACCGACCAGCTGCTCGAGGTGCTGCGCGGCCTGGCCGCCGACGGCGTCGCCATCGTGTTCATCACCCACAAGCTCCGCGAGGTCATGGCCCTGGCCGACCGGGTCACCGTCATGCGCGGCGGCCGGGTGGTGGGCACCACGGCGCCCTCGGAGACCGACGAGGCCGGCCTGGCCGAGATGATGGTCGGACGGAGCGTCGTGCTGCGGGTGGCCAAGACCGAGGCCCGACCGACCGATGCCGTCCTCGAGGTCCGCGACCTGCACGTCCACGACAGCCGCGGCCGTCCCGCCGTCGACGGCCTCTCGCTGGAGGTCCGGGCCGGCGAGATCCTCGGCATCGCCGGCGTGGAGGGCAACGGCCAGCGCGAGCTCGTCGAGGCCCTGACCGGCCTCCGACACGCCCACGGCGGCACGGTCCTCCTAGGCGGCGACGACATCACCAACGCCACGCCGCGGACGATCAGCGAGCGGGGCGTCGCCCACGTGCCCGAGGACCGCGAGAAGCACGGCCTCGTCGGCCCGCACTCGATCGCCGACAACCTGGTCCTGAACCGCTACTTCCGGTCGCCCTACGCCCGACGCGGGATCCGCCATGCGGCGGCCGTGGACGAGGAGGCCCGGCGCCTGGTCGCCGACTTCGACGTCCGGACCGCGTCCATCGCCTCACCCGCCCGCTCCCTGTCGGGCGGCAACAAGCAGAAGGTCATCGCCGCCCGCGAACTCTCGCAAGGGGCCCGGCTGCTCGTCGCCGCCCAGCCCACCCGCGGCATCGACGTGGGCAGCATCGAGTTCGTCCACCAGCAGATGGTCGCCCAGCGCGACGAGGGCGTCGCCGTCCTCCTGGTCTCGGCGGAACTGGACGAGATCCTCAGCCTCTCGGACCGCATCGGCGTGATCTTCAAGGGGCGCCTCGTCGCCGTCGCCGACGCCGGAACCCTCGAGCGCACCGCCATCGGCCGGATGATGACCGGCGGCGCCGACGCCGACTGAGCCGCGCCGGTCTCCTCAGCCTCCCAGGGCCGCCGCGATGGCCGGCCCGTACGGGGCCCGCAGCACCCCGACCTCGGTGACGATGGCGTCGACCAGGTCGGCCGGGGTCACGTCGAAGGCCGGGTTGTGGACCCCCGCCCCCGGCGGCGTGATGGCACTGCCCCGGTAGGCGGCGACCTCCTCGGCCGGACGCTGCTCGATCACGATCGCCGAACCGTCGGGAGTGGCCGGGTCGATGGTCGACAGGGGGGCCGCCACGTAGAAGGGCACGCCGTGGTGGCGGGCCGACACGGCCAGCCCGTAGGTGCCGATCTTGTTGGCGACGTCGCCGTTGGCGGCGATGCGGTCCGCGCCGACGATCGCCGCGCCGACCCGCCCCTCGCTCAGGACCGACGCCGCCGCCCCGTCGGCGATCACGGTGCAGGCGATCCCGTCCCGGCCCAGTTCGAAGGCGGTGAGGCGGGCCCCCTGGAGCACCGGCCGGGTCTCGTCGGCCCACACGTGCAGGCCGGGGTTGTCGCTGTGGGCCGAGCGCACCACGCCGAGGGCCGTGCCGTAGCCGGCCGTCGCCAGGGCGCCGGCGTTGCAGTGGGTGATGACCTCGTCGACGCCGGCCAGCAGCGGTGCACCGGCGTCGCCGATGGCACGGCAGGTGGCGAGGTCCTCGGCGGCAAGGCGTCGGGCACAGTCGGCGATGGCCCGCCGGACGTCGTCCGGCGAGCCTCCGGGCACCAGGGCAGCCGAGCGGACCTCCTCGACGGCCCAGGCCAGGTTGACGGCCGTCGGCCGTGTGGCGACCAGCGCCGCCGCGGCCTCCTCGAAGTCCGCCAGGAGGTCGTCGACGGACTCTGCGGTCGACTGCTCGGCGGCCAGTGCCAGCCCATAGGCGGCGGCCACCCCGATGGCCGGGGCGCCCCGCACCTCGAGGTCGGCGATGGCCCGGGCGACCCGTGGCCAGTCCCCACAGCGCACATAGCGCTCCGCCTCGGGCAGGGCGGTCTGGTCGAGCAGCACCACGGCGCCATCCACCCAGTCGACCGTGGGAGGGCACCGGTCCGTCCGCTGCCCGGTCACGTGACTACCCTCGCTCGCATGTCGCCTCCTCGCCGGCTCGACCCACTCCCCCGCCGGGACCGCCGCGATCCTCGCACAGGCGTTCCCTCCCGGCCGCACGGGGGCGTCCGATGAGCGGGCAGGACCTCCGCCTGGACGGCGGCGTCGCCCTCGTGACCGGCGCCAACAGCCCCATCGGCGCCGCCATCGCCGGCCGCCTGGCCGACCTCGGCGCCGACCTGGTGCTCGGCGTCCACCACGGAATCGACCGCCTCGAAACCCTGGTCGGCGCCCGCGTCGTAGCGGACCTCGCTGACCCCGACGGCCCCGAACGGCTCGTGGCGGCAGCCCTCGACGCCGCTGGTCGGCTCGACGTGCTCGTCCACAATGCCGCCCTGCAGTCGGTCGCCCCCCTCGCCGACGTGGCCGCCGCCGACTGGGACGCCGTCCACGACGTCAACCTGCGTGCCGCCCACCTCCTCGCCCGAGCCGCCGCCGATGCACTCGCTGATGCCGGCGGCTGCATCGTGAACGTGGCGACCATCGAGGCCCACCAGCCCGCACCCGGGCACGCCCACTACGCCGCCGCCAAGGCGGGCCTCGTCATGCTCACCCGGGCGCTGGCCCTCGAGCTCGGCCCCCGCGGGGTCCGGGCCAACAGCGTGTCCCCCGGCCTCATCGACGACGGCGGGCTCGCCGAGCGCTGGCCCGAGGGCGTCGAGCGCTGGCTGGCGGCCGCACCGCTGGGCCGCCTCGGCACGCCCGGCGACGTCGCCGACGCCGTGGCGTTCCTCGCCTCGCCGATGGCCCGGTGGATCAGCGGCACGGACCTCGTGGTGGACGGCGGCGTCCTGGCCCGACCGACCTGGTAGCGGCGGCCGCGCCTACCCGCGGGTGAGGGCGCCGATCCGGTCGGCGGCCGCCGGCCAACCGGCCAC
>DEAL01000027.1:19866-20691 GCA_002346745.1 Candidatus Neomicrothrix sp. UBA2983 | reverse complement strand
ACCGCCGGCCAACCGGCCACGAGGTCGTCCCGCCGCCCCAGCTCGAAGCCCTCGTCGGCGTAGGGCGGCGCCATCGTGGTCCCGAGCAGCGTCCAGGCGCCGAGCGTGGACGACCCCTGCCAAGTCCCGGCGGGGACCACCACCTGGGGCCGCTGGCCGCCCTGAAGGTCGTCGCCCAGCCGGACCTCCTCGTGGGTGCCGTCTGGGTGGAGCAGCAGCAGGTCGGCGGGCGCGCCGGCGTAGTGGTGGTACACCTCGGGCCCGGTGAGTCGGTGCAACGCCGAGAAGTCGCCCTCGCTGAGCAGGTAGTGGATGGCGCTGGAGTTCCCGTCGTGCAGGGTGCGGGCCCAGCGGCCGCCCTCGTGCGGCAGCGGCTCGAGCCCCAGCAGGGCCGCCACCTCATCGGCGGCGAGATCGTCGGTGACGTCGGCGCCGGCGTCGCTCATCCCGCCGCCAGCCGCTGCGCCCGCTGTTGCACCTCGGCACGGGCCTGCTCCTCGTCGACCGTGAGCACGACCCCGTCCGCCACCACCTGCTCGCCAGCCACCCACACGTCGGTGACGCGCCGGTCGGTCCCCGCCCAGGCAACGTGGGCCAGCAGCTCCGACGGCTCGGTGACCGGCACGAAGGCGTGGTGGTCGAGGTCGAGCCGCTGGAAGTCGGCCGCCCAACCGGCTGCCAGGCAGCCGACGTCGTCGAGGCCGACCGCCGGCCCGCCGATCCGGGTGGCCATGGCGAGAACCGTCGAAGGGCCCAGCAGCGTGGCGTCGAGACCGGTGACGCGGGCCAGCAACGGCGCCGCCTTGACCTCCTCCCAGAGGTCGA
>DEAL01000027.1:0-19578 GCA_002346745.1 Candidatus Neomicrothrix sp. UBA2983 | reverse complement strand
CTTGACCTCCTCCCAGAGGTCGAGGGTGTCGTTGGAGGCCGGCCCGTCGGTCCCCAGCGCCACGGTCACGCCGGCCTCGAGCATGGCGGCCACCGGCGCCACACCCGATCCCAGCTTCATGTTGGACACCGGGCAGTGGGCCACCGCCACGTCGTGGGCGGCCAGCACCCCGATGTCGTCGTCGTCGACCCAGACGCAGTGTGCGGCCAGGACCCGGCCCCCGAACACCCCGTGGTCGGCGAGGATCCGAACGACGCTTGCCCCGTGCTCGGCCTCGAGCCCCTCGCTCTCCTGGGCGGTCTCCGCCAGGTGGACGTGGAGGACGACGTCCAGCGAGCGGGCCAGCTCGGCCAGCTCCACGACCCGGTCCACGCCCAGGTCGTAGGCCGAGTGCGGGGCCACCCCGACCGTGATCCGTCCGGTCGGGTCGTGGTGGCGGGCGTGGAAGTCCACGACGTCCTGCGCCCGCCCCTCCCCGGAGTCGTCCGGGTGCAGCGCCGACACGACGCCCGGCGTCATCACGAGGCGTGCCCCCGACGCCCGGGCGGCCTCGACCACGGACTCCTCGTGGAGGTACATCTCGCAGCTCGTCGTGACCCCCGCCTGCAGCATCTCGGCTGAGCCCAGTGCCATCCCCCACCAAACGTCCTCGGGCGCCATCCGGCCCTCCCGCGGCCACATGGCCTCCGTCAGCCAGCGCCACAGCGGCAACCCGTCACCGGCGCCGCGGACGAGCGTCATCGGCGTGTGGCAGTGGGCGTTCACGAGCCCCGGCATGAGCAGGCCGCCCAGGTCGCGGACCTCGAGCGCGTCGACCGCCGGCGCCTCCCCGGCGGTACCCACCCAGGCGACGCGGCCGTCCTCGACGTCGAGCGCGCCCGGCGAGTGCACCGTGCCCGCCTCGTCACAGGTCAGGACCGTGTCGGCCAGGTAGCGCACCCTTCCCACCAACCGGACGCTAGTTGCCGGAGCCGGACGGGCCCGTGCCCGCGGCGGTTCCGGTAGCCTGCGCCATGGCGGAAGCACCGGCATCCGGTCCACTTCTCGACCCGGCCACCATCCGGCAGGCCCCCAAGGTCGTCCTGCACGACCACCTGGACGGTGGCCTGCGACCCGCCACCGTCCTCGAACTGGCCGACGCCCACGGCTACGCCGACCTGCCGGCCACCGACGTCGACGAACTGGCCGACTGGTTCCTCCGCGGGGCTAGCCGGCGCGACCTCGGCCTCTACCTCGAGACCTTCGCCCACACCGTCGGCGTCATGCAGCACGCCGAGGCCTGCCACCGGGTCGCCGCCGAGTGCGCCGCCGACCTGGCCGCCGACAGCGCCGTCTACGCCGAGGTCCGCTTCGCCCCGTCCCTGCACACGTCGCAGGGGCTGGCACCCGACGAGGTCGTCGAGGCCGTGCTGGCGGGCTTCGCCGAGGGCTCGGCGGGCACGAACCTCACGATCCGCACGCTGCTCACGGCGATGCGCACCGACACCGACTCCCCCGAGGTCGCCGCGCTGGCGGTCCGGTACCGGGACCACGGCGTCGTCGGCTTCGACATCGCCGGTCGCGAGGCCGGGTATCCGCCAACCCGGCACCTCGAGGCCTTCCAGTACCTGCAGCGGGAGAACTTCCACTTCACGATCCACGCCGGCGAGGCGTTCGGCCCGGCATCGATCTGGGAGGCCGTCCAGTTCTGCGGCGCCGAGCGGCTCGGCCACGGCGTCCGGATCGTCAACGACGTCACCACTGACGGCGACGGCACCCACCACCTGGGCCGCCTCGCCGCCTTCGTCCGCGACCGTCGCATCCCGCTCGAACTCTGCCCGACGTCGAACGTCCACACCGGCGCCGTCGACTCGATCGCCGACCACCCCATCGGCCTGCTGCGGTCGCTCGACTTCCGGGTCACGGTCAACACCGACAACCGGCTCATGAGCGGCGTGTCGATGTCCTCCGAGTTCGCCGCCCTCGAGTCGGCGTTCGGCTGGGGCCTCGACGACTTCCGCTGGCTCACCGTGAACGGCATGAAGAGCGCCTTCCTGCCGTTCGACGAGCGCCTCGCCATCATCGAGGACGTCATCAAGCCCGGCTACGCGGCGCTGGCGGCCTGACCCCCTCCCCCGGCCGACCCACCTGCCGGCCGTCGGCCGGAACGTGCTAGGAACCCGGCGATGCCGACCCTCTCCGAAGCCGATTCGCGCCGCCTCGCCGAGGCCGCCGGCGTGGCGGTCTCGCCGTGGGCGACGGCAGGCGATCCCGAGGCCGCCGGTGCCGCCGCCGAGGCGCTCGGCCTGCCGGTGGTCGTCAAGCTCTGCGGCGCCACCATCGCCCACAAGACCGAGCGTGGCCTCGTCCGGCTCGGCCTCGGCACGGTCGCCGAGGTCACCGCCGCTGCCGCCGACCTCCTCGACGCCGCCCGACCCGAGGACGGCGAGGTCGAACTGCTGGTCAGTTCGATGGTGCGCGGCAACCGCGAACTCATCGCCGGCCTCGTCCACGACGAGCAGTTCGGCCCGTGCGTCATGCTCGGCGTCGGCGGCGTGCTGGCCGAGGCGGTCGCCGACGTGGCCTTCCGGCTGGCGCCCCTCGACCGGATCGACGCCCTCGAGCTCATCGGCGACCTCGGCACCCAGGCCCTGTTGGGCGAGTTCCGTGGCGAGCCCGCCGTCGACCGTGACGCCCTGGCCGACACGCTGCTCGCCCTCTCGGCCATCGCCGACGATCCGGCGGTCCGCGCCGTCGACCTGAACCCGCTCATCGTGGTCGACGGGCGGCCCGTGGCCGTCGACGCACTCGTCGAGACCGGGGATGCCGCCTGATGGCACGCGACCTGTCGCCGCTGTTCGAACCCCGCGGCGTGGTCGTCACCGGCGTGTCCAGCCATCCGGGCAAGTTCGGCTTCGTCGCCCTCCACAACATCCTCTCGTGCGGATTCGCCGGCCCCGTCGTCGCCGTCGGCCGGGAGGAGGGCAGCGTCCTGGGCCTACCCGTGCACCCCTCCATCGAGGCACTGCCCGACGGCGTCGCCGACCTGCTGGTGCTGTGCACGCCGGTGGCCGCCAACGAGGAGATCGTCCGCGCCGCCGCCGTCCGCGGCGTCCGGGCCGTGTTCTGCGCCGCCGGCGGCTACTCGGAGGCCGGTCCCGACGGCGCCGAGGCCGAGCGGCGGCTGGTCGCCCTAGCCGACGAGTTGGGCCTGGTGCTCGCCGGCCCCAACGGCCAGGGCGTCGTTTCCCCGCCGGCCGGGCTGTGTGCGCAGATCGTCGCCCCCTTCCCGCCACGCGGCCGCATCGCCGTGGCGTCCCAGTCCGGGAACTTCGTGTCGGCGTTCCTCAACTACGCCGACCAGACCGGCATCGGCATCAGCAGGGCCGTGTCGGCCGGCAACGCCGCCGCCACCGGCGTCGCCGACTACCTCGAGTGGTTCGCCGAGGACCCCGAGACCGACGTGGCCCTCTGCTACCTCGAGGGCCTCCCCGACGGCCGGGGGTTCTTCGAGCGGGTCCGACGGATCACGCCCCGCCTGCCGGTCGTCGTCGTCAAGGGCGGTACCACCTCGGGCGGCCAGCGGGCGGCCGCCTCCCACACCGGATCGTTGGCCAGCGACGACCGGGTCTTCGACGGGATGGCCCGCCAGGCCGGCCTGGTCCGGGCGTCCTCGATCGAGTCGGCCTTCGACGCCGCCGCCACGTTCGCCACCCAGCCCCTGCCCGCCGGCAACCGGGTGCTCGTGCTCACGACGGCGGGCGGCTGGGGCGTCGTGACCGCCGACGCCGTCACCGCCCACCCCGACCTGGTGCTCGCACCCCTCCCCGACGACCTGCGGGCCGCCATCGATGGGATGCTCCCCCCACGCTGGAGCCGGAACAACCCGGTCGACCTGGCCGGCGGCGAGACCCGCGACACCATCCCTGAACTGCTCGACCTCGCCGCCGGGCATCCGGGAATCGACGCCATCGTGCAACTGGGACTCGGCATCCAGGGCAACACGGCCGCCCTCACCCGCAGCGGACCGTTCCACCCCGACCACGACCTCGAGCGGATCGTCGACTTCCACGAGCGCCAGGAGCGCCGGTACGCCGACGCCGTCGCCGCCGCCACGCGGACCCACGGCAAGCCGGTGCTGGTCGCCTCTGAACTGGCGGTCGCCCGGCCGGACAACCCGCTGGTCGCCGCCGTGCGGGAGGCCGGCCACCTCTGCCACGCCTCCGCCGACCGGGCCGTGGCCGCTCTCGGCCACCTCGCCCGCCACGCCGCCTGGCGCCGGGCCCGGAGCTGAACCTCAGCGCCGCGCCGCTCGCAGCGCCGACGCCAGGTTGCCCCGCCGGCCCACCGCCACCTCGTCCAGGCCCAGGAACGCCGCCAGGCGGTCGAGCTCGGCCGCCAGCTCGGCGGCCACGTGTTCCCGGTCGACGCCGTCCTCGGCGAACACCCCCCGGGCCAGGAGCCGCCCGGTGGCCCGGTCCGACTTCAGGTCGACCCGGCCGACGAGTGCGTCGCCCAGCAGGAACGGCAGCACGTAGTAGCCGTACTCCCGCTTCGGGGCCGGCACGTAGATCTCGATCCGGTACCGGAAGCCGAAGAGCCGCTCGGCCCGGGGCCGGAACCACACCACCGGATCGAACGGCGACAACAGCGCCCGCGTCCTGACCGCCCGCGGGAGCGACACGGCCGGGTGCCGGTAGGCCGGGTCCCGCCAACCCTCGATCCGGACCTCGACCAGTCGGTCCGCCTCGACCAGTTCGGCGAGGCGTGGCCGGGCCTCGGTCGTCCGCATGCGGAAGTAGTCGGCCAGATCGGCTGCCGTCCCGACCCCGTGGGCGCGGGCGGCGGCCTCCAGCAGGTCCCGCTGTGCCTCCTCCACGGTCGGCGTCGGCCGCTCGAGGACCTCGGCGGGCACGAGGTCGGCCAGCGGCGAGAACCGCTTCTCGAACCGTTCGTTGCGGGTGATCCCCACCTCGCCGATGCGGAACAGCCAGTCGAGGGCCCGCCGCCCGTCGGACCTGCCACCCCACCAGGTGCCCTGCCGGGGTCGGGGATCGCTGATCTGACCGCCGGTCAGCGGCCCCGAGCGCCGGACCTCGTCGAGCACCCCGGCCACGTAGTCGCCCTGCCTCGTCCCCATGGCGTGCAGCCCCGACCAGGTCTCGCCGACCGCGGCACGGGCCTTGCACCAGCGCAACAGCGGCTCGGCGGCGACCGGCAGCACCGACGCCTCGTGGGACCACGCCTCGAACACCTCGCCGGAGCCCCACAGCCAGCCATCCAACGCCGACCGGTCGTACGGGCCGAGGCGGCTGTAGACGGGCAGGTAGTGCGAGCGGCAGACGGTCTGCACGGAGTCCAACTGGAGCAGCCCCATGCGCCCCACCACGCGCCGGAAGTGGCGCACGTCGACCCGGCCCGGCGGCGGCGGCTCGGCGAAGCCCTGGGCGGTGAGGGCCAGCCGACGGGCGGCCGCCAGCGACAGGTCGGTACGGGTCACGGCGGCAGTGTGGCCCGACTTGACGCCGCCCGTCGCTTCAGGGCCCAGGTGTGAACCGTCTACCCTGTGCGGCCCATGCTCGACCATGTCTTCACCGACGCCATCGGGGCGCTCCGGGACGCCCTCGAGGGGGCGCGCCTCGAACGCCTGGCCCTCGAGGAGCGCTTCCAGGCCGACGTGGTGCTCGGGGACCTCAGTTGGGAGACCTCCTACGGCCTGCCCGGCGAGGGGGACCCGCCGCGGGTCCGCTGCGACCTGACGCTGGAGTGGCCCACCTGGTCCCAGACCGCCTACCGCCAGTGGACCATCGACGGCGAGTACGGCGAACCGCCACAGATCACGGTCGAGGTGGTCCTGCGCCTGCAGCGGCTGCTCGGCTCCCCCGACCCGTCACGCGTGGTCGCCGCCCTCCCCGACCCGCCGACGATCGGCGCCGACGGCCTCGAGGCGACCGGACCCACCGTCGAGACGATCTACGAACAGGGGCTCGACGATCCCGACTGGGCGATCGAGTTCTCCTACGAGGGCATCTACGAACTCGACGACGCCGCCCTCGAGGACGGGGCCGTGCTGGACGAGCACTTCGGCGGCCTGGGCGGGTGGATCAGCGGGACGCTGGTGCGCCTCGGCGACCTCGACCTGGTGTTCCGCCCCGCCGACGGCGCAACGGGCGACTGACGACGACGGGAGCGACCGCCGGGACGACTCAGAGGCCGCCGCCGATGCCACCCTCGAACGGCAGCAGGTCCTCGAACTTGGGGTCCCGGCCCTCGGCCTTGGCGGTGAACGACTCGACCATGTCGGCGGGCTGGAACATGCCGGCCTGCCAGGTGGCGATGTGGTCCAGCGAGTCGGCCGTGGAGTGGTCGCGGGCGTAGCGGACCATCTCCTTGGTGCCCCAGATGGCCAGCGGCGACTTGGCGGCGATCTCGGCGGCCACGGCCTGCACGCCCTCGAGCAGGGCCTCGTGGTCGGCGAACACCTGGTTGACGAGGCCCACGGACTTCGCCTCGGCGGCCGGCATGCGGCGGCCCGTGTAGGCCAGTTCGCGGCACACGCCGTCCGGGATCAACTTCGGGAGGCGCTGGAGGGTGCCGACGTCGGCGGTCATGCCGATGTTGATCTCCTGGACGCAGAAGAAGGCATCCTCGGTGGCGTAGCGCATGTCGCAGGCCGTGACCAGGTCGACGGCGCCGCCGATGCAGCCGCCCTGCACGGCGGCCAGGACCGGCATACGGGCCTTCTCGAAACAACTGAAGGTCTCCTGGAGGTGCAGCACGTTGGACCGCAGGTTGGCCCGCACCCGACCGACCTCGTGGCCGCTGCCGCCACCGCCGCCGGTGAAGACGGACAGGTCCATGCCGGCGGAGAAGTGCCGGCCGGTCGAGGCGACGACCATCGCCCGGGCGTCGCCGGAGGCGTCGATCTCCCGGACCAGCCGGGGCAGCTCGTCCCAGAAGGCCGGGACCATCGTGTTGAGTTCGTCGCCGCGGCACAGCGTGACCGTGGCGATGCCGTCCGATATGTCGGTATCGAAGCAGGTATAGCCGTCGTCCATGGGAGGACAATGAATCACACCGTCGCTGGCAGAAACAACCCAGCGAAGAACTAGAGATCGAACGACTTCCCCTGAAGGCGGGAAGCACTGCGGAAGGATTTCGGAATGACAACCACTCAGTCAACGAGAGATCCAAAGGAATTCAAGTGGAGCCGTGTCGGCAAAGTAGCCCGCGACATGCGCTTCAACGACTACGCGGGAGCGCGCCAGGGGGTATTTGCGGCCTCTTTCATCAATGTTCTCGCCTGGCTACTGACCGCTGGGGTTCTCATCGCTGGCCTGGTGTTGCTGATGTACGAAGATCCATCTGCAGGCAGGTATGACTCGTTCTTCGAACGGCGCCCTCTTGCCCTGACCGGCGTCATCATGGCGGTGGCTGGATTCACCCAGATGATGATCGTCATCATGGTTGCAAACTTCATCAAGGCGACCCTGGCCTTTCAGGCTGAAGCTGGGACGTTCTTCGCGGCTTTCAAGCGGGGGCTAGATGTGGGTCTGGATCCACGACAGGCCATCGTGCACGGAACCGAGCCGGCGAAGGCTGAGCTCCACTCCCCCAGCAGCCATCTGGCAACAGAGGAGCAAGCCACTGAAACGTCTGATCGAAGTCCTCGACTACATGCAGTGCCCGTGGACAAGATCAAGAGTGGTACTCCCAGCGATCATGATTACGCGCCCGGCTGGTACGAGGATCCCGACGGTGGCGACTTCCTCCGCTGGTGGGAAGGGAAAAAACTGAAGCGTTGGAGTCAGAAGAAGGCACGACCCCAAGGGGGTTAGCGGCTCAAGCGCTCACTGTCTGAGCGGTCGAGTAATGCGGCGAGCGCCGTTGATGCCGCCGATACGTTCTAACAAGTCGCGAGTGACGGGTCCTCGCTCATACCGGAACCCTAGCGACGGGGCGGTCCGCCGTCCGAGGCGGGAACCCCGCCACCGCGACGCTCAGGCGAGGAGGCGGTCGGCGATGGCGACCAGGTCGGCCTCGGGCCGGGCACCCAGGTGGCTGATGATCTCGGCGGCGGCGACACTGCCGAGGCGTGCGGCGTGCTCCAGTGAGGCACCGCGGCTGAGGCCGGCCAGAACCCCGGAGGCGTACAGGTCGCCGGCGCCGGTGGTGTCGACGACGCCGTGCTCGAGCTCGTCGGCGACGACGTGGACCCGGTCGCCACCGGCGACGACCATCGACCCGGCCTTTCCGAGGGTCACGAAGGCCACGTCGACGTCCTCGGCGACCGCTTCGGCGGCCACGTCGAGGTCGTCCACCTCGTAGAGCGAGCGCAGCTCGTCGGCGTTGCCGAACACGACGTCCACCCGGTCCGCCAGCAGCTCGCGCCACTCGTCGCGGTGCCGGTCGACGCAGAACGAGTCGGAGAGCGTCAGCGACACGGTCCTGCCCGCGTCACGGGCGACGTCCATGGCCAGTCGGATGGCCGCCTTGGCCGGCTCCATGTCCCACAGGTAGCCCTCGCAGTACAGGTGCGAGGCGGCGGCCACGAGGTCCCGGTCGATGTCGTCAGGGCCGAGGTGCGCCGAGACGCCCAGGTAGGTGTTGAGCGTCCGTTGGGCGTCGGGCGTCACCTGGATCAGGCAACGGGCCGTGGGCAGGGCGTCGGGGCGGCCCGGTACGTCGAAGCCGACGCCGGCCTCCCGGAGGTCGCGGCGAAACGCCTCGCCCAGGTCGTCGTCGCCGACGACCCCGAGGTAGGCGGCGGTGCCCCCGAAGCAGGCCACGCCGACCACGGTGTTGGCCGCCGAACCACCCGAGGCGACGATCCCCGGTGGCATGGCGTCACCCAGGTGGTCGGCTCGTTCGAGGTCGATGAGCGTCATCGAGTGCTTGACCAGGCCGTGGGCGTCAATGAAGTCGTCGCCGACCTCGGAGATCACGTCGACGATTGCGTTGCCGACGCCCACCACGTCGATCCTCGGTTCAGCCACGCTCCCCACTGCTCCTCGTCCGCGAATGTCCGACGCCCGGCCGGCAAGTCTGCCGCACCGGAACCGGTACCCCCACGCCCGCCGGTGGAAACCTCCCCCCGAACGCGCCGAGGCGCCGGTCCCGTGGGAACCGGCGCCTCCGGCTGTCGCCCTTGGAATGGCCGGGGGGTCAGGTCAGGCGACCAGCCCCCTCGCGATGGCGCCACTCAGCCGTTCGGTGGCGGTGAGCCCCTGTCGGCGCCGAGCCAGGTCACGCCGTCGAGCGACGGCGATCGCCAAGGCGAACTCGTCCTCGGCGGGGAACTCCCCGTCGCCGAGGGCGGGCAGGTGCGGCAGCGGAATGTCGTTACGTCGCACAATCGGACGCCGTCCCCGCCGCACAGACCTCCGTCCGCTGAACCCCATTGCCTCTCCCCTTTCCGTCCGACGAACGGCCATGTCGGGGGCCGCCACGCCGCCGGTCGCCCGGTGGTTGAGGCGGTCCCTACTCCGCCCCCACAGTCCACACCATCCCGAATCCGCATGTGTGACGAACAAATGACGATCGCCGCGCGGTTTGGCCGTCGAGGGTCCGGAATCGCGCGGTCGCGACACGGGCCGCCACGATCCGCGCGAAACCAGGCAGGTAGCCTCCCGCGGCCATGACCGTCGACCCGCCCACCCACCGCCTGCCGCGCCACGCCGTCCCCCACCGCTACGACCTGGTGGTCCGCCCCGACCTCGACGCCCACACCTTCGCCGGCACCGTCGCCATCGCCATCGAGGTGCACGAGGCCGCCGAGGGACTCACCCTCAACGCCGTCGGGCTCGACCTCCACGACGCTCACTGGACCGACGACCGGGGGACCCACGGCTGCACCGTCCACCACGACGCCGCCCACGAGCAGGTCCGCCTGGTCCCCGAGGCTCCCCCCGCCCCCGGCGACGGCCAGCTCACCATCCGCTTCACCGGCGACCTCGACGAGCGCCTCAGCGGCCTCTACCGCAGCACCCTCCACGGCCCCGACGGCGCGGCCCAGACCATCGCCACCACGCAGTTCCAGGCCACCGACGCCCGCCGCTGCTTCCCGTGCTTCGACGAGCCCGACCTCAAGGCCGTGTTCGGCGTGACCCTCGAGGTCCCCACCGGGACGTTCGCCACCTCCAACGGCGCCGAGGCGTCGCGCACCCCGATCGGCGACGGCCTCGACCGGGTGGCGTTCGTCGACACCATTCCCCTCTCCACCTACCTCGTTGCCTTCGTCGTGGGCCCCCTCGAGGCCACCGACCCCGTCGATGTGGACGGGGTTCCCGTCCGGGTCGTCCACCCGCCCGGGAAGGCCCACCTGGCCGACTTCGCCCTCGACGTGGCCGCCCACTCGCTGCGCTGGTTCGCCGACTGGTACGGCATCCCCGTCCCCGGCGGCAAGGTCGACCTGGTCGCCCTACCCGACTTCGCCTTCGGCGCCATGGAGAACCTGGGCTGCATCACCTTCCGCGAGGTGCTGCTGCTGGTCGACCCCGAGGCCGCCACCCAACGGGAACTCGAGACCGTCGCCGCCGTCCTCAGCCACGAGTTGGCCCACCTCTGGTTCGGCGACCTCGTCACCATGCGCTGGTGGAACGGCATCTGGCTGAACGAGGCGTTCGCCACCTTCATGGAGCTCAAGGCCGTGGAGGCCTACCGGCCGGACTGGGAGGTCTGGACCGGCTTCGGCGCGGCCCGAACCAGCGCCCTCGACGTCGACTCGCTCGCCTCCTCCCGACCCATCGAGTACCCGGTGGTGACCCCCGAGGATGCCGAGGGCATGTTCGACGTCCTGACCTACGAAAAGGGCGCTGCCGTCGTCCGGATGCTCGAGCAGTACCTCGGCGAGGAGGCGTTCCGGGACGGCGTGCGCCACTACCTGGCCGAGCACCTCCATGGAAACACCGACAACGAGGACCTCTGGGACGCCCTCGAGGCCGCCACCGGACAGCCGGTCCGCGGCCTCATGGACGGATGGATCTTCTCCGCCGGGCACCCGCTGGTCGTGGCCGGCATCGACGACGCCGGAGCGCTACGCCTCGACCAGGTGCCCTTCCGGTACGACGGCGCCGACGACGGCACCCGCTGGCAGGTGCCGGTCCGGCTACGGACCGGCGACGGCGAGCAGCGACTGCTCCTCGGACCGGAGGGCGCAGCGCTCCCCCCCGGCACGGCCCTCACCGACCTGCGGTCGCTGAACGTCGGCGCCTCGGGCTTCTACCGCACCACCCTCGGCCCCGACCCCGGGGCCGCGCCGATCGAGCGTTCCGCCTGCGTCGCCGACCAATGGGGCCTCGTCCTCGCCGGCCGCCTCGACCACGACGCCTTCCTCGACCTGGCCGAGTCGCTGGCGGAGGACGGCGACCTCGGCGTTTGGCAGTCGATCCTGGGTGGGCTCACGACCCTCGACCTGCTGGGCGGTGGGTGCTTCGCCGAACGCGCCGGCACGATACTCGAGCCGAACGTCCATCGGCTGGGATGGACCGCCGCCGAGGGCGAGGACGACCGCACCCGCCAGTTGCGTGGGCTGCTCCTCACCGCCGCCGGCACGGTGGCCCGCGACCCGAAGGTCGTCGCCGAGGCACGCGACCGGTGGGACGCTCCCGACGGGGACGCTGCCGTCGCCAGTGCCGTGGTCGCCATCGTGGCCGCCCATGGCGACGCCGCCACGTATGCCGACTGCCGGGAGCGCGCCCGGACCGCGACCACCTCGCAGGCGGAACAGCGTCACCTTCGTGCGCTGGCCCGATTCCCCGGTGCCGCCGAGGTTGAGGGGCTCCTCGAGGAACTGCTGGGCGGCGGCATCCGCAGCCAGGACGCCCCCTACCTCCTGCGTGAGGTGCTCGGCCACCCCACGCACCGCGACCGCGTCTGGCGAACCCTCACCGACCGTTGGGAGGAGGCCACGGCGGCCTTCCCCAGCAACAGCATCGCCCGAATGCTCGAGGGCGTGCGGACGCTGGTGGACGATGCCGTCGAACCGGACGTGGACGACTTCCTCGCCGCCCACCCGGTCCCCCAGGGGGAGCTCCAGATCGCCCAGCACCTCGAACGCCGGCAGGTCAACCGGCGCCTCGCCGCCCGACTCGCCACCTGACGCGCCACCTGACGCGAAAGGGCCGGGATCAGCCCTTCGGCACCAGCTCCAGGCCGAAGGAGCCCGAGGGTCCATGCAGCGTTGCCACGAAGCGGTGCGCCCGGGACTTCGGGTCGACCACGGTGCAGGCGAACTCCTGACCGGCCACGGCCACCCGGACGGCTGGTTCGCAGGTGACGCGGTCCACCCCACCCAGGTCGGCGGCGAGCCGGCCACCAACCTCGTCGGCCACGTCGGTGGCGCGCACGAGCGACACCGCTGCCGAGACCTCCATCTGGTCGAGGCGGTCGGGACGCGTCACCTTCACGAGCACGTCGACGCCCGCCACGATGGCCGTGCAGGAGACCGGTCCCAGGCCGTCGACGGCGATCTCCGGACAGACCACCACGGTGACCGCCTCGGGGTGCTCGGGCACCAGGCTGGCGGGTATCGCCGCCTCCAGGGCCTCGACGTCGACGCTGGTCGGGCGTTCCGGCGACCCGCAGGCCGTCGAGGCGGCGAGCAGCGCTCCCGCCAGCAGGAACCTCAGCCCCACCCGGCCGCCGCCTCTAGCGCCTCGTCCCACGTCGCCCCGGCCTCCAGCAGGAGCTTGCCCTGCATGACGTGCCGTGGACGGTTCATGCCGAGCACCGCCGTGAGGCGCCCTCCGTTGCCGTAGAAGGCCGTGAAACGGTGCCCCGCCGTGTCGCCCTGCACGACCCGGACCTCGTCGCCGGGACCGGGGTGCCCGGCCAGCTGGATCTTCCGGTCGTACTGGTCGCTCCAGAACCATGGCACCGGCGTGTACGCCTCGGCCTCCTCATCGGTGGTCAACAGCCGCCGTGCGGCATGGCGGCCCTGCTCGACCGCGTTGTCCCAGTGTTCCACCCGGAGCGGCACCCCGGTGCGCGGGTCGGTCCAACGGGCCACGTCGCCGGCCGCCGTCACGTGCGGAGCGGCCAGGCACGTCCCGTCGCAGACGATCCCGTCGTCGAGGGTGAGCCCGGAGCCCTCCAGCCAATCCGTGTTGGGCACCACGCCGATGCCCACGACGACCAGGTCGGCACCGACGACGGACCCGTCGGACAATTCGACCTCCAGGTCGCCGGGACCGCCCGACACCCCGGCGACGCCGACGCCGCAGCGCAGGTCCACCCCGTGGGCCGAGTGCACGTCGGCGACGACGGCGCCCATCTCCTCGCCGAGCACCCGACCGAAGGGCGCCGACAGGGCCTCCACCATCGTCACAGCGACGCCCCGGCCTACCGCGACCGACGCCACCTCGGCGCCGATGAACCCCGCCCCCACGACGACCAGCCGGCTGGCGCCGCCGTCGAGGGCATCCCGGATGGCGAGGCTGTCGTCGAGCGAGCGGAGCGTGTGGACACCGGCCATGCCCTCGGTGCCCGGCAGGATGCGGCAGCGGGCTCCGGTCGCGATCAGCAGCCCGTCGTACGGCTCGGATACGCCGTCGACCTCGAGTTCCCGGGCAGCCACGTCGAGGCCAGTGGCTCGGGCCCCGAGGTACAGGTCGAGATCGAGCGGCTCGAGCTTCTGGGGTGGCGTCAGGAGCGTGCGGTCGACGTCCCAATCGCCGGCCAGCAGCTGCTTCGAGAGCGGCGGCCGGTCGTAGGGCAGGTGGGGCTCGTCGCCGACGAGCCTGATCGCCCCCTCGAAACCGTCACGGCGCAGCGTCTCGGCGGCCCGCAGGCCAGCGAGCGACGCCCCGACGATCGTGATCGACCCGCGCACGGCCCGCCCCCCTCTTGACGCATTCCCGGGTCCGGCCCGCCGAACCGCTCAGTCCTGGATCGAGATCGACTGCTTTGGGCAACGCTGGACCGCCTCTTCCATCTGGGCCCGTCGCTCCTCGCCCGGCTCCTCGTTCAGGACGTAGAGGAAGTCGTCGTCGCGCACCTCGAACACGTCGGGGGCGATCACCATGCAGACGGCGTTGCTCTCACAGAGGTCGAAGTCGACGACGATGCGCATCAGGTAGCTCCTGCGGGTCGGGCGGGTCGGGAATAGCGTGCGGGTGAGCGGATGGTAGGCGCGTTGGGGACCGCATGTCGGATCCGCCTCCTCAGGGCTTGTCGGCGCCCACCACCCACATGGCGAAGTACTGGGCGCCGCCGCCGTAGGCGTGTCCGAAGGCCCGCCGGGCACCGTCGACCTGGTGCTCGCCGGCCATGCCGCGCACCTGGAGCGCCGCCTCGGCGAACCGGATCATCCCCGAGGCGCCGATGGGGTTGGACGACAGCACGCCGCCGGAGCAGTTGACGGGGAGGTCGCCGCCGTCGAGGTGCGTGGCCCCCTCCTCGACCATCCGCCAGCCCTGGTCGTGCTCGGCGAAGCCGAGGCTCTCCAGCCACATCGGCTCGTACCAGGAGAACGGCACGTACATCTCGACGGCGTCGATCTCGGCACGGGGGTCGGTGATGCCCGCCTGCCGGAAGACGTCGGCGGCGCAGTCCCGGCTGGCCTGCGGACTCACCTCGTCGCGGCCCGGGAAGTTGTTGGCCTCCGAGCGCATGGCGGTGCCGTGTACCCACGCCACCGGGTTCGGGGAGGCGTCGCCCGCCGCCTCGTCGCCGAGGACCATGGCGCAGGCCCCGTCCGACGACGGACAGGTCTCGGAGTAGCGGATGGGGTCCCAGAGCATCGGCGCCTCGACCACCTGGTCGAACGTGAGGTCGGCCTGGTGCAGGTGTGCGTGCGGGTTGCGCAGGGCGTGCTGGCGGTCCTTGAACGCCACCATGCAGCCGATCAGGTCCGGGGCGCCGGAGCGGGCCATGTACTGGCGGATGATCGGCGAGAAGTAGCCGCCGGCCCCGGCGTTGATCGACACCGAGAACGGCTGCGGCAGCGACAGCGCCCAGGTGGCGTTCGACTCGGACTGCTTCTCGAAGCCCAGCGTGAGCACCCGCCGGTGGACGCCGGCCTGGACCAGCGACGTGGCGACCAGCGCCGTCGACCCGCCGACCGACCCGGCCGTGTGCACCCGCAGGATCGGCTTGCCGGCGCAGCCGAGGGCGTCGGCGAGGTAGAGCTCGGGCATCATCACGCCCTCGAAGAAGTCCGGGGCCTTCCCGATCACGACGGCGTCGATATCCGCCCACCCGACGCCGGCGTCGGCGAGGGCCCGCAGGGCGGCCTCCCGGACCAGGCCGGCCATCGAGACGTCTCCCCGGGTCGAGCGGTACTCGGTCTGGCCGACGCCGAGGACGGCGGTGCGTTCCTTGCCCACGGCTACGCGCCCTCCAGGACGCAGACGAGGTTCTGCTGGAGGCACGGCCCCGAGGTGGCGTGGGCCAGCGCCCGGTCGGCGGTACCGCCCGTGATCCGGTCGGCTGCCTCGGCGATGCGCATCAGGCCCGCCGCCATGAGCGTGCAGCCGGCAAGGGCGCCCCCCGACGGGTTGACGACCGTCGTGTCGTCCAGTCCGATCTCGCGGACGAGGATCGCCTCCTGGCTGGTGGTGGGGCTGTGCAGCTCAACCAGGTCGAGGCGGTCGCCGCCGGCGCCCGCACGGGACGCGGCGAGGGCCGCGGACGGAGCCCGGGTGAGGTCGCGGACGCCCAGGGCGTGGGCGTCGATCCGATGGTCGATGCCACGGATCCACGCCGGTCGCTCGCACAGGTCGCTGGCCCGGTCGCCGGCGGCCAGCACGACGGCGCAGCCGCCGTCGGCCTCGGCGGCCAGATCGCTGGGCCGCAGCGGGTCCGCGACCGGGGCCTCGGCGAGGACGTCCCCGACGGTCACGTCGGTCGAGGATCGGACGGCGTTGGGGTTGGCGGCAGCGTGGTGCTGGCTGCGCACCGCGATCCCGGCCAACTCCTCCGGGGAGGCGGCCCCCGACTCGAGCAGCAGGCGTGCCTGTAGTGCCGCCACGGCGTCCGCCGGCGGCCACAGGGGGGCCAGGTAATACGGGTCGAGCTGGAGCGCCAGCACGTCGCGCAGCGACCCTGGCGACGACTTGCCGTAGGAGTACACGAGGGCGGTGTCGACCTCGCCGATCTGGAGCTTCACCCACGCCTCGTAGAGGGCGAAGGCGCCGTCCATTTCGACGTGGCTCTCGCTGATCGGCGGCACTGCCCCGACGGCGTCGAGCGTGTGCACGAACGAGAAGGCCTGCCCGGCCAGGAAGTCGCTGCTGCCCGAGCAGGTGAACCCGATGTCTTCCTGGGTGAGGCCGACGGCCGCCCGGGCCGACTCGATCAGGGGGACCATGAGCTGCACCTCGGTGGTCCCGGTCAGGACGGGGACCTGCCGGCTGGCGGTTGCGACGACCGCCACCTCACGCATCGGTGGCCTCGTCGTCCGCGCCGTCCTCGAGGCCGGCCTGCCCGCGGAGGAACGCCCGGTTGCCGGCCCATTCCACCGGCACGTCGGGCTCGCCCGTCGGCTCCCAGTGGAGGATGTTCTCGGCGGTGGCGCCCAGTTCGTCGTCGGGCTTCCACACCGCCCGCACCCGCATGCCGATCCGCACCTCGTCGGTGGCGCACCCTCGCACGAGGCCGAGGAAGCCGACCGCCGCCCCGTCCAGGTGGATCCAGGCGCTCACGTACGGCAACTCGAGGTCCTTGCGTCCCGGGATCGGCAGGTGGGTGACGCAGAAGTTGCCGACGTGCCCGGTGTCGGGGAGTTCGACCTCGTCGGTAGTGGCGGTCCCGTGCCGGGGGTCCACGCCGCGGGGTGGGATGAACACGGCGCCGTCGACCGGCGAGCGGTGGCCGATGATTCGCCGGTCCTCGTAGGCCCGGAGGTACGACTCGGCGGCGGCGCTGGGCCGGTAGTCGTACTCGAGGCGGATCGGGGTCCGGACCGACTGCACCCGCTCGACGCCCTCCAGGGACGGCGGGAGGCGGACCTCGCCGGCGCCGCCGTCCGGCTCGGCGCTCACGACGGCTCCTTAGGCACGAAGCCGGCGATGTCGGCGATGTGGCCTTCCCGCTCGTCGCTCCAGACGACCTCCACCCGCATGCCGGTCGCCAGTTCGTCGGGCGAGTCGACGAGCACCCCGTGCAGCATCGGAGTGTCGGCGCCGTCCAGGCGCACGAGGGCCAGGCCGTGCGGACGGTCCCACGGCGACTGCGGCCGGGGCGAGTCCACCCAGGTCCAGGAGACGACTTCGCCGGCCGGGCCGACCTCCACCAGTTCCGACAGCGACTCGCCGGTGTCCGGCTCGTACTCGGCGGGCGGGACCATGACGGTGCCATCGGCCCGGCGGATGCCGAGCAGGACACCCTCGCGCAGGCCGGTCAGGAACGCCCCGATGACGGGACCGGTGGTCCGGCTGAACGGGTACTCGAGGATCAGGTCGGCCCGCAGCGGAGCGTCAGCCACGCCATGCTCCCCCGGTACCGCTGCGCCGCGCCGTCCAGCTCAGAAGTCGATGACCTGCCGGATGACGTCGGCGTCGCCCATAGCGCCCATGGCGTCGTTGACCTCGTCGAGGCGGATGCGCCGCGAGATCATGCCCTCGAGGTCGAGGCGGCCGGCCTTGTAGAGGCGCAGGAAGCGGTTGAAGTCGGTGCGCACGTCGGCGCCGCCGTACATGGAGCCGACCAGCGTCTTCTCGGAGAGGAACATCTCGAAGGCGGAGAGTTCGAAGGTCTCCTCGGCCCGGCCCACGCCGACGACGACGCAGCGGCCGCCCCGGCGGGTCAGGTCGAAGGCCTGGCGCATCGTGGCCGGCATGCCGATGCACTCCAGCGTGTAGTCGAAACCCTCGCCGCCGGTCACCTCGGCCATCACGGCCGGAACGTCGTCGGGGGTGGCGCCGTGGGTGGCGCCGAAGGCCTTGGCCCGCTCGAGTTTGCCCTCATGGAGGTCGATGGCGACGATATCGGCCGCCCCGGCGATGCGAGCACCCTGGATGGCGGCCACGCCGACGCCGCCGGCGCCGATGATGCACACCGACGAGCCGGGGCTGACCTGGGCGGTGTTCAGGGCGGCGCCGACGCCCGTGGTGACGCCGCAGCCGACGAGGGCCGCCACGTCCAGTGGGATGTCGTCGTCGATCTTGACGGCGGCGAAGCCCGGGATGATGGTCTCCTCCGCAAAGGTTCCGCAGCCGCTCATCGAGCTGACGACGGTGTCGCCGCGCCGGAACTGCTGCGAGGTCGCCATCGTGACCATGCCCGTCATGCACAGGTTGGGCTGGCCGCGACCGGTGCAGAACGGACAGGTGCCGCACGGCGGTGAGAAGGCGATGATCACATGGTCGCCGGAGGCGACGTGCGTGACGTTGTCGCCCACGTCGGTCACCACGCCGGCGCCCTCGTGGCCGAGGACGCAGGGCACCTGCTGGGGGATGGTGCCGTTCATGACCGACAGGTCGGAATGGCAGACGCCGCTGTGGGCGACCTTGACCTGCACCTCGCCGGGTCCGAGGTCGCGGAGTGAGACGTCGTCGTGGATGACGAGGTTGTCGTCGGGGATGGTCTCGAGGATGGCGGCGAGCATGTGCTCCTCCTGGTCGTACCGGCCTGTGCGCGGACGGTAGCGGACCCGTTTGGGCGACGAGAATGCGGGAGACTCCGACTACCGTCGCCGCCATGGAGTTGCCGCCATGGAGTTGAAGGCGATCCGCTGCGAGGACGTCGGCGCGACCCGCGTGGTCCTGCTGTCCCGCCCCCACCGGCGCAACGCCTGGACCGGGCGGATGCACACCGAGTACCGCTGGACGCTCGAACAGGCCGAGGCCGACGACGCCGTGAAGGTGGTCCTCGTGACCGGCGACCCGGAGGGCGGGGCGTTCAGCGTCGGCGCCGACAGCGGGGCCCTCGAGGGACACGCCGAGCGCGGCGGCTACGACCCCGGCACCCCGGACGACCTGCCGATGCCCGGCTACGGGGTCCACCCGGCCTTCGACGCCGACTTCGCCTGGCACTTCGGACTCACCAAGCCGGTGGTCGCCGCCATCAACGGGGCGGCGGCGGGCGTGGGACTGGTGGTGGCCTGCTTCGCAGACCTGCGCTTCGCCGCATCCGGCTCGAAGCTCACGACGGCCTTCGGCAAGCTGGGCCTGCCCGCCGAGTACGGCCTCTCGTGGCTGCTCCCGCGACTCATCGGGCTCGGCCGCGCCAACGACCTGCTGCTGACCAGCCGGGTGGTGCTCGCCGAGGAGGCCCTCGACCTCGGCCTGGTCAACGGCGTCGTCCCCGGTGACGACCTGCTGCCCCACGTCCACGGCTGGATCGACGAATTCCTCGGACCCGTTGCCCGGTCCAGCCTCGCCGCCGCCAAGCGGCAGACCTACACCGACCTCCACCGGGACGCCGCCTCGGCGATCGGTGAGGCGGTCGAGTTGCTCGACGTGCACACCGCCGGTCCCGACTATGCCGAGGGCGTCGCCGCCCTGACCGAGCGCCGCCCGCCACACTTCCCGTGACGCGCCTCCGCTGGTTCGGCGCTGCTGTCGCGGCGGCGCTCCTCCTGGGCGGCTGCGGGTCGCCAGCCCCACCCGCCGCCGACGCCACGACGACGACCCGAGCGACCACCACCACGACCACCAC
>DEAL01000018.1 GCA_002346745.1 Candidatus Neomicrothrix sp. UBA2983 | reverse complement strand
CTTCGGCGCCGTCGTCGCCGGCGCCGCAGTCGTCGCCGGCGCCGCAGTCGTGGTCACCACCGACTGCTTCGGCGGCGCCGTCGTCGCCGGCGTCTCCTCGTCATCGCTACCACACGCCACCGAAAGCAGCGTGAACGACAGTGCTACTGCCAGCAGCTTGTGCCACTGCCTCATGTCTGTCCCCTCTCCTTGGGAATCCCCGGGGCCCTCCTTGGTCCCGGGACCGGTGAAGGTCGGCGGCTCAGTAACTGAACGGCCAACCCTTCCAGTAGTTGCGCACCTTGATCCAGACGCCGTAGAGCCCGAGGGGCTCGAACAGCAGGAACACGATGATCAGCGAACCGTAGATGATGTCGTCCACTGCCGCCACCGGCAGCGGGAAACCCAGGGCGGTCTGGCTCACGGACACGATGCCGAAGTCGGCGGTCTCGAGGCTCACCAGGCCGTCGGCAACCCCGGCCACCAGGCCCTCGCCCTCCGCCTTGTCGCCCATCCAGTGGACGAAGCGTTCAACGAAATGGGGTGTCAGCACCACGAAGAACGTCCCCGCCAGGGCTCCCGACACCCGGCCCATGCCGCCGATCAGGAGGATCGCCAAGAACTCCACCGACAGCAGAAGGTCCCAGGACTCCGGATTCAACTGGATGCTGAAGGAGGCCAACAGGGCGCCCGCCACGCCGGCATAGAAGGACGAAATGGCAAAGGCGGTCGTCTTGGACCGAAACTCGGGAACGCCCATCACCTCGGCCGCCACGTCCCGGTCCCGGATGGCCGCCCAGGATCGACCCGTGCGGGTCCGGGTGAGATTGGCGGACAGCACCGCGAACAGGATCACCAGCAGGAGCAGGAAGAAGTAGGTCTTCTGGTGTTGGTTGACCTCGAACCAGAGCCACTTGCCCTTGCGGGTCAGGTCCAAGAACGGTTCCTCCTCCTTCCAGAGGCGAAACTCCAGACGTGGCCACTTGCGCCCCAGCGAAGCCGGCCCGGCGATCTCGGGGAAGACGCGCGAGAGGTGCACACCGATGAACACCAGTCCCAGCGTGGCGACGGCCAGGTAGAGCCCGCGCACGCGGATGGCTGCCGGGGCGACGAGGATGCCGATGAGCGCCGCCATGACCCCTGCTGCGGGCAACCACACCCAGACCGGCAGGCCGTGACCCCAGAGGCGCGCCGTCGAGGGGCCGCCCAGGTACACCGCCGTGTAGGCCCCCACACCCATGAAGAACGCATGACCGAGCGAGATCTGTCCGGCCAGGCCGGACAGCAGGTTCAGGCCCAGCGCCCCGATCGCCAGGATCATGGCCTTGTTGACCACCTTCAGCCAGTAGTTCTCGTCCAGGAACCGGATCACCGGCAACTGGTCGATGACCGGCAGGTCAAAGGGCATGAGTACGACGATCAGCAGGAAGATCGCCAGTGCCACCCGCTGGGCACGCGTCGGGAAAAGGCGCGTCTCGTCCTCGTAGGACGTGTAGAGCAGCGGGCGGCCGCGCAGCGAACTCATACGCGCCGGATCTCCTCGGTGCCGAAGAGGCCGTAGGGACGGACCAGGAGGCCCACCATCATCACCACGTAGGGCACGATCTGCTGGTAGCCCACGCCCAGGATGTGGGTGTACGACGCCAGGTACTGGCCGGCGTAGATCTCGGCGAATCCGATGATCAGGCCACCGACCAGCGCGCCGACCACCGAGTCCAGACCGCCCAGGATCACCGCCGGCAGCGCTCGGAACACGAAGAAGGCCCCATCCCGGCTGGCCACGCCCGACGCCGGCCAGGGAGGCATCGAGGCGAAGATCCCGGCGATGGCCGCCATGCCCGCCCCTGATCCCCAGGCGATGGAGAACACCCGACCCACGTTGATGCCCTGCGCCATGGCGGCCTCCTGGTCGAAGGCCGTTGCTCGCATGGCGATCCCCATCCGGGTCTTGAAGAAGAGCCACACGGCCACGAAGCACGAACCGGCGGCGGCGACGGCTGCGACATAGGACCAGGCCACGCGGGCGCCACCCACGGTGAACACCTCGGCCTGCCAGGGAATGCCGAGCAGTCGGTTGGTGACGTTGACGGCGTCGAAGCTGACGGTGCGGATGACGACCTCGAGGGCAAGGGTGATCATGGCCATCGAGAACAGCGGCTCGCCGATCATCGGCCGGATCGTGAGCCGCTCGATCAACATGCCCGCAGCCGCGGTGATCGCCACCGCCACGGCGAGCGCCACGAACCAGTGCAGCCACGTCGGCCCCGGGAGGAAGCGTCCGGGAATCTCCCAGTCGATGAAGACCATCGACAGGAACCACGTGCCCATCAGGGCCAGGGCGCCCTGGGAGAAGTTGAGCGTCTGCGTGGACTTGTAGATGAGCACGAAGCCCAGGGCCAGCAGGGCGTAGAGCGACCCCAGCGCCATGGCCTTGGCGAAGGTCTGGGCGAAGGTCTGCGCCCCGGTGGCTGCCAGGAGGACGACGGTCACGCGTACATGTCCTCGATCAACTCGCCGAACATGTCCTCCATGGCGTTGCGCTTGACCTTCTGGGTGGCGGTCAGCTCACCGTCCTCGTGGTCGAGTTCCTTGGGGATCATGCGGAACTTCTTGATCGTCTCCACCTGGGCGAACTTCTTGTTCGTGGCGTTGACCACGCCCTGGATGAGCTCGATGACCTCCTCCTTCTCGGAGAGGTCCCGGTAGGTCGTGTAGGGGATCTTCTTCCGGAGCGCCCAGTCGCCCACGGTGTCGAACTCGATGCCGACGAGGGCCGTCAGGAACCTGCGACCGTCGCCCACGACCATCGCCTCCTTCACGTACGGCGAGGTCTTGATGCTGTTCTCGATCTCGGAGGGGGAGATGTTTTTGCCGCCCGAGGTGATGATGATGTGCTTGATCCGATCCACGATCCGCACGTGGGTCCCCTCGACCCACTCACCGACGTCACCCGTCTTGAGCCAGCCGTCCTCGGTGAACGTCTCGGCCGTCTGCTCGGGCTTGTTCCAGTAGCCCGCGAACACCCCCGGGTGCTTCGTCTGGATCTCGCCGGTCTCCTCGTCGATGCGGAACCCGATGTTCGCGAACGGCTCGCCAACACTGCCCAGAACCACGTTCCCGGGGCTGTTGTAGGTGGCGATCGCCGAGTTCTCGGTCATCCCGTAGAACTCCAGGACAGGGACACCGATACCCATGAAGAACTCGAGGATCTCCGGGGCGATGGGTGCGGCACCCGATCCGGCCCACCAGCATCGCCGCAGACCGAGTCGCTCCTTCAGGGCCCGGAAGACCAGCGGGTACCCGATGGCGTAGCACAGACGGCTCTTCCAGGTGTGACGGCCACGGTTCTGGACCTGGATGCGGCCGATCCGGCCAGCGAGGCGCATGCCAAGACCCCACGCCCGACGCTTGAGCCAGGTGGCATCAGCGGCCCTGATCATCACCGAGGCGTGCAACTTCTCCCAGATGCGGGGGACCGCGAAGAACACGGTCGGCTGAACCTCCCGCAGGTTGGCGGACACGGTGTCGATCGACTCGGCGAAGTTGAGGCAACAGCCGATGTTTGTCATGTGGAACGTCGAGAAGAGGCGCTCCGCGATGTGGCACAGCGGCAGGTAGGTGAGGACGACGTCCTCGCCGGTCGTCACGGGTCCCTTGCGGAGTTCGGGACTCCCAAAGGTCTCCATGCAGAACTTCAGATTGGAGTTCGTGATCATCGCGCCCTTGGGCGGTCCCGTTGTGCCCGACGTGTAGACGAGGGTCATGACGTCGTCGAGTTTCGCCGCCGCCATATGGGCCTCGACAGCACCCGGATGAGCGGAACGATGGCGTCGCCCGAGGTCGAGGAAGTCCTCCCAGGACATGAGTCGTTCATCGCCGTAGGTGCTGACGCCACGGGGCTCCGAATAGATGACGTGCCGGAGGTCTGCGAGGGCCGAGCGGTCGATGGCGAGCACGCGGTCGACCTGCTCCTGGTCCTCGGCGAAGTGCACCTTCGCCCCACAGTCGGTGAGCAGGTACTCCACCTCGGCCGTGGGATTGGTCGGGTAGAAGCCGACGGTGATCCCGCGGACCGCCACCGTTGCGAAGTCGAGGATGAGCCACTCGGGACGGTTCTCCGACTGGATCGAGACGCGGTCACCGGGTTCGACGCCGAGCGCCAGTAGGCCGTGGGCGGCATCCAGGACCAGTTCCCAGGTCTGGGCAAAGGAGTACTCCTGCCAGATGCCGAAGTCCTTCTCGCGCATGGCGACCTTCTCGGGCGAACTCCGTGCCCACGCGCGCACCCACGACGCGACCGTGTCGACCTCCACGTCACCCTCGGCGGGGACGCCCTCGTCCACCCCAATCGCCATGCTCTCGGATCCCCTCCCTTGTGTCTCCGCCCGAGGCGGCATGATCACCCGACCACGCCGTCCAATCAACCGCGTGGTGTACCACAACGGTCAGGTTTCCGATCACACGGGGAAGGAGCGATTCGGGAATCGCATCGGCATGCAGACCTACAGTGACCGGATGCACGCTGACCCCGACCTGCCGGTCCTGACCGTGGCCGAATTGGCCGAACTGGTCGGCGAGGGCATCGGCGCGTTGTTCCCCGGCGACCTGTGGGTGGAGGGCCAGGTCTCCAACCTCCACCACGCCCGATCGGGCCACACCTACTTCGACCTGGTCGAGCCGGTCGACCAGCCGGGGGCGGCGCCCACCGCCCTCTTCAGCGTGACCCTCTGGAAGGGCAACCGGCCGGGCATCGAGCGCACGCTCGCCGCCGCCGGCGGCCTCGCACTCGAGGACGACCTCGTGCTCCGCCTGCGGGCCGACCTACGCTTCTACGTGCCGCGGGGTCGCCTCCAACTCAACATGACCGCCGTCGACCCGGCGTTCACCCTCGGGCAGCTCGCCGCCGAACGCGACCGGCTCCTCCGGGCGCTCGCCGACGACGGACTGCTGGACCGCAACGCCGGGCTCTCCATTCCGCTCCCGCCCCTGCGGGTGGGCCTCGTCACCAGCGTCGGCTCCGCCGCCCATGCCGACTTCGCCACCGAGCTCGAACGCAGTGGCGTCGGCTTCACACTGCTCGAACGCGACACCCGGGTGCAGGGCGAAGGCTCGGCGCTGGACGTAGCCGAAGGGCTGCGTGTCGTCGCCTCCCACCGGCCCGACGTGATCGCCCTCGTGCGGGGCGGCGGCTCGGCCACCGACCTCGCCGCCTTCGACGCCGAGGTCGTGGCCCGCACCATCGCCGCCCTCGACGTGCCGGTCCTCACCGGCATCGGCCACGAGGTCGACCGCTCGGTCGCCGACGAGGTGGCCCACACCGCCCACAAGACCCCCACCGCCTGCGCCGCGGCCATCGTCGTCGCCGCACGGGGCGTCCTCGACGACCTCCGCGGCCTCGGTGCAGCCATCGTCGTGGCAGCCCGACGCTCCCTCGACGACGCCGCGGTGCGGGGCGACCACCTCACCGGACGGCTGCGACAGGCCGCCGGCGCCACCCTGACCCGACAGGGGGACCGCCTCGACGTCCTCCAGGCACGGCTGCGACGTTCGACCGGCATCGTGGCGGCCCGACAGGGGGACCGCCTCGACGGCCTCGAGGCACGGCTGCGCATCCTCGACCCGGCCGCCATCGTCGCCCGGGGCTGGTCGATCACCCGCACCTCCGACGGCGAGCTCGTGCGGTCGGTCTCCGACGTCGCCAGCGGCGAGGCCCTCCGGACCCGGCTCGGCGACGGTACGGTCGCCAGTACCGTCGACTGACCGAGACGAGGGGACCACGGATGGGTGACGACACGACCGGCTACGCCGAGGCGCTCGACGAACTCCAGGCCATCCTCGGCGAGCTCGAGGGCGAGGCGGTCGACGTCGACGTGCTGGCCAGCCGCGTGGCGCGCGCCGACGAGCTCCTCACCCTCTGCCGGGAGCGCCTCGAGGCCGCCAGGGTGCAGGTGGAGCAGGTGGTGGCGGCCACCGAGGAGGCCTGATCCGGCTGCGGCCGGCGTCAGGCGGCAGACTGCACCCGTGCGGATCCGCAAGCTCGAGTCGACCGACGCCTTCGTGGCCGTCGATGCCGACGGGGCGCCTGGACAGGGCGTCGTCCGGCTGGCCCCCAAGGTGCTCCAGGGTGGGGCGAAGGACCTGGCCCGCTCGGTGACCTACACGCTGGCGTGCCTCGGTCGCCGGGAGACGGGCATCTCGGCGGGGATCAACGCACCGGCGGAGGAGGCCGCCGATGCCGTGGCGGCCTTCATCGCGGAGGTGTCCGACTGGGACGGGGGGTACCGGTTCGGCGCCGGCACCGGCGTGGATGCCGCAGCCCTCGGTCCGCTCGGCCTCGAACCGGCCGACCCCCTGCCTGCAGCGGTCGCCGCCGCCATGGCCGCCCGCCCCGACGCCTCGACGGCCGCCGTGCTGAACGACGATCCGGAAGCCCTCGCTGGGCTGCTCGCAGGGCACGGCGTCGAGGTCGTCGACGGCGACCCGCGATCCGCCGGGGTCGACCTGCTGTTCACCGCCGGGAAGCCCGGCACCATCGACCACGCCACAGCCGAGGGCCTCGCCGCGGCTGTCGTCATCCCGACGAGCCGCCTGGTGGTGGGCACGCGTGCGCTGTCCACCTGTGCCCGGCGCGGAATCGTGGTGCTCCCCGACTTCGCCATCCTCGACACGCCGGCCGACGAATCGACACGAATCGTGGGCGAGGTCCTCGGCGACGACGAGGGGCCCGTGCTGGGCGCCTGTGAGCGGGCCGAGGCGTTCCTCGGCACCTGGATGGAGGCGCTGCCCTTCGGGCGTCCGATCTAGGGCCTGCGCACGACGACGGCGCGGGACGCGCTCAGGCGTCGCCGTTGAGGTCGGCCAACAGGCCCGGCAGGTAGCGGACGATCAACCCGTCAGCCACGACGGCCACGCCGTACACCTGCTGGACGCTGCCGTTCGGGTACGCCACGGTGGCCTCGAAGCGGACCACGTCGCCGTCCTCGACGAACCGGTCGGTCGACACGAGGAAGCCCGCGCCGCGGGCGTCCAGACACTCAGCCAGCCATGCGCCGATCTGGCTGCGGCCTCGACGGACGCCGTCGAAGGCCAGGACCTCGGCGTCCTCGGCGAACAGTTCCAGCATCGGCTCGACCCGGCCACGCTCGTAGCGGGCCATGAGCCGCTCGAACAGCAGCCGGCCCGTGGACGCTTCGGCATCTTCGGGGGAATGCGTGTCGGGAAGTGCGATGACCATGGACGGAACGGTACTGACGGGTTGTGACACCACCCCGACCGCGTGACCCGGATCACCGGTGACCGCGGTCACCGGGTCCACCGCCCCCGTACGCTGGGGGCCTCCGGGGCTGTAGCTCAGTTGGCTAGAGCACCTGCTTTGCAAGCAGGGGGTCGTGGGTTCGAATCCCATCAGCTCCACCACGATGACCAGCGCATTCGCCCGTGCCCAGGGGTCAGGTCGCCGATCACGCCTTGGCCTTTCGCTTCACCGCAGGTCGAACGCCACCTTCACGGCGCCGCTGCCGGCCTGGTCGGCGAGAACGCCAAACGCCGAACGCCACTCCTCGAGGGGGAAGGTGTGTGTCAGCATCGACCGAAGGTCCACCCGTCCGTCCTCCACGAGCCCGAAGTAGTGCTCGAAGGCGTGCCGACGTCGCCCGTCCGCCTCCTCGATGCCAAACGCGTTCGAGCCGACCAGCCGGAGTTCCTTGAAGTACCAAGGTGTCCATTCGAACCGGGCCGGTGACGAAACCCCCATTTGGGCGAGCGTGCCACGGCTGGCAAGGAGCCGGATCGCCACCTCCATCGTCTCGGCCGAGCCCACGGTGTCGTACACCACGTCGACGCCGCCGGGATGGGCGAACGGCAGGCCACCCCAGGGGCGGTGCAATCGGCCACCCGACCAGCCGGACAGCTCCTCGACCACTGACAGCGGGTCCTCCGCGCCGACCACCTCGGCTCCCAGGCCGGTAGCCAGCCGAGTCTGGGCCTCCCAGCGGGCGACCGCAGCCACGTGCACCGACGGGAAGAGCGCTGCCAGCACGGCCAGCGTCGAGAGCCCCAGGGCCCCGGCGCCGTAGACGACCACCACGCCGTCGGCCGGCGGCGGGTTCCTGGTCACCGCATGGAGCGCCACCGAGAACGGGTCCGCCAATACGGCCACCTCGTCGGTGACGTCGTCCGGCACGGGGAACACCATCGAACGGTGGGCCGGGAGGAACTCGGCGAAGCCCCCCGTGGCATCGGCAGAGTTCCCCGTGTGGATGCCGGCGCTGAGCCGGCCGTCGGTGAAGTGGTGGCAGAGCGAGAAATCGCCCGCAGCGCAGGCTGGACAGGCGGGGTCGATCCCACGCGGCCCGCACCCCAACGAGGGGTAGAGCAGGACGCGCTGGCCGGCGTGGAGTCCGGTCACGGCGGAGCCGGCGCTCTCGACGGAGGCCACCACCTCGTGCCCCAGCACCTGGGGGAACGAGATCAAGGCCGTCATGGCGTTGTCGCCGTCGTCTTCGAAGTCCATCATCACCTGCTTGGTGTCGGAGCCACAGATGCCGCAGAGTCGCGTCCGCAACACCATCCAGTCGTCGCCAGGCAACGACGGTGCATCCACCTCCCGCAGGTCCATGGGCGTGGCAGCCAGGTTCCGGGCCAGCCTGCCCGCGTCGTCGGGCGGGGTGGCGGCCTCCGGCTCCACGCCGAAGACCAGCGCCCTCACAACGGCCTTCCGTCAGCGCTTCCCGACATGCACGGACAGTACCCGTGGGGCAAACCCCATCGGTCCCAACATCCGGACCGTTGCATCACCCCTATCCGGAACCGTCGTCCCCCGGGCTCCCATCTCGACGCGGTGGGCACCTACCGTGGCGACGTGTTCGACCTGACCGACCGAATCGCCCTCGTCACTGGTGCCGGCCAGAACATCGGTGCCGGCATCGCCCGAGCGCTGGCCGCCCGGGGGGCGACCGTCCACGTCAACGACGTCGTGGCCGAACGGGCCCAACAGGTCGCCGTCGCGATCCGACAGGACGGCGGCCGGGCCGAGGCCACGCCGTTCGACGTCACCGACCTGGACGCCGTGGCCACGGCCGTCGCCGGCATCGGACCTGTCGACGTGCTCGTGGCCAACGCCGGCAACGGAGGCGTGGGCGGCCTGCCACTGGCCCCGTTCCGGGACCTGTCCCCCGAGGACTGGCACCGGATCGTGGACGTGAACCTGTTCGGCGTCATGAACTGCTGCCATGCGGTGCTGGACGGGATGGTCGAACGGGCCTGGGGGCGGATCATCGGGATCGTTTCGCTGGCCGGCACCATGGGCACCCGGGTCGGCGTCACCCCCTACTCCGCCGGCAAGGGCGGCGCCGCGGCCTTCCTGCGCTCGCTCGCCCTCGAGAACGCCCGCGGCGGCGTCACCGCCAACGCCGTCGCCCTCGGCCTGATGGACACCGGCAACCCCACCTCGCTCACCGGGATCGCCAAGGGGATCCCCGTGGACCGCCTCGGAACCCCCGAGGACGTCGGTGCCATCTGCGTGTACCTCGCCTCCGAGGAGGCCTCCTGGGTCACCGCCCAGACCATCCACCTGGACGGGGGCACCTCCCCCACCTGAGCCGAACCACCGGAGGCTGCCGTGCTGACATCGTTCGACGACTACTTCGTCCACCAGACCCCCCGACCCGTGGCCGTATCCGCCACGACGGACCGCAACGCCTACGACCGCTTCTGGTTCAACGGCTACACGGACGACGGCACGCTCTACCTCGGCATCGGAAGTGCCCGCTACCCCAACCTGGGCATCCAGGACTGCGGCCTCACCGTCGTCCACGACGGCGTCCAGTACGCCTTCCACGCCTCGCGCCGCATGCCCGACGACCCGTCGGACATGACGGTCGGGCCGTTCCGGATCCAGATCCTGGAACCGATGAGGCGACTGCGGGTGGTCCTCGAGGACAACGACACCGGTATCGGCGCCGAACTGGAGTGGACGCCCCGCACGGCCTCGTTCGCCGAGGACTACCAGTTGCTGGACCGCTCGCTCATCAACAGCCACATGGAGGCCACGCGCTTCAACCAGTTCGGCCGGTGGACCGGTGAGATCCGACTGCCCCACGCCACGTTGGCAGTCGAACCCGACCGGTTCTGGGGCACCAAGGACCGGTCGTGGGGCATCCGGCCCGTCGGCGACCCCGCCCCACCCGGCGCCCCACGCCAGCACCGGGGCCTCAAGTTCTTCTGGGCACCCCTGCACTGGGACGACCACGTCAGCCACATGGGCGTCTTCGAGGACAACGACGGCCACCAGATGCACTGGGACGGCTTCCTGCTGCCCGCCTACGACGACCCCGACGACATCCCCGGCGTCGAGGACCCGGCCATCGAACGCCTGCTGCGCGTCGAACACGACCTGTCGTTCCAGGCAGGTACCCGGCGGATCTCGGGTGGTCGCCTGACCCTCCACCGGGTGGGGCGCGACCCTCTGGCCATCGACCTCGAACCGCTGGTGACGGCCCGCATGAAGGGACTGGGGTACAGCCACCCCACCTGGGGGCACGGACACTGGAAGGGCGAACTGGCCATGGAGGGCGAGTCCTGGCGGCTCGACGAGGTCGACGAGATGGCACCCGAGAACCTGCACGTGCAGACCGTGGTCCGCGCCACCGAGGGCGACCGCACCGGCATCGGCGTACTCGAGCAGATCGTCGTCGGCCCCTATCCCCGCTACGGCTTCACCGAGTTCCTCGACCCGGCCACCTGAGGGTCGAGGTGGACGACCCGGTCCTACCCGCCCAGGTGGCCCACGAGCACGTTGACGGTGTTGGTCCCGATCTCGGCCACTGCGTAGCCGCCCTCCATCACGTAGAGAGTCGGCAGTCCCAGCGCCGCGATCCGGCGGCCCACGGCCAGATAGTCGTCGGTGGCCAGGCGGAAGAAGCTGATCGGGTCGCCGGCGAACGTGTCCACGCCGAGCGACACCACCAGCGCCTCCGCGCCGAAGCGTGAAATGGCCCCGCAGGCCACCTCCAGGGCCTCGCCCCAGGCGTCGAAGCCGGTCCCGCGGGGCAACGGCAGGTTCAGGGTGGCCCCGGCGCCGTCCCCGGCGCCCACCTCGTCCTCCCAACCCAGGAAGTGCGGGAATGCATCGGCCGGATGGCCGTGCAGGGAGGCGAAGAAGACGTCGGGCCGCTCCCAGAAGATGGACTGCGTGCCGTTGCCGTGGTGGAAGTCCACGTCCAGCACCGCCACCCGGTCGGCGCCGTCCACCCGCAGTCCATGGGCGGCGATGGCGGCGTTGTTGAGGAAGCAGTAGCCGCCGAACTGGTCGGCCGAGGCGTGGTGGCCGGGTGGGCGACACAGGGCGAACGCCACGTCCTCGCCATCCGACACCAGGCGCTGGCCGGTCTGGGCGATCGCCGCAGCTGCCGAGGCTGCCCGCCAGGTGCCCGCGGTGATCGAGGTCTCGGCAGCGATGGCGAAGTAGCCAAGGCGGCCCTCAACGTCGTCGGGGACCCTGTCGTGGCGCAGGCCACGCACCGGGAACATCGTCGGAATGGCGTCAGCCGTGTTGCCGGCGGCGGTCCAGTCATCCCAGAAGGTCCGCAGGAACTGCACGTAGGCCGCGTCGTGGACCGCCTCCACGCCCACGAGGTCCAGCGGGTCCGGTGAGGTGCGGTCCTCCAGCCCGGCGGCATCCAGGGCCGCCACCACGTGCTCCCAGCGCTCCGGGCACTCGAACGGCCGCACCAGTTCGCCAAGGTAGAGCTCGCCCGTCGGGACGTGTGCCGCGTGGTCGTCGCTCAGCACCACCCGCATCACAACCTGCCCTCCTCGAGCAGCAGGCGCAGGCAGTCGGTGACGCCGCCCGCCAGGTAGGTGTCGGTACCGGCCGACAGTTGGCCCCGCTCCTCCATGCGGTTGATCACGCGGACCACGATGGCGCAGTAGCGGGCCGCAGCGAACACCTCGTGCCAGTCCAGGTCGGCGACGGGGCGGCCCAGCGCCTCTTCATGGGCCTCCACCAGTTCGGTGCGGGACGGCTCACCGTCCAGGCGGGGGTTGCCGCAGGCCTCGTGGATCCATCGGTCGAACATGAGGAACCAGCCCAGGTCGAATCCGGCGGGGGCGATCGTGGCGCCCTCGAAGTCCGTGAGGCAGACCGGCTGGGCCCCGTCCCAGAAGACGTTGCCCAACCGGCAGTCGCCCCAGCAGACGACCGGCTCGTCACCTGGTCGGACCGTGGCGGCCAGCAGGCTCCAAGCCTCCTCCAGCACCGGGTGTGCCCGGCCACGCAGCTGGCCGTCCGACCACGAGCGCCACAGGCCCAGTTGGCGGTGGTTGTCGGGCACGGCCCCGTCGGGAACCAGGAAGTCGAGGCCCGCCGCCCTCCAGTCCATCCGGTTGACGGCGGCCACGGTCCGCGCCCCGACCAGGTTCATGGCCCGGCGCCGCTCCGGAGTGGCGTCCGCGTAGAAGCCCTCGGCCGGATAGGCCGGCGTCTCCCGTGGCACGTCGCCGACGACGAACCCGGTCACGAAGAACGGGACTCCGAGGACCGCAGGATCAGGTTCGTAGCCGACTGTCGGCGCCACCGGTAGGCCGCCGTGGTCGCGCACCGCGTGCATGACCCGCCACTGGACGTCCACCTCGACGTTCAGGCCGGGCGCCTGGGCCGGATAGACGGCGGCCTCGGACGGTTCCCGCCGCAGCACGTAGCGCTCGGTCGACTCGTCTCCGTGGCGGACAACGCTCACCTGCAGGATCGTCGTCTCACCCGAGAAGCCCCCGTCTGGCAGTTCGGTACGGTCCACATGGACCGCGGTGACGCCGTCGAGGTGGTCGGCCAGCCAGTCGCCGAGTACCGCGTGGTCCAGGTCCTCGAGCACCTGGTCTCCCTCAGCCCGACGTCCCCCTGGCTGCACTCAGTCCCCCGACGCCACCTTCGAGGGTCGGAAGAACACCAGCATCTGTGTGGCGCCGCCCCCGACGCCGAGCAGCAGGGCAATCCAGAAGCCCGTCCAGCCGGACAGGTCGTCGGCGATCCCGAGGGCCTCGTCCAGCGACCAGTCGCCGGGGCCGAGGGTGGCCGACACGAGGGCCATGACGGCCAGCACGGCCACGTATTCCCAGCCCTCCTTGATGATGAAGAAGCCGTTGGCCCGGTGGACGGTCCAGCCGGCGACCACCATCACGCCGATCACACCGGCGGCGGCGAAGGGGTTGAACAGGCCAAGGGCCAGCAGCACGCCGGCGCCAACCTCCGAGCTGGCGGCCAGCACGGCGTTGAGGCGGCCGGGCTGCATGCCGATGCTGTCGAACCAGCGGCCGGTGCCGGGGATCCGCCCGCCGCCGAAGAACTTGTTCCAGCCGTGGGCGGCGAGCGTCAGGCCGGCGACGGCTCGGAGCACGAGTAGCGCCAGGTCGAGGTCGGTCGTGGACTCCAAGGCAGGCCCTCCGCGGATCGTGGGGATTCGACGGGTGTCAGCGGCCGACCCTACCGCCGTCCCTAATACCATCTCCCACCGTGATGGTGCTCAAGGTGCTCGTGGCCGTCGTGGTGGTGGTGGTGGTCATCCGGCTGGGTCTCGGCCTGCTGCGAACCCTGGCCACGCCGTTGCCGTCGCCGCCTCCGCCCGGCGAGCTGCGCAAGGTGAAGCTGCAGTACCGGTGCAGCCTGTGCGGCACCGAGGTGCGCATGACGGTGGCCACCGAGGAGCACCCGGACCCGCCGCGTCACTGCATGGACGAAATGGAACTGGTCGTCACCGAGGAGTGACGGCCCCCGCCCCCGAACGGCTCTCCACAGGCTGTGGGCAACCCCGTGGATAAATGACATGCATGTAATTCATCGGCCCGGAACGGGCCCGGACATCAGTGCAGGCGGGTGGCGGTGATGATCCCACCGAGGATGCTCCCCAGGCCCAACAGCAGGTAGCCGTTGTTCATCCCGCCCGGAAGCCAACTCACGTAGTTGAAGAAGATGACCACGACGCCGAGCAGCAGCAGCCCGAACATCACCGGCTGCACCCAGGTGGGCGACTCGGTGTCGGATTGGTCGGCGGGAGCGTTGTAGCGGGAGCCCGACGGCCCACCCTTGGGGGTGACCCGACCGCCTTCGACGCGCTTCTTGGGGGGAGTCGACATGGCGACGAGGATAGGGCCGCCGCACCCCAATGGGCGTCCTGCCGGGAAAGGGGTGGGTCGCCGCCGCCCGGTGCCCGTTACCGTACCGACCCGTGGCACCCCGCGTCCTCGTGATCGACAACTACGACTCGTTCGTCTACAACCTCGTCCAGTACCTGGGTGAGTTGGGCGCCGAACCAGTCGTCCATCGACACGACGCCGTCACGCTCGAGGGGGTCGAGGCGCTCGCCCCCGACGCCGTGCTCGTCAGCCCCGGCCCCGGCCGTCCCGAGGACGCCGGCATCTCGACGGCGGTGATCCGCTGGGCCGCCGGCCGGCTGCCCGTCCTCGGCGTCTGCCTCGGCCACCAGTGCATCGGCGCCGCCTGGGGCGGCAACGTGGTCCGGGCGCCCGAGGTCATGCACGGCAAGACCTCGTTCATCGACCACGAGGGTGCCGGCGTCTTCGCCGGCCTGCCGTCGCCGCTCGAGGCGACCCGCTACCACTCGCTGCTGGTCGAGCGCTCGTCGCTGCCCGACGAACTCGAGGTCACGGCCTCCACCGACGACGGCCTGATCATGGGACTACGGCACCGCGACTTCGACGTCGAGGGCGTGCAGTTCCACCCCGAGTCGATCCTGACCGCCGCCGGGCACGACCTGCTGGCCAACTTCCTCGCCCGGGTGAACTGACCTCAGCCCTCGGCGGGTGCGGCCGTCGTCTCGGGTGCCTCCCCCTCGGGAGCGGCCGTCGTCTCGGGAGCGGCCGTCGTCTCGGGCGGCACCTCGGCTTCACCGACCACGATCGTCACCGCCGTGCCGACGGCAACCTGCTCGTCGGGCAGCGGACTCTGGGAGATGACCCGACCGTCGTTGGGACTGTTGGCCGGCAACGCCTCGAAGCGCACATTGACCCCGAAGCCGGCCGCCTCGAGGGCGACCGTGGCGGAGTCCTGGGTGAGGCTCACGACCGGCGGCACCGGCACGGGCGCCGGACCGCTGGAGACCACGATCGTGACCTCCTCGCCGGGCGCCAACTCGGTCCGGGACAGCGGCTCGGTCCTGATGACGATGCCCTCCGGTACCTCCTCGCTGTGCTCCTCGAGCGTGGTCGCCCGCCAGCCCAGCTGCACGACGATGTTCATGGCGTCGAGCACCGGACGGTCGGCCAGGTCGGGGATCCGTTCTACCGGCGGACCCGTCGACACGAACACGACGATGCGCGCCCCCGGCTCGACCGGTGAGCCGGCGGGCGGGTTCTGCTCGATGACCTGGCCCATCGGGACCACCGGGTCCTCGAGGTCGAACACGTCGACGACGAGGCCCATGGACTCGAGGTCGCGTACGGCGTCGGCCTGGGCGTCGCCGACCACGTCGAGGAGGACCATCGGGCCGGTGCCCTGACTGACCCAGAGCCGAACCGTGTCGGCCTGCTCGACCTTGGTCCCCGCTGCGGGGTCCTGGTCGAACACGGTGTTCTCAGCGAACTCGTTATTGACCTCGTAGTCCATCTGGACGCTCAACTTGGCGTCACGCAACAGTTCGCGGGCCTCGTCCATGGGCATGCCGATCAGGGTCGGCACCTCGACCCGGTCGACCACCTCGGTGGTGGACGGCGGGTCGTCGTTGACGCCGAGCGTGTCGAAGAACTCGACGACGGCGTAGGCGAGCGCCACGACCAGCGCGGCCAGTCCGACGAAGAACAGCAGCGTTCGACGCCAGCCGTCGTCGCGGCGGTTGCGCGACCCGCGTCCGTAGTCGACCGGCGGCGGACCGGCAGGTGCGGCGGCACGGGCGCCGGTCGGGCTGGCGGGCCGCAGGTCGTGGGCTCCCTCCCGGTAGCGGCGCAGGTCGCTGCGCAGGTCCTCGGCCGTCGGGTACCGGTTGACCGGGTTCTTGGCCAGCAGCTTGAGCGTGATCGCCTCGAGCGACTCGGCCACGGCGGCCCCCGACGCCCGCAGCGGCGGCGGTCCCTCCTGGACGTGCTGGTAGGCGACGGCCAGCGGCGAGTCGCCCGAGAACGGCGGCCGGCCCAGCAGCATCTCGTAGAGGACGACGCCGAGGGCGTAGAGGTCGCTGCGCGGATCGACCGGACGGCCCTGGGCCTGCTCGGGCGAGAAGTAGGTGGCGGTGCCCATCACCGTGCCGGCCTGGGTGAGTTCCGTCTGGGTGCCGACCATCGCCGTGGCGATGCCGAAGTCGGCGACCTTCACGTGCCCGTTGGCGGTGACGAGCACGTTGCCGGGCTTGACGTCCCGGTGCACAAGGCCGTTGCGATGGGCGAACCCGAGGGCGGCGGCCACGTCGGTGGCGACCTCCGCGGCCCGGTCCGGGTGGAGCGGCCCCTGGGTCCGCAGGATGTCGGCGAGGCTCCGGCCCTCGACGTACTCCATGACGATGAAGTAGGTGCCCTGCTCCTCGCCCCAGTCGTAGACACCGACGATGTTGGGGTGGTTCAGGTTCGCGGCTGCCTGCGCCTCGCGGCGGAACCGCTCGACGAAGCTCGGGTCGTCAGCGAACTCGTTGAACAGGACCTTCACCGCGACCGGCCTGTCGAGGAGCTGGTCGCGGGCCAGGTACACGTCGGCCATGCCGCCGCGGGCGATCTGGCGATGGAGTTCGTAACGCCCGCTGAAAACCGTGGGTCCCTGCGCGGACATGGGGCCGGATTCTATCCGCAGGGCCGCGTCGCGCTCATCGCGGCCCCTCCCCCACGTTGCGCGCGAATGTTCACCGTCCCGACCTCCGCCTTCCGAAGGTGAAGGCCCAGCGGCGGCTCCGGTCGGCCAGGGCGGCACGGGCCGACCGGGTCACCCCCGACGATGGCACCTCGACGAGTGCCTCGGGCCGCTGCCAGTCGGGAGCGTCCGCCGGCGCTGCGGCGACGTCCACGACCACGGCCGTCACGTTGTCGTGACCCCCGGCCGTGACGGCGTTGCGCACCAGCGTGGCGGCCGCCAACTCGGGGTCGTCCTCGGCCACCAGCACCCCGGCGATGGCGTCGTCGTCCAACTCGTTGAACAGGCCGTCACTGCACAGCAGGTACCGGTCGCCGGCACGGGCCGGAACCTCCCAGGTGTCGACCGGAAGCGCCGCCTCGATCCCGAGGGCCCTCGTGAGGATGTTGCGCTGCGGGTGTCGGGAGGCCTCGTCCTCGGTCAGCTCGCCGGAACGCACCAGCTCGGCGACGAGGCTGTGGTCGTCGGTGACCTGCACGAGGTGCCCGTCGCCGTACCGGTAGACCCGGCTGTCTCCCACGTTGGCGATGGCCAGCATCTCCCCGTCCTCGCTGCGCACCAGGGCGAGGGCACACAGGGTGGTGCCCATGCCGAACAGGTCCGGGTCGCCCGCCGCCCGGGCCAGGACCGCCTGGTTGGCCCGGTCGACGGCCCTGGCCAGTCCGATCCGGGTGCGCTGGTCAAAGGCACCGAGCACGCCGGTGACCGCCTCCGCCGAGGCGACTTCGCCGCCCCGGTGGCCGCCCATGCCGTCCGCCACCACGAAGAGGTCGTCACCCGCACCGTGGTCGTCCTGGTTCGAGGCGCGGACGCAGCCCACCGCCGTGGCGCCGCCATGGGCCAGTCGGGTGCGGGCGCGGCGGCGGCTCACGGCCGACTGGCCCGTCGTCGACGGTCGGTCACCAGACCTCGAGGACCGTGTCCCCGACCTGCACGCGGTCGCCCGCATCGAGGGCGGTGGGCGACTCGACGCGGGCCCGGTTGACGTAGGTCCCGTTGGTGGAACCCAGGTCCTCGACGACGACGCGGTCACCCGACCGGAACACCCGGGCGTGGAGCGGCGAGACGTGGCCGTCGTCGAAGGTCACGCCGCAACCGGCGGCCCGCCCGACGGTGAGCTCGTCATGGACGTCGACGACGAGGCCCTCCAACGCCTCAGGGGCCACGACCACCAGGTGGCTGGCGTGCCGCAGGAGCAACCGTCGCGCCAGTGGGCGCCAGGCGACGGCCAGGCCGACGACGAGCACGGCGAGGAGGACGGAAAGCGGGAGCAGGTCGGGCACGGCCCTCCGATGGTACCGATGCGCCTTGCGTCGATCGGGTCACACCCCTCCCGCCGCCTGCTGCGGGGCGCGCCGTCCGCCGATCCCGTTACGCTTCCCGCCGCTGCTCGCGCGAGTGGCGGAAT
>DEAL01000020.1:48458-53878 GCA_002346745.1 Candidatus Neomicrothrix sp. UBA2983 | reverse complement strand
GCCGTACTGGTGCTCTTGGTGGCCATGGTCGTCTCCTGGTCGTGTACCCGCCGGTGGGCCCCGGTCACGGGAGTCCCCGTGCTTCGAGCCGCAGAAGCGTACCGGTGCCGCGTGACACCGCGGGTGGACGGCGGGTCCGGCGTGCCGCCCCACCCGCCACGGCCCGGCGGGTCAGTCCTCGTCGGTAAAGAACGCGTCCATGGCGGCGCCCTCGCTGCCCACGGACTGGCGCAGCTCGTCCAGCAACCCCTCGCCCGCCACGGCCAGCGTGGGCAGGTCCTGGGGCGGGGTGGCCGGTCGCTCCGGGGGCTCCTCGGCGGCGGAGGCCGCGGCCTTCGGCGCCTCGGCCACCGGCTCGGATGACGGGGGCTCCTCGACCACCGGCGCCGAGACCCGGGGTGTCTCGGCCGCAGTCGCTGGTTCGGGCGCCGCATCCTCTCTGGCCGTCGACACGGGTTCGGACGGACGGGCGGACGGGCGACGTACGCCCTCGGCCAGGGGTCGGGCGGGTGCCGACTCGATCAGCTTGCGCAGGTCGCCGAGCGTGCCCAACAGGCGTTCCCGGTGGGCATCGATGTGACGCTCCATGATGCTGATGTCGTCCCGGACGGCGTCGCGGGCCGCCTCCAGAGAGGCCGTCTCGTCGAGCAGGCGCTGCCGGGCCGCCTCGATGGCCTCCCTGACCTCGGTGTCCGTCGCAGCCCTGAGCGTGGCCGCCTCGGACTCGGCCTCGGCCACGATCCGGCGTCCCTCGGCCTCGGCGGTGGCGATCTCGGCCTCTGCCGTGGCCCGGGCCTTCTCTGTGGCGTCCAGTTCCTGGTCGAGGCGGCGCTCAGCCAGTTCGGCCCGATCGAGGGCGGCCTTGCGTTCGGCACGCAGGTCGGCGATCTCTCGGCTGGCCCGGTCGATCAGGTCGTCGACCTCCGCCGGGTCGTAGCCGCGCAGTTTCTGGGGGAACTGCGTGTCCTCCAGGGCGTGAAGGATGTCGGACTCGCTCATGGAGCGGATCGTACTGCCGGTGCCGGCGTGTACGGGGGCACCCGGAAGGCGACCGTCCGGGGGCCCCTCACCCGCAGATCAGCCGCTGGAGGAACACGATCCCGAAGAACGCCACCAGGGGTGAGAGGTCGAGACCCACGGCGCCCATACGGACAGGGGGGAGGATCCGCCGCAGTGGGACGAGGACCGGATCGGTGATCACGTACAGGAAGCCCACGACCGTGGAGGCGGTGCTTTGTGGCGAGACTGGGAACCAGCTCGAGATCACCCGGAGGAGCAGCACCCAGAAGTAGAGGGTCAGGAGCGTGCAGATGATCACCACGGGCGGTCCTCCGTCGTCAGCGGATGCGCCACCGCAGCCGGGTCAGTCCGGCTGCTCGGTGGACTCCAGCAGCCGCCGATCCTCCGCAGACACCTCGACGTTGGTCGGCGTCAGGAGGTACACCTGGTTGGCGACCTTCTCCATCTCGCCGCCGACGCCGTAGCAAACGCCGCTGGCAAAGTCGATGATCCGGCGCGACAGGTCGCTTTCGACACCCTGGAGGTTGACGATCACCGGCTGTTCGGCGACGAAGCGGTCGGCCATCTCCTGGACCTCCTCGAAGGAGGAGGGGGAAATCGTGTGCGGCCGCGAGGCAACCGGCGGGGGGATGCGCTTGACCGTTCCGGTCTGTTCCGGCGCGAGGGCCCGCACGGTGGTGGAGGCGTCGTCGACGGCCCACAGCGACCGGTTCACGTCGTCGGTGGCCGAACGGGCCTCGACGAACTCGCTCGACGAGAGCGGACCACGTGGCACCGGCTCACCCGTGTCGAACTCCTCGTAGGCCTCGTCGGGCCCGAGGCCGAGGTAGAGCATCACCTTCTTGAGCATCGGCGGGATCGTACCGCCACCGCACCCCCTCTGGGGGGCATGCCGGGGTGGGCGGACGCACGCCGGCACGATGCCGGGGTTCAGGGAACCGGCCGCTCCCCGAAGAGGGCGCGCCCGACGCGGACGAGGGTCGAGCCGCAGTCCACGGCGATGCCGAGGTCGTCGGTCATCCCCATGGAAACCTCCGGCAGGCTGAGCTGGTCGGCCAGTCCCGCCACAGTGCGGAACACCCGCCCGGTGGCGTCCTCGTCACCGGGTGCCCCGACCGTCATGAGGCCCCGGACATCCAGCCCGAGCTCGACACCGTGGGCCACCAGGTCCTCCACCTCGCCGACGGGACAGCCGCCGCGTCCCGGCAGCCCCACAGCATCGACCTGGACGAGGACCCGGGCCCCGGGATCCCGACGGGCGACCTCGTCGAGCAGCTCGCTCCGGTCGATCGTCTGCCAGAGGGCCACGACGCCGGCGAGGCGGCGCACCTTGTTGCGCTGGAGGCGGCCGATGAAGTGCCAGTCCAGGGAGTCGGCGCCGGCCTCTCCGGTTGCCTCTTCGACCGCCGCGGCCTTGGCCAGCAGTTCCTGGGCATAGTTCTCGCCGACCTCGGACAGTCCGGCCAGCCGGACAGCCTCGACCGCGGCAAGGGGCAGCGCCTTCGTCACGGGCAGCAGGCGGGTCTGTCCGCCGCTGCGCTCGGCCAGGTGCTCGGCCAGGCTGAGGATCCGGTCGACCGCAGCCGCCACGTCGAGTCCGGCGTCGTCGGGTCCACCACTCACGACGACTCGGCCCATGCCACCAGTGCCTGCCGCGAGGCACTGCCGCCGACCCGATGGGACCAGTGCCGTTCATCACACCCGGTGCAGGCCCCGTCGAAGGCCACCTCGTCGACGCCAGCGTCATCGAGCGATGCGGTCACGGCAGCGGGCACGTCGAGCGCCGGCTGCGCGTCCCGCGTGAGTCCCCGGACGCCGTCGCCGAGGAGAGCGGCCAGCCGGTCGAGGTCCTCGGCGCCGAACTCGTAGCAGCAGGGACGGATGCAGGGTCCCACCACCGCCACCTGCGGCCCTGGGGCGACGGTGCGGAGGCGTTCGGCGGCCCTGACCAGCACGCCGGCCTCGAGACCGCGCCAACCCGCGTGAACCACGGCGAGGCCACCCGGCGCGGCGATCGCCACCGGGGCGCAGTCCGCCACCTGGACGCTCAGCGTGGCCCCTGCAGTGGTCGTGATGGCCGCATCGGCCTCACTCCCGGCGCAGGCGCCCGGGATGTCGACTTCGACAACCCGGTCACCGTGGACCTGGCAGAGCCAGGTCCACGGTTCGGGCCGCAACGCCCCTCGGCGTCGGGAAAGGGCACCGGCGGGGCCGCCCACGGCGAGGTCGCCGTCGACGACCTCGGTCGCCAGTACCCGGACCGTCCACCCCGTCGCCAGGCGCCAGTGGGCCAGTTCCCGGGCCATCGGGTGGGCCGCAGGACTGGCCGGCGCCGGCGGGCGTGGGAGGTCCCTACTTCAGGAAGCTCGGAACGTCGAGCTCGTCGTCCGCGGCGACCGCGAACGGATCGCTGATGGGCGAATCCGCAGCTGGGGTCGGGGTGGTGTCGGCGCGGGGGCGGCTGCCCTGGCGGTCGCCGTCCCAGCGGTCGAAGCCGGCGGCGATGACGGTGACGCGGACGTCGTTCTCCATCTCGTCGTCGACGACGGTGCCGAAGATGATGTTGGCGTCGGGGTGGGCGACGCCGTGGATGACCTCAGCGGCCTCGTTGACCTCGAAGAGGCCCAGGTCGCTCGGTCCCGAGATGTTGAGGAGGATGCCGCGGGCGCCCTCGATGGAGGCCTCCAGCAGCGGGCTGGAGATGGCGTTCCGGGCGGCGTTCAGCGCCCGGCTCTCGCCAGTGGCCTGACCCACGCCCATGAGTGCGGAGCCGGCGTCCTCGAGGACCATCTTCACGTCGGCGAAGTCGGTGTTGATGAGGCCCGGCGTGGTGATGAGCGTCGTGATGCCCTGCACGCCCTGGAGGAGGACCTCGTCGGCCATCTCGAAGGCGTTCTGGAGCGCCGTCTTCTCGCTCGACACGGTGAGGAGGCGGTCGTTCGGGATCACGATCTGGGCGTCGACCCTCTCCTTGAGGTTGACGATGCCGTTCTCGGCCTGCACGGCACGGCGGCGGCCCTCGAAGCCGAACGGGCGGGTGACCACGCCGATGGTCAGGGAGCCGAGCGACTTGGCCAGTTCGGCGATGACCGGGGCGGCGCCGGTGCCGGTGCCGCCGCCCTCGCCGGCCGTCACGAACACCATGTCGGCGCCCTCGATGACCTGCTCGATCTCGTTGCGGTGGTCCTCAGCCGCCTGACGGCCCACGTCGGGGTCACTGCCGGCACCGAGGCCGCGGGTCAGGTCCCGGCCGATGTCCAACTTCACGTCGGCGTCGCTCATGAGCAACGCCTGGGCGTCGGTGTTCACGGCGACGAACTCCACGCCGCGGAGGCCCGACTCGATCATCCGGTTGACGGCGTTCACGCCACCACCACCGACACCGATCACCTTGATCACCGCCAGGTAGTTCTGGGGGTTCGACATCATCGCTTCTCCTGCTGTGTTACTGCCGAGCCGCTTACCGGTCCGGACTGGTCCCCTCCGGTCGTTCCCGGTCCCCCCTCACCGACCGATCCGGGGACCGGCGTCCACCCCACGAATAGCCCTCGATGGAACTAACCCTTAGGTGGAGGTTCAGGGTTTGGAGACTCAACCTCTGGTTGTGGTCGAGAGACTACGTGGAGTAGTCGTCTGGCGTCAACCCGTGGTCGGAAATCCGTTCGAGGACGGAACCTCAGCAGGCGCCGCGGCGGACCACCGGGTTCCCGGGAATCGAGACGTCCACCTCGCGCAGGCAGGTCAGCGTCACCTGGGTCAGGACGGTGGCCAGGGTCCGGACCTGATCCCGATAGTCATCGCTCTCGCCGAACTCGGCAACCGCCCCGCCGACCAGTTCCGCCCGGATGCCGTCCCCCGTCGGGGTCAAGGCCACGATCCACGCCCCCAGGTCCGACGGCACCGCCTCGGCCGCCCGGAGCAGCGGCGCTATCCCCTGGATCCGACTGCCGGTCGGGCCGAAGCCGTCGATCCGGATGCGCGTGAAGCCGGGCTCCGGCGCACCCATCGGCACCTCCTCGAGCACCGCTCCGACCGAGTCCAGCAGGACCCGACGACCCTCCGGGTCGACCCCCACGGCCACCGCCGACCGTTCGAGGATCCGGAGACGGACGGTTCCCGACCAGGACCGCGAGACCGTGGCCTCGGCGATCCACGGCACCGCCGTCAGGCGGGCGTCGACGGCAGCCAGGTCGAGCTCGACGAGGGGCTGCCCGAGCCGGATGCCCGCCGCCGCCAGGATCTCGACCTCGGTGACGTTGCCGCCAGCCCCCTCGACCTCGATGCGCTCCACGTCCAGGAGGGCGGACTGCGTCGCTGCCCAGCCGAGTCCGCCGAGGCCCGCCAGCAGCAGCACCAGCCACAGCCACCAGAGGCGGCGTAACCAACCCCGCTCCCGCTCC
>DEAL01000020.1:5261-48151 GCA_002346745.1 Candidatus Neomicrothrix sp. UBA2983 | reverse complement strand
CCCGCTCCCGCTCCATCGAACCCCCGGTCACGAGTCGAAGCCCAGCAGCACGGTCTCGGGGTGCAGGTCGACGCCGTGGGCCTCGGCCACCCGGTGCTGGACCTCCCGCATCAGGGCCAGCACGTCGCCGGCACGGCCCCCCGGGTCGGCCTGGATGAAGTTGGCATGCTTGGTGGAGACCACCGCACTCCCGTGCCGGAGGCCCTTGAGGCCGGCCAGATCGATGAGTCGGCCAGCGAAGTCGTCCGCCGGGTTGGTGAAGACGGACCCGGCGTTGGTCCCTCCCGGTTGGTTCTCCCGTCGCCACCGCACGATCTCCGCCAACAGTGACTCGCCCTCGGCGGGGTCCCCAGGCCGGAGGCCCAGTGATGCGGAGACCACGACCTGGGTCGACGTGATGCTCGACGTCCGGTAGCCGAGTGTCAGGTCGTCGAGCGACTGCCGGCGATCCGTGCCGTCAGACAGGTCGACCACGTCGGCCGACTCCAGTACCGCCGACATGTCGGATCCGTGCCCCCCGGCGTTCATGCGGACGGCGCCCCCGATGGAGCCGGGTACGCCCACCGCCCACTCGAAGCCCGCCAACCCCTCCTGGACGGAGTGCCTCGCCACCACGGGCAGGCTGGCGCCACCGCCGGCCACGATCCGGGTCCCGTCCACCTCGACGGCGTCGAACCCCCCGCCCAACTGCAGTACCAGGCCGGCGTATCCCCCGTCGGCGACCAGCAGGTTGGAGCCGCGCCCCACCATCGCCACGGGGACGGGCCCGCCAGCGGTCACCGTGGCGATCGCACGCAACTCGTCACGGTCGACAGGGCGGACGAACACTGCCGCAGCCCCACCCACGCGGTAGGTGGTCAGCGGGCCGACGGGGTGGTCCCGGCGGACGCCCTCCACCAGGTCGAGCCCTCCGAGCCGAGCCGCCAGGGCCTCCAACTCCTCCTGGAGGCGCCCCTCAGGCATCGAGTCGGCCCCGGACCTCGTCGGGCACCAGCGTCAGGTCACCGGCACCCATGGTGAGGCACAGGTCGCCCGGTTGCAGGTCCCCGGCCAGCACGTCCACCAGGTCCTCTCGCCGGGGCACGTACCGGACGTCGAGTTCGGGCGTTGTGCCGCGCACCGCCTCTACGATGAGTCGGCCCGAGACGCCGGGCCGCGGCTGTTCGCCGGCCGGGTACACGTCCGTGACGTAGAGCCGGTCCACGCCCGCAAAGGCATCGCCGAAGTCCGCCCAGAGCGCCTCGGTCCGGCTGTAGCGGTGCGGCTGGAAGACCGCCACCAGGCGCTCCTGGGCGCCACTGGAGGCCGCCGCGATCGTGGCCCGGACCTCGGCCGGGAGGTGGGCGTAATCGTCGACGAACTCGACTCCGGCCGCCCGACCCCGGTGCTCGAAGCGCCGGGAGACGCCCCCGAAGCCGGCCAGGCCCTCGACGATCGGTTCGACGTCCACGTCGAGGAGTCGGGCGATGGTCGCGGCACAGGCGGCGTTGCGGGCGTTGTGCAGGCCGGGGATCGGCAGCGAGATCGGCAACTCGGAACCGTCGGGGCCCCGGAGCACGAACCGTACCCCCTCCCAGGCCTCGACGACGCCGGTGATGCCCCAGTCCGCGGAGGTGTCGGTGCCCACGCCGGTGGCCCCGGAGGCCGCCGCCAGGGCGGCACCATCCGGGTCGTCAATGCCGACGACGACGGGGCCGTCGGTCCCCTCGACGAACGCCCCGAAGGCGTCCCGGAGCAGCCCATAGTCGCCGTGATGGTCGAGGTGGTCGGGCTCGACGTTGGTGACCACCCCCGCCCCCCGCGGCAGCCGGACGAAGGTGCCGTCACTCTCATCCGCCTCGACGACGAGCAGCTCGCCCTCGTCCCAGGCGGCGCCGGTCCCGACCTCGTTGACGTCGCCGCCGATGATGAACGAGGGCCGGAGGCCGGCACGACGCAAAACGAGGGCCAGCATCGAGGAGGTGGTTGTCTTGCCGTGCGTCCCAGCCACCGCCACGGTCCGTCGGCGCGCACAGATCGCCGCCAGGGCATCCGCCCGGCTGAGCACGGGAACCCCCGCTTCGACGGCCGCCAGACACTCCGGGTTGTGGTCCGGAACCGCCGTGGATCGGGTCACGAACTCCGCCGACCCCAGGTTGGCGGCGTCGTGGCCGATCCGGACCTCGACACCGAGGGCCGCCAGCCGGCTCAGTCCAGCCGAGTCCTTCAGGTCGGACCCCGTGACCGTGTGCCCCATCGTCGCGAGCACCTCGGCGATGGCGCTCATTCCGGCGCCACCGATCCCGAGCACGTGAACCCGCCTCGGGGTCGTCAGGTCGACCGGCGCTCCAGGAGCGGACTCAGCCACGGGCGTGCGCCTCGACCAGTTCGGCCACCCGGTCGGCGGCGTCCGGACGGCCCGTGGCGGCGGCCGCATCGGCCATGCGCGACCGGCGCGGCGCATCGCCCAGCAGCTCGGCCAGGAGGAGGCGGAGGCGTCGACCGTCGACCTCGGCGTCCGGCAACAGCCGCACCGCACCCACGTCCGAGAGGAGGCGGGCGTTTGCGGTCTGATGGTCGTCCGGGGCGCCCGGCAGTGGAACCAGCACGGCGGGCACGCCGATCACCCCCAGTTCGGCCACAGAGGTCGCCCCCGAGCGACACAGCACGAGGTCGGCGGCGGCGAGGGCCGTGGGCAGGTCGTCCTCGTACTCGACGGGGCGGTACTCGACCGCGTGGGCCGCAGTGTGGCGCTCGACCGAGGGGTCGGCCCAGTCCCGGCGCCCGAGCACGTGGTGGACGACGATCTCCTCACCCTCCCAGTCTCGCACCGCCTCGAGAACCGCCCGGTTGATGCGCCGTGCCCCCAGGGAGCCGCCGAACACGACCAGGAAGGGACGGTCGTCGAGCCCGTGGGCGACTCGTGCGGCGTCCCGGCCCGCACCGTCCGCCAGACGGGCCACCTCGGCTCGCACCGGATTGCCGGTGACGACTGCTCGGGGAAGGCCGGTCGTGGCCGCCGGCACCGCACAGGCCCGGGCGAAGCGTCCCAGCAGGCGGTTGGCGGCACCGGGCACCGCGTTCTGCTCGGCGACCACGATGGGGATCCGCAGCAGCACGGCGGCCAGTCCGCACGGCACGCTGGCGTACCCGCCCAACGCCACCACCACCCGGGGGCGTCGTCGGAGCAGCAGGAGCACGGCCCGGAGGAAGGCCGCCAGCAGACCTAGCACGGCCCCCACGTTGGCCGGGGTGAGCCGGCGCTGGATGCCACGACCCGGGAGCAGGACCAGCGGGAAGCCGGCCGCCGGGACCAGCGAGCGCTCGATCCCGCGACGGCTCCCCACCATGTGGACCTCCTCGGGGGTCTCCACGACGCCGCGGTCCACCAGCGCCCGTGCGATGGCGACACCCGGTAGCACATGCCCGGCGGTCCCGCCGCCGGCGACGACGACGCCGTGGCTCACGGGGTCTGGCGGGCGACGTTCAGCAGGATGCCGAAGGCGCCCATGGTGACGACCAGCGCCGTCCCCCCGAAGGAGACGAACGGCAGCGGCACGCCGGTGATCGGGAGGCGGCCCATCACTGCGCCGATGTTGACGAAGGCCTGGATCATGATCCACGTGGTGATCCCGGCGGCCAGCAGCTGTCCGAAGGGGTCCGGGGCGTGGAGCGCCGTCGAGAGGCCCACCAGGCCGATCACGAGGAACCCCACGAGGACGAGGCCCGCACCGACCAGGCCGAACTCCTCGGCGACGATGGCGAAGATGAAGTCCGTGTGGGCGAAGGGCAGGAACCCCCACTTGGCGCGGCTGGCGCCCAGGCCGATGCCGAAGATGCCACCATTGGAGATCGCCACCCCCGACTGGATCGTCTGCCAACCCGTGGCCAGGGGGTCGGTCCAGGGGTCGAGCATCCCGAGGAGGCGCTGGCGCCGGTAGCCGGCGCTCAGGGTCAAACCGGCTGCCCCGACCGCACCGCCGACGGCCAGCAGCGACAGCAGGTGGAGGCGTAGGCCGGCGAAGAACAGCATCGCCACGGCGATGCTGCCGATGATCATCGTCGTCCCGAGGTCGGGTTCGAGCATGAGGAGGGCCCCGATGATCCCGACCATGGCCACGACCGGGTACAGGGTCAGCCGCTTGTCGCTGAGGGGCCGTTGTCGTCGCGAGAGCAGGTCGGCGCAGTAGAGCACAAGTGCCAGCTTCGCAACCTCCGAGGGCTGGAAGGTCGTGAAGCCGAGGTCCAGCCAGCGGGCCGAGCCGTTGGCCCGGACGCCCAGCCCGGGGACGAGCACCAGGATGAGCAGCACGATGCAGCCCAGCAGTGCGGGAACGGCGAGCGGTCGCAGGCGGCGGTAGTCGATGCGGACCGTCACGGTCAATGCCACCAGGCCGAGGAGGAACCAGAGCACCTGACGCTTGAGGTGGTACCAGGCGTCGCCGTGGGAACGAAGGTCGTTGACCGAGGAGGCGGAGAGGACCATCACCACGCCGAGCAGGCTCAGGAGCAGCGCCACCACGAGGAGCACCGAGAAGCGCAGCGAGCGCCTCGCCGTTCGCCGGGCGGCTCCCCCACCGGCGGCCGTGTTGCCGGTGGCCCCCTTCTTCGCCCCGGTCGCCGGGCCCTTCGTCGTTCCCGTCGTCGGATTCACCGTGCCGCCTCCAGTCCCTCGAACAACTCGTCGACGATCCGGGCGAAGTCGTCCCCCCGCTCGGCGTACGAGGTGTACCAGTCGAACGAACTGCAGCCGGGAGAGAGGAGGACGGTGCCTCCGTCGCCGGCCTGCCGGCGGGCACGCTCCACCGCGTCCGCCATCGACTCGGCCGTCGAGACGGGGCAGCGGCCGTCGAAAACCCCCTCGATCTCACCGGCGGCCTCGCCGATCGCCACGACCGCCCGCGGCGACGTGGCACCCATGGCAGACAGGTCGAGCCCCTTGTTCCGACCGCCCGCGATCAACACGGCGCCGGGCAGCGCCGACACGGCCGAGGCGGTGGCGTGCGGGGTGGTGGCCTTGCTGTCATCAACGAAGCGGACCCCGTCGACCTCCGCCAGCAACTGCATCCGATGGGGCAGGCCGCCGAAGCCGCGCAGGGCCTCCGCGCAGCCCGCGGGCGAGGCACCCACCCGCAGTGCCAGGGCGGTGGCGGCCTGGGCGTTGAGCAGGTCGTGGGGCAGCTGCCGCGGCAGGTCGTCCACAGCCACGATCTCGGTGTCGCCATGGACGAGGCGGCCGTCCCGGACCCGGCAGTGGGCCTCCGAGGTGCCGAATCCCGTGGCCCCCTCGGGAGCGTGCGAGCTCACGACCGGGTCGGCCAGGTTGGCGATGGCGTCGGCGGGGTCGGCCAGCGACTCCCAGATCCTCGCCTTTGCCGCCTCGTAGGCGGCCAGGTCGGCATGGACGTCGAGGTGGTCGGGCGCGAAGTTCAGCCAGGCCGCTGGTCCCAGACGGACCGATCGGGCGTGGCCGAGGCGGAAGGAGGAGGCCTCGACCACGAACACCTCTGCCTCCGCGTCGTCGACGGCGGTGACGAGGGGGGTCTCGTTGTTGCCCGCCGGGAGGGCGCGGATGCCCGAGCACTCGAGCATGGCGGCCACGAGGGTGACGACGGTGGTCTTGCCGTCGGTGCCCGTGACCGCGCACCGGGGTCGGGCGTCCCACTCGGCAGCCAGGTCCGACTCGTCGAGCACGGAAACGCCGGCAGTCGCCGCGGCGGCCAACGCCGGATGGCCGTCGGGGACACCCGGGCTGAGCACCAGCCGGTCGCAACCGGCGAGGAGGTCGTCCCACTCCCCCGCCCCGGGAGCGGTGTGCAGGACCTGCCCGAGTTCCTCGGCGTAGTGGCGGACCGACTCTCCGGGCCGGTCGTCGACCAGGCACACGCATTCGCCCCGACGCACCAGTGCGCCGGCCACCGCCCGCCCGGTGAGTCCGAGTCCGAGGACCAGCACGGTTCCGCCGGCGGTACTCACCGTCCCAGCTCCGTGACGCCGGCCGCGATCGAGTCGGCATAGAAGAGCCCCAGGCCGACAGCGGTGCACAGGCCCGAGATGATCCAGAACCGGACGATGACCGTGGTCTCGGGCCAGCCGCCGATTTCGAAGTGGTGGTGGACGGGCGCCATCCGGAACACCCGCCGCCCACCCAACAGCCGGAAGGAGGCGACCTGGAGGATGACCGACAGGGTCTCCATCACGAACAGTCCGGCGACCACGGGCAGGAGCAGGTGGGTGTTGGTGGCCAGTGCCAGTGCCGCGAGGCCGGTGCCGATGGCCAGCGAGCCGGTGTCGCCCATGAAGATCCGGGCAGGCGCGGCGTTCCACCACAGGAATCCGAGGCAGCCGCCGGCCATGGAGGCCGCCACCACCGCCAGGTCGAGGGCGTGGGGGACGTCGTAGGAACCCGGGTACCGGAACTGCCAGAAGGCGATGAAGGTGAACGCGGCGAAGCAGAAGGTGCCGGCGCCCGCCGCCAGGCCGTCGAGGCCGTCGGTCAGGTTGACGGCGTTAGAGGACCCGATGATGAGGAGCGCGGCCCAGATCGTCCAGGCCACGCCGCCCAGGTCGATGCCGAGTTGGCCGACCCGGGTGAAGGACAGGTCGGTGTGCACGCCGGTGTGGAACAGCATCAGGAGTGAGAAGCCCAATGCCACGGAGAGGAGGCCCAGCATCTTCGCCCGCTTGTTAAGCCCCAGGTTGCGCTCCCGGATCACCTTGATCCAGTCGTCGAGCAGGCCCACGGTGCCGCCGCCGATGATCGCCAGCATCACGAGGATGCCGGTACGCGTGTAGATGCCGTGGTACAGGTCGCTCAGCACATAGCCAAGAACTGCGCCCGACACGATCGCCAGACCGCCCATCGTCGGCGTTCCCGCCTTCGTGGCGTGGCCCTCGGGGCCATCGTTGCGGATGGGCTGGCCGATGTGCAGGCGGGACAGCCAGCGGATCAGGAACCGCGTGCCCACCAGCGAGGTGGCCATCGCCACGGCGGCGGCAATCAGGAGGCGGATCACCGGCCGGACCCACCCATCATCGGACGGTCGGTGACGGGACGGGGCGTCGTCATCGACCCGGGTCCCGGTTCGCCAGCAGTTCGCCGGCAACCTCGCGGTCGTCAAAGGGCAGGTGCTCGCCCGCCGCCTCCTGGGTGCGCTCGTGGCCCTTGCCGGCCACCAGCACCAGGTCGCCGGGGCGCGCCCGGGCGATGGCCGCGGCGATCGCCGCCCGCCGGTCGGGTTCGACCAGCAAGGTCCATTCCCCGCCGGGCGCGCCGGCCGGTTCGCGTTCCATGCCCACAAGAATGTCCGCGATGACCCCCTCGGGTGGTTCATCCCTCGGGTTGTCCGAGGTCAACACCACGATGTCGGCGCCCTCGTCGGCGGCTCGACCCATCTCGGCGCGCTTGCCCCGGTCCCGTCCTCCGCCGCAGCCGAAGACGCACAGCACCCGCCCGTCGCCCGCGACCTCGCGTGCGGTGCTCAATACCGAAACCAGCGCCTCGGGCGTGTGGGCGTAGTCGACCACCACCCAGACCCCGTCGACCTGCGGCAGCGATTCGAACCTGCCGGGGACGGGCGCCACCCGGGCGAGCGCCGCCCGGACCTCCTCCTCGACGACGCCGAGGCACAGTGCGAGCTCAGCGGCGACCATGGCGTTGTGCGCTGCGAACCGACCCGGCAGCGGAAGGTCGAGGGGTGCCCCCCGCCAGTCGGGGGCGTCGCCGGCCTCCAGGGCGACGACGTCGAGTCCGGCAGCGTGGGCCGAGGCGACACGATCCCTGCCCGCACCGTCGGCCTCGACCATGACGACGGCCTGTCGGGAGAACTCGGGGGTGAGGAGCCGCTGCTTCGCGGCGGCGTAGGCCCCCATCGTCCCGTGGTAGTCGAGGTGGTCCCGAGAGAGGTTCGTGTGGGCGACGACAGCGAAATCCGTGCCGTCGACCCGATGCTGGGCCAGGGCGTGCGAGGAGACCTCCATGCACACCACCTCGACGCCCTCGGCGGCCCACGACGCCAGCGAGGCCTGGAGATCGGGGGCCTCGGGTGTCGTGCGCTCACCGGTCAGCGTCCCCGATTCGGCTACGCGGCGACCGGCCTGTCGCAGGATGTCGGACAGCAGGTGCACGACGCTGGTCTTGCCGTTCGTCCCCGTCACCCCCACCGCCTGAAGGCGCTGTGAGGGACGCCCGTGCAACTGGGAGGCGAGTAGGCCCATGGCACGCCGGGCGTTCGGAACGAGGATGCGGGGAACCCCGAGGTCCAGCTCACGCTCGACCAGCAGGGCCGACGCCCCGGCCTCGACGGCCCCGGCGGCGTGGTCGTGTCCGTCGGCGCGGGACCCCGGAAGACAGCAGAACAGGTCGCCGGCGACCACGCGACGCGAGTCGTAGGCGATCCCGGTGACGTCGACGCTGCCGAGTTCGACTCTGGAGGCCCCCGTGCCGGCAGCCGATGCCGGCACGTCGTCACCCCACTGGCGGCGCGCCGCCGAGAGGAGCTCGCCCAGGTCCACGGTCAGCCCCCGGCTGACGCCACGGCGACCTCGTCCGACGCCCGCTCGGCCTCCTCGCGTGCGAGGGCTTCGGCCGCCTCCAGGGCGGCAACCTGGGCGGGGGTGGCGGCCATCACGCGGCCGTCCTCCTCGAGGCCGACCCGTTCGGCCTCCGAGGGGATGCGGCGCTGCCGCACGGCGAACTGGGCGAAGTCGGCGAAGATCGGGGCGGCCGCCCGGCCCCCCGAGTAGCTGTGCAGGGCTGGCTCGTCGACGACCACCAGAATGACCAGTTCGGGGTCCTCGGCGGGCAGCATGCCGACGAAGCTGGCTATGTAATCGACGTTGCCGCTGCCCTCACCGTAGCCACCCTCCGGTTGGGGCTTCCAGGCCGTGCCGGTCTTGCCGGCCACCCGGTAGCCGGGGACCTGTGCGTTCATGCCGGTTCCAACCTCGACCACGCCCTCGAGCATGTCGACGAGGTGGCGGGCCGTCTCGGTGTCGATGACCCGGGTCGGCGCGGGCACGTCGGCGACGGTGAACATCCCCGCAGTGTCCCGCGAACCGAGCACCAGTGTGGGCGCGGGCAGCTCGCCGCCGTTGGCGATGGCCGAGAAGGCGGAGGCCATCTGCAGGGGGGTGACGGCCACCCCCTGCCCGATGGCGATGGTCGGTAGCGAGGTACCCGACCAGCGGCCGACGGCGGGCAGGATGCCCGATGCCTCGCCGGGGAAGTCGAGCGGCGTGCGCTGGCCCAGGCCGAAGTCCAGCAGTTGCTCGTAGAGCCGCTCCTCGCCCAGGTCGACCGCCCAGAGGATGGTGCCCACATTCGAGGACTTCTGGATGACGTCGGCGATCGACCAGTCCTCCTCGTCGTGGGGGAAGGAGTCGCGGAAGTCGCTGTCGTGGACGTGGACCCAGCCGGGAACCTCGCGGACCGAGGACACGGCGCCCAGCCCTGTTTCGAGGACCGCCGAGAAGGTGAGCGCCTTCATGATCGATCCCGGCTCGAAACTCCAGGTGGCCGCACGGTGTTCACTGGAGGGACGCACCATGCCGTCCTCCCGGATGACGGCCGCTGACGCGAGCAGCTCGCCGGTGTCCGGGTCCATGGCGACCAGGATCCCGGAGTTGGCGCCGGCGGCCTCGACGCCGCCGAGGAGGAGTCGCTCGGCCTCGAACTGCAGCGACCGGTCGATCGAGAGGACGAGATCCCTGCCCAGGGCAGCCGGCTCGACCTGGTACTCGCCGCCGGGGATGGTCGCCCCGCGTGCCCCGGTCTCGACGATCATCTCTCCGGGTGCACCGGAGAGGAGGTCGTCGTGGACCATCTCGAGGCCGCTGACGCCGTTGTCGTCGATGTCGGTTCGGCCGAGGAGGGCGATGGTGGAGTCGTTGCCGGGCCGCAGGCGGGCCCGCTCCTGGATGGTGTAGATGCCGAGGAGTTCGAGGTCGAGCACGGTCCGGGCGACCTCCTCCTCGACCTGCCGGTCGATGTAGACGAAGGCCTTGCCGCTGGCGAGGCGTTCCTCGAGGACCGCCACATCGGTGTCGACGATCTGGGCCAGCGCCCGTGCCGCCCGGATCGGGTCCTCCACCTGGCGGGGATCGGCGGCGATGGTCTGCAGCGGAACCGAGAGTGCCAGGTCCACGCCGTTGCGGTCGAGGATGGCGCCGCGGGCGGCCGGCAGCGAGATGCTGCGGATGCGCTGCGCCTCACCATGTTCCAGGTAGCGGTCGGGCTCGAGGACCTGGAGGGATACGAGGCGCCACAGCAGGGCGGCCGCGGCGAGGACGAAGACGACACCCGTTGCGATGCAGCGTCGGCGCAGCCGACGGGCATCCTGTTGCCGGGGGACGAGGCGACGGGAGCCCCGACCGCTGGTGGCTGCGGGGGCCGGCCGCCGACTCATCGGTGCAGCGTCCCGAAGGGGTTGCCGACCGGCGCAGGGATCGGGGCGGCCGGATCACCGGGAAGGGTGGACTGGAGGTAGACGCGCTGCGGCGGCGGAAGCATCCCGAGGCGTCCCTGGGCGACCTCGAGGATCCGCTCCGGGCTCTCGAGGCGGGCGACCTCCATCCGGAGCACCTGGGCGGCCTCCCGGCCATTGTCGAGTCGCCGCTGCAGGTTGTCGACCTCGAACTGGCCGGCGACGAGGACGCTGTGGAAGCCCGCCAGTGCCAGGAAGGCGGCGAAGACGCCGAGCACCGTGGCGACGGCAATGGGGGCGACGATGGGGCGGCTCCCGGTGGCCTCGGCCGGAAGGGTGACGGTCGCACGGCGAAGGGGCCGGGGCAGGCGGAGGACGGCGGTCATCGGCGCGCCTCGGGTTCGATCCGGTGCAGAACGCGGAGCCGGGCGCTGGCGGCACGAGGGTTGCTCGCCAGTTCCTCCTCGTCGGGCAGGAGCGCACCGCGTCGGGGCGTGCGGGCGATGGCGACCGCTCCACAACCGCAGGGCAGCCGCGGCGGGCAGGTGCAGCCGCCGGAAGCCGCCAAGTCGAAGCGTGCCTTCACGATGCGGTCCTCGCCGGAGTGGTAGGCCAGCACCGCTCCCCGACCGCCGGGCAGGAGGCGCTCGATGGCCGCGTCGAGGGCGCCGGGCAGTTGGGCCAGTTCGCCGTTCACCTCGATGCGGAGGGCCTGGAAGGTGCGCTTGGCGGGGTGGCCGCCGCGTCGCCTGGCGGGGGCGGGGATGGCGTCCCGGACCAGGTCGGCCAGTTGCTGCGTGTCGGTGACCGGCCGGGCGGCGACCACGGCGGCGACGATGCGTCGGGCGTGCTGCTCGTCGCCGTGCGTCCGCAACACGGTGGCCAGGTCGGACTCGGCGTAGCCATTGACGACGTCGGCCGCGGTCAACGACTGGCGTCGGTCCATGCGCATGTCGAGGGGGCCGGGGTCGCGATAGCTGAAGCCGCGGTCGGGCCGGTCGAGCTGCGGCGAGGAAACGCCGAGGTCGAACAGAAAGCCGGTCAGCATCCCGTCGCCCAGGTGCTCGTCGAGGACGGAGGCGAGGTCGCCGAAGGCGGCGTGCACCAGCTGCACCCGGTCGCCGTGCTCGGCGAGGCGGCGTTCGGCGGCCTCGAGGGCGTCGGCGTCACGGTCGATCCCGAGGAGCCTGCAGTCGGGTCGGGCGGCCAGAAGTTCGGCGGCGTGTCCGGCACCGCCGAGGGTGGCGTCCAGCAGGAGGCCTGCGGGGGCTTCTGCCAGGGCGTCCAACACCTCGTCGCACATCACCGGGAGGTGGTGGAAGTCGTCGCCGGGCGGGCCGGTCGACGGGGCGGGGGGCGGGGTGGGGTTGTCCATGTCCGGTCCGGCACCGACGATCCGCGGGCGGCAGGTCCGTCCCTCGACAGTCCCCCGACCAGCGGGCGCTCGCCGGGGTTTCTCTCCCGGACGGGCTGGATGGCAAGCGGGCGGAGTAGGGACCTCCCATCCTGCCGATCGGGGGACTGTCGAGGGACGGCGACCGCCGCCGTCCCGCATCGTCGTGGTCAGGTCGTGCCGTGCCACCTCCTCGTTCCTCGCCCTACACGCCGATGCCCTGGGCGAAGGCGTCTGCCACCGCCTCGCTACGGGTGGCCGCCAGGGCAGGCCAGGCCGACGCCGGCCACACCTCGATCCAGTCGATGGCGCCACAGAGCACGACCTCACGCTCGAGTCCGGCCAGCGCACGGAGCTTGTCCGGGAGGAGCAGGCGCCCCTGGCTGTCGAGGCGAACCTTGCTGGAGTCGGCGGCCAGTCCACGCAGGACGTCGTGACCATGCTCGCCGGCCCGCACCTTCTCCTGGACCCGGGCGACCATGGCGTCGAAATGCTCGGGGGTGCGGATGGCCATGCAGCCGGCGTCCGGCGACAGGTAGGCCCAATCCTCGAAATGGGAGCGCAGACGGGACGGCAGGACGAGGCGCCCGGCGCCGTCGAGGCTGTGCTCGTAGGTGCCGACGAAGGCCATCTCCCCGATCCCCCCTTTCCTGCGTTCCCCGCGGTTGGTCGTCCCATCAGGTGGCCAGGTGGACCGAAGTCCTCCTTTTCACCCCATTACTCCCCAAGAGTAGGCAGTTTTCTCCCAAACCGCAAGTCTTGGGCCACTATCGGGCGCGAAGGATCAGCACATTCGTCAGTCAGGCCGCGGCTCAGGCCGGCAGCGCGTCGAGCAGGGCGGCCAGGAGTGCCTCAGGGGCGTCGGGTTCGGCGTCGAGTTCACACAGGCCGACGGCGGCGGCCGTGAGGTCCTCCAGCGCCCGCTCCCGGGGCTCGAGGCCCAGCAGTTCGACCAGCGGCGCCGGCGCCCAGGACAGTGGCACCGCACATTGGAACCGAGCCCCCGCCCGGGTGCGCCGCTGGCTGATCCCGACCAACTTGCGACCCCCGACCTGCACCTCCCCCGGTCCGGTGCCGGCGAAGCAGGCCGCAGCCGACCACTCGGTGGCGACCAATGGCCCCCGATGGACGTTCGCCTCCACCCCCCGGACCGTCAGTGCACCGACCCACGCCTCCCCCAGCCACCAGGCCGAGCGTCCGACATCGTCCTCCCAGAGGTCGTCGCCGCGCGGGAGCAGGACGTCCACCCAGAGGACCTCCCCCGGCCGGAGCAGCACCCCGCCCCCGCCCGACCGACGACGGACCAGGCCGACCCCCGCTGCCGCCAGCACCTGTGGGTCGGGAACCCGACGCTGGCCGCTCCCGACCACGAGGGTCGGACGGTCGACCTCGTGGACGTGCACGCGGCGACCCGCGATGTCCACCTCGGCGAGATGACGCTCGGCGACCGTCCCGACCGGTCGCTCGAGGAGCCAGCCGGTCACGCCGTCCGGGTGGCCACCAGGTCCAGGTAGGGCTCCCAGGCCTGCGGCACGCTGCCGGCCATGACGGCGAACCACGTAGAGAGGCGCGGAACCCTCGGCTGTTGGTGGAGTCGCAGGCCGACCTCCTCGGGTGAGGAGTCGCTCTTTCGGGTGTTGCAACGGCGGCAGGCCGCCACCACGTTCTCCCAGTCGTGGGTGCCGCCTCGGCTACGCGGCACCACATGGTCGACGCTCTCGGCCCGGGAGCCGCAGTACTGGCAGCGGTGATCGTCCCGGTGCAAGACCGCCCGACGGCTGAAACCCCGGCGCCGGAGCCGCGGCACGTGCACGTAGCGGGAGAGCCGCACCACCGAGGGCTCGTCCACCTCGAGGAACTCCGAGTGCAGGACCCGTCCCGTGCCATGGACCAGTTCGGCGCGCTCATCCAGCACGAGGACGACCGCCCGCCGGACGGAGACGATCGAGAGCGGTTCGTAGGTGGCGTTCAGGACCAGGGCGTTGCCCATGCCCCGACCCTAGTTCCCGGCCCCCGTCTGGCCATCAGCACCGCTCCACCCGGGCGCCTCCCCCGCGTCCACCGCCCCGGGCAGCGCACGGCACCACTCCAGCCAGACCAGCACGTCCTCGACCACCGGCGGATGCAACTCGTCGCCGTACTGGGTGACCTGCCGGAACGCCCGGTAGCCGGGGTCGGGCAGTGGGAGGAAGGGGGGCCGACGCCACCACCCCCGCGGCGCCAGGCGGTGCACCTGCCGCAGGGCGGTGACCCACAGGTGCGGGCGGACGAGCAACGCCACGATCAGACGGCGGAGCAGGGCCGCGCTCATGCAGCCCGCCCCGGAGCGCCGAGGCCGCGAAAGCCGACGGCGGCGGCGCCGACCAGCGGCCCGTCCGCACCGAGGCCGGCGGGCACGATGCGCGCTCCCTGCGTGAAGGCGAGGCCGCATCCCGCGGCCAGCGCATCGTTGGCCGCCGTGAAGAACGGTTCGCCGAAGCCCAATGCGACCGATCCGGCCACGACCGCCAGGCGCAGGTCGAGCAGGTTGACCGCCACCGCCACCCCCCGACCGACGTGGCGCCCGGTGCGCAGGCGGACCTCCGGGGGCGCCTCCTCGGGGGGACCACCCAACTCGGCGGCGAGCGCCCTCCCGGAGGCGACGGCCTCGAGGCAGCCGACGGCACCGCAGGCACAGACGGGCCCGTCGGGTGCGACCACGACGTGACCGAGGTGGCCGGCGTTGCCGGCCTCCCCATCGAGAAGGCGCCCGTCCAGCACGATCCCGGCACCGATGCCCGTGGAGACGACCATGGCGAGGTAGTTGCGCTCGCCTGCGGCCGCCCCACGCCAGCCCTCGCCGAGCGCCAGGGCCTTGGCATCGTTGTCGACGAACGCCGGGAGGTCCAAGTGGGCGGCCAGTCGGTCACGGAGCGGAAAGGACCGCCAGGCCGGGATGTGCAGCGGCGAGACCTCGGCGCCGCCGGCACTCATCGGCCCGCCACAACCAACGCCGATGGCGGCGACGGGTTGCGCGGCTGCGGCCAGCACGCTAGCCCCGAGGTCGACCAGGTCGGCGAACAGTCCTTCACCGTCGTCGCAACCACGGGTGGGAATGCGGCCCTCGGCGACGATTCGGCCGTCGTGCTCCACCACGCCGGCCGCCACCTTGGTACCGCCGATGTCGATAGCGAGCACGTGCGGCGGCGCCGGGGTCGGCGCGTCCAAGTCATCGACCTCGTTGGCGACCTGCACCGGAGCGCTGTCGGGGACGCCGGGTCAGGTACGGCCGGGTTCGCCGCGCTCGAAGCGGTCGCGCATGCGTTGGCGGGTGCCCCCGATCGCCTCCCGGAGCGACGCCGCCCGACGGGAGCGGCGACCCTGCTCGAGGCCGGTTCGCCCCAGGTGTCGAAGGCTGCGTTCGAGCACCAGGGCGGCGGAGAGCATGACGAGGAACCCGACGAAGGCCAGCAGGTAGGAGGTGGAGAGCGTGAGGATCATCAGCGCCACACCACCCACGAAGCCGAAGATCGCCCACTTCAGGCGGTGCAGCGCATCCGTGTAGACGGTGGTCTCGGCCACCTCCCGGGCCAGCCTCGGGTCGGTGTCGTGGAGCTGCTGCTCGATCTCGCTGAGGATCCGTTCCTCGTCGTCGGAAAGTGGCACGCGGCCCTCCGCCTCGTCGTCGGTGCGTCCAGCATCGCACAGGGCGCGCGCGACCACAACGCGCACGGTTTGCCACATGTATCCAGCCCGTCGAGACCGGGGTCAGCGCCCTTGCTCCCCAGGTGCCTCGTCGGGGCCCCAGGGGCGTTCCCCCGGGGCCGGCGAGGTGCCGCCCGGGGCGATGGCATCCCGACCGAAGCGTTCCCGGATCTGGTCGACCATGCGCTCGGCATCCCGTCGGGTGCCGCCGCCCAGGTCCTCGAAGCGCAACTGGCGCACGGTGGCGTCCTGGAGGCCACTGACGCCCACCCCGAGGAGTCGAACCCCCGGCGAGGGGTCGAGCTCGGCCAGCAGTTCACCGGCCACCTCGGCGATCTCGGCGGCCGTGTCCACCGGATCCCCACGCGTCTGGGACCGGGTCACGGTGTTGAAGTCGGCGAATCGCACCTTCAGCGTCACGGTCCGGCCGGCGATCCCTGCCGACCGCAGGCGACCGGCCACGCCGTCGGCCTGCCGAAGCAGCGCACGCTCCAGCTCGGCGTGGGTGGTCCGGTCCTCGGCGAACGTCTCCTCGTGGCTCACCGACTTGGCCGCCTGGTCGGGGTCGACCGCCCGGTCGTCGATCCCCCGGGAGAGCCGCCAGAGGTGGCGGCCGGCCGCCTCACCGAAGAGGTCCAGCAGGGTCGGCTCGGGGACCTCGGCCAACTTGCCGACGGTGAGGATGCCCAGCCGCTCCAGGCGCTCGGCCGTGCGCGGCCCGACCCCCCAGACCGCCGAGACGGGAAGCGGACGGAGGAACCCCTCGACCCCCTCAGCGTCGATTACCAGCACGCCGGCCCCCGCCTCGGTGCGCCGCTCCCCCACCCGGGGCTTGGCCTGCTGGCTGGCCAACTTGGCGAGGAACTTGTTCGGGGCGACTCCCACGCTGCAGTGGAGGGACTCCTCCGCGAGGACGATCCGTCGAATCTCCGACGCCTGCGCCTCGGGTGACCCCAGAAGGGCAACCGAACCACCCACGTCCAGGAATGCCTCGTCCAGCGACAGCGGCTCGACCAGCGGGGTGAAGCGGCCGAAGATCGCCATCACCCGCCGGCTCACCGCCGCGTAGTGGGCGTGGTCACCTGGCAGGAACACGGCGTCCGGGCAGAGCCGCCGGGCGACGACCGAGGGCATCGCCGAGTGGACGCCGTAGACCCTGGCCTCGTACGAGGCGGCGGCGACGACTCCCCTTTCGCCGGACCCGCCGACCAGTACCGGTCGCCCCCGGAGTTCAGGGTGCCGGACCTGCTCGACCGACGCGAAGAAGGCGTCCATGTCGACGTGGAGGATCGTGGCGGCCCGGCGTCCGACCTCGCCGTGCTCCGCTCCGCTCTCGGTCACCGTCGTTCGACGACGAGCTCCCCGGGGCGAATGCCCATGGCCAGGAAGTCGTAGTGGTCGTCGACCCCGGTGCCGTGCAACCAGTCGCCGACCGGCACCCGCACCCATGCGGGCGCGGTCCCGAGCAGGCTCGGGGCCTCCGAGGCGTCGACGAAGCGACCGTCCTCCACGATCCCGTCCGGATCGTCGAACCAGAGATCGCCAGACCAGGACTCCGCCCGGAACACCTCGACGCCGAGACGCATCTCGCGGTCGGGAAAGTCGACGGACACCCGGTAGACCCGCTCCGACCAGGCCGCCACACGCAGGCCCGTCTCCTCGAGCACCTCGCGTGTCAGCGCCTCGAGGCGCGTCTCACCGGGATCCACCACGCCGCCGGGTGGCGTCCACTCGACACGACCGTCCCGCCTGCGGTTCGCCACCAGCAGCAGCCGATCGTCGCGCTCCACGAGAGCGCCGGCGACGGTCCAGGCACGCATCCCGGCAGTCTCGCACCTGCCGAACCGTCCTGTGGCCCCGGCTCCGGACGTCGGCCCCCGACCCGGACAACCCCGACGTCTCGTGGGCCTCGACACGGGTCGCCGGCGAGCGCGGACACGTCGCCGGTAGCCTCGGCCTCGTGGACGTTCCCGCCGCCCCCGCCTCGGCCGCGCCCCCGGTGGGGGCGCGGATCTTGGCATTCCTCGCCGTGCTGGTCGCCGGCGCCTGCGGCGGCCTCGTCGGGTACGCCGTCACCGACCTCCAGTGCCGCGACGACTGCGAGGTGCTGGCCGCCTCGATCGGCGTCGCCGGGGCCGTGGGCGGCGCCGTCGGCGTCGGCATCGTTGCCACCCTCACACTCCGGGCGATGGCCGAGTGGCGCACCAACCAGCTCCAGCAGGCCGCACGGGAGCGCCACCCGATCCCGCCGAGCCCGTGACCCCGGCCGGTGTCTCGACACTGCCGCTGATCCCCCCCGAGGCCCTGGTCGCCTCAGGCCGGTGACCCTCGCCGAGGAACTACGCGACCTCGCCCTCGAGGCGGCACGGGCGGTGGCCCCCGAACTCCGGCGCCGGGCCGGCGGCACCCCCTCCGAAGGCACCAAGAGTTCCACCACCGACCTGGTCACCGCCGCCGATCGCTGGTCCGAGCGGGAACTCGTCGGGCGCCTGCTCGGGGCCCGTCCCGACGATGCCGTGCTCGGCGAGGAGGAGACGTCCGTGTCGGGGACCAGCGGTGTCCGCTGGGTGGTCGATCCCATCGACGGGACGACCAACTTCGTGTACGGGCTGGCCGGCTACTCGATCTCGATCGGCGCCGAGTTCGACGGCCAGTCGGTCGCCGGCGTGATCGTCGAGCCGGTCAGCGGCGACGAGTTCGCTGCCGCTGCGGGGTGCGGCGCCACCTGCAACGGCGACCCCATCCGGGTCAGCGGCGAGGTCGACCTGACGCAGGCGCTGGTCGCCACCGGCTTCGGCTACCAACCCGAGCGACGCCGCCGTCAGGCCGTCGGCCTGGTCGAATTGCTGCCTGCCGTCCGCGACATCCGACGCGTCGGCGGGGCCGCCCTCGACCTCGCCAACGTGGCCGCCGGACGGGTCGATGCCTTCTTCGAGCGGGGCCTCGCGCCCTGGGACATCGCCGCGGGCCGGGTCCTCGTCCTGGAGGCCGGTGGTCGCATCGGGAACCTGGACGGCACCCCGACTGAAGGCGACTTCGTCCTCGCCGCCCCCGATGCCCTCTGGGGCCCGCTCGCCGACCTGCTCCGCGCCCTGGATGCCGACAACACCTGAGCGTCCGCCGGAACGCGCCATGGCCGGGATTTCGCCGGGTCGCCTCGACCCGGACGGGCGCCTGGACGGGAATGCAGGCGACATGCTCCCAGGCGAGGGCCACGATGACAGCGCGGGCCCCGTGGATGGGGCACGATGATGGCCATGGGGACACGAATCCTGACCGTCGAGGACGATGTGCGGATCCGCACCGCCGTTCGGCTCGCCCTTGAGGACGAGGGCTGGGAGGTCGACGAGACCGCCAGCGGCGAGGAGGCCCTCGAGGCGTTCGGCCGGGCTCCCTCCGATGTCGTCCTCATCGACATCATGCTTCCGGGGGTCGACGGCTTCGAGGTCTGTCGGGCCATCCGGCGCACCAGCGCCGTGCCGATCGTGATGGTGACCGCACGCGCCGACACCCACGACGTCGTCGCCGGCCTCGAGGCAGGCGCCGACGACTACCTCACCAAGCCCTTCGCCCCCAAGGAACTCTCGGCCAGGATCCGTGCCCTGCTGCGCCGCTCCCGGAGCACTGAGGCCGAATCGGCGACGATGCAGTTCGAACAACTCGAGATCGCCCCGGACGAGGGCGCGGTCCGGATGGGCGGCATCGAGGTCCACCTCACCCGCACCGAGTTCCAGTTGCTCGTCGAACTGGGCCAGCAGGCCGGTCGGGTCCTCAGCCGGGAGGACCTGCTCGAACGGGTTTGGGGCTACGACTACTTCGGCGACGGACGACTGGTCGACGTCCACATCCGCCGGCTGCGCACCAAGATCGAGCCGGATCCCGCCAACCCGCGCTTCGTCGTCACCATCCGCGGGATGGGTTACAAACTCCAACCCTGACATGACGGATGCGCTCCAGCACCGGGATGACCGGCCTGCCGTCGGACTGCGTGCCCGAATCTCGCTGCTCTTCGCCTTCGGTGCCCTCGTCGTCTCGGTCGTGCTGGCCGGCGTCACCTTGGTCTTCGCCCGTGGCCAGCTCGTCGAGAACCGCGAGGAGAGCGCCGCCGTCATAGCGGTCAGCAACGCGGTCCGCCTCAACAACCAGTTGACGCCAGACACCACGTTCGAGGACCTCCCGACCATCATCGACTCGCTGACCAGCCTCGAGGGCAGCCAGTCCCTCGTGCGGCTGCGCGAGGAGTGGCTCCTTCCCCCGGAACTCGGCCGTGGCGACCTTCCCGGCGTCCTCGCCGCCCAGGTGGAGGCCGGCGAACCGGGGCAGCTGCGGGCGATCGTGGGCGGGCGGCCCCAGGTGGTGATCGGGCTGCCGCTCCCCGCCTTCGATGCCGCCTACTTCGAGATCGTCGACCTCGAAGGCGTCAACGACACGCTCGGCTCGATCCGGATCATCCTGCTGTCCACCGGTGCGGCCACGACACTCCTCGGCGCGGCCATCGGCGCCTGGGCCAGTCGTCGGGCACTCCGACCGCTGCGGCGGGTCCGTTCCGCCGCCGAGGCCATCGCCGGCGGCCGTCTCGACACCCGTCTCGAACGCCAGGCCGACCCCGATCTCGACGCCCTCGCCGACTCCTTCAACGGGATGGCCGCGGCCCTCGAGGCGCGGATCCGCCGCGACGCCAGGTTCGCCTCGGAGGTCAGTCACGAGCTGCGCAGCCCGCTGATGACCCTCACCACCTCGGTCGGCGTGCTGGAGGCCCGGCGCGACCAGTTCTCGGAACGCTCCCGGACCGCACTCGACCTGCTCTCCCAGGACCTGGCCCGCTTCAGCCGGCTGGTCGAGGACCTGCTCGAGATCTCCCGCTTCGATGCGGGCGCCGCCTCCCTCGAAGTGACCGACCTCAACCTGGCCGACTTCATCGACGCCACGCTTCGGGCCACCCACCTCGTCGGGGTGCCAGTGGTAGACCCGTTCCACGGCCGTCTGGTGATCGAGGCCGACAAGCGCCGCATGGCCCGGGTGATGTCGAACCTGTTCGTGAACGCCACCCGTCACGGCGGTGGGGTCGCCGGGGTCGTCATCGAGGCCGACGCGGGCACCGTGCGGATCGCCGTCGAAGACGACGGTCCCGGCGTGCCGGCCAACGAGCGGAACCAGGTGTTCGATCGGTTCTCCCGCGGCGCCTCGGCCGGTCGGCGGGGCGGCGACTCCGGGGCCGGACTCGGACTCAGCCTCGTCTGGGAGGACGTCCGGCTACACGGCGGACGGGTGTGGATCGAGGACCGGCCCTCCGGTGCCCCGGGAGCCCGCTTCGTGGTCGAATTGCCGCAGCCCGAGTCCATGGACGACGAGGAGGGGCGCGGATGAGCAAGCGGTCCCCGTCCTCGCACCTCCGCGGTCGTTTCCTGCCGGCCGCCGCCCTGGTGGTCGCCGCCCTGCTGCTGGGCGCCTGTGGCATCACCGTCGAGAGCCAGCCACGGTCAGTGTCCGCCCGTATCCCCGACGTCCTCCAACCCGGCGCCACCACGACGACGGTGCCCGCCCCCGACGTGGAGCAGGTCGAGATCTTCCTGGCTCGGAACGTGGACGACCGCATGCAACTGGCCAAGGTCACCCGGGACATCGACCCGGACGGCACAGTCAACACGATCCTCGAGCAGGTGCTGGCCGGACCCAACCTCGAGGAACAGGAGCAGGAGTTCGTCTCCCCGTTCATCGAGGGCAGCACGATCGTCGGCACGACCCTCAACGGCACCCTGCTCGAGATCCACCTCGACAGCCTCAACGGCTTCCCACAGGACGACTCGACCAGTAACCGGCTGGCCTACGCCATGCTGGTTTGCACGGCCACCGAGTTGATCATCGGCGCCCAGATCCAGTTGGTGCAGATCCTGGTAGAGCGCGACGGCGAGCTCAGTCCGATCAACATCCCGGTCAGTGACGGCGATCCGCCCGCCGAGGGCGCCCCCGTGTACTGCGCCAACTACGCCACGTTCGACCCCCGCTACCAGGCCCCCGAGGGGTAGCGAACCTGAGCGCCACCTTCATCCCGCGGCAGCAAGCCCCCGAGCGCCCAACGGACAGGTCGCCGGAACGCGGCCCTCAGGCGAGTCGATCCAGGCAGCCGCGGAGGTTGCGGACGGCCTGGGCGATGCGCTGTTCATTCTCGATGAGGGCGAACCGGACGAACCCCTCTCCGCCGGGCCCGAAGCCGACGCCCGGCGACACCGCCACGTCGGCCTCGCGGACCAGGTGGCTGGCGAACTCGACCGAGCCCATACCGCGGTAGGGCTCGGGGATCGGCGCCCAGGCGAACATCGTCCCGCGTGGCGGCTCGAACTCCCAGCCGATCCGCTGCAGTCCGCTGCACAGGGCGTCGCGCCGCGACTGGTAGACGGCGCAGGCCTCCATCGGGTAGTCGGGGGCCTCGTTGAGCGTGACCGTGGCAGCGATCTGGATCGGCTGGAAGGTGCCGTAGTCGAGGTAGGACTTGAGCTTGGCCAGGGCGACGACCGTCGGAGCGTGGCCGACCATGAACGCCACCCGCCAGCCAGCCATCGAGAAGCTCTTGGTCATCGAGTACAACTCGACGGCCACCTCGGAGGCGCCCGGCACCTCGAGGATCGAGGGCGGCCGATAGCCGTCGAAGCCGAGGTCGGCGTAGGCGAAGTCGTGCACCAGCAGCACATCGCGATCGCGGGCGAACGCGACCACCTCGGCCATGAACCCGAGGTCGACGCAGGCCGTGGTCGGATTGTGCGGGAAGGAGAGCACGATCACCCGGGGCTTGGGCCACGAGTACTCCCAGCCCTCGCGGAGCGCGCCGATGAAGTCGCCGTCGGTCGTGAACGGCATCTCCCGGACGTCGGCGCCGGCGAACAGGGGCGAGTAGCGGTGGATCGGGTACGAGGGGGACGGGACGAGGGCGGCGTCGCCGGACTGGAGCAGCACCCACATCAGGTGGGCGAAGCCCTCCTTGGCGCCGATGGTCTGGATGACCTGCGTGTCCGGGTCGAGCGTGACCCCGAATCGGCGCTGGTACAGGTCGGCCACCGCCTCCCGGAGCCTGGGAATGCCCCGGCTCGACGAGTAGCGGTGGTTCCGCGGGTTCGCGACCGCCTCGGCCAGCTTGTCGACGGCGACGTCGGGTGACGCCAGGTCCGGGTTGCCGAAACCCAGGTCGATGACATCGCGGCCTTCCCGACGCGCCTCAACCTTGAGTGTGTCGATGATCGTGAAGACGTACGGCGGCAGTTCGGTGATGCGCCGGTAGTCCATCGTGTCGAGCGTACTGCCGGCGTGTCGGCCGGGCAGGTGGTGCCGGGGTGCGTGTCGCTACTGGTTGGCAGCGAGACGTTCGATGTGCGTCCGGAGGTCGTCGATCGCGGTGTGGACGATCTTGGCCTCGAGGCGGCGCTTCACGAAGCCCGGCAGCCGGACCAGAAGGTCGATGTCGAGGTCGTAGTGGACCCGCGTGGTGTTCGGATAGCCATCGACGGCGACGAACTCGTACTCACCGCTCATGCGCCGCATCACGTCGCCCTCGACCAGGCGCCACGACACCCGGAGCGGGTTGGAGCCGTAGGTGTAGCGCAGCGTGTAGCTGCTGCTGCGACCCATGGCCGCCGCCCGGAAGTGGACGTCGCCGGCCCGGCCCTCGTTGTCGCGTGCCAGTACCGTCGCCTCCTTGATGTCGACGGCCCACTCCGGGTACCGCTCGACGTCGAGCACGGTGGCGAAGCACAGGTCGGGCGGCGCCTGGATGTGCGTGCGTTGGCTGGCGTGGTCGCTCATCGCCTCCGACACTATCGCCCGGCGGGCAGCCGGCAGGGGGTATCGCTCCGCTCGGTGGTTCCGTTCACCCGTCCCGGGCCGGGAACTCGCCGTGGAGGGCACCCCAGAGTCCGCAGAGGCCGAGCCCGAACATCGGGACCAGCACCCCGACCGCCAGCGACGTGAACGGTCGGATGGCGGCGGCGACGGTGGCGACCACGACCTGGGCGGCGAGCAGTGTGAGGAGGCGCCGGCGGACCGACGACGGTGCACAGCCGGCCAGGAAATACAGCCCGCCGATGCCGATCATCTCCCGCCGGCTGCGCTCGAGGGCCCGGCTGAAGGCCCACAGGAACACGACACAGCCGATGAGGAACAGGCCGCCGGCCACCACGGCGGCGAACGCGCGCACGGGGCCCTCGAGGAGGACGGCAGGAACCGTGCAGGCCACGAACATCCCGGTCCCCCATTCGTCGAACCGCTGGATGCCCAGATCGGAGGGGGTGGGAGTCACGACCGCAGGTTCGCGTCGTCGATGCCGGCCCGGAGGCGTCCGGCCAGCACGTCGTACGAGAACTCACGCACCGCCCGGTCACGGCCCGCGGCCGCCATGCGACGACGCCGCTCGTCGTCGGCCAGCAGTTGACCGATAGCGTCGGCGACCGCCTCGACGTCCGACGGGTCGTCGACCACGAGGCCCGTCTCGCCGTGCTCGACGGCCTCGGCGGCACCACCGCTGCTGCCCGCCACCTGCGGGACCCCGGCGGCCGCCGCCTCGAGGAACACGATGCCGAAACCCTCCTGTTCGAGGCCGCCCAGCCGGGTCCTGCAGGGCATCCCGAAGACGTCACCCGCCCCGTAGAGGCCGGGCAGGAGGCGCTCCTCCACCCGCCCGAGCAGCCGGGCGGGCGCCCTGCTGCGCTCGATGAGGGCCTGGAGCCGATCGTGTTCGCGGCCGGCGCCGGCGATGGCCAGCACGACGTCCGGCTCCCGTTCGGCCAGCAGGGCGACCGCACGGACCAGGGTGTCCATGCCCTTGCGGGGCACGAGGCGGCTGACGCCCACCACCAGGGGGGCGTCGACCGGCAAGCCGAGTTCGCGGCGCACCGATGCCCGTTCGGCGTCGCCCAGGGGAACGAAGCGCCCGGTGTCGACACCGGGCGGAACCTGCAGGACCGGGAGCTCGCAGCCTGCGGCCCGCTCCCCCTCGGCCGCCGGGTAGCCGCCGGCACTGACCACCAGCGAGGCGCCGCGCAGCACATGCCCCAGCAGTGGCCGGAGCAGCGGCAGCCGCCCGGGGATCGTGACCTCGGCACCGTGGAGCAACACGGCGTACGGGACGCCGACGCGTGGCGCCGCCAGCCCGACGGGAAGGGCCGGGTCCCACACCACCAGTTCAGCGCCGTGGTCGCGTGCCAGCCGTTCGACGCGGCGCGGAAGCCACGGGTACGGGAGCAGCCAGGGCTCCCGGGTACGGCTGACCGTGTACTGCTGGTCGGCATCGAAGGCGCCGGTCCCCTCGTAGGGCGTGGTGTGCACGGCGACGTCCTCCGGCGGCAGCCGGCGCCAGAGTTCCCAGAGGTACGACTGGATGCCGCCCACCTTGGGCGGGAAGTCGTTGGTGACCAGCAGGTGGGATCTCATGCCCCTGACCGGTTCCTTCCCCGGGTCATCCCGTACCTCCGCTCCCGTGCGACACCCCGGGATCCTGCCCCCGTCCGCACTGGTCCAGCGCCCAGACGGCGTGTTCCCGGAGCAGAGGGTCGGCGTGCCGTGCGTACCGGTGCAGCAGCGCGGACCGGCCCGGATCGTCCCCCCGGGCATTGCCGAGGACGACCAGTGCGTTGCGCCGCAGATATCGCGGGTCGCGCTCGGCGATGTACCAGCGGCCGAAGCGGTCGAGAAGCTCCTGGTCCTCGGCCTCGAGTATCCAGACGGCCGCCACGTCCGCTCCGGCGTCGGGTTCGCCGTCGGCCCGGCCTCCCGAACGGGCCTCCTCGGCCTCACGTTCGGCGACACCGATCGGGCAGACCTCCTGACAGTCGTCGCAGCCGTACAGGCGGTCTCCGAGCGCCGAGCGGAACTCGACCGGGATCGGTCCCGGCGCCTGGGCCAGCCAGGCCAGGCAGCGACGGGCGTCGACGACACCGGGCTCCACGATGGCGCCCGTGGGGCAGCCCGTGAGGCAGCGCTCGCAGGTCCCGCAGCCGTCCCGGACCGGTGCCTGGTTCGGCGGGAGCGGCGCGTCGGTCACCACCGAGCCCAGCACGAACCAGCTGCCGCGACCGGGGAGGAGCACGTTGGCGTTCTTGCCGTACCAGCCCAGTCCGGCCCGAACGGCCGCCGCCCGGTCCACGAGGGCGTTGTCGTCGGCGACAACCCGGGCCTGCCATCCGTCGCTGCGCAGGCGGTCGGCGACCTCGCCGAGTGCCGCCCGCAAGTCCGCGTAGTGGTCGACCCGGGCATAGGCGGCGACCCTGGCGTTGCCGGAGGTGGCCGCCCCCAGCCGAGGGGCAGGTGTGCGTCGGGCACCGACCACCAGTGCACGTGCCGACGGGAGGATCCGGCGGGGATCGGTGGAGCGCGCCGGATTGCGGTAGGTGAACTGCATCTCGGCGGCGAGGCCCCGCGCGCGGCGGTCCTCGAGGTGACGCCTCGCGTCGGCGAACGGCGCCGCCGATGCCACGCCCACGGCGTCGAGGCCGGCCCGATGCCCCACATCGGCGAGTTCACTGGCGAGGTGGGCCGCCGCATCGGCATCGGGCGACCGGTCAGCCCCGCTGCCCGCGCTTTCCCCCGCGATCCTGGCGACCCCACGTGCCGGGCGTCCGGCCGTGGCTGGCCCCGGATCGACGTCGGCCTCCTGCATCCCGCCATCGTCGCAGGTCGCAACGGCCCGACCGTGCCCCGGCGTGCCGCCGAGCAGCCGACACCGTGCCCACACCCCCGAGGGCCCCGGGCTCAGCGCACGTCGGGAACGTGGCGAAGCGGTGGAGCCAGGCCGACATCGGCCAGGAGCCGGAGACTGCGGTGCTCGTCGAGGTCGATGACCACGGCCTCCCCCGGCCGGCGGTGCAGGAGGAAGGTGACGACGCAGTCGTCGCAGGTGCTGGTGTGGCGCTCGGCGCAGGTGTCGCAGTCGAGGACGAGGTCGGTGCGCTTCGCGTCGACTGCATCCTCCGGGGTGGCGCTGCCGGACGGGTCAAGGGTCTGATGCTGTTCCATGGCCACATCCTGCAGACGGGGTGTGACAGCCCTGCCGGGCACCCGCCTCCCGCAGGGCAGCACCCGGCCTTGACAGACGAACACCTGTTCGATTGACTGTGGGGGATGCCCACGAGGAGCCCCCGTCAGCCCGCCGCCGGCCAGCGCTCCCTCGACGACCTCGGCACGCCCATCGCAGACCTCACCTTCTGCGTCCTCGACCTCGAGACCACCGGCACCTCGCCTGCCGATTGCGCCATCACCGAGGTCGGCGCCGTGAAACTCCGCGGCGGCGAGTGCCTCGGCACCTTCCAGACCCTCGTCGATCCCGGCTGCGCCATCCCGCCCCGGATCACGGTCCTCACGGGAATCACCGAGGCCTCGACCCGCGACGGCCCGACGATCGACGGCGTGCTCCCCGCCCTGCTCGAGTTCCTTGGCGACGCAGTGGTCGTCGGCCACAACGTCCGCTTCGACCTGGCCTTCCTCGGCGCCGCACTCGAGCGAGCCGGCCGACCACCGCTCGGCAACCGCTCGGTCGACACCTGCGCCCTCGCCCGACGCCTGCTGCGCGACGAGGTCCCCAACTGCCGGCTCGGCACCCTCGCCAGCCACCTCCGCCTCGACCACCAGCCCAGCCACCGCGCCCTCGACGACGCCCTGGCCACCGGCGACCTCCTCCACCTCCTGCTCGAGCGGGCCGGATCGCTCGGCGTCACCGGGTTCGACGACCTCCTCGTGCTCCCCACCATGGCCGGCCACGCCGAGGCGGGGAAGCTGGCCCTCACCACCGACCTTCCCCGCTCCCCGGGCGTCTACCTGTTCCGCGATCGGCGGGGCGAGGTCCTCTACGTCGGCAAGGCGAGCAACCTCCGGTCTCGGGTCCGCAGCTACTTCTCGACCGACGACCGGCGGAAGGTCCGCCGCCTGCTGGCAGAGACCGTGCGCATCGACCACCGGGTCTGCACCAGCCCCCTCGAGGCGGCTGTGGCCGAGATCCGCCTCATCCACCGGCACGAACCTCGCTACAACCGGCAGGGCACCGGCCACGGCCGCTACGTCTACGTGAAGCTGTCACTCGGCGAGCGGTTCCCCCGGCTCTCGGTCGCCCGGGTCGTCCGGGACGACGGCGCCCTCTACGTGGGACCCGTGCGCTCCACCTCCTTCGGGCGACAACTGGTCGACGCGATCGAGTCCGTCGTCCCGCTCCGGCGCTGCGCCGGCCGGGTCCCGGCCCGTCGCGATGCCCCGCCGTGCACGGCCGCACAGCTCGGTACCGCCACCTGTCCCTGCTCGGGCGACATCGACGAGGGCGACTACGCCCGGATCGTCGATGTCGCCCGCCGCGGACTCACCACGGAGCCGGACTTGCTGCTCGGACCGTTGGAGGAGCGCATGCACCGGTTGGCCGCCGACGAGCGCTACGAGGAGGCAGCCAACGTCCGGAATCGGGCCGAGGACCTGGCCACGACCCTGCAGCGGCTCCGCCGCATCGACCTCCTGCGGCGGGCCGGCACCGTACGGGTCCGGGTTGCCGGCCATGGCGGCGCCGAGATCGTCGCCGGGCGACTCCACCGGACCTGGAGTTCGAGGGCCCCAGCACCCCTCGACGCCCTGCCATTCGACCAGGACGACATGGCCGGCCCGGATCCGTTGGCACGGCCACCCACCCGCGAGCACGCAGACGAATTGCACTGCGTCGCCACCTGGTTCGACCGGGAGGCGCACCGCCTCCACCTGCTCCACGCCGATGGACCGTTGAGCGAACCGATCCGCCCGGTCCCCCGCTTTCGCCCCCGCAGCCCCGGCTGAGCGCTCCCGTTGCGCCGGCCCGCGCCGTCCGCCCCTCAGCCCCGAAGCGCGTCGAGCACGCCCTGCGCCGCGCCCGTATCGATGGCGGCCTCCGCTGCGGCGATCCCGGCGTCGAGGTCGACGGCCACGCCAGCCACGACCAGCGCGGCACCTGCATTGAGTACGACGATGTCTCGGGCCGGCCCCCGTTCCTCCCCGGCCAGCAGGGCCCGGGCGATCTCGGCGTTCTCCTCCGGCCCGCCGCCGGGCAGGTCCTCGGGGGCCACCACGGCGATCCCGTGGTCGGACGGGTCGAGCTGAAACTCCCGGACGTCGCCATCACGGAGCTCGAGCACCCGGGTGGGGCCAGTCACGGCGATCTCGTCGAGCGACCCATGGCCCGTGACCACCCAGGTGTGCACGGAGCCGGTCGATCGGAAGACATCGATCATCCGGTCGCCGAGGTCGTGGTCGGCACACCCGATGAGCTGCCGCCGGACCCCGCCCGGATGTGACAGCGGTCCGAGCACGTTGAACACGGTCGGGATGCCGATGCCGGCCCGGACTGGTCCGGCGAAGCGCATCGCCGGATGGAACGTCCGGGCGAAGGCGAACCCTAGCCTGTGGGTGGCTACCTGCTCGGAAACCGATTCGGGCGGCCCCTCGATACCGATCCCCAGCGCGTCCAGCAGGTCGAAGGCCCCGGAGGTCGAGGAGGCGCGCCGGTTACCGTGCTTGCAGACGGTCGCCCCGGCGCCGGCCGCCACGAAGCAGGCCATGGTCGACACGTTGAGCGCCTTCTCGCGCCGACGTGGCGATCCGCCCGTGCCGACGATGTCGATCGTCCCGTCGGGCAGGGACAGCGGCTGGGCGGCGGCGACCATGGCCCGCACGAGGCCGATCGTCTCGTCAGTGGTCTCGCCCTTGACCTTGAGCGCCACCAGGAAGGCGGCGATCTGTGCTGGCTCGGCCTCGCCGGACAGGATCTCGGTGAGGATCGCCTCGGACTCAGCGCTCCCGAGGTCCTCACCGGCACACAGGCGGGACAGCAGGCCGGGCCAACCTCCCAGGTCCTCGAGGCCCATACCAGCGTGGGTCAGGCGGAACGGCGCCGACGACGCAGGATGCGACGCCGATCACGCTCGGTGGCACCTCCCCAGATGCCGGTGTGCTCCCGCCAGGTCAGGGCGTGCTCCAAGCAGGCCTCGCTCACCTGGCAGCCGCTGCAGACTGCCAGCGCCCGCTCAGTGCCCACCTCGTCCTCGGGATCCGGATAGAAGATCACCGCGTCCAGGCCTCGACAGGCTCCCCGGTCCTGCCAGGCCAGCGAGGTGTCACGGCGCGACTCGCGGCCGGTGTCTGCTGCAGGCGTTCGTGCGGCAGCGGAGGCTGAGGAGTGCGTTTCCATGATCGGCGTAGTGCTAGTCCTCCCTGCGGTCCGGTGCAAGCCCCAATCGGTGCAATCCGCCCGAGATTCCGGGAGGTCGGACCCTGCCGGGCACCCGTCGCCGCAAGGCGCCCGCCACCATCGATCCTTCGGAAGCCGATTCCTCGTTGCCAACCGGCGCACCGTCCCAGCAGACTGTGTGCGACGGTGAGCCGGCCGGGTGGCCGCGGCATCGCCCCCACGGGGTGGCGCTGAGGAAGGTCGGGGCTCCGCAGGGAAGGATGCTGGCTCGCAGCCAGTCGGGGCGACCCGCAGGAAAGTGCCACAGAGAACAGACCGCCGATGGCCCCGACCTCCGTGTCGGGCGCACAGGTGAGGGTGAAACGGTGCGGTAAGAGCGCACCAGCGTCCGGGGCGACCCGGGCGGCTCGGCAAACCCCATCCGGAGCAAGGCCAAGCGTGGAGAGGGCGTCCCGCCCGTCGACACTCCCGGGTGGGCCGCACAGATGGATGGCCACCCATCCGGAACCCCGCAAGGGACCGGTGGACAGAACCCCGCCTACAGGCCGGCTCACCGTCACTCGCCCGAACCCCGGTTCGGCCCGCGGTCCTCCGACGCCGGGCCTCTCGGGTGGCCGGCCCGCTCAGCCTGCCAACGCGAAGCAGACGACCACGACCACGACCACGCCCAGCAGCCCGCCCACGAGTTGGAGCCGGGCAACCCGCTCCCCGAGGAAGCGCCACGCCAGCAGGATCGACACCCCGGGCGCCAGACAGATCAGGGCGGTGACCACGGCGGCGACACCCCGCTGGTACGCAGCCGTGCTCAACATGAACGCCACCGCGGTGCTCCCGCCCAGGGCCACGCTGCGGTACGGCGTGGGCACGGGACGTGCGGCGGCGTAGGCCGGCAGCAGCACAGCGCCGACGGTCATGGCGATGGCGGCGGGAGCGAGCCCCGCCGACTCGTCGATGAACGAGTAGAAGAGCCCCGACAGGCCGATGCTGGTGCCAACCAGCAACGCCAGGCCCAGGACGTGGCTGCGCACCACCTCGGCGGGCCGCAGCAGACGACCCTCGCCGGACAGCAGCGCGACGGCGGGAAGCGCCACGAGCACGCCGAACACCTCCCATCCCACCAGCCCCTGGCCGACCAACGGGCCGACCACGGCCGGCAGGGCGACCGCCGCCAGGCCGTACCCGGGAGCGAAGACGGTGACCGGCCCCCGCTCCATGCCGAGGTAGAGCAGTGGCCGGGTGACGCTCATGATCAGTCCGGCCGACGCCACCCAGGCCACGTCGTTCCCGGTGAGCCGCTCCGGCGGCGCGACCAGCAGGGCGAGGCCGCAGATTGCGGCAGCCACCACCGACGAGATGCTGGCGGCGGCGACAGCCGCATCGGGTCGACCCGACCGCCGATGCCGCCGAGCAGGTCGCCACTGCCGAACGCCACCGACGAGAGGGCAGCGAGCAGGACGGCCATCGAGCGACGCTAGCGGCGGGAACCGCGAGCGGAGCCTAGGCTCCGTGCGATGGAGATCAAGGGCTACGAGATCGGGGCGGGGGCCGACCTCGCGGGGGCGAACCTCACCGACGCCGACCTGCGGGCCGCCGACCTGGGCGGCGCCTGGCTGGGCGGCGCCGTCCTGAGCGGCTCCGACCTCTCCGACGCCCGGATGGTAAGCGCCTCCCTGCGCCACGCCATCTGCCGCCGGGCCATCCTCGCCGACGCCGACCTGCGCCTAGCCAACCTCTGGCATGCCGACCTCACCGAGGCTCGTCTGGGCGGCGCCACGATGAGTCGCTGCTGGTTGACCAGCGCCCGCCTGGTCAGCGCCGACCTGCGGTCCGCCGACCTGGGCGGCGCCTGGTTGACCGGTGCCGACCTCACCGGGGCACTGCTCGGCGGCGCGACGCTCGCCGGCACGACGTTCTCGCGGTGCCTCGCGCAGGAGGCCGACCTGACCGGCTGCTTCGCCATGGGGGCCGACTTCCGGGGCGCCATCCTCAACGGTGCCGTCCTGCGAGCGGCCAACCTGTCCGGCGCGGTCTTCCGCGGCGCTGCGCTCATCGGCGCCGACCTCTCCTCAGCCGACCTGGTCGGCGCCGACTTCAGCGACGCCCAACTCGAGGCGGTGCGCCTCGACGGAGCCCGCCACGACGAAACCACGTCGTGGCCACCGGGCTTCCAGCCACCCACCTCGAGCGGCCTGGACGCCCACGAGTAGGCATCCCCGACCCGGGGTTCAGCCCAGACCGGCCAGGTGGCTGGTGTCGTTGAAGCCGTGGAGCGACGGACCGAACCGGCCGGCGCCGATCGACATGATCGCCGCGGTGCCGACGAAGCAGCGCCAGGCCACCTCGTCGCCGACGCCGAGCGCCCAGGCCATAGCCGCCTTCACCGGTGAGACGTGGGTGACGACCACGACATCGCGAATCGTTGCCTCGTCGAGCAGGTCCTCGCAGGCCGCCCGAACACGTGCCCCCAGTTGCCGGTGGCTCTCCCCGCCCGGCGGCGCCCAGTCGAGGTCGGCCTGCCAGGCCGCCCAGGTCTCACGTGGGACCTCGGCCACCGGCGTTCCGTCGAACGCGCCGTAGTCGAGCTCGATCCAGCGTTCGTCGACCTCCACATCCACGCCGAAGGCTCCGGCTGTCTGCCGGGCGCGCCGGAGGGGGCTCGTCACGACCCGGTCGGGAACCGGGAGCGCGCCAGCGGCTGCGGCCGCCTGACGGAACCCGAGGTCGTCGAGGGGCGGGTCACTTCGGCCGAGGAGGAGTCCTGAGGCGTTGGACTCGGTCCGGCCGTGGCGCAGCACGTAGAGCATCAGCCCAGACCCGGCGTGGAACCCCGGCCGCGCACTCGGAGCGAGGGTCGGCGCGACATCAGGCGCTGATCGCCGTCAGGCGCCCCTCGCGAAGGAAGGCCCTGCGGCGACTCGGGTCGGCAAGGCCGAAGCGGCGCCACGCCCAGAGCGCGGCCAGGGCACCGAGGCCCTCGAGGAGGAGTCCCGCCGGCCACCGGCCGAACTCGGGAAGCGGTCCCCGGCCCAGGGCGGATGCTCCGGCGAACGGCCACCAGAAGACCTCCCGGTCGGCCCAGGTTCCGTCGAGGATCAGATGGGCGAACAGGCCGATCGGCAACCCCAACCAACGGCGCTGCGCCAGGCGCCGGCCGCGCGCCACCAGCATCACGCCGAACAGGACGGCCACGGCGAACGACAGGGTGTGGAGCATCCACGGCCCGCCCGCAGGCCCCTCGAGGACCGGCAGGACCGCACCCAGGATGACGAGTCGGTAGTCGAGCGCGGGACTGTCGAACACGAGCGCCACCAGCACCAGCGACATCGCCGCGAACCAGAGGAACATCGCTCAGGTGAGAGCGCCCATCGGACCAGTGTCAGCCCACGACAAGGCGGCCGCACTCCGAACAGTCGGCGAGGGTCCCGTCGGGCAGGTGCTTGATGCGGTCCCGTTCGACGGCGGGCATGGAGTAGGGGCACCTGGTGCAGTCGTTCCCGTCGAAGCCCGCCACCGTGCTGCTCCCGAACGCGCCGCGTAGCCCCTCGTACCTGGCCAGCAGGTCGTCCGGGACGGCAGCGGCAGCCGACTCGCGCCGCTCCCGCACCTCCGCCAGTTCTGCCTCGAGCGCAGCCTCGGCGACCGCCACCGCCGCCTCCGCGGCACCGATGGCGGCGTCCTCGGTGCCCGCCCGCTCGGACAACTCCCCCAACTGGACCTCCAGGGGGTCGATCTCCTCGAGCACCTCGAGGAGGCGCTCCTCCAGTTCGTCCTGACGGGGTCGGAGGCGGTCGACCTCCTCTTGGACCTCACGTGCCTCCTTCGGGGAGGTGATGCCACTCCCGTAGAGGCGGTTGTTCAGTTCGTCCACCCGGGCGACCACGGCATCGACGTCGGCCTCGGCGCGCTTCTGGCGTCGATCCAATTCGAGCCGCTCCAACCTCGTCGCCTCGAGTTGCGACTCGGTGGCCCCGCGGGCACCGCGTGCTCCCTCGAGTGTCGCCTTCTCCGGCAGGTTGGCCAGGCGATGCCGGATCTGCTCGGCCGCGGTGTCCTCGTCCTGAACCGCGAAGAGCTCGTCCACGGCGGTCATGCTAGGAGACAGCGCCGGCTCGCGGTGCCGAGGGACGGAGAGGTGGGCGGTTACCCGTTCAGTACGTGCCGCCGAGCTTGTTGTGGTCCCAGGAGGCCACCTTCTCCGGGACGATCGTCACCGCCGTGCGCTTGGCGGCCAGTTGGACCGCCGCCGCCCCGACGTGCTCCTCGGGGATCTCCGGTTGGTTGCGCCGGATCACCGACTCGGCCACCCGGACGACGTCCTCCGATTCAGTGCTCAACTCGGCGCGTCCCCGGATCATCACGCCTCGGAGGGTGTCGTAGGTGGTGCCGTCCTCGAGCAGCACCGTGATGCGGTCGTCACGCTGCAGGTTGAGGACCTTCTGGGAGCGGGTGTAGGTCTCGAAGGCGATCCGACCGTCGACGATCCCGTACCAGAGCGTCGACAGGTGGACCGAGCCGTCGGGCTGGAGGGTCCCCACCTGGAGGCTCTGCTTGGCCTCGATGAAGGCCTCGACCTCCTCGTCGGTCATCCGGATCAGATCGCGACGTGAACTGCCCATCGGCTGGCTGCCCTCCCACTCTGTCCCCGGGACGCCGGGGTTCCGGTCTGCGGCGACACCATAGGGAACCTCGACACGCAAGTTCCCGCCGGGCGCCGGGCAAGCCCTGCCGAAAATCGGAACACCCCGCCCGGGGGAGGGCGGGGTGTTCTCTCGCTCTCGGCCGTTCGATCAGGGGGGATCTCGGCCGGAGTCTCAGGGTTCGAAAGGGGGGTTCTCGAACCCGTGTGACGCCCAGACTACCGATCGCTCCCTGTCCGGTTCGGTTCGTGCGGCTCCGGATCTGGTGACATCCGACACGGCCGTCGGGGGTCCGGGAGTAGGGTCGCGTCCACCGGAAGAGGCTTCCGCGAACCTGGAGGACTTATGACCCGACCGACCGACGAGCAGCGCCGCGGGATGCTCGTCGACATGGTCACGGCACGCGTCCAGGCCCAGAGGCTCTGGAACCTGCAGCGGCAGGGCCGCGTCGGAACGCTCGCCCCGATCGACGGTCACGAGGCCGCGATCGTCGGCGCCGTCCACGCCCTCGACCCCGACCACGACTGGGTCATACCCCAGTACCGCGAGCCGCTGGCGCTGCGCCGCTACGGAACCGAGGTCCTCGACCGCTTCCTGCTCTACAACATCGGCCACCCGGCCGGCGGCCACCTGCCGGCGCCACTGCGGGTGCTCCCCAATCAGATCTCCCTGGCCACCCAGCTGCCCCACGCTGTGGGACTGGCCAAGGGTCTGACCCTCCAGCACGACTCCGGGGTCGTCTTGGTGTTCTTCGGCGACGGCTCCTCGTCGGAGGGAGACTTCTACGAGGCGGGCAATTTCGCGGGAGTGCTCGGCGTCCCGGTCATCTTCCTCTGCCTCAACAACCAGTGGGCCATCTCGACGCCCACCCACCTCCAAACGGCCGCCGAGTCCTTCGCTGCCAAGGCGGCGGCATTCGGCTTCCCCGGCGTCCGTGTCGACGGCAACGACGCCGGGGCCGTCTACGACGCCGTCGACACCGCCCGGGACCGCGCCCGCGCCGGCAGCGGCCCCACGCTGATCGAGGCCACCCTCTACCGCCTGGGCGCCCATACCACCGCCGACGATCCGACCCGGTACGTGCCCCCCGAGGACCTCGAGGCGGCCCGGCGGGACGACCCCGTGGACCGTCTCCGGGAGGAACTCGTGGCATTGGGCCTCTGGGACGATGCCGTGAACGCCGAGGTGGAGGCCGAGGCCCTCGACATCTTCGACGATGCCTTCGAGCGGGCCTGTGCCATGCCACTTTCCGACGACGCCATGCTCGACCACTGCCTCGCCGAGGACACCCAGCGCATGGCCCGCCAGCGGGAGCGGCTGCTGGCCGACACCGGGGGCGCGGGCGGATGACCGAGCTCAACATGCTCGATGCCATCAACGAGGCACTCCACGCCGAGATGGCCCGCGATGACCGGATCGTGGTGCTGGGCGAGGACGTTGCCCGCAACGGCGGCGTGTTCCGGGCAACGGAGGGGCTCTTCGAGAAGTTCGGCGAGGAGCGCGTCATCGACACCCCCATTTCGGAGGGCGTCATCGCCGGCAGCGCCGTGGGCCTGGCCATGGCGGGACTCGTCCCGGTGGCCGAGATCCAGTTCCTGGGATTCGCCTACCAGGCGATGCACCAGATCGCCGGGCAGGTCGCCCGCCTGCGCTACCGGACCCGGAGCCGCTTCGAGCCGCAGATCACGTTCCGTGCCCCGTTCGGGGGCGGCGTCCGGACCCCCGAACTGCACTCCGACTCCCTCGAGGGCCAGCTCGGCAACCTGCCCGGCCTCAAGGTGGTCGCCCCGGCCACCGCGGCCGACGCCAAGGGCCTCCTGGCGGCGGCCATCCGTGACCCGGACCCGGTCGTGGTCCTCGAGCCCCTGCGTGGCTACCGGGGAATCCGGGGGGAGGTCCCCGACGGCGACCACCTGGTCCCCCTGGGGTCGGCACGCACCGCCCGTCCCGGTGACGACGTCGTCGTGATCGCCTGGAGTTACCAGGTCGAGCTGGCCTGCCGGGTATCGGACCGCCTCGCCGAGGAGGGCCTGTCGGTTCGGGTACTCGACCTGCGCAGCATCGCCCCGCTGGACGTGGCCGCCATCGCCGATGCCGCGGAGGCCTGTGGCCGGGTCGTCGTGACCGAGGAGGCGGCCCAGACCGGCGGGTTCGGCGGCGAGGTCGTGGCCACCGTCGTCGAGGAGGCCTTCTGGTCGCTGGAGGCCCCGGTGGTGCGCGTCTCGGGCTATGACGTCCCCTACCCCGTGGGCATGCTCGAGGAGCGCTACATCCCCGACGAGGACCGCATCGCCGCTGCCGTGCGCCGTGTCCTCGAGGTCGCCTGAGCCCACACGATCCGGCCTGCCAGACCCGTGACCAGAACAGCCGACGACCCGCCAGCCGCCAGATGAGCTACCACTTCCACCTCCCCGACATCGGCGAGGGGCTCGAGGAGGCCGAGATCGTCGAGTGGCTGGTCGCGGTCGGCGACACGGTCGCACGGGACCAGGCGCTGGTCGAGGTCCTGACCGACAAGGCCAGCTCCGAACTGCCCTCGCCCACGGCGGGGGTTGTGGTGGCGCTCGGCGGCGACGAGGGCGACCGGCTCCGGGTCGGCGACCTGCTCATCGAGATCGACGACGGGTCGGCGGGCGACGCGGACCCACCCCGCTCGGAGGCGACAGCGCCCCCCGAGTCGATGCCAGCGGAACCCGCCGAGGCTTCCGCCGAATCCCATTCCGCGAGTCGCGCCTCCCGTCCGAAGGCATCGCCAGCGACCAGGCGACGGGCGCGCGAACTGGGCATCGACCTGGCCGGCATCACCGGCACGGGCCCCGGTGGCCGGATTCTGGACGGCGATCTCGACGCAGCCCGGGCTTCGGCGGCCTCACGCACCGGTGCCACGGCTGTGCCTGCCGCACCTTCGACGACGGCGCCCCGCGGCGACGCCCCCCAACTCGGCCAACTCCCCGCGGGACGCCATCCCCTGCGGGGCGTGCGCGGCGTGATCGCCCGCAACATGGCGCAGTCGTGGAGCGAGATCCCCCACATCCACTCGCTCGACGAACTCGACGCCAGCCTGCTCCTGGACCTTCGGACCCGGATGGAGGGCATGGGGCGACCGGTGACGCCGCTCGCCGTCGCCGTCGTGGCTGCCGCACGCGCCCTGCGGGCCTTCCCCCAGGTGAACGCCTGTGTCGAAGGGTCCGCGGAAGGCGACGAGATGCTGGTGCACGAGCGGGTGAACATCGGCCTCGCCGTCGCCACCGACGGCGGGCTCGTGGTTCCCGTCCTGCACGACGCCGACGGCCTCGACGTGTTCTCGGCCACCACGGCGATCGAGGGCCTCGCCGCCAGAGCCCGGACGGGCGACCTCGGCACCGCCGACCTCACGGGCGGCACGTTCACCATCACCAACTACGGGTCGCTGGGCGGCCGCTGGGCCACACCGATCATCCCGCCCGGCCAGGCGGCGATCCTCGGGATGGGGCGCATCGCTGATCGGCCGGTTGCCGTCGACGGCTCGGTCGAAGTCCGCCCGCTCCTCCCCTACGCCTTCGGCGCCGACCACCGGATCGTGGACGGCGACCTGCTCGAGGCCTTCAAGCGCTCGATCGTCGAGGACCTGGCCGAACCCCTGCGGTTGCTCGTGGACCCATGATGGACTCCCGCGACCTGCCGGTGCCCGTCCATCAGCGGGACGCCTGAACCATGGTGGTGGGCGAGTTCGCCACACCGGCGGACCTGCTGGTGGTCGGCGGTGGCCCCGGCGGTTACGCCGCCGCCCTGCACGCCGCCCGGCTGGGCCGTGAGGTGACTCTGGTCGAGCGGGACGCCCTCGGCGGCACCTGCCTCAACGTCGGCTGCATCCCGTCCAAGGCCCTGATCGAGGTCGCCGACGCTGTCGCCGCCCCGGGACGGGTCGCCCCCTGGGGGGTCCGGTCCTCCACCGAGGTCGACATGGCCCGGGTCAAGTCACACCTCGACGACGTCGTGGCCGACCTCACCTCCGGCGTGGCCGGCCTGCTCGACCGGGCCGGGGTTCGAACCATCATCGGGACGGCGGTGTTCAACCGTCCGGACCGGGTTGCCGTCGAGGCAGGCGACCGGCTCGAGCACCTCGAGTTCCGCCACGCCATCGTCGCCACCGGCTCACGGCCCATCGAACTGCCCGACCTGCCCCTGGACGGCACTCGCGTCGTCGGCTCCACCGAACTCCTCTTCGGCGAGGACCTTCCCGACCAACTCGTCCTGGTGGGTGGCGGCTATGTCGGCGTCGAGTTGGCCTGTGCCTACGCCAAGTTGGGGAGCCGGGTCACCATCGTCGAGGTCGAGGATCGGGTGCTGCCCGGCTTCGGGCGGCGCATCGGGACGGCTGTCGAGCGCGGCCTGCGGCGGCTCGGTGTCGGACTCTGCTGCGGACATCGGGCGCTCGGAGCCTCCGACGAGGGTCTCGCGGTAGCGGGACCCGACGGGGAGGTGGTCCTGCCTGCGGACCGGATCGGGGTGGTCGTCGGTCGTCGTCCCAACAGCGACACGGTCGGCATCGCAAACACCGGCGCCACGGTCGACGATCGGGGCCTCGTCGCCGTCGACGCCCAACGCCGGGCGACCGACCGCGTCTTCGCCATCGGCGACCTCACGGACGGCCCGGCCCTCGCCCACAAGGCCACCGCCGAGGCCGAGGTGGCCGCCGAGGCAGCCTGCGACCGTCCCGCCGGCTTCGACCCCACCTGCGTTCCGATGATCGTCTTCGGCGACCCCCAGGTGGTCTCGGTCGGACTGGACCGGGAGGCGGCGGCCGGCGCCGGAATCACGACGACTTCCGGGCGCTTCCCTTTCGCCGCCTCGGGCCGGGCCCGGACGCTCGGGGACGCCGACGGCTTCGTGGAGGTGCTCGCCGACGAGACCGGGACGGTCGTCGGGATCCACGCGGTGGGCGCCCACGTGGCCGAACTGGCCGGGGAGGCGGCGCTCGCCGTGGAGTCTGCGGCGACGATCGAGGACCTCGCCGGCACCATCCACGCCCACCCGACGCTCGGGGAGTCGGTCATGGAGGCGGCCCTCGACCTCGCCGGACGCCCCGTCCACCGGGCATGACCTGAACGGGAGTGCGCGGCGCCGGGATAAGCCAGGAGCGACGAACGGTGCGCCGGTGGATCTTTTCAACACTTTGTTGATGATTCCACGATGGTCACTCGGTTTCCCTCGGGCCCTACGCTCACCTGATGCCCGGAGCCCTGCCCTCGCAACACCATGTCGACCGGGTGGCCCGGCGGCGGGCCGGACTGGCCAAGTGGACGAAGTACGGGGCCGACGTACTTCCGGCGTGGGTCGCCGAGCACGACCTCGGCCAACCACCGGCCCTGAGGGAACGCCTTCGCGAACTCGTCGACGCCGGCGCCTTCGGCTACCACTACGGCGACGAGCCCATGGTCGAGGCCTTCTGCCGCTGGGTGGGTCGGCGCCACGGCTGGTCGCCCGACCCGGGGCTCATCCGCCCCACCACGAACGTCGTACAGGGGGTCTGGGCGTCGGTCCAGGCCTTCACGACCCCCGGGCAGAAGCTCATCCTCTCGGACCCCGTCTACTACCCCTTCCAGGACCTGGGACCCACCATGGAACGGGAGGTCCTGCGCTGGAACCTCGTCCGCGACCGGGAGGCGGGCCCCGGTGAACAAGGCTGGCACTACGACCTCGACGCCCTCGAGTCGCTCCTGCGGGCCGAGCCGGATGCCCGGATCCTCCTGCTGTGCCATCCGCAGAACCCGACGGGCCGCGTGCTCACCGCCGAACAGCTGGCACGGATCGTCGAACTCGCCCTGGAGCACAACGTCCTGATCCTCTCGGACGAGATCCACTACGACCTGGTCCACCCGGGAGCCGTCCACGTCCCCACGCTCACCGTGCCCGGTGCCGAATCCTGCACCATCACCATCACTTCGGGGATCAAGACCTTCGCCATCGGCGGCCTGCGTTGCGCCGTCACCGTCTGCGGCGACGAGGCCCTGTTCGACCGGTTGGCCCGCATGCCGCAGAACCTGCTGACCGTCCCCAACCGGCTGGGCTGCGAGGCCGCCATCGCCGCCTGGGACACCGGCGACGAGTGGGTCGACAACCTCAAGGGGGTGCTGGACGCCAACCGGCATCGGCTGATCGACCGCCTCGGCGCCGAACTCCCGGACGTCGGCGTCCATCTCCCCGAGTCGACCTTCCTCGCCTGGCTGGACCTCTCAGCCTGGTCGCCCGGCGACCGCCCGTCGACGTGGCTCCGGGAGCACACCAACGTGGCCTGCGAGTCCGGCCCCAAGTTCGGTGCCGGCGGCGAAGGACACGTCCGGTTCAACTTCGGCACGTCGCCGGAGGTGCTCGACGAGATACTCGACCGCCTCGTGGTCGGTCTCGGCGAGGGCTGATCCCCCGGGATCGGGCGACGTGCCTACGCTCCTGCCGTGAGAGGTTCGGACACGAGCGGTCGGAACCGCGAAGCCCTGACGGGGTTACTGACGGCCGGCCTTGCGCTCGCGGTCGGCGAGTTCGGGGCCGGCGTCTCCCGCTCCCTTGTCTCACCCGTCGCCGCGGTCGGCGACCTCATCGTGGACCGTGCACCCGGGTCGGTGGTCCGGACCTCGATCCGGCTCCTCGGGACGGCGCAGAAACCGCTGCTGCTCGCCGGCATCGTGCTTTGCGCCCTCGGCCTCGGTGCCCTGCTCGCACGGCGCTCACCGGCCGATCTGCGGATGGGCCTCTTCGGCTTTGGCCTCTTCGGCGGCTGGGCCATGGCCCGTGCCCCCCTTGCATCCGAGACAGGCAGTTGGCTTCTCGCCACGGGCATGGTCGTTGTGGGGCTCATCGGCCTGGGCCTGCGGCCGGGGTTCCCCGTTTCGGATCCGGCCGATGGCTCGCCCGGGGGCCCGAGCCACGAAGACCCGCGGATCAAGTACGCGGACCGCCGGGGGTTCCTCGCCTACGCCGGCGGGATGGGCGGCACCGCCGTCGGCTTGTTGGCGGCCGGACGCCTGGTCGAGGATCGTTCGGCGCGGGAACTACGCGCACGAGTGCAGATTCCCAGCACCACCGTTCCCGATACCACCGTTCCCGACACCACCGCCGCCGACACCACCGCCGCCGACACCACCGTCCCCGACACCACCGCGCCCACGACCGTCCCCGAACTGCCCGACGTGCCGGGACTCGACCCTTGGATTACCCCGAACCACGACTTCTACCGGATCGACACGGCGCTCACCGTCCCGGTCATCGATCCTGCTACCTGGTCACTGGGGATCTCGGGACTGGTCCGCCGAGAGGTGTCGATCGGCTTCGACGACCTGCTCGACATGGAGGTGCACGACGCCACGGTCACGCTGGCCTGTGTCTCCAACGAGGTCGGTGGCCCGCTGGTGGGCAACGCCGTCTGGACCGGCGTCCTGCTCGCTGATGTGCTGGCACTGGCTGATCCGCAGCCGGCCGCCGAACAGGTGATGGCCTGGTCGGTCGACGGCTTTTCGGCCGGCTTCCCACTCGACGCCGCACTCGACGGTCGCACCGCCCTCGTCGCCTTCGGCATGAACGGCGAGCCCCTGCCGCTCGAGCACGGCTTCCCGGTCCGCCTGGTGGTCCCCGGCCTCTACGGCTACGTCTCGGCGGTGAAGTGGCTGTTTCGCCTCGAGCTCACCGACTGGTCCGACAAGGGCTACTGGATTCCGAGGGGATGGGCCCAGGAGGCGCCCGTCAAGATCTCGTCCCGGATCGACGTCCCCTTCCCGCGCCGGGTCCCCGCCGGGATCGTTCCGCTGGCCGGCGTCGCCTGGTACCCGGACGTGGGCGTCGCCGCCGTCGAGGTGTCGATCGATGACGGCCGCTGGCGGGAGTGCGAACTCCTCGACGCCAAGCAGGGCGGCGAGCAGGGCCGACCGGCGCCGGGCCGGCGTGGCGAGTCCTGGGTGCAGTGGCTCCGCCTCTGGGAGGCGACGCCGGGCAACTACAAGGTGCGCGTCCGGGCGATCGGCACCGACGGGACGGTGCAGTCAGGCGCCCGGTTGCGTCCAGCCCCCGACGGCGCCGAGGGCTACCACGAGGTCGGCGTGATCGTGGAGGAAGCCGGGTCTTGACCCGGCCGGTGGCCGCGAGGGGGCTGGCCGGACCTGATCCGATCGGCTACTCGGCGGCCGTGGTGGTCGTGGTCTCTGCTGCGGTCGTGGTCGTCTCTTCCGCAGCAGCCGTGGTGGTCGTCTCTTCCGCAGCAGCCGTGGTGGTCGTCTCTTCCGCAGCAGCCGTGGTGGTCGTCTCCTCAGCCGCGGCCGCCGTCGTGGTCGTCTCCTCAGCCGCGGCCGCCGTCGTGGTCGTCTCGCCGCCCTCGGTCGCCACCGTGGTCTCCGGGGCGACCGTAGTGGTGGCCGGCGGGCGGTTCGGGACGTTGTCGGTGGACAGTCCGCGGGCCTCGAGTTCGGCGATGTGGGCGGCCTGGGTGCCCGGCCCGTACCAGCCGTCGGCGGTGATGCCGAGCAGGGTCTGGAGCGCCGCCGCCTCGTCGCTTGGACCCCACTCGTAGGCGAAGGTCAGCACCGTCTCCTCGTCGACCACCGGTTCGGGCGCCTCGGTGGTCGTCGTGG
>DEAL01000020.1:764-4885 GCA_002346745.1 Candidatus Neomicrothrix sp. UBA2983 | reverse complement strand
GCGCCTCGGTGGTCGTCGTGGCGGCCGTCGTGGCGGCCGTCGTGGTTGGGGCCACGGTCGGCGCTGGCTGCGAGGCCAGGACCGACACCTCGGTCTCGAGGTCGATCATGTCTTCCCGGAGCTGCACGATCTCGGCACGCAACTGCTCGATCTCGTCGTCGTTGGTCTCGAGCAGGCCACAGCCCGAGGCGCCCAGGGCCAGGACCACCACAAGGGCGGTCATCGTGGAGGTCACCGTGTGTCGTCGCATCTGGTGAGTCTTTCAGATCGTCGGGAGGGAGTGGTAGCGCCGGGGCATGCTGCTCTCGTGGAGCGGGGTGGCGCCGGGGCAGGGTACCCGAGTTCCGCACACACCTGCATCGGCACGGCCCGACCGGGGCCGGTCGGGCCCCACCTACACGCCGCCGAAGGCCAGGTACTTGGTCTCCAGGTACTCCTCGAGGCCCTGGCGGGCACCCTCGCGGCCGATGCCCGACTCCTTGAAGCCGCCGAACGGCGCCACCTCGCTCGAGATGAGGCCCGTGTTGACGCCGACCATGCCGTACTCGAGGCCCTCGCCGACCCGCCAGATGCGACCCATGTCGGCGGCGTAGAAGTATGCGGCCAGCCCGTACTCGGTGTCGTTGGCGATCGCGATGGCCTCCTCCTCGGTGGAGAAGCGGAACAGCGGCGCCACCGGGCCGAAGATCTCCTCGCCATGGATGGCCATGTCGGGCGTGACGTCGGTGAGGATCGTGACCTCGTAGTAGGAGCGACCCAGGTCGTGGCGCCGGCCACCGGTCAGGACCCCGGCACCCTCGGCGAGTGCGCCCTGCACGAGTTCCTCCACCTTCTCGACGGCGTCGTCGTTGACGAGCGGGCCGATCTGGTTGGCCTCGTCGATGCCGGGTCCGACCTTGAGTTCGGCGACGGCCTCGGCGAACTTCTTGGCGAACTCGTTGTAGACGCCGTCCTGGACGAGGAACCGGTTGGCGCAGACGCAGGTCTGGCCGCTGTTGCGGTACTTCGAGACGATGGCGCCCTCGACGGCAGCGTCGAGGTCGGCGTCGTCGAAGACGATGAACGGGGCGTTCCCGCCGAGTTCCATGGAGGCCTTCTTCACGGTGCCGGCGGCCTGCTCGAGCAGCAGGCGGCCGATCGGCGTCGAGCCGGTGAACGAGATCTTGCGGATCGTCGGGTTGGTGGTCAACTCCCGGCCGACCGCTGCGCTGGCCGTGGCGGGGATGACGTTGAGCAGGCCGCCCGGCAGCACGGCCCGGTGGGCCAACTCGGCGGCCGCGAGTGCGCTGAGCGGCGTCTCGCTGGCTGGGCGGACCAGCGACGAGCACCCGGCAGCCAGGGCCGGCGCCACCTTGCGGGTGATCATGGCCTGCGGGAAGTTCCACGGGGTGATGGCCGAGACGACGCCGACCGGCTGCTTGAGGACGAGGAGCCGCTTGGTCGGGTCGGTCGTCGGGATCACCTCGCCGTAGGCGCGCTTGCCCTCCTCGGCGAACCAGTCGATGAACGAGGCCGCGTAGACGACCTCGCCGCGGGACTCGCCGATGGGCTTGCCCATCTCCAGCGTCATGATCCGGGCGAGGTCCTCCGAGTGCTCGTGGAACAACTCATACCACCGGCGCAGGATGGCGCCGCGGTCCTTGGCGGTGCGGGCCGCCCAGGCCTTCTGGGCCGCGTCGGCCACGTCGACGGCCCGCCGGGTCTCCTCGACGCCCAGGTCGGCGACGCTGGCGATGACGTCGCCGGTGGCGGGGTCGGTGACGTCGAAGGTGGCGCCGGAGTCGGCGTCGACCCACTCGCCCCCGATGTACGCCTGCGTCCTCAGGAGTGTCGGATCACTCAGTTCCACGGTGTGCACCTCTCGATGCTCGTGCTCGTCCTCGAACGCGCGGCAGCGTACTGAGTGCCGCCGTGGGGCGACACCGGCGTCGCCGCCAGCCGGCCACGGGCTCGAGGCGGGCGGGTGCGTGCTTGTGCCAGGGGGTGCCGGCGATCGGGTCGCGCCAGTCGGTGGACGTGAACTCGTTGGGGGCGATGCCGTACACCTCGGGGTCACCTCCAGCCGGCGAGTAGGACAGGCCGTGCCCGTTGGGCAACGACACATGGCCGTCCTGCATGGTGTCGTTGACCTCGGCCAAGGCAACCGCCGTCCCGCCGGGTGTGGTGACCCGCACCCGTGCGCCGTCCTCGAGACCGAGCGCAGCGGCGTCCGCTGGGCGGAGCCGTTGGGCACCCTCGGGGTCCGTTTGGCGGGCCGGGTCCGCAGGTGGAAGGGTGGGCTTTCCGGTACCCGATGGAGAGGCGTTCCCACCATGGCAAGTCCCGAGGCTGAGGCACTCCAGGAACAGTTGCGGATGCTGCGCGAGGCGGTCCTCGACCAGGACGCCACGCTCGAGCAGCAGCGGGCCCAGTTCGAGATGGCGACACCCATGATGTGCGCCGCCCCCGAGGGCGTGACGTGGACCGAGGTCGACGCCGGCGGCGTGCCGGCCATCTGGGCCGACCCGGAGGACGGCTCGACCGACCACGTCGTCATGTACGTGCACGGCGGCGGCTACGTGATCGGCTCGGCCGGCGGCTACCGCCACTTCACGGGCCACCTCGCCAACGCGGTGGGCTGTCGGGTCCTGAGCGTCGACTACCGCCTCGCTCCCGAGCATCCGCACCCGGCGGCTGTCGAGGACAGCACCGCCGCCTACCGGTGGTTACTGGACCAGGGCTTCGACCCGGCCCGGATCGCCGTCAGCGGTGACTCGGCGGGCGGCGGCCTCACGATGTCCACGCTGGTCAAGCTCCGCGACGACGGCGTCGCCCTGCCCGTGGCCGGCGTCCCGATCTCGCCGTGGGTCGATATGGAGGGCCTCGGGGAGTCGATGCAGACCAACGCCGACACGGACCTCCTCGTCGACGAGGCGGGCCTCAAGCAGATGGCCGACCACTTCCTCGCCGGACAGGACGCCCGGGACCCCCTCGCCGCACCCCTGTACGCCGACCTGTCCGGCCTGCCGCCGCTGCTCATCCAGGCCGGCGGCGACGAGACGCTGCTCGACGACTCGACCCGGCTCGCCGCGGCCGCCGAGGGGGTCGGCGTCGACGTGCAACTTGACGTGTTCCCCGAGATGCAGCACGTGTTCCACCTGTTCGCCGGCAACATGCCCGAGGCCAACGAGGGCTTCGCCCAGATAGGCGCCTGGCTGCGTCCCCGGCTGGGCCTGGCCTGACGGGTCGATCAGACCCGTCAGAACCATGTCCCCCCACGACAACTGGCTGGCGCTCGTCGACGAGGAGGTCGTCGATCCGGACCTGGTGATCGTCGACCCGCATCACCACCTGTGGCGCGGCAGCAGAATGATGGGCGACTACGTGCTCGAGGACCTGTGGGCCGACACCGGTTCCGGGCACCGGGTCGAGGCGACGGTCTTCGTGGAGTGCCGGGCGCAGTACTGGACCGACGGACCCGAACACCTGCGACCGGTCGGCGAGACCGAGTTCGTGGCGGAGATCGCCGAGGCCAGCAACGCCGGCGACGGCGCCACGATTGCCGGCATCGTGGCCTTCGCCGACCTGCGGCTGGGCGACCTTCTGGACGAGGTGCTCGAGGCGCACGTCGAGGCCGGGCGGGGCCTGTTCCGGGGCATCCGCCACGCCATCTCGCGGGCCGAGCACCCCGAGATCCTGATGATCCCGGGCCGGGCACCGGCGGGGCTCCACGCCGACGAGTCGTTCCGCTCCGGCGTCCGGCGGCTGGGTGAACTGGGCCACACCTACGAGAGCTGGCACTACCACTACCAGTTGGGTGAGTTCACCGAACTGGCCCGTGCCGCTCCCGGGACGACGATCATCCTCGACCACTTCGGCACGCCGCTCGGGGTGGGGCCGTACGCCTCGCAGCGTGACCAGATCCTCGCGACATGGCGGGCCGACATCGCCGAACTGGCCCGCTGCCCGAACGTGCTCGCCAAGCTGGGCGGGCTGGCCATGCCCGACAACGGCTTCGGCTGGCACGAGGCCGACCGGCCGCCCACCTCGGACGAGGTCGTCGCCGCCCACCGGGACGTCTACCTGCACACGATCGACTGCTTCGGCCCGGAGCGCTGCATGTTCGAGAGCAACTTCCCGGT
>DEAL01000020.1:0-424 GCA_002346745.1 Candidatus Neomicrothrix sp. UBA2983 | reverse complement strand
GCTCTACAACGCCCTCAAGAAGATGGTGGCCGACTTCTCCGACGACGAACGGACCCGCATGTTCGCCGGCACCGCCCGGGAGGCCTACTCGCTGCCGGGTTGAACCGGGCCCGTTGCCTCGATCGACGCCCGGTCCAGCGGCTGCACCGGACCGGGGTGGGGCTTCGAAGGCGGAGGGGACGGGGTCGCCGGCACCCCCGTCACGAAGCCGCTGTTTGGCCTGGCCGTCGCGAGAACTCTAGGCTTCGGCCCATGTGGCGACCGAGGCGGGGCCGGGCGATCCTGACATTCTTGGTGTTCGCACTCCTTGCAGCCGGATGCGGCGGGGGCGGCACGGGAGACGATCCGGGAGACGCCCGCTCACCCGACCCGACACCCGCCAGCACCACCACCTCCCCACCCACCACCACCACACCCACCACCA
>DEAL01000036.1:566-77781 GCA_002346745.1 Candidatus Neomicrothrix sp. UBA2983 | reverse complement strand
CGACGACGTGGCCGACACCGGCCACACGCTCGAACTGGTTCGCAACACGGCACTCGAGCAGGTCGGCGAGGTGCGGTCGGCGGTGCTCTACCAGAAGCCCCAGTCGGTGGTCGACTGCGAGTACGTCTGGTCGCACACCGACAAGTGGATCAACTTCCCCTGGTCCACCGAGCCGCCCGTGGTCGACGCCGACCAGGCCGCCCACCAGGTCCTCGACGCCTGAGCGGCCTCGGGGTCAGGCGTGAATGGGGGCGCGGGTGTCGGACCAGTGGACCTCGGCCTCGAGCTGTGACGCCACAGCGACGAGCAGGTCCTCCCGTCCGTAGGCCGCCACCAGCTGCACCCCGATCGGCAGACCGCCCGACGTCCCCAGCGGCAGCGAGATCCCCGGCTGGCCGGTGATGTTGAACGGCGAGGTGAACGCGGCGTAGGGCATCGACCCCCGCGACCCGCGCACCGGATCGTCCTCCGTCGGTGTCAACTGGCCGATGCGCGGCGGCGGGAGCGCCGTCGTCGGCGTGACCAGCAGGTCGAAGCCCGACTCCCACCAGGCCGCCATCTTCCGGCGGAACGTGCCCATCGCCGATTGCGCCCTGGCGTAGTCGACCGCCGAGATGTCGCGACCTCGCTCGGCGAGGAACCAGGTGCCCGGCTCGACGTCATCGGCGGTCACCTCACGGCCGAGCTGCCCGCCCAGGTGCTCGAGGCTGACGACCGCCCCGACCCCCCAGTTGACGCCGAACGCCCAGCCCATCTCATCGACCTTTTCGAGGGCCTCGGGATGTGCCTGCTCGACCCCGTGGCCGAGCCCCTCGAGCATCGCGGCGGTGCTCCGGGTGGCCTCGGCGCAGTCGGGGTGCACCTCGACGCGGGGGCTGTGGTCCATGAACCCGATGCGCAGGCTCCCCGGGTCCCGACCCACCTGGTCCGAGTACGGGCGACCGTGGTCGGGGGCGACCACGCCGTCGCCGAGGAACGGGATTGCGGTGGCGTCCAGGATGCCGGCGCAGTCGCGCATGGTGTGGCACACGACGTGCTGGACCGACAGGCCCCACTCCTCCTTGACCGGCCCCATCGAGTGGCGGCCGCGTGACGGCTTGAGGCCCACCAGGCCGCACATGGCGGCGGGGATCCGGATCGAGCCACCACCGTCGCTGGCGTTGGCGGCCGGCAGCATCCCCGAGGCGACCGCGGCGGCGGCACCGCCAGACGAGCCGCCCGTCCCGAACTCCGGGTTCCACGGGTTGCGGCACGGCCCGTAGGCGTGGGACTCGGTGGTGGCGACCAGCCCCAACTCCGGCGTGTTGGTGCGGCCCACGTTCACGAAGCCGGCCTGGCGGTAGCGGATCGTGAGGTTGCAGTCCTCGGCGGACCGGTGGTCGACGTCCTTGAGCGCCTGGATCCCGGCATGGTGGGGTTGACCGGCCTCCTCGGCCCACAGGTCCTTGAGCAGCATCGGGACCCCGCGGAACGGCCCGTCGGGCAGGTCGGGGGATGCGGCCGCGGCGAGGGCCTCGTCGAACTGCCGGTGGATGACGGCGTTGAGCTGCCCGTCGAGGCGTTCGATCCGGTCGATCGTGGCCTCCACCGCCTCGACGGGGGAGAGGTCGCCGGCGCGGATCCGCTCTGCGAGGCCGACCGCGTCGAGCCTTGAGAGTTCGTCGTGATCGTCGTCGGTGGGTGCGTCTTCGTTCATCGCCGGAACGTATCCCGGCGGCGCCTATGAGCCCGCCTCGGCCCGCTCCAGGTAGTTGTAGACGGTGAAGCGGCTGACGCCGATCGCCTCGGCCACGTCCTCGACCGACTTGCGCAACGTGAAGGCTCCCCACTCGTTGAGGAGCGCCACGGCCTCCTGCTTCTGGTTGCGGTCCATGTCGGCGAACGGCGTGCCGACCTCCTGCTCGGCCGCTTCGAGCAGGCGCTCGAGGGCGTGGTGGAGGTCGGGCCGGCGGAGGCCGCCGACCAGTTCGCCCTCCCAGTGGAGTGGGAGGTCGGCCTCGGTGAGGTCGTCGGGGGCGAGCAGTGTGGCGCCGAGCGAGTCGGCGACCGGGCCGAGGGCGTCGATCAGGGGATGCGCCACGGCGGACATCGTACGACACGCCGCGCAAGTTGACAATTTGTTGAACTGACGGCAGCATGGAGGCCATGCCGGTGACCATCGCGCGCACGCTCGACGACGCCTGTGCCGCACTCGCCGAACACCCGCAAGCGCGGCTGCTGGCGGGCGGCACCGACCTCATGGTCGGCGTCAACCGCGGCCAGGTCGGCCTCGACCACGTGGTCGTCCTCGACCGGGTCGACGAGCTGCGGGCCTGGCACCGAACCGGCGACGACCTCCTGCTCGGCGCCGGCCTCACCTACGCGGACCTCGGTCGCGGCGACCTCCCCGGCCTGCTCCCGGCACTGGCCCAGGCGGCCCGCACCGTCGGCTCCCCGCAGATCCGCAACGCCGGCACCCTCGGCGGCAACCTGGCCACCGCCTCGCCGGCCGGCGACACCCTTCCCGTCCTCGCCGCCCTCGACGCCACCGTCCTGCTCCGCTCGGCGACCGGCAGCCGGGAGTTGCCCCTCGCCGGCTTCGTCACCGGCGTCAAGCAGAACGCCCTCGAGCCGGACGAGCTCATCGAGGCGGTCCGCGTGCCGGTTCTCGACGGCCCCCAGGAGTTCCTCAAGGTCGGCACCCGCAACGCCATGGTCATCTCGGTCGTCTCCCTGGCGCTGGTCGTCGACCGTGGCGGCCGGGGCGTGCGCGTCGGCCTGGGCTCGGTGGCACCCGTGCCGCTCCGGGCGGCAGAGGCCGAGGCGCACCTCGCCGACCACGTCGGCTGGGACGACGGCAGCCCACCCGCCCCCGACGCCGTCGATCGCTTCGTGGAGCTCGTGGCCGGCGCCGCTCGGCCCATCGACGACCACCGGGGCAGCGCCGACTACCGGCGCCACGCTGTCGGCGTCCTCGCCCGACGGGCCCTGCACCGGGCCTTCCCGGGGGGCGACCGGTGAGCGCCGACCCCTACGTGCTGCGGGTCAATGGCCGCGACCACGAGGTTCCCGACGCCCACCTCGGTGAGAGCCTCCTGTGGGTGCTGCGCGAGCGGCTCGGCCTGCCCGGCTCCAAGAACGCCTGCGAGGAGGGGGAGTGCGGCTCCTGCTCCGTGCAGGTCGACGGCGAGCTGGTGTGCTCGTGCCTCGTGCTGGCCGCCTCGGCCGTCGGCCGCGAGGTCATCACCATCGAGGGCCTCGCCCCCGACGGTGAGCTGGCCGACGTGCAGCGGGCCTTCGTCGAGGCCGGCGCCGTTCAGTGCGGTTTCTGTACCCCCGGTCTGCTGATGGCCGTCGACACGCTCCTCGACGCCGACCCGTCGCCCGACGAGCTCACCGTCCGGGAGGCCATCAGCGGCAACCTCTGCCGCTGCACCGGCTACGGCCGCATCCTCGCCGCCGTCGAAATTGCCGCCGACCTGCGGCGGGAGGCGTCGTGACCGACACCCGCGTCGAGGCCGGTACCCGGCCCCCCCGCCTCGGCGAGAGCGCCCCCCGCCCCGACGGCACTCCCAAGGTGGCGGGGTCGTTCGCGTTCTCCAGCGACCTCTGGCACGACCGGATGCTGTGGGGCGGCACCCTCCGCTCACCCCACCCGTCGGCCCGGATCCGGTCCATCGACATCGGCCCGGCGGTCGCCCTCGCCGGCGTCCACGCCGTCCTGACCGCTGCCGACGTGCCCGGCAGCCCCACCTACGGCCTCGAGCATTCTGACCAGCCGGTGCTGGCCTCGGACGTGGTCCGCTACGAGGGCGAGCCGGTCGCCGTCGTCGCCGCCGACCACCCCGCCACGGTGCGCCGGGCCCTCGAGGCCATCGTCGTCGACTACGAACCCACCGACCCGCTGGTCGACCCCCTGCAGGCCGAGGCGGCGGACCCGATCCACCCCGACGGCAACCTCATCCGGCGCATCCACCTCCGCCACGGCGACCAGGGCGCCGTCGGCGAGGTACAGGTCGAGGGGACCTACGAGGTCGGCATGCAGGACCAGGCCTTCCTCGGCCCCGAGTCCGGGCTGGCCGTGCCCGCCGAGGACGGCGGCGTCGACCTCTTCGTCGCCACCCAGTGGCTGCACGTCGACCGCGACCAGGTCGCCGCCTGCCTCGGCCTTGAGCCCGAGCGGGTGCGGCTCACCCTCGCCGGCGTTGGCGGGGCGTTCGGCGCCCGCGAGGACCTGAGCCTCCACGTCCACCTCTGCCTGCTCGCGCTCCACACCGGGCGGCCCGTGAAGATGGTGTACTCCCGCGAGGAGTCGTTCCACGGCCACGTGCACCGGCACCCGGCGCGCATGTGGTACCGGCACCACGCCGACCGCGACGGCCGCCTCGTGCGGGTCGAGGCCCGCCTCGTACTCGACGGAGGCGCCTACGCCTCCTCGAGCAGTGCCGTCATCGCCAACGCCACCTGCTTCGCCGCCGGCCCCTACCGCGTGCCCAGCGCCGACATCGACGGCGCCGTCGTGCGCACCAACAACCCGCCGTGTGGGGCCATGCGCGGCTTCGGGGCCGTGCAGACCTGCTTCGCCCACGAGGCCCAGATGGACCGGCTGGCCGACGCCCTCGGGATGGACCCGGTCGAGCTGCGTCGCCGCAACGTGCTCGCCACCGGCGACCGGTTGGTCACCGGCCAGGTCATCGTCGGCACCGCCCCCGTCGCCGAGGTGCTCGACGCCTGCGCCGAGCACCCTTCGGCGGCCGCCCTCGCCGCTGACCCGATGTCGCTGCCCGGTGGCGCCGGCCGAACCGCCGACGCCGGCCACGTCCGCCGCGGCGAGGCCGTCGCCCTCGGCTTCAAGAACCTTCTGTTCTCCGAGGGCTTCGACGACTCCAGTGCCGCCGTGTGTCGCATCGAGGATGGCGTCGCCACCGTCACCTGCGCCTGCGCCGAGGTCGGCCAGGGGTTCGTCACCCTCGCCCAGCAGATCGCCCGGGAGGTCCTCGGCGTCTCCGAGGTGCTGCTGGCACCCGCCGAGACCGCCACGGTCGGCTCCGCAGGTTCCACGTCGGCCAGCCGCCAGACCTGGATGTCCGGCGGTGCCGTACAGGCCGCCTGCGAGGAGGTCCGCCACCGGCTGCTGCGCCGGGTCGCCGAGTCGTACGGCGTCGACGTGGACGAGCTGGTCCTGGCCGACGACCGGGTCGTCTCCCTCGGCGGCGACTTCGAGGCCGACCTTACGGCCGTCACCACCGTGCCCGTCGAGGCGGAGGTCGAGTTCCACCACGCACCGACCCAGCCGCTCGACGAGGACGGCCAGGGCGACGCCCACGTGTCGTTCGCCTTCGCCGCCCACCGGGCCATCGTCGACGTCGACCCCGACCTCGGCCTCGTCAAGGTGGTCGAGCTCACCACCAGCCAGGACGTCGGCCGGGTGCTCAACCCGCTCCAGGCGGTCGGCCAGCTCGAGGGCGGCGCCGCTCAGGGCGTCGGCTTGGCCGTCATGGAGGAGGTCCAGGTCCAGGACGGGCGCATCCGCAACGCCTCGTTCACCGACTACCTGATTCCGACGGCCCTCGACATGCCGCCCGTCGAGGTCGCGGCGCTCATCGAGCAGCCCGAGCCCGGCGCCCCGTTCGGCGCCAAGGGGATCGGCGAGCCGCCCAGCATCTCGTCCACCGCCGCCGTGGTCGCCGCCATCCGGCACGCCACCGGCCTGGACCTGGAGCGTGCACCGGTCCGCCCCGCCGACATCGCCCTGGCGGAGGCAAGGCCATGACCGCCGACCTGCGCATCGACGGCGACCGCCTGCTCCGCCGCATCGAGGAGCTGGCCACCATCGGCCCCATCGACGGCGGCGGCTCGTGCCGGCTGGCCCTCACCGACGAGGACCGCGAGGGCCGGGACCTTGTCGTCACCTGGATGCGCGACCTCGGTCTTGACGTCACCGTCGACGGCATCGGCAACGTCGTCGCCACCCGGCCCGGGCGGACCGACGGCCCGCCTGTCATGACCGGCAGCCACATCGACACCGTCCGCACCGGTGGCCGCTACGACGGCAACCTGGGCGTCCTCGCCGGCCTCGAGGTGCTCGAGACCCTGAGCGAGCACGGCATCGAGACCGAGCACCCGTTCGCCGTCGCCTTCTTCACCGACGAGGAGGGCGCCCGCTTCCCGCCCGACATGCTCGGCAGCCTCGTCTACGTCGGCGGCATGGGCCTCGAGGACGCCCTCGACATCACCGGCATCGACGGCGCCGAGGTCGGCGCCGAACTGGACCGCATCGGCTACCGCGGCCCCGCCCCCTGTCCGGGCCCCGCCCCCCGGGCGTTCGTCGAGCTCCACGTCGAACAGGGCCCGGTGCTCGAGGCCGAGGGCACCACCATCGGCGCCGTCACCGGCGTGCAGGGCATCTCCTGGACCGGCTACACGGTCACCGGCCAGTCCAACCACGCCGGCACCACCCCGATGCACCTGCGCCACGACGCCGGCTACGCCGCCGCCCGCATCGCCACCCACGTTCGGGAGGTCGCCGAGTGCATGGGCGACCGGCAGGTCGCCACCGTCGGACGCCTCGAACTCCACCCCGACCTCGTCAACGTCGTCGCCGGCAGCGCCGAGCTCACCGTCGACCTGCGCAACACCGACGAGACGCTCCTCCGGGCCGCAGAGGCCGACGTGGCAGCGTTCGTGGCCGGCTTGGCCGCCGACGAGGGCGTCGAGGTCGAGGCCACCACCCTGGCCCGCTTCGAGCCGGTCGAGTTCGACGACCGGGTCGTCGCCGCCGTCGCCGCCACCGCCGAGCGGCTCGGCCACTCGGTCGCCCGCATGCCGTCGGGGGCCGGCCACGACGCCCAGATGCTGGCCCGGGTCTGCCCGACCGGCATGGTGTTCGTGCCCAGTCGGGACGGCATCAGCCACAACCCGGCCGAGCACACCGACCCCGCCGACCTCGTCGCCGGCGCCGACGTGCTGCTCCAGGTGCTGCTCCACCTCGACGCCTGCGACCTCGATGCTGGCGACCCCGACGGGGAAGGCGACGCACGATGAGCCGCCTCGTCACCGTGGGCGCCGCCCAGACCGGCCCGATCCAGCGGGACGACACCCGCCCCGACGTCGTCGAGCGCCTCCTCGCCCTGCTCCGACAGGGGGCCGACGCCGGCTGCGACCTCGTGGTGTTCCCCGAGCTGGCGCTCACCACCTTCTTCCCCCGCTGGTGGGTCGACGACCGCGCCGAGTTCGACCACTTCTTCGAGACGGAGATGCCCGGCCGCGACACGCAGCCGTTGTTCGACGAGGCGGCCCGGCTGGGCGTCGGCTTCCACCTCGGCTACGCCGAACTCACCCCCGAGGGCCGCCACCACGACACGGCGATCGTCGTGGACGGCACCGGCACCATCATCGGGCGCTACCGCAAGGTGCACCTGCCCGGCCATCATGACCACCAGCCCTGGCGGGCGTTCCAGCACCTCGAGCGCTACTACTTCGACCCCGGCGAGGGCTTCGGCGTGTTCGCCGGCTGGGGCGGCGTGCTCGGCATGGCGATCTGCAACGACCGCCGCTGGCCCGAGTCGTACCGGATGCTCGGCCTCCAGGGCTGCGAGTTGGCCCTCATCGGCTACAACACGCCGATCCACTACGCCCCCGACCCGAGCCAGGACGCGCTCCAGGGGTTCCACAACCGGCTGTGCCTGTCGTCGGGCGCCTACCAGAACGGTATGTGGGTCGTCGGCGTCGCCAAGGCCGGCGCGGAGGAGGGCTGCGACCTCCTCGGCGAGAGCGCCATCTACGCCCCGTCCGGCGAGGTGGTGGCCTGCTGCGAGACCGTCGGCGACGAACTGGTCGTCGCCGAGTGCGACCTCGACCGCTGCGCCGACTTCAAGGACACCCTGTTCGACTTCGGCTACTACCGGCGCCCCGAGGTGTACGGGGCGATCACCGGCCAGGCCGGCGTGGAGGTGCCCGCCGACGTGGCAGCGGCGCTGGGACGCGATGGCGTCGACGGGGAGGGGGAGCGATGACGGCCTTCGAACTCAACGGCGAGCTGGTCCAGGCCTCCGCCGACCATCCGCACCTGCTAGCGGCACTCCGCGACGAGCTCGGCGTGCTATCGCCCAAGGACGGCTGTTCGCCGTCGGGCCAGTGCGGCTGCTGCACGGTGCTGCTGGACGGCAAGGCCCGCATCGCCTGCCAGACGGCGATGGACAAGGCCGAGGGGGCGACGGTCACGACCCTCGAGGGGCTCGACGGCGCCGAACGCGACCGGTACGCGTCGGCGTTCGCCGCCCACGGCGCCCTGCAGTGCGGGTTCTGCACGCCCGGCATCATCATGCGCGCCAAGGCGCTCCTCGACAAGAAGGGCGACGCCCTCACCCGTGAAGAAGCCTCCCGGCACCTCGGCGCCCACCTGTGCCGGTGCACCGGCTACGTCAAGATCCTCGACGCCGTCGAGTCGCTGGCGTCCGGCGAGGTGCCCGTGGCCCTGCCGTTGGGTGGGCTGGGCACCAGCGGAACCAAGTACGAGGCGTGCGAACTGGGCCTCGGCGACCGGCCGTTCATCGACGACCTGGCGCCGGAGGGGATGCTCCACGGGGCGCTCCGACTGGCCGACCACGCCCGGGCCGACGTGGTCCGCATCGACACCTCGGCGGCGGCCGCCGTCGACGGCGTCGAGGCCGTGTTCACCGCTGCCGACGTGCCCGGCGAGCTGCGGGTCGGCCTCATCTACGTCGACTGGCCGGTGTTCGTCCCCGAAGGCGGGCGCACCTCGTACCTGGGCGACGTCCTTGCCATCGTCGTCGCCGGCGACCGGGAGACCGCCCGGCGCGCCGCCGCCCTCGTCGACGTCGAGTACGTGCGGCTCGAGCCGTTCAGCGACCCGGTCGTGGCCGTGGCGTCGGACGAGGACGCCGTCTGGGAACTGGACGGCAACGTGCTGTCGGTCTCCGCCTACGCCCGGGGTGACGTCGAGGCGGCCCTGGCGGCGTCTGCCCATGTCGTCGAGGAGGTCTTCCAGACCCAGCGCATCGAGCACGCCTTCCTCGAGCCCGAGTCCACGCTGGCCGTCCCGACCGATGACGGCGGGCTGTACGTGTACTCCGGCGGTCAGGGGGTCTGGGACGACCGCAACCAGGTGGCGTCGGTGCTCGGCATCGACCAGCAGCGGGTCACCGTCGAACTGGTGAGCAACGGCGGCGCTTTCGGCGGCAAGGAGGACATGTCGAACCAGGCGCAGACGGCTCTGGCCGCCTTCCTACTGGACCGGCCCGTGCGCTGCACGCTGTCGCGCGAGGAGTCCCTCCTCATGCACCCCAAGCGGCACCCCATCCGCATGGCCTATCGCGCCGGGTGCGACGCCGAGGGCCGTCTCACCGCCCTCTGGGCCCGGATGCTCGGCGACTCCGGCCCCTACGCCTCGGTCGGCATGAAGGTCCTCGAGCGGGCCGCCGGCCACGCCAGCGGCCCATATGTGGTGCCGGCCATCGACGTCGAGGCCACTGCCGTGCGCACCAATAACCCGGTGTGCGGCGCCTTCCGGGGCTTCGGCGCCAACCAGGCCCAGTTCGCCATGGAGGGTGTGATGGACCGCCTCGCCGCCGCCGTGGGCATCAGCGGCTGGGAGATGCGCAGCCGCAACGTGGTCGCCCCCGGCGACGTCTGGGGCCCCGGCCAGGTCATGGACGACGGCTGCCTCGGCGCCCGCGCCTGCCTTGACGACGTCAAGGCCGCCCACGACGAGGCGGTCGCCGCCGGAAAGCCCGTCGGCGTCGGCCTGGGCCTCAAGAACTCGGGTCTCGGCAACGGCTTCAAGGAGGTCGCCAGGGCGGTCGTGCACTTCCGGGAGGACGGCGCCGTCGAGGTCCGGCACTGCTGGACCGAGATGGGCCAGGGCGTCCACACCGTCGCCCTCCAGGTGGCGGTCGAGGAGCTCGGCGTCGACCCCGAACGGGTCGAGGTCCTCGTCGACACCACCCGCGAACTCGGCGCCGGCCAGACCACCGGCAGCAGGGGCACCCTCATGGGTGCCGGCTCGGTGGCCGACGCCTGCCGCAACGCCCTCGCCGACGGCTGCCGCACCGGCGTCGACTACGAGGGCGAGTACCGGGTCGACTGGACCAACTCCATCAACGACGGCCTCGACAACCCCGTCATCCACTCCACCTTCGGCTACGCGGCACAGCTCGTGGTCCTCGACCCCGAGACCGGCGGGGTCGAGGAGGTCGTCGCCGCCCACGACGTCGGCCGGGCCGTTAACCCGATGCTCTGCGAGGGCCAGGTCGAGGGCGCCGTCCACATGGGCCTCGGCTACGCCCTCACCGAGGGCTTCCCGGCCGACGGGGACTCCCGCCCGCGCAACGCCACACTGCGCAGCCTCGGGATCATCCGGCCCAAGGACATGCCGCCCGTCGACGTGCGCCTCGTCGAGTCGCCCCAGCCGGACTCCCCGTACGGCATCAAGGGGGTCGGCGAGATCGGCCTGGTCCCGACGGCCGGCGCCGTCGCCGCCGCCCTCCACGCCCACGACGGCGAGTGGCGGTCCGAGTTGCCGATGGCCGCCCCGGAGCAGCAGGAACGCTGGGCCGACTGGGACGGCCGATGAGCGACGCCACGACGCCCGGGCTGGTCTGCGCCCACCACCACCTCTACTCGGCGCTGGCCCGGGGCATGCCGGCACCGCCGCGGACCCCCGGCGGCTTCGGGGAGATCCTCGAACTGGTGTGGTGGCGGCTCGACCGGGCGCTGGACCTCGAGTCGATCCGCTGGTCGGCGATGCTGGGCGCCCTCGAGGCACTGGAGCGGGGCTGCACGGCGGTCATCGACCACCACGAGTCCCCCGAGGCCATCGAGGGATCGCTCACGGTCATCGCCGACGCCTGCGCCGAGGTCGGCGTGTGGGTCGAGTGCAGCTACGGCGTCACCGATCGCCACGGTCCCGACGGGGCCCGCCGGGGGCTGGAGGAGAACGCCCGCTTCCTCGCCGAGGGCGGCCGGGGTCGGGTCGGCGTCCACGCCGCCTTCACCTGCACCGACGACACCCTCGAGGCCGCCGCCGGGATCGCCGCCGACCACGGGGTCGGCGTCCACGTGCACGCGGCCGAGGGCCCCGTCGACGCCCAAGCCGCCGACCGGCTGCGCCACCTGGCCACCGACGACTGGCTGGTCGTGCACGGCGTCCACCTCGACGACGACCACGGCCTGGCCGGCACCATCGTGCACAACCCCCGGTCCAACATGAACAACGGCGTCGGCTACGCCCGCCCCACCCGGTTCGCCAACCCGGTCGCCCTCGGCTCCGACGGGATCGGCGCCGACATGCTCGACGAGTTCCGGGTCGCCTACGTGCGCCACCGCGAGCACGACGTGACCGCCTCGCCCGAGGACGCCTGGTCGTGGCTGGCCACCGGCTGGGACCTCTTCCCCGAGGCCCGCGACGACCGGGTCACCTGGTCCTACGAGCCGATGGACCCGTGGCGCCTCGCCTTCACCACCGGCGTCGGCCCGACGCGCATCGAGGTCGACAGCGAGGTGGTGTGGGCCGACGGGGCGCCGACCCGGGTCGACGCCGACGAGGTGCGTGCACGCGCCGCCGAGGAGGCCGTGCGGCTGCACCGCCGGCTCGAGGAGACCTGAACCGTGGCGACGAGGCAAGCAGAGGAGGAGCGAGCATGACCCGACTGGCGATCTACCTCCAGGACGCCCACCCCATCGACGAGGCCATCGGCTACGCGCAGTACGCCGAGCAGCGCGGCTTCGAGGCCGTCTGGCAGGCCGACTCCCGGCTGGTGCGCGACGCCGTCGTCCCGATGGCCGCCTTCGGCGCCTGCACCGACACGATCCGGATCGGCTCCGGCGTCGTCGACTGCTGGACCCGCAACCCGGCCCGCCTCGCCTCCACGTTCTCCACCCTCGACGACCTGGCGCCCGGGCGCATGATGCTGGGCATCGGCGCCTGGTGGGACCCGCTGGCCGCCAAGGTGGGCATCGACCGGAAGCGACCACTCGGCGTCATGCGGGAGGTCGTCACCGTCGTGCGGGCCCTGCTGGCCGACGAGACCGTCACCTTCGACGGCGACTACGTACACCTCGACGGCGTCGAGCTCGACTACGTGTACCAGGAGCGCCGGCCCAAGGAGGTGCCGATCTACATCGGCGCCACCGGCATGAAGATGATGGAGCTCACCGGCGAGATCGCCGACGGCGTCGTCCTCAACTACCTGGTGTCACCGGAGTACAACCGGCAGGCCATGGCGGCCCTCGAGGTCGGTGCCGCCCGGGCTGGCCGCGGCGTCGACGACCTGGACCGGCCGCAGCTGGTCGTCTGCTCGGTCGCCGAGACCCGCGAGGAGGCCCTCGACGGGGCCCGCCTGATGGTCACCCAGTACCTCGGCCAGCAGCCGCACATCATGAAGGCCTCCGGCGTCCCCGAGTCGCTGCTCGAGGAGATCGGCCGGGTGCTGACGTGGCCGGCCACCCACGAGCAGGTCGAGGCCGCCTCGAATCTGGTCCCCGACGACATCGTCCAGATGATCTGCGCCGCCGGCACCCCCGACGAGGTCCGCGAGAAGGTGGCGCAGTACATGGCTGACGGGTGCACCTGTCCGATCCTGTACCCGCTGGGCCCCGACGTGCGCATGATGGTCGACGTGTTCGCCGACTGGACGCCCTGATGCCGTCCCTGCCGACTGGAACGCAGGGCGCCTGATGGCCAGGCTCGTCATCCGCGGCGCCCGCTACCCGGGTGATGTCGTCGTCGAGGACGGCGTCATCACCGCGGTCGGGTCGGTCGAGCCCGCCGACGGCGACGACGTGCTCCGCGTGGAGGGCGACGTCGTCACCGCCGGCCTCGTCAACACCCACCACCACCTGTACCAGTGGATGACCCGGGGCCGGGCCACGGGCTGCAACCTGTTCGACTGGCTGGTCCACCTGTACCCGATCTGGAACCGGCTCTCGGTCGAGGACGTGCGCGCCGCCGCCCTCGTCGGACTGGGCGAGCTGGCTGCCACCGGGTGTACCACGGCGTCCGACCACCACTACCTCGTGCCGGGGGGCGACGACACCGTGTTCGACGCCATCGTCGACGCCGCCGCAGAGGTGGGCATTCGCCTGTTCCTGTCCCGCGGGTCGATGGACCTGGGCGAGAGCCGGGGTGGCCTGCCGCCCGACCGGGTCGTCGAGGACCGCGACGCCATCCTCGCCTCGACCGAGGCCGTCGCCGCCCGCCACCACGACGGCGACTTGGTCCACGTGGTGGTCGCGCCGTGCAGCCCCTTCTCGGTCACCACCGAGTTGATGGTCGAGTCGGCCGAGCTGGCCCGCCGACTGGGCCTGCGCCTCCATACGCACCTCTGCGAGACCTTCGAGGAGCAGGAGCACTGCCTCGAACGCTTCGGGCGCCGACCCGTCGAGATGCTCGACGAGTGGGGATGGGTCGGCGACGACGTCTGGCTGGCCCACGGCATCCACATCGACGACGCCGAGATGGGCATCCTCGGCAACGCCGGTACCGGCGTCGCCCACTGTCCGTCCTCCAACGCCCGGATCGCCGCCGGCATGTGCCGTGTCACCGACCTGATGGCCGCCGGCTGCCCGGTCGGCATCGGTGTCGACGGCGTGGCCTCCAACGAGGTCGGAGGCCTGTTCCCCGAGTTGCGCCAGGCCCTCTACACGGCTCGCCTCCGGGAGATGCGGCCCGACGCCCTCATGCCGTCCGACGTCCTCGAGATCGGCACCCACGGCGGCGCCCGCTGCCTGGGGCTCGATGACGTGGGGCGGCTGTCACCCGGCATGCGCGCCGACCTGGTGGTCTGGCCCGGCGACGACCTGGGCGACATCCACGACCCGCTTGCGGGCCTCGTGCTGGGCCCGGACCGCCGCGCCCGCCACGTGCTCGTCGGCGGACGGCCCGTCGTCAGCGACGGGAACCTCGACGGCGTCGACCTGGCGGCCGCCCACCGCGACCTCGCAGAACGTGCACGGCGGCTCTGGTGAGATGCCCCATCGGATCTGGGCGATGATGGTGCCATGACCGCCACGGTCGAGTTCACCATCGAGCCGTTCGTCGAGGGTGCCCTGGGACCCCACGTGCGGGCGGCGATCGCTGTCGCCGAGGAGGCCGGCCTCGAGGTCGAGGTCGGGCCGTTCGGCACCACGGTGACCGGTGGGACCCAAGCCGTCGTGGCGACTGCCTCGGCGGTGCTGGGGGCTGCCATCGAGCACGGCGCCACCCGGGTCTCGCTGCAGGTGACCGTCGAGCACGGCGTCGGGTAGCCAGGGTGGAGGAGGAAGTAGGCGAGTCTCTGGCGACCCCTGCCGTCGAACTGGTTGACATCTGGAAGCGCTTCCCCGGCGTCGTGGCCAACGCCGGCGCCCACCTGCGCGTCCGCGGCGGCACGGTCCACGCCGTGCTGGGCGAGAACGGCGCCGGCAAGTCGACCCTCGTGAACGTGCTGTCGGGCGTCTACCGGCCCGACGAGGGGGAGGTCCGGCTGGGCGGCATGCCGTACCGGTTCCGCACGCCCGCCGACGCCCTGGCCGCCGGGATCGGCATGGTCCACCAGGAGTTCCGCCTCGTCCCGTCGTTCACGGTGGCCGAGAACGTGGTGCTGGGCGCCGCCAAGCGGGTGCTGCGCCGCGGTGACCTCGAGGAGCGGGTGGGCGAGCTGGGCCGCCGCTTCGGGCTGGCCACCGAGCCCGACCGCCCCGTGTGGCAGCTCTCGATGGGGGAGCGGCAGCGGGTCGAGATCCTCAAGGCCCTGTGGCGCGACGCCCGCATCCTGATCCTGGACGAGCCCACGGCCGTGCTGACGCCCGCCGAGGCCGAGGAGCTGGGTGAGGTGCTGCGCCACATGGCCGACGACGGCCGGTCGGTCATCTTCATCAGCCACAAGCTCCACGAGGTCACCGGCTTCTGCGACGAGGCCACCGTGCTGCGCGGCGGCGAGACCGTCGCCGCCTCCCTGCCGGTCGCCGAGACCGATGCCGCTACCCTCGCCGGCCTCATGGTGGGGGCCACGCCCCTCACCAACGAGCGGCCGCCGTCCCGCACGCCCGGTGAGGTGCGATTGGGCGTTTCGGGCCTCCGTGCCCTCGGCGACCGGGGCCTCGAGGCCGTCGGCGGCGTCGACCTCGAGGTCCGCTCGGGTGAGATCGTCGGGATCGCCGGCGTGGCCGGCAACGGCCAGCGCGAGCTGGCACAGGTGGTCGCGGGCCTGCGTCCGGCCACTTCCGGCACCGTGACCCTCGACGGCGCCGACATGACTGGCGCCCCACCCAGGGCCCGGTTCGCCGCAGGCCTCGCCTACATCCCCGAGGACCGGCTCGGCGTGGGCCTCGCCCCCCGCTTGTCCGTGGTCGAGAACAGCGTGCTGCGGACCTACCGCGGACAGCGGCGCGGCCCGTTCCTCTCCGGCTCGCGCATGGCCGCCCACTGCCGGGACCTGGTCGAGCGCTTCGGCGTGCGCACGGGCCCGCTGGGCGACCCCATCGCCGGCCTATCGGGTGGCAACCTGCAGCGCCTCCTCGTCGGACGGGAGCTCAGCGGCAGGCCGTCGGTGGTCGTCGCCGCCCAACCCACCCGTGGCCTCGACGTTCAGGGCGTCAAGGCCATCCAGAACCTGCTCGTCGCCGAACGCGACGCTGGCACGGCGGTCCTGCTCATCTCCGAGGACCTCGACGAACTGCTCACCATCGCGGACCGCCTCCTCGTCCTCCACGACGGGTCGATCGCCGGCGAGTTCGACCCGGCCTCGGCCGAGCGGCACGCCATCGGCGAGGCCATGGTCGGCCAGGCGCCGGAGACGGCCCCGTGAGGCGCCCGGCCCTGGTCCGGCGAGAGCGACCGCTGCGCGGAGGCCAGCCGCTGGCCTTCGCCGTCGGCCTGGTCGTCGCCCTCGCCGTCGGCTACGTCCTCCTAGTGATGGCCGGCCACGAGCCGATGCGCGTTTACCAGCGCATGTGGGAGAAGTCGCTGTCGGACTCGGACGCCTGGTCGCTCACCCTCAACCGGGCCGTGCCGCTGGGCCTGGCTGGCCTGGCGGTGGCGGTGGCCGGCTCGATGGGGCTCTGGAACATCGGCGCCGAGGGGCAGATCCTGGCCGGCGCCATGGGGGCCGCCTGGGTGGCCCGCATCGGCGAGACCTGGTCGGGGCCGGTCCTGATCACGGCGATGCTGGCAGCGGCGTTCCTCGCCGGCGGCGCCCTGGCGCTCGTACCGGCCGTGGCCCGGGCGCGCATCGGCGTCAACGAGATCATCACGACGCTGATGCTCAACGAGATCGCCCTGCGGCTCGTCCAGTGGCTGATCCACGGCCCGTGGAAGGACCCCGAGTCGCACAACTTCCCACTCACGCCCATGCTGCCCGACCAGGCCAAGCTCCCGACCCTGTTCGGGCGGGCCCACTGGGGCGTCGTCATCGCCGGCGCCGTGATCCTCGTGTTCGCCGTGGCCGCCAGCCGCACCGGCTGGGGCTACGAGCTGCGGGTGGCCGGGTCGTCGGCCGAAACCGCCCGCTACGCCGGCATCTCCCTGAAGCGCAAGATCCTGACCGTGCTGCTCCTGAGCGGCGCCGTGGCCGGCCTGGCCGGTGGTGTCGAGCTCTCGGGCACCGCCGACCGCCTGACCGAGGGCATCTCGAACGGCTTCGGCTACGCGGGCATCATCGTGGCCGCACTCGCCCTGCTGCGGCCGTCGGGCGTCGCCTTCGTGGCGCTCCTGTTCGGCGCCGTCCAGGTCGGCGGCCAGAGCATCCAGATCATCGGGGTGTCGGCCTCGGTGTCGACGATCCTCCAGGCGTTCATCCTGTTCGGCGCCATCGGAGCCGGCGTGCTCTCGCGCTACGAGGTGCGCCTCGTGGCGGGGCGGGCCGGCGCCGAGGAGGGGGCGGCGGCATGACCGAGGCGTCGATGATCGGCCTCCTTGTGGCGACCGTCTCCTTCGGGGCGCTGCTCTACCTGGCGGCACTGGGCGAACTGATCGCCGAGAAGGCCGGCATCCTGAACCTGGGCGTCGAGGGCATGATGGCGATGGGCGCCGTGTCGGCGTTCATGGCGGCCCTCGAGTGGGGCAACCCGTGGCTGGCGCTGCTGGTCGGCATCGTCGTGGGTGCCCTGACGGCCTCGGTGCACGGCTGGTTCACCGTCGTGATGGGCGCCGAGCAGGTGGTGTCGGGGCTGTCGCTGACGATCCTCGGCCTGGGCTTTGCCGCGTACACGGGCAAGAACGTCGTGGGCCGCCCGCCCGGGGCGGTGCTGGCGCCCGTCGACTGGGGCCCGCTGACGGACCTGCCCTGGGCGGGCCCCGTGCTGTTCGGGCAGGCGCCGCTCGTCTACCTGGCGGTGCTGGCGGGCGTGGCCGCCTGGTTCGTGCTGACCCGCACCCGCATCGGGCTGGCCCTCCGGGCGGCCGGCGAGTCCGCCTCGACCGCCGACGTGGCCGGCCACTCGGTGGTGGGCCTGCGGTTCGGCGCCGTGGCCGTGGGCGGCGGCCTGGCCGGTGCCTCCGGCGCCTACCTGACGCTATCCCTCACGCCGCAGTGGGCGGAGGGGATGACGGCTGGTCGCGGATGGATCGCGGTGGCATTGGTGATCTTCGGGGCCTGGCGGCCGGGCCGTGCGGCGGTGGGCGCCCTGCTGTTCGGCGGCCTGCTGGCGCTCAAGACCCGACTCCAGACCTTCGGCGTGGACATCTCGCCGATCCTGCTGTCGATGCTGCCCTATGTCCTCACGATCACGGTGCTGATCGTGATCTCGGTGCGGGCGAGGAACCGCCCGTCGCCGTCCCCGGCCGCCCTCGGCACCGCCTACCGGCGTGAGGAGCGCTAGCGCTCCACGCCGGTGAGGAGGACGACGGCCGCACGGGTGGCGTCGAGCGCGTCCTCCCGGCGGGCGGCCAGCATGCCCGCCACACCGGCGGTGCCGGTGGGGTCTGCGGGCACGTCGGTGTGGGCCCGTACCAGCCGATGGGCCTCGGCGATCTCGGCTTCGGTGGCGACCAGCGGCTGGGTGCCGTCCTCCAGCATGGTGGCGACCAGGGGCTGCCAGTCGTAGACGACGTCGTCGAGGATGCCGGTGGCCAGCGACGATGGCTCGTTCCAGGGCCACATGTTGGCGTCGGCGAACGGGTCGCCGGACTCGACACCGCGCTCGAACGCCCTTCTCAGCGGGGCGCAGCCCTCGGTCTGGATGGTGAGGAGCCGGGGCCGGCGGGGGAGCACGCCGAGTGCGACGGCGTCGCCGAGCGCCTGCACACAACTGCTGGCCAGCGCCCCGCCGCCCACCTGGACGTAGAGGTCGGCGGCGTCGACCAACTGTTCGGCCAACTCGAGGCCGAGGGTGCGCCCGCCGTCCAGGGTCAGCAGGTTGTCGGTGCCCTGGCAGGTGAACGCCACCGCGCCCTCGGCGACCAACTGGCGGGCCCGGTGCACGCACGGGTCGCCGACCTCGCCGGCGCGGCGTTCGCAGGTGCGCAGGTCGGCGCCCAGGTCGGCCAGCCGGTCCAGCACGGTCGGGTCGGCCCATGGCGGGACGTGGACCACCAGCGGCCGCTCGGCGGCCCGGGCCACGACGGCGGCGCCGAGGGCGGCGTTGCCGCACGAGGCGATGGCCAGCGGCGTGTCCATCGGGACCCCGGTGGCCTCGAGGTGCAGGGCCAGGCCGAACAGGTGGCGGGCCTTGTGGGTGCCCGACACGTTGCCGGTCTCGTCCTTGGCCAACAGCGACCCGACGCCGACGGCTGCGGCCAGGTCGGGATGGGGCCGCAGCGGCGTGGTCGCGAACCCCGCGCCGTCCACCTCGGCCACGGCGTCGTCGAGGCGCCGCACCATCGCCACGTATGCGTCGTCGTCCATCCCGTTGCCGAGTGCGGCGTCGTGTGCCCAGAGCAGGTGCCGGAAGCGGACGAACGGGTTGGGGTCGTCGCCGTGGAGCGTGCCGGGACCCGGCCAGGATGCACCGGACGGGGTGCCCAGCCAACCGGCCGGGCGCTCGACGGTCACGAGTCCGCGAGCACCCCGGTGCGGGCGTTGAACTCGTCGATCATGGCGTCCCAGACGGGGCCCATCCCCTGGACGGCCTGCCAGAAGGACTGGTCGCGGCGGGCCTCGAAGTCCTCCAACTCGATGCTCTGCTGCTCGACCCAGGTGAAGTAGCCCAGGTTGAAGATGCGGTTGCGGCCGACCCCGTCGAGCACCTCGACGTGGGCGGTGTCGGTGCCGTCCAGGTGCGCCTCGACTGCGGCGGCGGCCTCGGCTGCCCCGAAGCCGCCGGCGTAGCGGCCGGCCAGCATCGACTCGCGCTCGCTGCCGTACATTTCGCCACCGTCGGTGGCCACGGTGACGATGGCGTCGTCGGGGCCCAGCCCGAGCTGCTTCGCCACCTTGATCGACGCCAGCACGTTGCAGATGCTGGAGAGCCCGAAGTGGCCGAGCGTGTCGACCACGGCCTCGTCGACGCCCCGGTCGCCCGCGAGGTGGGCGCGGCCCTCTTCGGTGTTGAACACCATGCCGAGCTCGTCGCAGGGCCGGTCGCTCACGCCCACCACGACGTCGGTGTTGGTGACGTTGTGGATGAACGGGATGTGCTTGTCGCCGATGCCCTGGATGTTGTGCTCGCCGAAGCCGTTGTAGAGCATCGTCGGACACTCGAGGGCCTCGACGGCTGCGATCTTCGCGTCGTGGTCGGCCTTGAGTCGCTCGCCGGCGGCGAGGGTGCCCGACGAGCCCGAGGCGGCGACGAAGGCCGCCAGGCGCAGCCCGGCGTTGGCCTCCCGGTGGTGCTCGTACAGCGCCGACAGGGCCCGGCTGGTGACTTCGTGGTGGCCCACGTGGTTCCCGAACTCGGTGAACTGGTTCAGGATGAAGTTGGCGGGATCGAGGGCCAGCTCGTCGCAGGTGTCGTAGATCTCCTTGACGTTGCTCTCCGAGCCCGGCGTCCGGATGATGTCGTCGGGGTCGGCGATCCAGGCCTCCAGCCACTCGAAGCGCTCCCGGCTCATGTTCTCGGGCAGTACCGCCACGCCGCGACAGCCCATGAGGGTCGAGATGGCGATTCCGCCGCGGGCGTAGTTGCCCGTGGACGGCCAGACGGCGCGATGTTCGGTGGGGTCGTACTGGCCCGTCACCACGCGGGGCACGAGGCACGAGTAGGCGGCCAGCACCTTGTGGGCGCCGATCATCGGGAACCGGTTGCCAAACGCCACGATGATCGGACTCTCGACGCCGGTTAGCGACGACGGCAGTACGACGTGCTCGGGCAGGCCGGTGCGGCCGCCGTGCAGGTCGTTGTACCAGTGCACTCGGAACAGGTTGCGGGGGTCGGCGTCGTTGCGGTCGACGCCGGCCAGCGCGGTCGTGATCGCGTCGGGAATGGTCGACGGGTCGGCCAACTGGGCGAAGGTGGGCAGGACGATGCCTTGCTGGCGGAAGCGGTCGACGGTGCGCTGGTAGCGCTCCTGGTCGACGACGTCGGTGAGGACACCGAAGCGCTCGAGGTCGGGGGAGGCGGGGCTGCTCATGGAGCGCAGGCTAGCCCTGCGACTCCCTTGAGGTTGACAAAACGTTGAAGTGGGGTGACGCGGAAAACACGATCCCGGGTGCGAACATGTGCACATGTTCCGGCGGACCTTGCAGATCGGACTGACCGCGTCCCTCGTCGTGCTCGGCATCGTGGTCGCGGCGCGCGCCGCCGAACCCGCCGTGCGCCCCGTCCTCTACCCGGCACACGACGTCGCCGAGGTGGGCCGCAACGCCACCCTGCCCGGCGAGACCACCACGACCACCTCTGAGCCGCCGGCCACGACCACGCCCACCACGACCGCGCCCGCCACGACCGCGCCCGCCGCGACCGCGCCGGCCACGACCGCGCCCGCCACGACCGCGCCCGCCACGACCGCGCCTACCACGACCACTGACGTCCCGCCCGAGGAGCCCGTCGACGGGAACCCGGCCATCGACGAGGCCGCCGTGCTGGGCGCCGAGTACGGGTGGTTCGAGCGCGGCGAGCGTGTCCGCGAGCTCCAGCGCCTCCTCGACCTGTCGGCCGATGGCGTCTACGGCGCCGCCACGCGTGCCGCCCACCTGACCGAGAACGAGGCCCGAGGCCTGGCCACCGGCGGCATCCCGCCGGTTCCCACGACCACGACCACCACCACGACCGAGCCGCCCGTCGACGAGTCGGCCGTGCTGACCGCCATCTACGCCTTCAACCAGCGGGGGTCCGACGTGCGGGTGCTCCAGGAGGTGCTCGGCGTCGGCGCCGACGGCCACTACGGGCTGGCCACGCGTGCCGCCCACCTGGCCGAGAACGAGGCCCGAGGCCTGGCCACCGGCGGCATCCCGCCGGTTCCCACCACCACGACCACCACCACGGCGCCGCCTTCGACGACCGCGGTGCCCGAGGAGGTTCCCGTCGAGACCACGACCACGGTCCCCGACGTATCCTCTGGCGAGACGACCACCACCACGACAGCCGCCCCGACCACCACCGCCCCGTCGGCGTTCGGCGGGATGGGGGCCGAGATCGTGGCCCAACTCCTGGGCCAGCCCTGCATCGCCGACGGCGACCTCTCCGACTGCCCACCGAACGTCATCGAGCTGGTCGCCGGCCTGACCGGCTGACCCGTCGCCGGTATTCCGGCCCGGGGCCGCCCCGGTTGAGTATCGAACATGTGTTCGATACGGTTGCGACGTGCAGTGGGAGCGCCGATCCCTGTCCCATCTGCCCTGGCGCGAGATCGAGCGTCGGCTGGCCGACCGTCCCGGCGCGCCCCTGCCGGTCCCATCCCCGGTCGAGCCACCGCCGTCCCGCCGGGTGGAGGGCGCCGTCCCCTACGCCGAACTGCACTGCCACTCGGGCTTCAGCTTCCTCGACGGCGCCTCCAGCCCCGAGGAACTCGTCGCCGAGGCCGCCCGCCTGGGCCTGACCGCCCTCGCCCTCACCGACCACGACGGCTTCTACGGAGTGGTCCGGTTCGCCGAGGCCGCCCGCGACCACGGCCTCCCCACCGTGTTCGGCGCCGAACTCTCCCTCGCCGCCGGACCCCGCACCGGCAGCCCCGACCCGGCCGCCGAGCACCTCGTGGTGCTGGCCGGCGGTCCCGACGGGTACGCCCGGCTGGGCGGCACCCTCACCGAGGCCCAGCTGGCCGGCCGCAAGGGCGCCCCCCGGCTGGACCTCGAGCGCCTGACCGAGCTGGCCGGCACCGGGGGAGCCGCCGACTGGGTGCTCCTCACCGGCTGCCGCAAGGGAGCCGTGCCCGCCGCCCTCGAGGCCGACGGCCCCGTCGCCGCCGCCCGCCGGCTGGCCGACCTGGTCGACCGGTTCGGCCGCGACCGCGTCGTCGTCGAACTCTGGGACCACGGCCACCCCCTCGACGCCGAGCGCAACGACGCCCTCGCCCGCCTCGCCGTGGCCGTCGGTCTCGGGGTGGTCGCCACCAACAACGTCCATTACCACCGGCCGTCCCGTCGGCGCCTCGCCACGGTCCTCGCTGCCGTGCGGGCCCGTCGGTCGCTGGCCGAGCTCGACGGCTGGCTACCCGCCGTCGGGTCGGCGCACCTGCGCTCTGGCGTCGAGCAGGCCCGTCGCTTCGCCCGCTGGCCGGGGGCGGTCGAGGCCGCTGCCGAACTGGGCCGGCGCTGCGCCTTCGACCTGCGGCTCGTGGCACCCGCCCTGCCGCCCTTCCCGTGCCCCGACGGCCTCGACGAGTTGGCCCACCTGCGGAACCTCGCAGAGGCCGGGGCCGCTCGCCGCTACGGCCCCCGCGGCGACGAGCGGGTGCCGGGGGCCTGGGCACAGGTCGACCATGAGCTCGACGTCATCGGCCGGCTCGGCTACCCCGGCTACTTCCTCGTGGTCTGGGACCTCGTCGATTTCTGCCGCCGCTCCGGCATCTACTGCCAGGGGCGGGGATCGGCCGCCAACTCCGCCGTCTGCTACGCCCTCGGCATCACCAATGTCGACGCCGTCGGCCTGGGCCTCCTGTTCGAGCGCTTCCTCTCCCCGGCCCGGGAGGGGCCGCCCGACATCGACGTGGACATCGAGAGCGGGCGTCGCGAGGAGGTCATCCAGTACGTCTACGGCCGGCACGGCCGCCGCCACGCCGCCCAGGTCGCCAACGTCGTCACCTACCGGCGCCGTTCGGCGGTGCGCGACGTGGCCCGGGCCCTCGGCTACGCCCCCGGCCAGCAGGACGCCTTCGCCCGGGCAGTCGACCGGCGCCTCCCCGGCGAGGACCGGGACGGGGGAGGGGCCGGGGCAGGACCCGGGCGAGACGCCGAACCCGCCGTGCCCGCCGAGGTACTCGACCTGGCCGGCGAACTGTGCGACGCCCCCCGCCACCTGGGTGTCCATTCCGGCGGCATGGTCATCTGCGACCGGCCCCTCGGCGAGGTCTGCCCGATCGAGTGGGCGACCCGAGCGGACCGCAGCGTCCTGCAGTGGGACAAGGACGACTGCGCCGCGGCCGGCCTGGTCAAGTTCGACCTGCTGGGACTCGGCATGCTCAGCGCCCTCCACGGCACCGTCGACCTGGTCGCCGCCCACCACGGCGCCGAGGTCGACCTCGGGCGTCTGCCCCAGGAGGAGGCCGTCTACGACATGATCTGCGCCGCCGACACCATCGGCGTGTTCCAGATCGAGAGCCGTGCCCAGATGGCCACCCTGCCCCGGCTGCGGCCCCGCTGCTTCTACGACCTGGTCGTCGAGGTGGCCCTCATCCGCCCCGGTCCCATCCAGGGCGGCTCGGTCCACCCCTATATCCGGCGCCGCAACGGCCGTGAACCCGTCACCTACCCGCACCCGCTGTGCGAGAACGCCCTCGCCAAGACCCTCGGCATCCCGCTGTTCCAGGAGCAACTCATGCAACTGGCCATCGACGTGGCCGGCTTCACCCCCGTCGAGGCAGACCGGCTCCGCCAGGCCATGGCCGTCAAGCGCAGTCGGGGGCGCATGGCCGCCCTCCACGAGCGCTTCGCCGCCGGAGCGGCCGGGCGGGGCGTGCCGCCCGACGTGGTCGAACGGCTCTGGGAGAAGCTGGCCGCCTTCGCCGACTACGGCTTCCCCGAGAGCCACTCCGTGTCCTTCGCCCACCTGGTGTACGCCAGCAGCTGGCTCAAGCACCACTACCCGGCGGCGTTCTGCGCCGGTCTGCTGAACGCCCAGCCCATGGGCTTCTATGCCCCGCACACCCTCGTCCAGGACGCCCGCCGCCACGGCGTCGAGGTCCGCACCCCCGACCTGAACCGGTCGGCGGCCGGCGCCACCCTCGAGGGCCCGGCCGACGCCCCGGCCGTGCGCCTCGGCATCGGTTCGGTGCGCGGCATCGGTACCGACCTGGCCGACGCCATCGCCGGCGGCCGGCCCTGGCGGTCCGTCGAGGACCTGCGGCGCCGGGCCGGCCCCGACCGGGCGGTGCTCGAGGCGCTCGCCACCGCCGGGGCGTTCGCCGGCCTCGGACTCGATCGCCGACGTGCCCTCTGGAGCGCCGGGGCGCTGGCCGGCACCGGCGCCGGCCGCCTGGCCGGCATCGTCACCGGCGTCGACGCCCCGCCGCTGCCGGCCCTGACCGCCCCCGAGGCGGCACGGGCCGACCTGTGGGCCACCGGCGTGTCACCCGACGGGCACCCCACCCGGTTCGTTCGCGCCGACCTGGCGGCCGCCGGGGTAGTTACCGCCGACGACCTGCGCACGATGTCCGACGGGGCGAAGGTGCGGGTGGCCGGCATCGTCACGCACCGGCAGCGTCCGGCCACCGCCGGCGGCGTCACCTTCCTCAACCTCGAGGACGAGACCGGCCTCGTCAACGTGGTCGTCTCCCCGGGTTGCTGGATCCGGTACCGCACGGTCGCTGCCGGGGCGCCGGCCCTGGTGGTCCGGGGTCGGATCGAGTCGGCCGAGGGGGCGGTCAACGTGGTCGCCGAGCGCCTCGAGTCGCTGGTCCTGGCCTCGCCGGTCCGCTCCCGGGACTTCCGCTGAGGACCCCACAGGCCACCCAATTCCCAAAGGCGCCGCCCGCCCGTCGGTGCCCCATCCCGAAAAGCGCCGTCCGCTCGCCGGCGGTCCACCACACTGGGGGCCATGTCCTCGGAGCGACGCGCCCCTGCGGGTCCACGGCGCCTGCGGCCCGGCTGGACCGACGCCGCCCAACGGCTCGTCGCGCTCCTGGTCGGGGTGCTCGCCGCCACCCTCAGTGGGCTGGTCCTGGCCGCCGCCGAGGGCACCCTGGCGGACCTGCCGGGACTGCTGCTGCTGGTGCCAGGGGCCGTGGCGCTGCGCGGCAACGTGTTCGGTGCCATGGGGAGCCGGCTCGGCACCGCCGCCCACGCCGGCACGTTCCGCCTCAATTTCCGCCCCGACGGCGTCGTCGGTGGGAACCTGCTGGCGGCCGGGGCGCTGTCGCTGGGCTTCAGCATGGTCCTGGCGGTGCTGGCCAAGGGCACCGCCACGGTGTTCGGCCTGAGCGGCACGATGACCCTCGTCGACTTCCTCGTCGTCTCGACGCTCGGTGGGCTGCTGGCCACGCTCGCCGTCGGACTCGTCACGGTGGGCCTGACGGCCGGATCGGTGCGGCTCGGCTGGGACCTCGACAACGTGACCGCCCCACTGGTCACGACCATCGGCGACCTCCTCACCGTGCCGGCGCTGGTGGTCGCCACGGTGGCCGCCGGCCGGGGCTCGGCCTCGGCCGCGTTGGCGGTCGTGCTCGTGGTCGGCGCCGTCGGTGTCCTGGCGACGGCGTGGCGTGCGCCGGTCGGCGAGGTCGCCCGGATCGTGCGCCACTCGGTGCCGGTCCTCGTCGTGACGGTGGTGTTCGACCTGCTGGCGGGCATCACCCTCGAGAAGCGGCTCGACGACCTGCTGGGCGCCGAGTCCCTGCTGATCCTGCTCCCGGCGTTCCTCGGCGGGGCCGGGGCGCTGGGCGGCATCCTCTGCAGCCGCCTGTCCACCCAGTTCCACCTCGGCCTCGATGGCGCCACGCCGCTGCCGAGCCGCTCCAGCGGACGCGACATCCGCTCCCTCGCCGTGCTGGCCGTCCCGGTCTTCATGTTGGCCGCCGTGGCCGCCCACCTGGTTGCCGAGGCCACCGGCCAGACCGGCCCGGGCCTGGGCGAGGTGCTCGCCGTGGCGCTGCTGGGTGGTGGGCTGGCCACGCTGTTCGTGGTGCTCGTCGCCTACTACTCGACCATGGCGGCCTTCCGGTTCGGCCTCGACCCGGACACCTACGGCATCCCCGTGGTGACCTCGTCGGTCGACCTGGTGGGGGCCTTCACGCTGGTCCTCGCCATGGTCGCGGTGGGGGTGGCCTGATGACCCGATTCCCACCCGACCGGCGTTGCGCCGGACCTACCATTGACCCCCGACCTCGAGCGAGGAACTGATGGACGACAGACCCCGCAACCTGCGGGCCATGCTGGCCAAGGCCAAGGACACCTCGGAACTGATGGTGGACCTGGCCTACGCCGCGGTCTACTTCGGCGATCCCGACATGGCCGAGGAGGTGTTCGAGCTCGAAGAGCGGATGAGCGAACTGGTGCACGACATGCGTGCCGTGTGCGTGCTGGCGGCTCGCAGCCCCCGTGACGCCGAGGGCATGTCGTCGGTGCTCCAGGTGGTGTCCGCCATCGAGCGGATGGGCAACGACGCCGTCGACATCGCCCGAATCGTCACGCACCGGCTGGGCATTCCCGCACAGCTCGTGGCCGACCTGTCCGACGCCGAGGAGGTGTCGCACCGGGTCCTGGTCAGCGAGGGCTCGCACATGGCGCACCGGCCCCTGTCGGCGCTGGAACTGCCCGTCCAGGCCGGCATGCGGGTGATGGCGGTGCGCCGCGGCCGCGAGTGGGACACCGACGTCGACGGCGACACCGTGCTCGTCCCCGGCGACGTGCTGTTCCTGCGCGGGTCGCCGGAGGGCATCACCCGCCTGCGGGAGCTGGCCGCCGCCCCGGTCTGGGAGCCGCCCCACGCCGAGGACGACGCCGCCGTCACCGACCTCGACCGGGCCGTAGACGTGCTCGTCGAGATGAAGAACCTGTCCGAGACCGCCGTCGGGCTGGCCTACAGCGCCCTCGTACTGGGCGACCGCGGCCTTGCCGCCGAGGTCCGCCACCTCGAGGACCGCCTGGACGAGATGAAGGACCACCTCGAGCTCTGGGTGCTGCGCTCCGCCGGCGCCGACCTCGAGCCGTCGGCGCTTCGGGGCCTGCTGCACCTGGCCGAGGCCGCCGAGGACATCGGCGACCAGGCCCAGATGATGGTCTGGATGATCGAGCAGGACGAGGAGCTCCACCCGATCCTCGGGATCGCCCTCGGCGAGGCCGACGAGGTCGTGGTCCGCTACCCGGTCGCCGAGGGGTCCGCCATCGACGGCGCCGCCCTCTCGGAGTTGCACATGAACATCGAGCCGGGCTTCACGGTGCTCGCCATCCGGCGGGGCGGCCGCTACGTCTACCGGCCACGGGGCGGCGTGCGCCTGGCGGCGGGCGACGAACTGATCGCCAGCGGACCCGACGAGGGTCGACCGCTGCTGGCCCGGCTGTGCGGCTGGGACCTCGTCGAGGACGACGAGGGCGACGACGAACTGGTCCCCGCCGGGGCCGGCTCGCCGAACGGCTGAGGGGGCGCTAGTCGGCTGGTGCCGCCGGAGTCGGTATCGGGGTGGACTCGTCGCCGCCCCCGTCGTCCGGGTCGTCGCCGCGGAACAGTTCGGCGATGGCGCCCAGCGAACCCATCGTGGCGCTCATCTCGGTCGGCAGGAAGATCTTGGTGGCCTGCCCGTCGGCGATCGTGCCGAGCGCCTCGAGGTACTTGATCGCCAGCAGGTCGGGTGTGGGGTCGCCGTCGTGGATGGCGCCAAACACCGAGCGGACGGCGGCGGCCTCGCCCTGGGCGACGGTCTCCTCGCGGAACCGGTCGGCATCGGCGACCTGGCGGATGGCCTCGGCCTCGCCCTGGGCCTCGAGGATCGCCTCCTGCTTGACGCCCTCGGCGTGCAGGATCCGGGCCTGCTTGTCGCCCTCGGCACGGGCGACAGCGGCCTCGCGGGCGCCTTCGGCCTCGAGGACCACCGCCCGCCGGGTGCGCTCGGCCTTCATCTGCTCGTGCATGGCGTCCATGACGTCGGTCGGCGGGTCGATGCGCTGGATCTCGACGCGCACGACCCGGACGCCCCACTTGTCGGTGGCGTCGTCGAGCACCTGGCGCAGGGCGGCGTTGACGTTGTCCCGGGAGGTCAGCGCCTCGTCCAGGCTCATCTCGCCGATGACGTTTCTGAGGTTGGTCTGGGCCAGCTTCGTGACGGCCAGGATGAAGTTGGCGACGTTGTAGACCAGACGCTGGGCATCCGTCGGCTCGTAGTAGATGACGGCGTCGACGGTGACCGTCACGTTGTCCTTGGTGATGACCTCCTGTGGTGGCACGTCGACCACCTGCTCCCGCATGTCGACGCGGATCAGCTTCTGGATGATCGGGATGATCACCTTGAGGCCCGGATCCGTCGTGGTCTTGTAGCGGCCCAGCTGCTCGATGATCCCGCGCTGGTAGGGGCGCACGATCTTGATCGCCTTCGCCACGAAGATGAACAGGACGAAGGCGATCACGCCGAGGACGATGAGTCCAACCATGACGGGTTCCTCTCTTGGGATTCTCGGGGGGCGGGGGGCTTCGGTCAGTCGGCCGCGACCGGGCGCACGATAGCCCGGGTGCCGCGGATCTCGACAACCTCGATCTCGGTGCCGGCGGCCAGGCCACCGCCGTCGGTGGCCTCGGCGTGCCACTTCTCGCGGCCCAACCGGACGGTACCCATGCGGTCGGCGCCGGCCGACAATTCGGTGACTACGACGCCGGTCTGGCCGATCAGGCGCTCGGCGCCGACGCTGATGGGGTCGCCGGTGGCGTCCAACCGCCGGACGATGGGCCGCACGGCGAACGAGGCGGCCAGCGAGACCACGACGAAGACGATCCATCCGGTCGCCGTGCCGGCCCCCGAGAAGGCAAACACGGCCGCAACGGCGGCACCGAGGCTGAACGGCAGGAGGAAGAACGTGCCGGCCATGCTGATCTCGCCGACGATGAACACGGCGGCGGCGCCCAGCCACACCCAACGCCAGACCTCAGGGTCCATGCGTCGCTCACCTGCCCTTCCTGTCGGCTCCGTCCCGGCACCGCGGACGGTAGCACGGTCCGCATTCACGGTGGCCGCGGGCCTGGACCGTCGGGCTTCCACGGGTCTGCGGAGCGTGACCCGGCCGTGGTCACGATGGCCTCGGCTCCCGGACGGGCGCCCGCTACCGTTCCCTGCCATGACCGGGAACACCGACGGATCGCAGTTGCGGCTCCTCACCGTCCACGCACACCCCGACGACGAGGCCTCGAAGGGGGCGTCGACGGTGGCGGCCTGTGCCGCCCGGGATGTGCACTGCGTGCTGGTCTGCTGCACCGGCGGCGAGGCCGGCGACATCCTCAACCCCGCCATGGACCGTCCCGAGGTCCGTGAGAACCTGCCCGAGGTGCGTGCCGAGGAGCTCGACCGGGCAGCGTCGATCATCGGCTACCACGAGGTCGTCATGCTCGGCTACCACGACTCGGGCATGGCCGACGACGAGCACAACGCACATCCGGAGGCCTTCGCCAACGCCGACCTCGACGAGGCCGTGGGCCGGCTGGTGGCGGTCATCCGCCGGGTCCGGCCCCACGTGATCGTGACGTACCCCGACGAGCGCCGCGGCTACAAGCACCCCGACCACCTCCAGGTGCACGACATCTCGCTGCCCGCCTTCGAGGCCGCCGGCGAGCCCGGGCGCTTCCCGGAGGCGGGCGAGCCCTGGCAGCCGTTGAAGCTGTACTTCACGACCTGGTCGCGGGCCCGGATCGAGCGACTCCACGCCATGTTCGGCGAACTCGGCCTCGAGTCGCCCTACGGCGACTGGTGGTTCGAGCGACCCTCCCACGACCACCTGATCACCACCAAGGTGCCGATCCGGGAGCACTGGCAGGCCCGGTGCGACGCCCTGCGCGCGCACGCCACCCAGATCGACCCGGCGTCCCCGTTCTGGTTCGGGCTGCCCGACGATGTCGCCGGCGACGCCTACCCGTGGGACGACTACGTGCTGGCCGAGACCCTCGTGGGCGGCCCGCCGGAGGGCGAACTCGAGACCGACCTGTTCGACCGGATCCGGGGACTGTCCGAGGCCGAGGTCGATGCCCTGGCCCGGCGACACGCCGTAGGGGAAGGCACCTGATGGCGTCGTTCCTGTCCGAGGAGTGGCTGGCGGAGTTCGCCGGGGCGCTGGCGGACCTGCCGGAACGTCCGGGGGTGTCGGGGACCGCACGTTTCGCGGTCTCCAAGACGCCGCACGGCAAGGTGCAGTTCCGGCTTGTCGTCGACGACGGTCGGATCGAGCTGGTGCCCGGCCGGGACGGGGACCAGGACGCCACGGTGACCTGGGGCTACTCCGATGCCGTGGCCTGGTGCCGGGGCGAGTTGGATCCCGACGCCGCCTTCATGGCCGGCCGCTGCAAGGTCGAGGGTGACTACACCCGGTACCTGTTCGGCCTGCGACCGGTGCTCGGCAGCGCCGAGTTCGCCGCGGCGCTGGTCGGTCTGGCGGCCGCCAGCACCTTCGACGAGGCCTGAGCGCCGGGACTCCGGGTCAGGCGGCCCGTAACCCGCCTGGTGGACTCCGGGTCAGGCGGCCCGCTGGGCGTCGCGGACGTCGCGCCAGTTGGCGAGTGTCACGTGGCCCCGGTCGAGGTCGGCCCGCAGTTCCGAGTTGCCGCAGGCCAGGTCGTGGTGGTCGACGCGTCGGCCCCAGCTGTCGCAGAGGGCCCGCAACTCGGGGGTGTCGACGGCGGGCTCCACGACGATCTCGGTGACGCCGGGTTCCAGGTCCATGGCCTGTCGCTCCAGGACGGAGGCCTCGGCCAACGGTCGCAGGCGGTGATGGTCGACGGTGAGGACCCCCTCCTCGGCGGCCAGGGACCGGAACGGGAATCCGGCCCGCGCCTCGGCGTTGCCGCTCTCGAGCCGGATGGGCAGGCGGTACTCGACGGCGAGGTCCAGCAGCACGTCGAAGAACTCAGGCCGGTTCTGGAGGGCCCCGAGGTGGGTGGAGAGGTGGCAGACGTCGAAGCCCCAGAGCACGGCCCGTTCCAGTTGGGCCCGGCACTCGGAACGGGTCTCGTCCAGGTCGGCATGGTCCCAGAGGTCGCCGACCGTGCGAGGGAAGCCGCCGTCGCCGTCCAGCAGTGACGGGGCGACCGTGATGGGTCGCCAGCGGTAGCAGTCCAGCTCGGCGTTGAGGGTGAGGTGCACGCCGACGGGCTCGCCCCGGTAGTGGGCCGCCGCCTCGCGCGACCACGGGGCCGGGACCATGAGCGAGGCCCCGGTGGCCAGGCCGCTGCGGATGGCCTGGTACACGCCCTGGTTGGCGGCATGACACATCCCCAGCTGGTCGGCGGTGAGGATGAGGAGCCGGTCGTCGGCTCGGTGGCCGAGGGCCTCGGCGAGGGTGGTCATGGAGGAACGGTACCCGACGTCCGTCGGACGGGGAATGGGCGCGGTCGTGGTCGATTAGGCCAGGGGGGCGTGGGGCCCGCCACAGGCCCCCCAGAGTCCGCGGTCGTCGCTCCGGGCACGCGACTCGGCGGCCGCCAGTTCGTGGCGGAGGGCGTCGTTGGGGTCGATGTGGAGCGCCGCGGCGTGCCCGCTCTCGACCAGTGACCGGTTGACCGACAGGCCGTCGGCGAGGCGCTCGACGTAGGCGAGGAGGCGGCCGTAGTGGTCGCGGGGCTCGACGTCGCGCTGGATGCGCACCCCGGCGCCGGGGGCCAGCAGCAGGCGCAGCCGCTCGGACGCCTCGGCGCCGAAGCACTCGGGCGGCCGGTCGGGGTGGACGGTCTCGGGGGTGTCGATGCCGAGCAGGCGGACCGTCTCGTGGCGTCCCGCCAGGTCGACGACCAGCGTGTCGCCGTCGACCACCTCGACCACCGAGCCCAGGCCGTCGGCGGGCAGCGCCGACGGCCCGCAGGCGACCAACGAAAGCACCAGGAGCAGCGGCGCGGGACGCAGGCGGCGCACGGGATCCTCAGGCGACCCGCCGACAGGTGCCGGGGTCGGGAGTGTCCGCGGGCCCGGCCGCCTCGGCGGGGTCGTCCTCGCCCTCCGTGGTTGGGGAGGACGATGCGGTGGAGGACGATGCGGTGGAGGACGATGCGGTGGAGGACGATGTGGCGGAGGACGATTCGGTGGAGGCCGGACCCGGGCGGCCCTCGGCCTCGGCCTCCGCCTCGGCGATCTGGCGCAGCCGGGCGCGGGCGGCCCGCACGCCGGCCAGGCCGATGGCCCGGGTGCGGGCGTCGAGCCGGTATCGGGGTCGGGTGGGCCGGACCGGGCCGTCCAGCCGGTGGTCGGGGCTCTCGGTCCGACGGCGGGTCGGCGGTGGGGTGAGGGCGAGTTGCTCGTTCATGGCCACATCCTGCGGACGGACTGTGACAGTGTCCGTCGGGCGACTGCGGGGGAGGCCGGAAACCCGTGCGATCATTGGCCGTCGGGCCCGGACGGGCCATCGAGTGACCAGGGAAACGACGAGAGAGGACGGTACCCGACGTGTCCGCGTACGGCATCACGGTCCCCCTGCCGGGGCGACTCCACGACCAGCAGGGCCTCTACCGGGAGCTCGTGGACCTCGGCTACACGGACGTCTGGAGCGCCGAGGCCAGCGATGCCGACGGCCTCACGCCGCTGGCCCTTGCCGCCGCCTGGGCGCCCGAGCTGCGGCTGGGCACGGCGATCCTGCCCGCCTACACCCGCAGCCCGGCCCTGCTGGCGCAGTGCGCCGCCACGATGGCGGCCGCCGCCCCGGGCCGCTTCGCCCTAGGCATCGGGTCGTCGTCGAACGTGATCGTCGAGCGCTGGAACGGCATCCCCTTCGAGGCGCCCTACCAGCGGGTGCGCGACACCGTCCGCTTCCTGAAGGCCGCCCTCACCGGCGAGAAGGTGGTCGAGGCGTACGACTCCTTCAGGATCGACGGCTTCCGCCTCGGTCTCGTTCCCGAGCAGCCGCCGACGATCCTCGTCGCCGCCCTGCGGGAGGGGATGCTGCGCCTGGCCGGCCGCGAGGCCGACGGGGCGATCATCAACTGGCTTTCGCCCGACGACGTCACCACCGTGGCCGGCATTGTCAACGGCCAGGGTCCCGACCGGGAGGTCGTCGCCCGCATCTTCGTGTGCCCCAGCGACGACCGGGAGGCCGTGCTGGCCGGCGGGCGCCGCCTGCTGGCCGCCTATCTGAACGTGCCCGTGTACCGGGCGTTCCACGAATGGCTGGGGCGGGCCGACCAGCTGGGCGGGCACTGGGAGCGCTGGGCGGCGGGCGACCGGAAGGGGGCACTTGACGAGATCCCCGAGGAGGTGGTCGACGACCTGCTCGTCCACGGCACGTCCGAGCAGTGCCGGGCCCGGATCGCCGAGTACGTCGCCAACGGCGTCACCACCCCGGCCCTGGCGATCGTGCCGCTCGGTGGCGTCGACCCCATGGTGGCCGTCCGCACCCTCGCCCCGAACGCCTGACGCGCCCTACCCCTCATCGGCGAGGCGGGCGGCCGAACGGAGGTGGGCGGTCAGGTCGTCGAGGCGGCTGTGGGCATTGAGTCCCGAGGTGTGCGGCATCACGTAGACGGGCGTGCCGCCGAGGGCCCGTTCCTGCACGCCAGCCACCGCCCTCCGGTCGGCGACGACACGCCAGCCACCGAGGCCCACGAAGCAGGCGGCCCGCGGGCGCAGCCAGGCGCAGAGTCGCTCGACGCGGGCGAAGCCCTCCCGGAACTCGTCGACGTCGACCTCGTCGGCCCGCGCGGTGGTCCGTCGCACCAGGTCGGTCATGCCGAGGCCGTGCTCGGCGAGGGCGTGCCGGGGGTCCCGGTCGGCGGTGGCCACCCCGGCGGCCAGCACCGCCGGCCAGAACCGGTTGCCCGGTCGGTGGTAGCCGACGCCCGAGTCGGCCGAGGCCGGGCTGGGGTTGAGGCCGACCACCAGCAGGCGCATCCCCGGTGCCACCGTGTCGGGCAGGCTGCGGCGGCGCTCGACGGGCACCTCGACGGCCGATCCGACCGAGCGGGCCTCGCCGACCCCCGTGAAGCCGGCCCCGACGACCAGGTCCAGGGCGCGCTGGCCGTCCCAGGCGTCGTCCGGCACCGGGTCGAGCCGCAGGTCCAGCCGGACACCCACGGCCAGCGAGGCGTGCAGGTCGGCCAGCGTCAGTGGCAGGTCGGTGGTCGGCCCTCCGCCGCCGACGGTGTGGGGTGAGAGCGGCACCAGGCGAGGGTAGGCGGGGCCCGCAAGCGGGTGCCACGCGTTCGCGGAATGCGCGCCTAGGGTGTGGGCATCGACGAGCAGCGCAACGACCTGGGAACGGAGGACGGCGACATGACCGAGACGCTCGATACGACCACGATCGATGAGATCAAGGCCATCATCGACCGCGGTCTCGGCACCACCCAGAGCCGCGAGCTCATCGCCGCCTCCGAGGTCGCCGACCTCCTGCTCGACCTTCGGCTGCTGCTGGCCGCCAGCGACGCCGACCTCGAGGCCTCGCCGCTCAACTAGCGGGCCGCCCTGCTCAGCGCAGGGGCAGCACCTTCCGGATCAGGCGGCCCAGCGCCAGGCCGATCCCCGCGCCGACCACCACGTCGCTGGCGTGGTGGATGCGCACGTGCACCCTCGACGCCGCCACGATGCCCGCCGCCGCGTACCAGAGCGGCCTGATGCGAGACCGCTCGGCCAGCAGGGTCGCCGCCAGGAAGGCCGCCGAGGCGTGGCCCGACGGGAAGCTGCTGGTGAGCGGCTGGCGCAGGTTGTGGGGCCGCTCCTCGTCGTGGACGGGCCGCTCCCGGCGGAACGCCGACTTGACGGCGCCGTTCACGAGCGCCGACTCGGCGGCGAGGGCGGCCGACAGGCGCAGCGCCTCGCGGTGCCCGTTGCGGCGCACGACGCCGCGGGCCGTGCCAGTCAGGTGCCAGAGCAGGCTGAAGTCGGCGAGTTCGCTGGCCGCGTAGAAGAGCCGGTCCAGGTTGGGATTGCCCCGCAGCGGCTCCCACGCCTTGTCGACGGCCGTGTCGAGGGCGCGGCCGATGGGACCCAGCGGGTGGGGCTCGGAGGGAGCGTCGTCGGCGTCGGGGACGATGCTCAGGTGCGACCGCTCGTCGGCGGTCTCGGAGGCCGGGGCCATCCGGGCAGGGTAGTGGCGTCCCGGGAAGACGCCGCCGCGGCCCCTCGGCGGCGGTGACGACGGGTTCAGCGGTGGGCGCCGGGCCTGGACAGCACGCCCCGTCGCCAGCGGCGCGGCGTCGCCAGCAGCGCCCGCGGGTAGTCCTCGAACATCCAGCGGGCGAAGTTGCGGCGCGTCCACGCCGTGGCGCCGGCGGCAGACACCGCCGTTCGTGCCCCGAGCGGCAGCGCCAGTACCCGTTGGAGCGCCACCGACATGCGGTGGTCGGCCAGCAGTTCTCGACGCACGTGGCGTCGGTAGCGGGTGCCCACCTCGGCGGCCGATCCGCCGGCGAGGATCGCCTCGGCGGCGAGGATCCCCGTGAGCAGTGCCTGGCCGATGCCCTCGCCGGTCAGGGCGTCGGTGGCCGCAGCGGCGTCACCGGCAAACAGCACCGGGCCGTGTTCGAGAACCGCACGATCCACGCGTGCGGGAATGGGCCAGGCGGTGCGCCGCCCCTCGGGCACGGCGTCGGGGCCGAGCACCTCCCGGATACCGGGCCGGTCGCAGAGTCCGTCCCAGATTCGGCCCGTGTCTCCGACGGCCACCCGGCCGCCACGCAGCACGCCGAACCCGACGTTGGCCCGACCATCGGGCAGCGGGAAGCTCCAGGCGTAGCCGGGCAGCAGGTCCGGTTCGAACCAGACGTGCAGGTCGGCTGCCGCCGGCCCCACCCCGGCCACGTACTGGCGGAAGGCGTGCCACTCGCCCCGGTAGCCGTCCTCGGCCAGGCCCAGCAGGCGCCGGGTGGGAGACCACATGCCGTCGGCGGCGACCACCGACCCGGTCCGGAACGTCGAGCCGTCCGCCACCTCGACGACGGCGCCGTCGCCATCGACTCGGATGCCCGCCAGTTCGTGGCCCTCCCGCACGTCGGCGCCGGCCGAGCGGGCCAGGTCCAGGAGGGCGGCGTCGTACTCGGCCCGCGGCACGATCGCTGCGTACTGGCCGGCATCCACGGGCAGCGGGAAGCGGCGGCTGCGGCCACCCTCGCCGCCGGTGTGGATGACGGCGTGGTCGACGACCTGCCAGCCGGCGATGGGTGCCGGGTCGAGGCCGAGTCGTTCACCGAGTCGCAGGGCCAGCGTGGTGAGCCCGTCGCCGCAGCACTTGTTTCGGGGAAAGGTGGCCTTGTCGAGCATCGCCACGGACCGGCCCGCCCGAGCCAGCGTGGTGGCCGCTGCCGATCCGGCCGGGCCGCCGCCGACCACGGCGACCTCGAACGCCTCCACGGGTCCGCCTAGAAGAGCCGGGGCGTCGTCGATTCGATGCCCCGGAGCTCGTCGTAGTCCACCTCGACACAGCCGATGCCCCGGTCGCCCGCCAGCACCTTGGCCTGGGGCTTGATCTCCTGGGCCACGAAGAGGCCCCGCACGGGAGCCAGCACGTCGTCGCGGTTGAGGAAGTCGAGGTAGCGGGTGAGTTGCTCGACGCCGTCGATCTCGCCTCGTCGCTTGACCTCGATCGCCACGGTGTTCCCGTCGGCGTCACGGCACAACAGGTCGACGGGTCCGATGTCGGTCGGGTACTCACGCCGCACCAGCGCCAACTCCTCGCCGAGGAACGACGGGTCCTCGGCCAACAGCTCCTGGAGGTGTGCCTCGACGCCGTCCTTCTGCAGGCCGGGGTCGACGCCCATCTCGTAGGCGGTGTCGGACAGCACCTCGTGGAGCGTGATCGTGAGGGTCTCGCCCTTGGGGTTCGACACCCGCCAGGTGTCGACGCCGTCGATTGCCTCCTCCACGAGCACGTTCGGGGCGTTCATCCAGTTGAGGGGCTTGTAGGCGCCACCGTCGGCGTGGATGGCGACGCAGCCGTCGGCCTTGACCATGAGCAGGCGGACCGCCTCGGGGAGGTGGGCGGTGAGGCGGCCGTCGTAGTCGACCGTGCAGCGGGCGATGACCAGGCGCACGGTCCGCGAGCCTACGGGCCGTGCCCCGACGTCAGCCGACGACGTCGAGGACGGCGGACGCCAGTTCCCGCCGGCAGACGAGCAAGTCGGGAAGGTACGGGTCGGGGTGGTTGTAGGTGGGCGGCGAACCGTCGAGGCGCGACACGTGGAGGCCCATCGACGCCGCCACCGCGGCCGGGGCGCAGTTGTCCCACTCGTACTGGCCGCCGGCGTGGACGTAGACGTCGACCTCGCCGCGGGCCACCGCCATGGCCTTGGCGCCGGCCGAACCCATCTCGACCAACTCGCCGTCGAGGGCCTCGGCGACCGCGAGGGCCACCGCCGGCGGCCGGCTGCGGCTGACCACGACCCGGGGGGCAGCCGGCACGGGGCCCAGGTCGTCGAGGGTGCCGGCCTCGTTGGTCGAGAGCGTCAGGCCCAGGCCCGGCAGGGCGACGGCGCCGGCCGTGGGCCGTCCGTCCTCGGCGAGGGCCACGTGGACCGCCCAGTCCGTGCGGGGCGGCTCGCTGAACTCCCTGGTGCCGTCCAGCGGGTCGACGATCCACACCCGCGACACGCCGGCCCGGTCCGGATGGACGTCGTGGGCCGAGCCCTCCTCGGACAACACGCCGTCGTCTGGGCGGGACTCGGCGAGGGCGTCCATCAGCAGGTCGTGGGCGGCCCGGTCTCCCTCGTCCTTCAGGGTGGTCGCCGGCGCGCCCTCGGCGACGAGGCGCCCGCGCAACTCCAGCAGCAGGACGCCGGCGCGCATGGCCAGCTTGGCGGCGAGGCGGTGGTCGTCGGAGGTGGCCATGGCTCGCGATCATCGCAGACCCCGGGCCGTAGCATTGGGAGCCGAACCGGCACGCCGGCCGCGACGGGAGCACCGTGACCACGACCTACGAACTTACCGACCTCGACCAGCTCGAGGCAGAGTCGATCCACATCTTCCGGGAGGTGGCGGCCGAGTTCGAGCGCCCCTGCCTGCTGTTCTCGGGCGGTAAGGACTCGATCGTGATGCTGCGCCTCGCCGAGAAGGCGTTCTCGCCGGCCCGCCTGCCGTTCCCGGTGATGCACGTCGACACCGGGCACAACTTTCCCGAGGTGCTCGACTTCCGCGACCGGCGCCTCGCCGAGCTTGGCGCCCGCCTCGTCGTGGCGTCCGTGCAGCAGTCGATCGACGAGGGCCGGGTCACCGAGGAGACCGGCCCGCGGGCCAGCCGCAACCGCCTCCAGACCACCACCCTGCTCGACGCCATCGGGGAGCACCGCTTCGACGCCCTATTCGGCGGCGCCCGCCGCGACGAAGAGAAGGCCCGGGCCAAGGAACGGGTGTACTCGTTCCGCGACGAGTTCGGCCAGTGGGACCCCAAGAACCAGCGGCCCGAACTCTGGAACCTCTACAACGGCTGCATCCGCCAGGGTGAGCACATCCGGGTGTTCCCGATCTCGAACTGGACCGAGCTCGACATCTGGGAGTACATCCGCCGGGAGGGCATCGAGATCCCGTCCATCTACTTCGCCCACCAGCGCCCGGTGTTCGAGCGGGACGGCATGTGGCTGGCCGACTCCGAGTACGTCACCCGCATGGAGGGCGAGGAGGTCGTGAACCGCACCGTGCGCTACCGCACCGTGGGCGACATGTCCTGCACCGGCGCCGTCGACTCGAACGCCGCGACCATCGAGCAGGTCATCGAGGAGGTGGGCGCCACCCGGATCACCGAGCGGGGCGCCACCCGGGCCGACGACCGCGTGTCCGAGGCCGCCATGGAGGACAGGAAGAGGGAGGGGTACTTCTGATGGAACTCCTCCGGTTCGCCACCGCCGGTAGCGTCGACGACGGCAAGTCCACCCTCATCGGCCGCCTGCTCTACGACACCAAGCAGATCTTCCAGGACCAGCTCGAGGCCATCGAGCGCACGTCCGAGCAGATGGGCAACGAGTACACGAACCTGGCGCTGCTCACCGACGGTCTGCGGGCCGAGCGGGAGCAGGGCATCACCATCGACGTGGCGCACCGCTACTTCGCCACACCCAAGCGGAAGTTCATCATCGCCGACACCCCCGGGCACATCCAGTACACGCGCAACATGGTCACGGGCGCCTCGACCGCCGACCTGGCGCTGGTGCTGGTCGACGCCCGCAACGGCATCGTCGAGCAGTCCCGCCGCCACGCCTTCCTGGCGTCGCTGCTGCGCATCCCGCACCTCGTGGTGTGCGTCAACAAGATGGACCTGGTCGACTACGACGAGGCCGCCTTCGAGGCGGTCAAGGCCGAGTTCCGCGAATTCGCCATGAAGCTCGACATCGCCGACCTCACGTTCATCCCGGTGTCGGCCCTGCACGGTGACAACATCGTCGAGCGCTCGCCCAACATGTCGTGGTACGAGGGCTCATCGCTGCTGCACCACCTCGAGGAGGTGCACATCGCCAGCGACCGCAACCACGTCGACGCCCGCTTCCCGGTGCAGTACGTGATCAGGCCGCAGTCCGACGCCCACCACGACTACCGCGGCTACGCCGGGACGATCGTCGGCGGCGTGTTCAAGCCCGGCGACGAGGTGATGGTGCTGCCGAGCGGCTTCACGTCGACGGTGGCGTCAGTCGACACCTTCGAGGGCCCCGTCGACGAGGCGTTCTCGCCGATGGCCGTGACGATCCGGCTGGACGACGACATCGACGTGTCGCGGGGCGACATGATCTGCCGGCCCGGCAACCAGCCCAACGCAGGCCAGGACCTGCAGGCCATGGTGTGCTGGATGTCGGAGGCGTCGCGGCTGGCACCACGCACCAAACTGGCGATCAAGCACACCACCCGGACGGCCCGCGCCATGGCGACCGACCTCCAGTACCGACTCGACATCAACTCGTTGCACCGGGACGAGTCGGCCGAGGTCCTGGCCCTCAACGAGATCGGCCGGGTCACGCTGCGGTGCACCCAGCCGCTGTTCTTCGACGAGTACCGGCGCAACCGGGCCACCGGCAGCTTCGTGCTGGTCGACGAGACCACGAACGCCACGGTCGCCGCCGGCATGATCATCGGCGCCGGGTCCTGACCGGGCCCATGGTCGAGGGGGCCGGCGCCGCACGCAGTCCGGACGTCGTCTGGCACCCCGGGTCGCTGGACCGCGACGAGCGTGCCGGGTCGCTGGGGTTCCGCGGGGCCACGGTGTGGTTCACCGGCCTCTCCGGGTCGGGCAAGTCGACGGTGGCCGTCGCCTGCGAGCGGCTGCTGGTCGCCGACGGCCGGCCCGCCTACCTGCTCGACGGCGACAATCTGCGCCACGGCCTCAACGGCGACCTGGGTTTCTCGGCCGAGGACCGCGACGAGAACGTCCGGCGCGTGGCCGAGGTGGCGCGGCTGTTCGCCGACGCCGGCATGGTGGCGCTGGTGCCGCTCATCAGCCCCTACCGCGCCGCCCGCGACCGGGCCCGGGCGCTCCACGAGGCCGCCGGCGTGCCGTTCCTCGAGGTCTTCGTCGACGCGCCGCTCGAGCTCTGTGAGGCACGCGACCCGAAGGGGCTCTACGCGAGGGCACGGGCCGGCGAACTGACCGGCATGACCGGCGTGGACGACCCGTACGAGCCGCCCGAGTCACCCGACCTGGTGCTCACTCCCGACCACGGCCCCGCCGTCGCCGCCGCCACCAGGGTGCTCGACCTGCTGGGCTGAGCGTCAGCTGCGGGTGAGGGGCTTGTAGCGGATCCGCGTGGGCTGGGCGTCGAGGCCCAGTTCCTTGGTGCGGTACGCCTCGTACTCGGTGAAGTTGCCCTCGAACCAGCGCACCTGCGAGTCACCCTCGAAGGCCAGCACGTGGGTGGCGACCCGGTCGAGGAACCAGCGGTCGTGGCTGATGATCACGGCGCAGCCGGCGTAGGCCTCGAGGCCCGACTCCAGCGCTCGCAGCGTGTCGACGTCGAGGTCGTTGGTGGGCTCGTCGAGGAGCAGCAGGTTGGCGCCGCTCTTGAGCACCTTGGCCAGGTGCACCCGGTTGCGCTCGCCGCCCGACAGGTTCCCGACCTGCTTCTGCTGGTCGGAGCCCTTGAAGTTGAACGACGCCACGTAGGCCCGGCCGTTGACCTCCCGGCGGCCGACCTGGAGGAACTCGCGGCCGTCGGTGATCTCCTCGTAGACGGTGCGCTCGGAATCGAGGGCGTCGCGTGACTGGTCGACGTAGCCCATCTCGACGGTGGGGCCGATCGTGATGCTGCCCGAGTCGGGGAGGGCGGCCGGGTCCCCGTCGCCGGTGGCGGCCTCGACGAGCATCCGGAACAGCGTGGTTTTGCCGGCGCCGTTGCCGCCGATCACGCCGACGATGCCGGCGGGGGGCAGCGAGAACGACAGGTCGTCGACGAGCAGCCGGTCGCCGAATCCCTTCGACAGGTTCGCCACCTCGACGACCTGGTCGCCGAGGCGCTGGTTGGCGGGGATGTCGACCTGGAGTTCGCGGTCGCGGCGCTCGACGTCGGCGGCCTCGGCGACCAGCCGGTCGTAGGCGGCGAGGCGGGCCTTGCCTTTGGCCTGGCGGGCCTTGGGGGCCATGCGCACCCACTCCAGCTCCCGTTCGAGGGTGCGGCGGCGCGACGAGTCGGCCTTCTGCTCGGCGTCGAGGCGGGCCTGCTTCTGCTCCAGCCAGCCCGAGTAGTTGCCCTCGTAGGGGATGCCCTTCCCGTGGTCCAGCTCGAGGATCCAGCCGGCCACGTTGTCGAGGAAGTATCGGTCGTGGGTGATGGCCACGACGGTGCCGTGGTAGTCCTTGAGCGTCCGCTCCAGCCAGGCCACCGACTCGGCGTCGAGGTGGTTGGTGGGCTCGTCGAGGAGCAGCAGGTCGGGTCGGGACAGCAGCAGCCGGCACAGCGCCACCCTCCGGCGCTCGCCGCCCGACAGGGTCGACACGTCGGCGTCGCCGGGCGGCAGCCGCAGGGCGTCGATGGCGATTTCGATGGTGCGCTGCAGGTCCCAGGCGCCTGCGGCCTCGATGCGCTTTTCGAGGTCGGCCTGCTCGTCGCCCAACTTCTCGTAGTCGGCGTCCGGGTCGCCCCAGGCGGCCAGCACCTCGTCGTAGCGGGCGAGCAGGCCGGCCACCTGGCCGACGCCGTCCATGATGTTGCCCTGCACGTCCTTGGACTCGTCGAGGGTGGGCTCCTGCTCGAGCAGGCCGACGGTGAAGCCGTCGGTCAGGCGGGCCTCGCCGGTGAACCCGTCGTCCACGCCGGCCATGATCCGCAGCAGCGACGACTTGCCGGCCCCGTTGGCGCCGATCACGCCGATCTTGGCGCCGGGGTAGAAGGCCAGCGTGATGTCCTTGAGGACCTCGCTGTCGGGCGGGTGGAAGCGGCTGACCCGCCGCATGGTGAAGATGAACTGGGCTGACATCGCCGCCGAGGCTACCGGTGGTGCCGCGTGGGCCTCCGTGGCGGTCGGCACCTAGGTTTCCGGCCGTGATCGGGGCGGTGCGAGACGGGGCGTCGGGCGGATGATCGGGGCGGTGCTGTTCGACTTCGGCGGGGTGTTGACCTCCAGTCCGTTCGAGGCGTTCGCCGCCTACGAGGCCGAGGCCGGGCTGTCGCCCGACACCATCCGGCGGCTCAATTCGACGAATCCGGACGACAACGCGTGGGCCCGCATGGAGCGCCGCGAGGTCGACGAGGCCGGGTTCTGCGAACTGTTCGAGGCCGAGGCGGCGGCCCTGGGCCTGGTGGTCGACGCCCGTCGGGTGCTGGCCGGGCTGCGGGGCGAGCTGCGTCCCGCCATGGTCGAGGCCCTGCGCCGGTGCTCGGAACGGCTGCGCACGGCGCTGCTCACCAACAACGTGGCGCCGATGGCCGAGTCGGCGGAGGCCGGGGCCGCGTCGGGGGTCGTCGACCTCTTCGACGTGGTCGTGGAGTCCAGCGTCGTCGGCTGTCGCAAGCCCGAGCTGCGCTTCTACGAGATCGCCTGCGAGGGACTGGGCGTGGAACCGGCGGCCTGCGTGTTCCTCGACGACCTCGGCATCAACCTCAAGCCCGCCCGGGCCATGGGCATGACGACCGTCAAGGTGGTCGACCCGGATGCCGCCATCGCCGAGCTCGAGGCGGTCGTCGGCTTCCCGCTGGGCTGAGCCGCTACGGTCGCCGGCGATGCGGATCGTCACCTGGAACGTCAACTCGCTCAAGGCCCGGCTGGCCCGCGTCGAGGCGTGGATCACCGCCGCCCAGCCGGACGTGCTCTGCTTCCAGGAGACCAAGATGGCCGACGAGGCGTTCCCCCACGGGGCGTTCGCCGCGCTCGGCTACGAGTCGGCACACCACGGAGAGGGCCGGTGGAACGGCGTGGCGGTCATCTCCCGGGTCGGGCTCGACGACGTGCGACCGGGCTTCGCCGACGGGCGCGACGAGCCCGACCCCGACGCCCGGATCCTGTGGGCCACCTGCGGCGGGGTTCGGGTGGCGTCCTGCTACGTGCCCAACGGCCGGGAGGTCGGCCACGACCACTGGCACTACAAGCTGGACTGGCTGGGTCGCCTCCACGACGACCTGGTCGCCAACGCCGACCTGGCCGCCGACCCGGTGGTGGTGGTGGGGGACTTCAACGTGGCGCCCGACGACCGCGACGTGTGGGACCCGTCGGCATTCGCCGGCGCCACCCACGTCACCCCCGAGGAACGGGCCGCCGTCCAGCGGCTGGTCGACCTCGGGCTGGTCGACGTGTTCCGGGAGCGCCACGACGCCAGCGGCCTGTTCTCGTGGTGGGACTACCGCGACCTGGCCTTCCCGAAGGGCCGCGGCATGCGCATCGACCTGGTGCTGGCCTCGCCGCCGGCCGCCGCCGCCCTCGACTTCGTGGTCGTGGACCGCAACGAGCGGAAGGGCGAGAAGCCCAGCGACCACGCCCCCGTCGTCGCCGACTTCGCCCTGGGGTAGCACCGTGACGCACGCCCCGCGGCTGCCCCGGGACCGGGACCTGCTCGAGGGACTGCGGCGGGTGTGCCTGACGCTGCCGCAGGTGGAGGAGCGGCTCAACCACGGCATGCCCACCTTCGGGATCGTCGGGCGCTCCGCCTTCGCCAACCTCCACACCCACCCCGACGACGGCCGCCCCACGCTCTGGTTCAAGGCGGCACCCGGCTTGCAGGACGAACTGGTCGACCAGGAACCCGAGCGGTTCTTTGTGCCGCCCTACGTCGGGCCGAGGGGCTGGGTGGGCCTGCGCCTCGACGTGGACCTGGATTGGGACGAGGTGGCCGGCGTGGCCGAGGAGGCGTGGCGCCTCACCGCCCCGAAGCGGCTCCAGGCCGAGTTGGACGGGGCGTAGCGCTCACTCCCACTCTGCGAGGAACGCCAGCAGGTCGGCGCCGAAGCGCTCCAACTTGGCGGGGCCTATGCCCGACACGGCGAGCAGGCCGTCGTCGTCGGTCGGGCGGGTGGCCGCCAGCTCGTGGAGGGTGGCGTCGGCGAACACGGTGTAGGCGGGCTTGCCGCCGGCCCGATCGAGACGCCAGGCCCGGAGTGCCTCGACCAGGTCGGGGTCGGCGTCGCCGGGATCCACGGGTGGAGGCGTCGGTCGGCGGACCGGGGGTGGTGCCAGGTCGGCGGGTCGCTCGTGGCCGGCGAGGATGGCCAGCAGGTCGTCGCCGAACCGGTCGGCCTTGACCGGGCCGATGCCGGTGACCTGCCGCAGTTCCTCGACCGTGGTCGGCCAGACCGAGAGGAGCGAGGCGAGGGTGACGTCGCGGAACACCTTGTAGGCCTCGACGTCGGCGGCCCGGGCCTGGTCCAGTCGCCACGCCCGGAGTTCCTCGACGACCGGGTGGTCGGGGAGCCTCGTCGTTCGGACCTGCTCCCGGGCGAGGGCCGCCCGGCGGGCCTGTTCGGCCTTCTCGAAGGGCTGGTCGAGGTTCGCGATCGCGAACTCGAGGTCCTCCAGCCAGAAGGAGGGCCGGCGGTTCGAGGTGCGGTCCTTGAAGCTGCGCTGCTGGGCCCAGGTGAGGTGCAGCCCCTCCTCGGCGCGGCTGAGCGCCACGTAGAGCAGGCGCCGCTCCTCGGCGAGGGCGTCGGGCTGGCGGGCGTGGGCGATGGGGACGAGCCCCTGCTCGAGGCCGGCCACGTGGACCGTCTCCCACTCGAGGCCCTTGGCGGCGTGGAAGGTGGCGACCTCGACGGCGTCGGCCGAGTCGTCGTCGGCGGCCCGGGCCTGGCTGTGCAGCCAGCCGGAGAAGCCCGAGGCGGTGCCGGCCGGCTCGAGGGCGAGGAACTCGTCGGCCAGTACGCGGAGGCGGTCGAAGGCGGCCGTCCGGTCGGCGTCGCGCGGGTTGGCGTCCTCGTCTCCGGCATCGCGGTCGGGGTCGGGCCGCAGGTCGCCGAGGTGCTGGGACAGCGGCCGCTCGCTGCGGGACAGCGGCCTCAGGGCCGCCTTGACGTCGGCCCGGTCGAGCAGGCCGCTGCCGGCGCGGGTGCGGACCGGAATGTCGGCGTCGCGGAGCCCCTGCACCACGACCTCCGCCTGGGCGTTGGTGCGGACCAGGACGGCCTGGCGGGACCAGGCGCCACTGGTTCCCCGGCACTCGCGGACTCGGCGAGAGATGGCTGTCGCCTCGGCCCGGTCGTCGGGGTGGTCGGCGACGGTGGGCGTCGGGCCACCGGGCCGGTTGGCCCGCATCGGCTCACGGCCGCGCAGCGCCGCCGCGGCGACCCGGAGCACCTGGGGGGTGCTGCGGTAGTTCTGACGCAGTTCGACGACGGTGCCCCCCGGGAAGTGGGCGGTGAAGCGTTCGAGGTGGTCGGCGTCGGCGCCGTTCCAGCCGTAGATGGCCTGGTCGGGGTCGCCGACGACGCAGAGGTCGTCGCTGCCGTCCAGCCAGGCGGCCAGCAGGGCGAACTGCAGCGGGTTGACGTCCTGGAACTCGTCGACGTAGAGGTGCCGGAACCGCCACCGCTGGGCGTCGCCGAACGCCTTGTCGGTGCGCAGCGCCCGGACGCACTGCTCGAGCAGGTCGTCGAAGTCGACGAGGCGTTGGTCGGCCTTGAGGTCCTCGTAGTCGCGGTAGATGCGGGCGATCGTGGACGGCGGCAGGGGCGGGTTGCGGCCGAAGCCCTCGGCCCGGTCGGCGTACGCCTCGGGCGGGATGCGCCGGGCCTTGGCCCACTCGATCTCGGTGACGACGTCGAGTACGTCGGTGCTGCGCCGGTCGCGGGGGAGCAGTGGCGTGATCGCCCGGAACTTGCGGTCCAGCAACTCGGGCTCGCGCACGTCGTTCTCGTGCCACCAGGTGCGCAGCTGGGCGTAGGCGACGGCGTGGAAGGTGCCGGCGGCGACCTGGTCTCGCAGGCCCAGCGACCGCAGGCGGGACCGCAACTGGCCGGCGGCCTTGCGGGTGAAGGTGAGGGCCAGCACCCGTCGGGGGTCGTGGCGCCCGGCCTGGGAGCGCCAGGCGATGCGGCGCGTCAGTACCCGGGTCTTGCCCGAGCCGGCGCCGGCCCGGATGGCCAGCGGGACGGTGTCGACGGTGACGGCATGGCGCTGCTCGTCGTTGAGCCCGGCCAGCAGCCCGTCGGCGTCGGATTCGGACGCGCCATCCCGAGGTTCCTCGGTGAACAGCGGGCCGGTGGTGGACATGGGGCGCACCCTACCCACGGGGGGTGACGGCGTTCCCCGGCCCGACGGGCCGGACCCACCCGGCGGCAGGAAGGTGATGCCGACCAGTTCGCGAGTCGGCGACGCCTGAGCCCGAGGGCGGACCCACCCCGGAACAGGCGGCGCGCCGGACGTAGCATCTGGTCCGTGGAACCGCTGTCACCGAGGCGCTTCGAGGTGCTCGTGGCCGAAGCCCTCGACACCCTGCCGCCCGAGCTGGCGGCCCTCATGGACAACGTGGCGGTGCTGGTCGCCGATCGTGGCGACCCGCCCGACCTGCTGGGCCTCTACGAGGGGGTGCCGCTCACCGAGCGCGACGAGTACGGCGCCGGCGGGTTCACGATGCCGGACTGCATCCACCTCTACCGGCTGGCCCTCTGCGAGCTCTGTGACGACGAGGAGCACCTGCGCGAGGAGGTGCTGGTCACCGTCGTCCACGAGGTCGCGCACCACTTCGGCATCGACGACGACCGCCTCACCGAACTGGGCTGGGACTGACGCTCAATCGCCCCACGCCATGGGGACGTGTGGGATGCCGTCCTCGGTGAACTCGTCGCCGGTGCGGACGAAGCCCTTGGCGAGGTACCAGTCCTCGAGTTGCGACTGGGCGTCGAGCACAAGCCGTCCCGGCGTGCTGGCCACCACATGGTCGACCAGCCGGCCCGCCAGGCCCCCGCCGCGCCGGTCGGTCCGCGTCGCCACCCGGCCGATCCGGTGTGAACCGTCCGCCTCGGCCAGCACGCGCAGGTAGGCGACCGGGTCCCCGTTGCTGCCCCCGATCCAGACGTGGCGGGTGCCAGGCTCGACGTCGCGGCCGTCCAACTCCGGGTACGCGCACGCCTGCTCCACGACGAACACGTCCACCCGTAGCCGCAGCAGGTCGTGGAACAGGCCGACGTCGAGGTCGGCGAAGCGGCGGTCGTGCAGGTCGGACACGCCGTGACGGTAGTCCCGGGCGCATTTCCCCCCGGCATTGCCGCCGGGCTGCTCCGCATCGGATGATGGCGGCGTGCCGACTGCCACGCTCGCCACCGGGATCGACTGCTGCCACGAGGTGCACGGCGACCCGGCCGACCCCACGATCATGCTGGTCCACGGGCTCGGCAGCCAGTTGCTGGCCTGGCCCGAGGCGTTCTGCGACCTGCTGGTCGCGGAGGGGTTCCAGGTCGTCCGGTTCGACAACCGCGACAGCGGCCTGTCGACCTGCCTGCCGGAGGGGTCGCAGTACACGCTGTCGGACATGGCAGCCGACGTGGTCGCCCTGCTCGACCACCTCGGCGTCGCCGACGCCCACGTGGTCGGCATGTCCCTCGGCGGGATGGTCGCCCAGACCGTTGCCGCCGAGCACCCCGGCCGCTGCCGCAGCATGGTGTCGATGGCCTCCAACACCGGCAACAGCGACTTCGGCCGGCCCGGCGGCGATGTGCTCGAGGCGATGCTCGTCGAGCCGCCCGACGACCCCGCCGCCCGCACCGAGAAGGAGGTCGCCGACAACCGGCTCTGGTGCAGCCCCGACTGGTACGACGAGGCCCACGTCCGCTCGCTGTACGCCGCCTACACCGCACGGTCGCCGCAGTCCCGCGGTGCCTTCGAACGCCAGATGGGGGCCGCCGTGGCGGACGGCAACCGCGACGCCGACGTCGCCACCATCACGGTCCCCACCCGCGTCCTGCACGGCAGCGCCGACACGCTCATCGACGTCAGCGGCGGCGAACACACCGCCGACCTGATCCCCGGCGCCGACCTCGTCGTCGTCGACGGCTGGGGCCACGACCTGCCGCCGGGCTCCTGGCCGCACCTGGTCGCCGCCATCACCGAGCACGTCCGCCGCGCCGACCTGGCGCACGCCGACTGAACGAACCGACGAACCGAACACACCAAGCGAACCGACCACACCGAACAGGGGAGCACGCCATGGGAGCACTCGAAGGGGTCCGCGTCATCGAACTGGCCGGCATCGGGCCGGGACCCTTCTGCGGGATGATGCTGGCCGACATGGGCGCCGAGGTCGTCCAGGTCGACCGTGCCGGCGCCGTACGTGGCGGCGATCCCGAGCGGCCGCCCGGCAACGTCAACGCCCGGGGCCGGCGCAGCATGGGCATCGACCTCAAGTCACCCGAGGGCGTCGAGACCGTGCTGCGTCTCGTGGAGGGTGCCGACATGCTCTTCGAGGGCTTCCGCCCCGGCGTGGCCGAGCGCCTCGGGGTCGGCCCCGACGACTGCCTCGCCCGCAACCCGGCCCTCGTCTACGGCCGCATGACGGGGTGGGGCCAGGAAGGCCCCTACGCCTCGATGGCCGGACACGACATCAACTACATCGCCCTCGCCGGCGTGCTCGCCCACCTCGGTCGGCACGACTCCGGGCCGGTGCCGCCCATGAACCTGGTGGGCGACTTCGGCGGAGGCGGCATGTACCTCGCCTTCGGCATGGTCTGCGCCCTCCTCGAGGCCCGCACCTCCGGGCAGGGCCAGGTCGTCGACGCCGCCATGGTCGACGGGGCCGCCAGCCTCATGAGCTTCATCCACGGGATGCTGGCCTCGGGCTTCCACACCCCCGAACGCGGCGTCAACATGCTTGACACCGGCGCCCACTTCTACGATGTGTACGAGTGCGCCGACGGCGGCTGGATCTCCATCGGGTCGATCGAGCCGCAGTTCTACGCCGAACTGGTCGAGAAGCTGGGCCTGGACCCCGAGCGTTTCGGCAACCAGCTCGACCGCAGCCTGTGGCCCGAGCTCACCGAGGAGGTCGCCGCGGTCGTGCGGACGAAGACCCGGGACGAGTGGGACGCCATCCTCGAGGGCAGCGACGTCTGCTACGCCCCGGTACTCACCGCCGCCGAGGCCGCCGGGCACCACCACAACGTGGCCCGGGGCACCTTCATCGAGGTGGGCGGCATCACGCAGCCGGGTCCGGCGCCGCGGCTCAGCCGCACCCCCGGCGAGGTCCGCCGGCCACCGGCCCACGCCGGCCAGCACACCGACGAACTCCTCGCCGAGGCCGGCTTCACCGACGACGAGGTCGCCGCCCTGCGCGACTCGGGCGCCGTCGCCTGAGTCCCCCGCAACCGGGATCCCGATGGCCACCGCCGTCTTCCTCCACGCCCACCCCGACGACGAGGCGCTCGCCACCGGCGGCACCATGGCGCGCCTGGCCGATGCCGGCCACCGGGTCGTGCTCGTCGTCGCCACCCACGGCGAGGAGGGCGAGCCCGTCCCCGGCGTGCTGGCCGATGGCGAGCCGCTCGGCGACCGCCGCACCGCCGAGGTCGCCGACGCCGCCGCGATCCTCGGCGCCGCCCGCGTCGAGTTCCTCGGCTACCGAGACAGCGGCATGGACGGCGACCCGGCCAACGGCCACCCCGACTGCTTTTGGCAGGCGGACGTCGACGAGGCGGCCTCCCGCCTCGCCGACCTCCTCGCCGACGAACAGGTGGACCTGGCCGTCGTCTACGACTCGCACGGCGGCTACGGCCACCCCGACCACATCCAGGCGCACCGGGTCGGCACGCGCTGGGCGCAGCGGGCCGGCGTCGGTCGGCTGCGCTGGACCACCATGAACCGCGACGCCATCCGGGCCTCGATCGAGGAGGCGTTCGCCGCCGGCGAACTCGACGACATGGCCGCCGCCAGCCTCGAGGAACGCCGCGAGCGGGCCGAGCAGGAGGCCTTCGGCACCCCCGCCATCGAGATCACGCACGCCGTTGACGTGCATGGCGTGATCGGGCGCAAGCGTGCCGCCATCGCCGCCCACGCCAGCCAGATCGCCGCCGACTCGTTCTTCCTCGCCATGCCGCTCGAGCGGTTCGCATCGGTGTTCGGTACCGAGTGGTTCGTCGACCCCGACCGGCCCCGCGGCGGCGAGGACTTCCGGACCGACCCGCTGCTCGGCTGAGCCCGGCGGGCAGGGCACACTCGTGGGCATGGGGACGACATGAGGGACCTCCACACGGCGCTGGCCTGGGCCATCGTGCTCGGCAACGGCCTCGCCGGCGGCTGGGCACTGGCCGCCCACCGGGTCGCCCGGCTGCGCCACCGCGCCCTCTGGGTCGTCACCGGACTCGCGCAGGTGCTGCTCCTTGCCCAGGCCTGGGCCGGCGCGGCCATCGCCGTGGACGAGGGGATCGACGTCGACGCCTTCCACCTCTTCTACGGGGCCGCCGCCCTGCTCTCGGCCGGCGTGGCGTGGGGCTACCGGCGCCAGCTGGCCGACCGGGTCCACCTGCTCTACGGCGGCGTGGGCCTCTGGATCATGGGCCTCGGCATCCGGGCGATGGTGCTCGGCTGACGGCGTCGCCCCCGTCGAGGGGCGGGCCGCTCAGGCGTGGAGGCGGGTGCGGAGGTCCTCGAGTTGGTCGCGCATCTCGGCCGGGAGGCGCTCGCCGACGGCGGCGTAGTGCTCCTCGATCACGGCCAGCTCGCCCTCCCAGGCCGACGGGTCGACGTCCAGCAGCTTCGCCATGGCGGCGTCGTCGACGTCGGTGCCCGAGCGGTCGATGGCATCGAGCGTGGGTACCAGGCCGATCGGCGTCTCGGCGGCGTCGCCGTCGCCGGCCACCCGCTCCAGCACCCACTCGAGCACCCGGCAGTTCTCGCCGAAGCCGGGCCACAGGAACGAGCCGTCGTCGTCGCGGCGGAACCAGTTGACCCAGAACAACCTCGGGAGCTTGTCGGCGTCGGCCCGCTTGCCGACCTCCAGCCAGTGGGCGAAGTAGTCGCCGACGTTGTAGCCGGTGAAGGGCAGCATGGCGAACGGGTCGAACCGGACGACGCCGGTCTGGCCGGTTGCGGCTGCCGTCTTCTCGGAGCTCATGATCGACCCGAGGAAGACGCCGTGTGCCCAGTCGCGGGCCTCGGTCACCAGTGGCACGTTGGTGGCCCGGCGGCCGCCGAACAGGATCGCCGAGATCGGCACGCCGGCCGGGTCCTCCCACTCGGGGGCGATCGACGGGCACTGTGACGCCGGCACCGTGAAGCGGGCGTTCGGATGCGCCGCCGGTGCGTCGCCGGCGGCGTCCCACGGCTCGCCCCGCCAGTCGGTGAGGTTGGCCGGTGGCTCGTCGGTCATGCCCTCCCACCAGACGTCGCCGTCCTCGGTGAGCGCCACGTTGGTGAAGACGGCGTTGGCCCGCATCGTCGTCATGCCGTTGTGGTTGGTGGCTTCCGAGGTGCCCGGTGCCACGCCGAAGAAGCCGGCCTCCGGGTTGATGGCGTAGAGACGGCCGTCGTCACCGAACTTCATCCAGGCGATGTCATCGCCGATCGTCTCGACGGTCCAGCCCGGCAGCGTCGGCACCATCATCGCCATGTTGGTCTTGCCGCAGGCTGACGGGAAGGCGGCGGCGACGTACCGGCGCTCGCCCTCCGGCGAGGTGACCGCCAGCACCAGCATGTGCTCGGCCAACCAGCCGCCGTCCCGGGCCATCGTCGAGGCGATCCGGAGGGCGAAGCACTTCTTGCCCAGCAGGGCGTTGCCGCCGTATCCGGAGCCGTACGACCAGATCTCCCGGGTCTCGGGGAAGTGGGCGATGTACTTGTGGTCCGGGTTGCAGGGCCACGGAACGTCCTCGGCGCCGTCGACCAGCGGGGCGCCCACCGAGTGCACGCACGGCACGAAGTCGCCCTCGCCGAGGACGTCGAGCACGGCGCCGCCCATCCGGGTCATGGTCCGCATCCCGACCACGACGTAGGGCGAGTCGGTGAGCTGTACGCCGATGTGGGCGATGGGGGAGCCCAGCGGACCCATGCTGAACGGCACCACGTACAGGGTGCGCCCGACCATGGCGCCCCGGTAGCGCTCGAGCATCTCGGCCTTGAGTTCGTCGGGCTCCCGCCAGTTGTTCGTGGGACCGGCGTCGAGCGGATCCTTGGTGGCGATGTAGGTGCGGTCCTCGACCCGGGCGACGTCCTCGGGGTCGGAGGAGGCGAGGAAGCTGTTCGGGCGCAAGTCGTCGTTCAGGCGGCGGAACGTGCCGGCCTCGACCAGCCGCGCGCAGAACGACTCGTACTCGGCGTCGGAGCCGTCACACCAGTGGACCGAATCCGGCCCGAGGATCGCTGTCCACTCGTCCACCCATTCGAGGAGGAACTGGTTGGAGGTCGATGCACCCATGCGGCTCCCATTGCTACACGACGAACTCGTCGCGAGCTGACATGGCAGGGTGTGACTGGTGCGACACCGGGGTGCCGGTCGGGCCCCCGGCTCAGTGGATGTCGGGCGTCCCCATGTCGACTTCGGCGCCGATCGAGAGGCCGGTGGCCCGGTCGTCGTCGTCGAGGACGAACAGCACCCGCTGGCCGGGCCGCAGCATGCGGAAGATCGAGCCCTCGAGGGCGTCTTCGGCCAGGTCGAACTCGGCGAAGTCGGCCTCGCGCACCACGACGCCGTCGCGGGTGCCGGGGTCGTACGACTTGACCACTCCCTGCATGGTGCCTCCCCCTCGTCGAGCCGGTGCGTCGGCCGTGCCCTAGTGGGCGGCCTTCTGCACCTTGCCGGCCTTGAGACAGCCGGTGCAGACGTCCAGGCGCTTCGTGGTCTTGCCGACCACGGCCCGGACACGCTGGATGTTGGGGTTCCACCGGCGGTTCGTCCGGCGGTGGGAGTGGCTCAGCTGCTTGCCGAACCAGGGCTTCTTGCCGCAGATCTCGCACACGGAGGCCATGTCTGTCCTGATCCTTCGCTGGGTGGGTCGTGCGCCGGGGCGACGCGGAGCCCGTCGGGCGACCCGTGGGAATCCCGCAAGGCTACGGCCACCCGGTGGGGCGCTCCAACCCCCGGAGCCCGGCACGGCAGCCGCGACCCCGGCGTGGCCGGTGGGTACGCTCGCGGGCCGTGACCGTTGCGACCACCCTCGACGCCGCCGGCCTGCGCGCCGTCGTGACCGGCTTCCACGAGGCCCTCCGCGGGCACCGCGAAGTCCTCAACCTGCTCAACGTGTACCCGGTCCCCGACGGCGACACCGGCACCAACATGTCGATGACCGCCCAGGCGGCCGTCAACGCCCTCGCCGACCTCGAGGACGGCGCGGCCGACGATCTGGCCGCCGTCACCGGTGCCGTGGCGCACGGTTCCCTGATGGGCGCCCGCGGCAACTCGGGCGTGATCCTCTCGCAGGTCCTGCGGGCGTTGTGCGGCGTCGTGGGCGAAGCCGGACGCGTCGACGGCCGGGTCCTCGCCGACGGGCTGGCTGCCGCCTCGACCGCCGCCTACGGCGCCGTCGGCTCGCCGGTCGAGGGCACGATCCTGACGGTCGTCCGCGAGTCGTCCGAGGCGGCGGTGGTCGTCGCGGACGATGGTGCCGACCTGCTGTCGGTCGCCGAGGCCGCTCGGGAACGTGCCGGCGACGCCCTCGAGCGCACCCCGGACATGCTCCCCGTGCTGGCCGAGGCCGGCGTGGTCGACGCCGGCGGCTCCGGCTACCTGCTCCTGCTCGACGCCGTGCTGACCGCTACCGACGGGCGCCCCCTGCCCGAGCCCCCCGAGACGCCGGCGGCGGCTGCGCCGCTGGTGGTCGACCGCGGGGCCGCCGACCACGGCCTCGATGGCGGCCGGTACGAGGTCATGTTCTTCCTCGACGCCCCCGACGACACCGTGCCGGGATTCCGGGATGCCTGGGGCGAACTCGGCGACTCGGTCGTCGTGGTCGGTGGCGACGGGGTCTGGAACTGCCACGTCCACACCGACGACATCGGCGCCGTCGTCGAGGCCGGCATCGCCGTCGGCCGCCCCCACGGGATCCGCGTCTCGGACCTGCTGGAGGAGGCCGAGGAGCAGGCCTGGGTGCGCGAGCAGATCGCCAGCGGTGCCGGCGAACCGGCGGGGGAGCCGGTGCCGTGCGCCGTGGTCGCCGTCGCCAACGGGCCGGGCATCGTCGAGATCTTCCGGTCGCTCGGCGTGCACCGCGTGGTCGCTGGCGGCCAGTCGATGAACCCCTCCACCGCCGACCTGCTGGCGGCCGTCGAGGCCGTTTCCGCCGACGAGGTCGTCGTCCTGCCCAACAACGGCAACATCGTCGCCGTCGCCGAGCAGGTCGACGAGCAGACCGCCAAGGTCGTCCGAGTGGTGCCCACGAAGAGCATCACGGAGGGCTTCGCCTCGCTGCTCGAGTACGACCCGGAGGGAACCGCCGACGCCAACCGCGACCTCATGGGCGAGGCCGCCGGCAACGTCGTCGCCGCCGAGGTCACCGTCGCCGTCCGCGACTCGGGCAGCGATGCCGGCGACATCGCCACCGGCGACCACCTGGGCCTGTCCGGTGGCAAGGTGCGGGTCATTGCCGGTTCGCTCATCGAGGCGGCCAGCCGACTACTCGACGACCTGCTCGACGACGACCACGAACTCGTCACCCTGATCGCCGGCGAGGACGCCGACGAGGCCTCCACGGCAGCCGTCGTCGCCCATGTCGCCGAGCACCACGGGCACGTCGACGTCGAGGTCCACGAGGGCGGCCAGCCGCTGTACCCCTACTTCGTGGGCATCGAGTAGCCGGGGTACCGCGTGGGTCCGGCGTGAGCGGCGACCCGCCCGAGGGGGGCGTCACCCTGCGGGAGTTGGCGGACCGGCCGGTCACCGACCTGCACGGGGTGGGCGACAAGAAGGCGGGGGCACTCGCCAAGGTCGGCGTCGAGTCGGTGCTGGACCTGCTCTCGTACTACCCGCGGCGCTGGCTGGACCGCACCCGCGAGGCCACCATCGACGAGCTCGCCGCCGGCGAGGAGGGGATGGTCCTCGTCCGGGTCGTCAGGGTGTCGTCGCGGCGCACCCGGAACCGGCGGTCGCTGGTCGAGGCGCGTGTCACCGACGGCACCGGCTCGCTCACCCTCACCTTCTTCAACCAGCCGTGGCGGGAGCGGCAGCTGCCCGAGGGCACCGAGGCGGTCGTGTTCGGCCGGATGGACCGCTACCGGGACCGCCTCCAGATGGCCAACCCGGTGGTCGACCTGGTGGGGGACCGGACCGGCCGCATCGTCGCCGTCTATCCGCAGTCCGAGTCCGCCGGCCTCGCCAGCTGGGACCTCGACGCCCTGGTCGGCGAGGCCATCCGGCGGGTCATGAAGGTGCGCGGGTTCGACGACCCCGTTCCGGCCGGGGTGCTCGCCCGGCACCGGCTCACCGACCGGGCCGCCGCCTACCGCGGCATCCACCGGCCCGAGACCATGCACGAGGTCGCCGAGGCCCGGCGCCGCCTCGTGTTCGACGAGTTGCTGCGGATCCAGCTGGCGCTCGTGCACCGCAAGGTCCAGTTGGAGCGCAGCGCCCAGGGGATCCCCCACGAGGACGGCGGACCGGGCGGGCTGGTGGCCGCCTTCCACGACCTGCTGGACTTCCCCCTCACAGGTGCGCAGCAGCGGGTGGTCGCCGAGATCCTCGCCGACATGGCCCGGCCCACGCCGATGCACCGGCTGCTCCAGGGCGACGTGGGCTCCGGCAAGACCGTCGTCGCCGTGAGCGCCCTCCTGGCCGCCGTGCAGGGCGGCCATCAGGGGGCGTTCATGGCGCCCACCGAGGTCCTGGCCGAGCAGCACCACCTGGGCGTGGCCGGCCTGCTGGCGGGCCTCGAGGTCGACGACGACTCGCTGTTCCAGCGCCGACCGGTCGGCGTGGCGCTCCTCACCAACCGGACCACGGCGGCTGAGCGCCGCCGCATCGCCGACGACCTCGCCGGGGGCCGGCTCGACATCCTGATCGGCACGCACGCCCTCATCCAGGAGGGCGTCGAGTTCCGGTCGCTGGGAGCGGTCGTCATCGACGAGCAGCACCGGTTCGGCGTCGAGCAGCGGGACGCCCTGCGCCGCCGGAACCCGGACGGCACCGAGCCCGACGTTCTCGTCATGACCGCCACCCCGATCCCGCGCACCGCCGCCATGACCGTCTACGGCGACCTCGACGTGTCGGTGCTCGACGAGCTGCCGCCGGGACGCACGCCGATCGGGACCGAGTGGGTGGTCGACGATGAGGAGGCCGTCTGGGCGGCGGTCCGCGCCGAGGTCGCCGACGGCCACCAGGCGTACGTGGTGTGCCCGCTCATCGACGAGTCCGAGGCCCTCGAGGTGGCATCCGCCGAGGAGACCTTCGAGCGCCTCCTGGACGGCCCCCTGGCCGGCCTGCGCGTCGGGCTGCTGCACGGACGGGTCGGGCCCGCCGAGAAGGAGGAGACCATGCGCCTCTTCCGGGCAGGTGCGCTCGACGTGCTGGTGGCGACCACCGTGATCGAGGTCGGCGTCGACGTCCCCAACGCCACGGCCATGGTCGTCCTCGACGCCGCCCGCTTCGGCATCGCCCAACTGCACCAGCTGCGCGGCCGGGTCGGCCGGGGGGCGGCCGTGAGTCGGTGCCTGCTGGTGGGGGAGGCGACCACGCCCGATGCCGAGGAGCGGCTCCGGGCGATGGTCCGAACCACCGACGGCTTCGAACTGGCCGAGGCCGACCTCGACCTGCGCGGCGAGGGCACGATCATGGGGGAGCGCCAGAAGGGCCGGAACGACCTGCGCCTCGCCTCGCTGCGCCGCGACCGCGAGTGGGTCGAGGCCGCACGGGAGGCGGCGGTCGACCTGGTCGGCGACGGCGACGGCCTCCACGCCCACCCGGGACTGGCCGACGAGGTCGACCTCCTGCTCGGCGACGACGAGGCCGACTGGCTCCTCAAATCGTGAACGGGTGCAGACTCGGCGCCTGATGGACCCGCGCACCGCCGAGACGCACCAACTGCCCGACGTCGGCGCCACCCTGGCCGTCGCCTTCGCGCGGGACCCGGTGCTCTCGTTCCTGTTCGCCGACCCCGGAACCCGCCCGGGCCTCCTCGCCACCTTCTTCTCGGCGCGCCTGGCGGGCGGCATCGGCATCGACGAGACCCTCACCGTCGACGGCCTCGCCTCGGCCGCTGTGTGGGTGCCGCCGCTGGGGCCGGACGACCCCGGACCGGACTTCGACGCCGCGGTGGCCGCCGTGGTGGCGATCCTCGGCGAGGAGGAGGCGATGGCGAAGCTGGCGGCCCTGGCCCCGCTGCTCGAGGCCCATCCGCACACCCCGCACTGGTACCTGGCGTTCGTCGGGACCCGCCCGGAGGGGCGGGGGCGGGGGCTCGCATCCCGGCTGATCGCCCTGGTGACCGACCGCTGTGACGCCGAGGGGATCCCCGCCTACCTCGAGTCCAGCGATCCCGCCAACGTACCGCTGTACGAGCGCCACGGGTTCGCCGTCACCGGCGAGGTGGACATCGAGGGCGGCCCGACCATCCCGCTGATGTGGAGGGAGCCGCGGGGCTGAGGGCCCGCGGCGACGAGGGTCAGGACGGGTCGTCGGGGGCGCCGTCGTCCTCGTCGTCGGGCATGACCAGGTCCCAGCGGTCCATGCAGTCGGCGCACCGGTAGGCCACGGGGTCGCCGGGGGCGAACTCCTCTTCCGGGTGGGCTAGCAGGTGGCAGGTGCCCCCGCAGTCGACGCAGGTGATTGTGGCCGGCGCTCGCATGCCGTAACGCTAGTTCGGCGACCAGCGCCCATACTTGTGTATGCGCGTCGTGGCCGGAACCGCCCGTGGACGCCGGCTGGCGGCCCCGAGGGACGACGCCGTCCGCCCGACCGGCGACCGGGTCCGCGAGGCGGTCTTCAACGCCCTGCACAGCCAGGGGGCGGTCGTCGACGCCACGGTGCTCGACCTGTTCGCCGGCACCGGGGCACTCGGGATCGAGGCGCTGTCGCGCGGCGCCGCACACGCCACCTTCGTCGAGTGCTCGCGGGCCCACGCCGCGCTCGTCGAGGACAACCTGGCCACCTGCGGCTTCACCGACCGGGCCGACGTCGTGGTGGCCGACGCCGAACGCTGGCTGTCGGCCAACCCCGGCCGCTGGGACCTGGCGCTGCTGGACCCCCCGTACGCCTACGACGGCTGGACGACCCTGCTGGCCGCCCTCGACGCAGCGGTCGCCGTGGTCGAGTCCGACCGGGAGGTCGAGGTGCCCGCCGGCTGGCATGTCGGAAGGGTGCGGCGGTACGCGGGTACCGTGGTGATGCTGCTCTCGCCCGAACCCGGAGACCCTGGGAGTTCCCGACCGTGACCCGAGTCCTGTACCCCGGATCATTCGACCCCGTCCACAACGGCCACGTCGAGCTCGTCGAGACGGCCTCGCGGCTGTTCGACGAGGTCGTCGTCGGGACCCTCATGAACCCCTCGAAGGGAGGCGGCCTGTTCACCCTCGAGGAGCGCATGGAACTCCTCGACGAGTGCTTCGCCCACCTCGACAACGTCCGTACCACCATGTTCGACGGCCTCGTCGTCGCCCTCGCCACCGAGGTCGAGGCCGACTTCATCGTGAAGGGGCTGCGGGCGGTCTCCGACTTCGAGGCCGAGCTGCAGATGGCCCAGACCAACCTCGCCATCTCCGGCGTCCACACCCTCTTCCTGCCCACCGCCTCCCGCCGGTCGTTCCTCGCCTCGGGCCTGATCCGGGAGGTCTCCCGCCTCGGCGGCGACGTCTCCGAGATGGTCCCCGAGCCGGTCCGGCTGCGGCTGGCCGAGAAGGCCGGAGCGTAGGCGCCGTGTCCGACCCGTCCGACCTCGCCGACCCGGGCCTCCCGACCCCGGAGCAGGAGACCCGGCGGGCGACCGACCCCTACCACCCGCCCCAGGTCGAGGGGATCCTCCGCCAGGCGCGCGAGGCCGTCGCCAATGCCCGGCCTATGCCGCTGTCGGCGTCCTCGATGATCAACAAGGAGGAGTTGCTCGAGGTTCTCGACGAGGCCATCGCCCGGCTGCCCGAGGACCTGCGGGCCGCCCGCTGGCTGCTCAAGGAGCGCGAGGAATTCCTCGCCAAGGTCCGCCGCGAAGGCGACGAGATCCTCGAGATGGCCCGCTCGCAGGCCGAGCGGCTGGTGCAGCGCACCGAGGTCGTCCGGACAGCGGAACAACGGGCCCGCCAACTGGTCGAGATGGCCCACGAGGACGTCCGGCGAATGCGCCGCGAGACCGAGGACTACTGCGACCAGAAGCTGGCCACGTTCGAGGCCACCCTGACCGAGGCCCGCGACACGATCGCCGCCGGCAGGCGCAAGCTCCAGGAGACGGTGCTCGACCGGGACCGTCGGCAGCAGGCCGAAGCCGCCGAACAGGCCGCCCAGGCCGCTGCGGCCGAGGCCCAGCGCCCGAGGTCGAGTTCCTCGTTCTTCGATCAGGACAGCGACGGCCCCGAGCCGGGCGGGTGAGCCCGCACTCGGCGCCGTCGGCTGCCCAGCGGGCATGACCGGCGGACTTCGGGTCCCGGTCGCCCCGCTACGACGGCGCGGCGCGGCGCCGCGTCGGATCGACGAGGCCGTCGCCCTCGACGGCCTGCGGGTCGGGACCGTTGCCGTCGACGACGACAGGGTGGCGCTCGCACTCGAGGTCGGGGCCAGTGGCCGAGACGTGGTCGCCCACGGCACCGTCGACCTGGACTGGACTGGGGAGTGTCGGCGCTGCCTGGGGGAGGTGCGCGGCCACCTGTGCCTCGAGGTCCGCGAGGTGTTTCGGCCGTCCGACGAGATCGGCGACGGCGACGACGATGCTGGCGACACGTATCCGCTCGAGGCGGATGGCGGCGAGGAGACGGTCGACCTCGAGGCAGTTGCCCGGGACGCCGTCCTGCTGTCCCTCCCGCTGTCCCCGTTGTGCGACGAGGGATGCGCCGGTCCCGACCCCGACCGGTTCCCGGCGCTGCCCGTCCATGACGCCGAGACCGGGGAGCCGGCCCGAGACCCCCGCTGGGCGGCGCTGGACGTGCTCCGGGAGCCGGATCCCGGCGAGTGATCCGGTCGACGCCGGACCGCTTCCGGGGCCGGGCCGCTAGCCTTTCGGGGTCGCCGCGACGGGCACCTCCGCCCCTCGTCCGCTCCGAAGCCTTTCGACCCTGCGAGTTCACGATGGCCGTTCCCAAGAAGAAGACCTCCAAGGCCAAGGGCCGCAGCCGTCGGGCCAGCGCCTGGACCCTGCGTCCCTCGTCGCGCAGCACCTGCCCCCGCTGTGGCGACGTGCGCCGCCCGCACCGCGTCTGTGGCAACTGCGGCTGGTACGCGGGCCGCCAGGCCGTCGACGTCGACTGACGCGACACTCCCCGCGAACGCCGCGATGGCCGGGGCCGGCCGGGCGATGCGCCATGATGGCCCCGTGACCACCTCCCCCGACAGCCCTGTCGGCACGCCCTGATGGCCATCACGCTCCCCGTGGCCGTCGACGCCATGGGCGGCGACTTCGCGCCCGACGAGATCATCGCCGGCGCCCGCCGGGCCCGGGAGGAGCACGGCATCCCCGTCGTCCTGGTCGGCCGCTCCGAGGAACTCACCGACACCGGCGGACTCGAGGTCCTGCCCGCCTCCGAGGTGATCGCCATGGACGCCGACCCGGGGGCCAGCGTCCGGAAGATGAAGGACTCGTCACTCGTCCGCTCGGCGGAGGCCGTTCGTGACGGCGTCGCCTCGGCGATGGTCAGTGCCGGCAACACCGGCGCCACCATGGCCAGCGCCCTCCTGCGCATGGGACGCATCCGGGGCGTCAGCCGGCCGGCCATCGCCACCCTGCTGCCGACCCCCGGTTCCACCCCGACGGTGCTGCTCGATGCGGGCGCCAACGCCGAGTGCAGCCCCGAGTGGCTGGCCCAGTTCGGGCAGATGGGCGCCGTGTTCGCCCGTGATCGCCTCGGCGTGGCCGAACCCCGGGTGGCGCTGTTGTCGATCGGCGAGGAGCCCGGCAAGGGCAGCCCCCTCGTCAAGGAGGCGCACGCCGCACTCGAGGCCGCCACCTGGACCGATTCGACGTTCATCGGGAACGTGGAGGGGCGCGACCTGCTCACCGACGAGGTCGACGTGGTCGTGACCGACGGCTTCACCGGCAACGTGGCGCTCAAGACCCTCGAGGGGTCGATGCGCACGCTGATGACGGCGCTGCTCACCAGCCTGGGCGAGCGCCCCGAGGCGGCGGCTGCCGCCGCCGAGCTCGGGCCGGAGTTGGACGCGCTTTACCGAGAGTTCCATCCCGACACCTACGGCGGGGCGATGCTCCTCGGGGTGAAGGGCGTGTGCATCATCAGCCATGGCTCGTCACGGGCGCTGGCCGTCGAGAACGCCGTGCGCGTGGCCGCTGAGATGGTCGAGGCCGACATGGTGGGTCACCTCACGACCGCCGTCGGATCCCCGGCCAGCGATTGACCTTCTGGTCTATTTCCCGCCCTTCCGCGCCGATCTGTCCATTCCTGATCGGTGCGGGGAACAGGTAGAATTCCCTCCCGAACCCCAGTTTCCCGCGGCGACCGGCCATCCGATGGTGCCGGCCACCCGCCCCGAATCCCCCGAGGAGCCCCGTGCCTGCCGAAACCCATGTCGACGGTGACCCGTTCGGACGAGACGAGGTTCTCGCCCTGGTCCGTGACCGCCTGGCCGACATCCTCGAGATCGAGCCCCCCGACATCGGCGAGGGGGACTCCTTCGCCGACGACCTCGACGCCGACTCGCTCGCCCTGATCGAGTTGGTGGAGGCCATCGAGGAGGAGCTGGCCGAGCGCTCGGTCGGCTTCCGCATCGAGGACGAGGACCTCGAGGACCTCAAGACCGTGCGCGACGCGGTCGACTATGTCACGGCCCGCCTCGGCTGACCCGGTCGACACGCCGTCGGCCGACGTCGAAGGGACTTCCGTCGCCACGACCGCCTTCGTCGAGCGGCTGGGACACCGGTTCGCCGATTCCGGCCTGCTGGCCGAGGCGCTGACCCACCGGTCGTGGTGTGCCGAGTTCGAGGGGCGCTCCAATGAGCGGCTCGAGTTCCTCGGCGACGCCGTCCTCGGCCTCGCCGTCGCCACCCGCCTGTTCGACGAGCACCCCGACCTGCCCGAGGGCGAGCTGGCCAAGATCCGCTCCAGCGTCGTCAGCGCCGGCGCCTTGGCCGACGTCGGTCGGCGGATCGGTCTTGGCGACGTGCTGCGCCTCGGCCGTGGCGAGGCGGCCTCCGGTGGCGCCGACAAGGAGTCGATCCTGTCCGATGCCATGGAGGCCGTGATCGGCGCCGTGTTCCTCGACGGGGGCGAGGCCTCCGCCTTCCGCCTGGTCGACGACCTGTTCGCCGATGCCCTCGACCGGGCCGCCGAGGAGCCCGGCCTGCACGACCACAAGACGCGGCTCCAGGAGCTCGTCGCCCGCCACTTCCCCGAGCAGCCGGCGTACCGGCTCCACGCCGAGGGGCCGGACCACGACAAGCGGTTCCATGCCGTCGTCGAGGTCGACGGGCGGACCTGGGGGCCGGGGACGGGGACCTCCAAGAAGCGCGCCGAGCAGGACGCTGCCCGCCTGGCCTGGGTGGACCTGTGCCACCTGGACGACCTGGCCGTCACGCACGAGCCCTACACCGGCTCGGACGACCCTGCCACCACACCCACGACCGAAACGGTCGTTCTGGCCGACACCGGGAGCCCCCGATGACCATCGCCCTGGAACTGCCCGAGATCGAGACCGTTCGTCGGGACCTCGACCGCGACCTCGCCGGTCGCAAGGTCAAGTCGGCCGAGGCGGCGTCGATGGCCGTCCTGGAGGGCTACCGGAACCGCAAGCAGTTCACCGGCCAGTTGGAGGGCCGCAAGGTCGCCTCGGTGCGCCGCGCCGGCCTGCACCTGTGCGTCGAACTGGACGACCAGTACCTGGTCATACGGCTGGGTCCCGGCGCCCTGCTCCGGCGTCAGGCCAACAAGGAGGCCGTCGAGCCCCGGACCGAGGTCACGATCACCTTCACCCAGGGCGGACAGCTGCGGCTGGTCGACCCGAAGGGCGACTCGCAGGTCCGGCTGGTCGGCGCCGACGCCATCTTCGAAGAGTTGCCCGAGCTGGACCGCCTGGGCCTCGACCCCATCGGCGAGCCCATCTCCTGGACCGACTTTGCCCGGCGGGTGCTCTCCCGGAGCACACCGCTCAAGGACCTGCTCTGCGACGAGTCGTTCATCGTCGGCATCGGCGACGTCTACAGCGACGAGATCCTGTTCTCGTCGGGCCTCCGCCACGACCGCCCCAGCGACTCGCTGTCCAGCCAGGAGGTACGTCGCCTGTACCGAGCCGTCGTCGAGATCATCCACGACGCCGTCAAGTACCGCGGCACCAGCCTCGAGGAGCGCCCGTTCGTCGACGTCTTCGGCTCGCCGGGCATCTACCAGGACCACCTGGCGGTGTTCGGCCGGACCGGGGATCTCAGCCCCCGCAGCCGTCTGCCGATCCAGCGGGCCAAGTACAAGAACGGCTGGACGTACTACTGCGACACCCAGGTCTGAGGACGCCCGGGCGCGCCGGTTGGGGCGTTCGAAGCGCCTATGGTGGGGGCGTGGCGAATGACAGCGGTGTGATTTGTGCCCGGCGAGGCGCCCGGGCCGACGTGTGGCGGCGAGCACCGGCGTGTTCCTGAAGCGCCTCGCCATCAAGGGCTTCAAGTCCTTCGCCGACCAGGCCGTCCTCGATGTCGAACCCGGTGTCACCGTCGTCGTCGGGCCCAACGGCAGCGGCAAGTCCAACGTCGTCGACGCCATCGCCTGGGTGCTCGGCGCCCAGGCCCCCAGCGCCGTGCGCTCCCAGAAGATGGACGACGTCATCTTCGCCGGCACAGCCGAGCGAGCCGCCCTCGACCGGGCCGAGGTCACCCTGACAATCGACAACGACGCCCGGCTGCTCCCCGTCGATGTCGCCGAGGTCACCATCTCGCGCACACTGCTGCGGACCGGCGAGAGCGAGTACTCCCTGAACGGCGCCGCCTGCCGCCTGCTCGACATCCAGGACCTGCTCTCCGACGCCGCCGTCGGCCGCCAGCAGCACGTCATCATCTCCCAGGGCCAGATCGACGCCGTCCTCAACGCCCGGGCGGAGGAGCGGCGGATGATCATCGAGGACGCCGCCGGCATCCTCAAGTTCCGGAAGCGCCGCGAAAAGGCCGAGCGGCGGCTGAAGTCCACCGAGACCGACCTCGACCGCCTCGGCGACCTCCAGCGCGAGGTGCGCCGCCAGTTGCGACCGCTGGAGCGCCAGGCCGAGGCTGCCCGCCGTCACGGCGACCTGGTCGGCGAGCTCAGCGCCCTGCGCCGCCACCGCACCGCCCTCCAACTGACCGAGTTGCGCGACCGAGCCCGCGATGAGGCCACCCGACGGACCGAGTTGGCGGCTACCGAGGCCGAGTCCCGCTCGACCCTCGACGACCTGTCCGGCCAGGTCACCGCCGCCGAGGCCGAACTGGCCGTCGGCGGTGGCGACGACCTCGGCGACCGGCTGCTCCGGTACGAGTCGCTGCGAGAACGTGGCCGTGGCCTGCGGGGCGTGCTGGTCGAGCGCCAGCGTGGCATCGACCGCGAGCGCGAGGCCTTCGTGTCCCAGCAGTTGGTCCTCGGACTCGAGGCCGACAAGACCCGCGCCGAGGCCGAACTGGCGTCGCTCGAGGCCGAGTACGAGTCGCTGGCCCCCGAGGCCGAAAAGCTGGCCCTCGCCGAGACTCGGTTGGCGGCAGACCGGGCGGCCTTTGAGGTCACCTGGGCCGACGGCGTCGTCGCCCTCGACACCCACGCCGCCGAGGCGAGGGGCGAGCTCGGCGTGCTGCGGGCCACGCAGGCCCAGGCATCCACTGAGCGCGACGGGCTGGCCACCCGCCTCGGACTCGTCGAGGCCGACATCGCCCGACTCGACGGGTCCGGCGAGGAGTTGCGGCGCCAACTCTCCGAGGGAGAGACGGCCGAGCAGCCACTCGTCGAGGCGCTCACCGGCATCGAGCGGCAGCTGGATGAGGCGGCCCGGGCCCGCAACTCGGTGTGGGAGCGGCTGGCCGCCGCCGAGGCCGACGTCCGCACGACGCGGGCGCGGGTCGAGGCGCTCGCCCTCGCGCTCGACGAGGCACGTTCCCGAGCCGGTGTCGCCCACCTGGCGGGCATCGACGGAGTGTTGGGGACGCTGCTCGACCTGGTCGAGGTCGACGAGGGTCACGAGGCCGCCTTCGCCGCCGCGGCCGGCGAGGCGCTGGATGCCGTCGTCGTCGAGGACGCCGACCGGGCCGTCGAGGCACTCACCGCCCTCCGCGAGGGCCGGCTCTCCGCTGCCGTGTTGGCCCTCGGCGTCGGCGACACCGTCACCGGGACGCCGCCGGCCGGCCGCTCGGTGCGGCCGCACGTCCGGGCACGGGTCCCGGAGGTCGACCGCCTGCTCGATCGCCTGCTGGCCCACGCTGCGATCGTCGATGCCGATCAGGCGGTCGAGGCGGCCACGGCCCATCCCCTGTCGGTGTTCGTCACCCTCGACGGCGACCGGTTCGGCCCCGCCGGCTGGCGGGTCGGTGGCGAACGCGGTGGCGCCACGGGGGCCGCACTCGCCGACGCCGAGGCGAGCCTCCTCGACGGCGAACAGGAGCGCGTCGAGGCCCGGCGGCTTCTTGACGAGGCCGAGCGTCGTGCCGACCACCTCGAGGCCGAGGTGGCCCGCCGCACCCGCGAACTGGACGACCACGACGGCCGGTTCACCGCTGCCGCCGAGGCGCTGCAGCGCCTGCAGGCCGAGCGTCGAGACCTGCTCACGGAGGCTGAGGGCCTGCGGACCCGGATCGGCGAACTCGAGGCCCGGCTCGAGGCGGGCCGCCTGCGGATCGCCGAACTGGACGAGCGCATGCCGGCGCTCGAGGCCGAAGAGACCGAGGCCGCCGAGGCCGCCCGCCAGATGGCCGAGCAGCGTGCCGACCTCGAGGAGCGTGCCGCTGAACTGAGCGGCCGGCGCACCGCCCACGAGGTGCGCCTGGCCGACCTTGCCGCCCGGCGCACCCTGCTGCTCAACCGCGTCACCGAGTTCTCGGCCCGCCTCGACGATCTCAACGACCAGCGCCAGCAGGCCGACCTGCGTCGGTCCGAGCTGGACGACCGCTCGGCGGCGACCCGCCGCCTCGTCGAGGCCCTCGACGTCCGCATGGCGTTGGTCGACGTCCGGCTGGACGCCCTGCGCGAGCAGCGCCGCTGCCAGTCCGAGCGGGTCCAGGCGGTCGCCGCCCGACTCGACGACCTGCGTCGTCGCCGCACCGAGGCCGAGCGGGCCCTCGACGGCGCCCGTGAGCAGCTGTCCCGACTCGAGGTCGACCGGGCCGAGACCCGCCTCCGGCTCGAGAATCTGACCGAGTCCATCCGCACCGAGTTCGGCTGCGAGCCCGACGCCGTCCTCGACGCCCCCTGCCCCGAACTCCCCGAGGGCACCACCGTCGTTGCCCGGCTCACCGAGCTCGAGCGTGAACTCGAGCTCATCGGCCCGGTCAACCCCCTAGCCCTCGAGGAGTACGACGCCCTGCGGCAGCGCCATGAGTTCCTCGGCGGCCAGCTCGAGGACATTCGCACCACCCGACGCGAGCTCCGCAAGGTGATCCGGTGCATCGACGACGAGATCGCGACCGTGTTCGCCGCGGCCTTCGCCGAGGTCTCCACCCACTTCACCGACCTCTTCGACACCCTATTCCCGGGTGGTACCGGTCGGCTCCACCTGACCGACCCCGACAACCTCCTCGAGACCGGCATCGAGGTCGAGGCCAAGCCCTCCGGCAAGAACGTCAAGAAGCTCTCGCTGCTGTCCGGCGGCGAGCGCTCCCTGACCGCCCTCGCGTTCCTGTTCGCCGTGTTCCGCAGCCGGCCGTCGCCCTTCTACGTGATGGACGAGGTCGAGGCGGCCCTCGACGATGTCAACCTGCACCGCTTCCTCGGCCTGGTCGAGCAGTTCCGCGCCGATGCCCAGCTGCTGATCGTGAGCCACCAGAAGCGCACGATGGAGGCGGCCGACTGCCTCTACGGCGTGACGATGGCTCCCGGCGGCTCGTCACGGGTGGTCAGCGAACGGGTGCGGGCGCAGCAGGCCGCCGAGGAGGTTGCCGCCCTGGCCCACGCCTGACCGCCGTCAGGCCGGCCCGCCCCGCCCGGGGCCGGACCGGTGGTCGGGGTACCGTCGCGGGATGCGGATCCTCGTCGTCGACGACGAAGCGGACCTGGTCGAGGCGCTCGCGCGCGGGTTGCGCCGCGAGGGTTACGCGGTCGACACCGCCCTCGACGGCGACGAGGCGCTCGCCAAGGCCTCTTACACGCCCTACGACCTGGTGTGCCTCGACCTGACGATGCCCGGCCTCGACGGCCTCGAGGTCTGCGATCGGCTGCGGGCCCTCGAGGTGGACGAGGTTCCGCCCCGCATCCTGATGCTCACCGCCCGCGACACCCTGGACGACCGGATCCGGGGCCTCGATGCCGGGGCCGACGACTACCTTGTCAAGCCCTTCGCCTTCGACGAGCTCACCGCCCGGGTTCGGTCCCTGCTGCGCCGCGATGCCGGCCGTTCGGGCGCAGTCCTCGAGGTGGCCGGCCTCCGGCTGGACACCGCCGCTCAACGAGCCGAGGTGGACGGCTCGCCCCTCGACCTGACTCCCAAGGAGGCCGCCGTCCTGCGCTACCTGATGAGCCGCCCCGGCGAGGTCGTCTCGCAGGAGGAGCTCCTCGAGCACGTCTGGGACGAGCACGCCGACCCCTTCACCCAGACGGTCAGGGTGACGGTGGGGACGCTGCGCCGCAAGGTGTCGGCCGCCGGCGGTGAGGGCGCCATCGAGACCGTGGTGGGGAGCGGCTACCGGCTGGTTGCGGGGGACGATGGGTCGTGAGCACGCCTTCCCGAGAGCGGCGGTACCGGCTGCCCGTTGCCAGCATCCGCCTGCGCCTGGCCCTCCTCTACTCGGTCCTGCTGTTCGGCGTCGCCGCCGTGGTCGTGGGCGTCATCTACCAGAACGTGTCGCGTGTCCTCGAGGACGCGCCGATGTCGCGCAACGCCGCCTTCGTCGCGTTGGGCGACGTCATGGACGAGCCGGACGGCAGCACCGAGGCCATGGACGAGACGGCGAGCGGCCTCCGGGGCTTCGAGGAGGCCGTGAACCAGCGGGCGCTGCGCCAGTTGCGCATCTACTCGGTGGTCGCCCTCGCCGTCCTGTTCGTGGCCAGCATCGCCATCGGCTGGTCGGTGGCCGGCCTCGTCGTCCGGCCGATCGGACGCATCACGACGGTCGCCCGTGCGATCCAGGGCACCGACCTGTCGCGTCGTATCGGGATGGGCGGCCCCCAGGACGAGTTCCGTGAGCTGGCCGACACCTTCGACGACATGCTCGACCGCCTCGACGACGCCTTCGAGGCCCAGCGACGGTTCGTCCAGGAGGCGTCCCACGAGTTGCGGAACCCGCTGGCGGTCCTGCGCGCCAACCTCGACGTGGCGATCGAGGACGAGGACGCCTCGGTCGAGGAGTTCCGCGACGCCGCCGGCGTGGCGCAGCGGGCCGCCTCCCGCATGTCGTCGCTGGTCGATGACCTGCTCCTCTACGCCCACCACGAGCGTCCCGAGGTCGAGCGCGACCCGATCGACCTGGCCGCCGTCGTCCGCGAGACGGTCGCCGACTTCGTCGCGGGGGCGGAGGCCGCCGGCGTTGAACTGGTCGCCGATGTGGCCGAGCGGCTCCCGGTGGTCGGCGACCCGTCTGCGTTGCGGCGGGGCTTGGCCAACCTGTTGAGCAACGCCATCCGGGTGTCGGACCCCGGGGGCGCCGTCGAGGTCACCGCCGGCCACGACGCCGAGAAGGTCTGGATGGCCGTCCGGGACGAGGGGCCGGGAATCGCCGACGACGACCTGCAACGGGTCTTCCAGCGCTTCTGGCGGGGTGACCGGTCCTCCGCCCGGGAGGACGGCCGTTCGGGTCTGGGCCTCGCGATCGTCCGCCAGGTCGCCGAGGGGCACGGCGGACAGGCCACGGTGCGTTCCACCGTTGGGGTGGGCTCCACGTTCACGATCTGGCTGCCCCGGTACGTGGATCGGTGACCTCCGACCGGGATACTGGGCGGGTGGACGGCGTGGAACACGAAGACACCCCTGAGCCTCAGGGCGTCGACGCGCCGTCTCACGACGTCGCCGCACCCCTCCCGACGCCGGTCGGACCGGTCGACAAGGTCGTCACCCGCGGCGTCGGAGCGCTCGTCGCCGGTACGGTCGCCGTCGTGCTGGTCGCCGCCGGCATCGCCGTCGGCTGGCTGCTCGGTGACGCTGGCGACGGCGAGGCGGGCACGCTGGCGACGACTGCCTCGGGCATCACCGTGCGGTCCGGCGAGGCGCCGGTCGCCGAACCCGGCGACGAGCCCGTGGTGGCCGTGGCCGAGGCGGTGTCGCCGTCGGTGGTACTGGTCTACGTGGCCGACTACGGCCAGGGATCCGGTATCGCCCTCGACGACCGCGGCCACGTCGTCACCAACGCCCACGTGCTGATCGAAGAGTCGGCGACCGACGAGGAACTGGCCGGCCTGGAGGTCGGCGTCGTCCTCGCCAGCGGACGGCAGATCGACGCCACCGTCGTCGGCGCCGACATCCGCCGCGACGTCGCCGTGCTGCGCCTCGACGAGGACGCCCCCGACCTCGTTCCCGCCACGTTCGCCCTCGGTGAGCCGGCCCGTGTCGGTCAGTTGGCGGTGGCCGTCGGCAGCCCGTTCGACCTCACCCAGACGGTGACCGCCGGCATCGTGAGCGCCACCGGCCGGGTCGTCCCCTCCTTCGGGTGCAACCTCGGGCGCCAGATGACGGCCGACTGCGCCCGCGTCTCGATGATCCAGACCGACGCACCGATCAACCCGGGCAACTCGGGAGGACCGCTGGCCGACCGGTCCGGCCGGGTGATCGGGATGAACACCTCGATCCGCACCACCGGCGGCTTCGGCATCGCCAACGCCGGCGTGGGCTTCGCTCTCCCGAGCGACACCGTCATCGTCGTCGCCGAGCGACTCCTGGCCGGCGAGCCGATCGGGACAGCATGGCTGGGCATCATCGGCACGTCGACGACCGACGGACGACCGGGTGCCCTCATCAACGAGGTCGAACCCGGGTCGCCCGCCGACGCCGCCGGCCTCGAGGCGGGCGACCTCATCCTCCGCTCCGATGGTCGGCTGCTGTCCGCCATGGACGACCTCGGCGCTGACATCCAGCTGCGCCTGCCGGGCATGGCGGTCGAACTCGAGTTCGAACGGGACGGCGACGTGCGCACCGCCGTTGTCGAGCTGGGATCGCTGGACGACTTCATCGAGTGATCGGGGACCGGGGCGTCGTCGCGGTTCCCCGGGAGCCCCTCCGACCACGGGGGCGCCCCCATTAGGCTGCCCCCGCCATGAGCCTCCGTTCCCGCCTCGGACGCGCCCGTGGGGCATTGGGAAGCGGCCTCACCGGGGTCCGTGGACGCGGGACTGTCGATCCGGCAACCTGGGATGAACTCGAGGACGCCCTCGTCCTCGCCGACGCCGGCGTCGGCCTCGCCTCGTCGCTGCTTGACGCGGTCCGCCGCCGCGCCGCCGAGTCCGGGGTGGACGACGCCGACCGCATCCTGGGCCTGCTCAAGGAGGAGATGCTCGGCCGGCTGGATGGCGCCGACCGGACCCTCGCCACCGGGGGGTCGCCGAGCGTCTGGCTGTTCGTGGGCGTCAACGGCGTCGGCAAGACGACCACGATCGGCAAGCTGGGTCGCCGGCAGGTGGCGGACGGCCACCGCGTCGTTCTCGCGGCAGGCGACACCTACCGGGCCGCCGCCGCCGACCAGCTGTCGCTTTGGGCGGAACGTGTGGGAGTCACCGTCGTCCGGGGCGCCGAGGGCGCCGATCCCGGATCGGTGGTCTTCGACGCCGTCGAGCACGCCGCCGCCCAGGGCGCCGACCTGGTGTTGGCCGACACCGCCGGACGCGTCCACACCCGGCAGAACCTGATGGACGAGCTGTTCAAGGTGCGGCGGGTCGCCGAGAAGGGCGCCGGCACGGTCACCGAGACGCTGCTGGTGCTCGACGCCATGACCGGCCAGAACGGCCTCGTGCAGGCCCGCCAGTTCACCGAGGCCGCCGACGTCACCGGCCTCGTGCTGACCAAGCTGGACGGCTCCGCCAAGGGCGGCATCGTGCTCGCCGTGGAGGCCGAACTGGGCCTGCCCGTCAAGCTAGTTGGCGTGGGGGAGGGGCCCGACGACCTCCTGCCGTTCGACCCCGCCGACTTCGTCGACGCCCTGTTCGAGTGAGCCCAGTGGAGTGAGGACCAACACGTGTTCGAGAGCCTGACCAGCCGCTTCGAGGGGATCCTCCGCAACATCCGCGGGAAGGGCCGACTCGGCCCCGCCGAGGTCGACGAGATCCTCCGCGAGATCCGGGTCGCCCTCCTCGAGGCCGACGTCAACCTGGCCGTCGTCCGGACCCTCCAGGACCGCATCCGCGAACGTGCGCTCGGCGACGAGCTCAGCGGGGTGCTCAACCCCGGTCAGCAGGTCGTCAAGATCGTCCTCGAGGAGCTCACCGGGGTGCTCGGCGGCGAGACGATGCCGATCACCTTCGCCTCGAAGCCACCGACGGTGGTCCTCCTGGCGGGGCTGCAGGGCTCCGGCAAGACGACCACGGCCGCCAAGTTGGCCCGCTGGTTCAAGGCGAAGGGCCGCAACCCGCTCCTCGTGGGCGCCGACCTGGCCCGACCGGCGGCCGTCGAGCAGTTGCGGACCCTCGGTGGGCGCCTGGACGTCCCGGTCTTCAGCGAGGCCAGCGACCCGGTGGCGGTCGCCGCCGCCGGCCTCGCCGAGGCCCGTCGGCTCGGCCGCGACGTCCTGATCTGCGATACCGCCGGCCGACTGGCCGTCGACGAGGAGCTGATGGCCGAGGTCGCCGAGGTCTCCGGCGTGCTGGAGCCCCACTACACGTTCCTCGTCGTCGACGCCATGACCGGCCAGGACGCCGTCAACGTCGCCGAGGCCTTCCACGAGCGGCTCGAGCTGGATGCCGTCATCCTCACCAAGCTGGACGGCGACGCCCGGGGCGGCGCCGCCCTGTCGGTCAGGGAGGTTGTCGGCCGCCCGATCGCCTTCGCCTCGACCGGCGAGGCCCTCGAGGACCTCGAGCCGTTCCACCCCGACCGCCTAGCCAGCCGCATCCTCGGCATGGGCGACGTCGAGACGCTCATCGAGAAGGCCGAGGAGACCTTCGAGAAGGAGCAGGCCGAGGCGGCCGCCGCCCGGATGCTCGAGGGCACCTTCACGCTCGACGACTTCCTGGAGCAGCTGCGCCAGATCCGAACGATGGGTCCGGTCAGCAACCTCATGAAGATGGTCCCCGGCATGGGACAGCAGCTCAAGGACGTGGAGGCAGACGTCGATGAGCGGCGTATCGACCGCATCGAGGGGATCATCAACTCGATGACGCCGGCGGAGCGCGTCGATCCCGACGTCATCGATGGTTCCCGGCGGGCACGAATCGCCGCCGGCAGCGGCACCCAGGCCACCGAGGTCAGCCAGCTGGTCCGGCAGTTCCGTGAGATGCGCAAGATGATGAAGCAGATGGGCGGCGCCGGTTCGCGGGCGGGCGGCAGGGGCCGTGGCGGCAAGCGCGGGAAGGGTGGAAAGAAGGGCGCGAGGGGGCGCAGCGGGCGCACCACCCCCAAGGGCCCCGTGGCGGTGCCCAAGAAAGGCCTGGCGCTGCCCGGCCTGGGTGGCGACAATCCGCTGGAGGGCCTCGATCTCGGCCAATTCGGTGGGCCCGGCGGCGGACTGCCGCCGCGTTGACCGCACCGCGAAGCGATCCGGCCGCGGGGATGGAAAGCCCCGCGGTTCCCGGCAGACTGTTCCTCCGGTCCGTCGAGTCCCACCCGAGGACGCCGGATCGCCGGGTGCGACCCCGATGTCCGCCCGGATCCGAGCCTTCGAGCAGTTCCAACGATGAGAGAGTGAGCCCGACGTGGCCGTGAAGCTCCGCCTGATGCGGATGGGGAAGAAGAAGCAGCCGACCTACCGCCTGGTCGCCGCCGACTCGCGCAAGGCGCGCAACGGCCGCATCATCGAGGCGCTGGGGTTCTACGACCCCCGCCGCGACCCCTCGGTGATCGAGATCGACAACGAGAAGGCCGTGGCGTGGCTGCGCAACGGCGCCCAGCCCACCGAACGCGTCGAGAAGCTGCTGAAGATCTCGGGCGCCTGGGAGGACTTCCGGGGCGAGCCCGCCGCCGCGCCGGCCGCCGCACCCGCCCCCGTCGAGGAGGCCCCGGTGGACGAGGCGACCGCCGAGGAAGCCCCCGTCGAGGAGGCCCCGGTGGACGAGGCGACCGCTGAGGAAGCCGCCGTCGAGGAGGCCCCGCTGGACGAGGCGCCCGCTGAGGACGCCGCTGCCGACGAGGCCGTCGCCGCCGAGGAAGAAGAATGAGCGCCGAGGCCCCCACGGCCGAGAACGTCCTCGGCTACCTGATCCGTTCGATCGTCGAGAACCCCGACGAGGTCCGCATCGAGACCTCCGGCGACGAGCGCTGCACCTTCTCCGTCACGGTCGCCGACGGCGACATGGGTCGCGTCATCGGCAAGCGGGGCCGGGTGGCCAACGCCATCCGCACCATCGTGCGTGCCGCCGCCGTCCGCGACGAGACCGAGGTCGACGTCGACTTCGTCGACTGATCGGGGCATCGCCATCGAGGCGCCCCGCCTCCTCGAGGTCGGCCGGATTGACCGACCGCACGGCGTCCGCGGCGAGGTCGTCGTCACCCTCCACACCCCGCGCCACGACCGCCTGGCGCCCGGCACCGTCCTGGCGACCGATCGGGGCGACCTGACCGTCCAGGCCAGCCGGACCCACCAGCACCGCTTCCTGGTCCGGTTCGACGCCATTCTGGACCGCGACGCCGCCGAGGCGTGGCGCGGCGTCGTCCTCTCGGCCGAGCCGCTGGACGATCCCGACGACGAGACCCTCTGGGTCCACGAGGTCGTCGGCCTCGCCGTCGTCGACCAGCACGGCCACGGACACGGCCGGGTCCGGGCGGTCGTGGAGAACCCGGCCAGCGACCTGCTCGAACTCGAGGACGGTCGCCTCGTCCCCTCGGTCTTCGTGGTCGACCACCAGCCGGGGGAGCGCCTCGTGGTGGAGGTACCCGACGGCCTGCTGGATGATCGGGACTGACCATGCGCATCGACGTCTTCACGATCTTCCCCGAACTCATCGACGGGTACGCCGGGCGCAGCATCCTCGGCCGGGCCGCAGAGGCCGGCCTGCTCGAGGTGACGGCCCGCGACCTGCGCGCCGCCACCACCGACGTCCACCGCAGCGTCGACGACAGCCCCTTCGGCGGCGGCGCCGGCATGGTGCTGATGCCCGAACCGGTGTTCGCTGCCGTCGAGGCGGTCGACCCGCCCCGGCCGTTGATCCTGCTCGACCCGGCCGGTCACACCTTCGACCAGGCTGCGGCGAGGGACCTGGCCGACCTCGACGGCTTCTCCCTCCTGTGTGGCCGCTACGAGGGTGTCGACGAGCGGATCCGAACCGAACTCTGCGACGGCGGACTCTCCATCGGCGACGTCGTGCTGGCCGGCGGCGAACTGGCGGCACTGGTCGTCATCGAGGCGGTAGCCCGCCTGCTGCCGGGTGTGCTCGGCAACGAGGCCTCCGTCGACGAGGAGTCGTTCACCTCAGGGCTGCTGGAGTACCCGCAGTACACCCGTCCCGCCGACTTCCGAGGTCATTTGGTCCCTGAGGTCCTGCGTTCCGGCGATCACGGCCGGGTCGCCGCCTGGCGTCGGGCCCAGTCGTTGCGCCGCACCCTCGAGCGTCGTCCCGACCTGATCGAGCGTCGGGGCGGGCTGACCGAGGAGGAACGCACCCTGCTCGAGGAGCACGGGGAGCCGTCCGGGGACTGACGTGACCGTGGACCGCGACGGTTGCTCCAGCGGCGCCCGTATGCTTCCCGGTCGGTCGATGCGCCCCTGCGCCGGCCACCACGAACGCCCTTCTCCGCCCAGGCCCCAGTCAGGAACGACCATGCAGCGCACCGACCTCGTCGACCAGGCCAACCTCCGCGACGACGTGCCCGACTTCGGCATCGGCGACACCCTCAAGGTCCACGTGCGCGTGGTCGAGGGCAACCGCCAGCGCATCCAGGTGTTCGAGGGTGCCGTGATCCGCCGCCAGGGCAGCGGTGTCCGCGAGACCTTCACCGTCCGCAAGTTCAGCTTCAACGTCGGCGTCGAGCGGACCTTCCCGGTCCACTCGCCGGTCATCGACCACATCGAGGTCGTGTCCCGCGGCGATGTCCGGCGGGCCAAGCTCTACTACCTGCGCAACCGCGTCGGGAAGAAGGCGAAGGTCAAGGAGAAGCGGGAGTTCTGACCGGCTGATGGCCCCACCGGGGCCGGATCGACTGTCACCGGTCGTCCCTACGCTCGGGCCATGGCCCGAGACCGCATGCCCGCCGCACCCGCTGCCCGCCACCTGCGGCTGGGCCGCTGGGGCGAGCAGCTCGCCGTCCGGATCTACCGGCGCGACGGCTACCGGATCCTCGCCCGCAACTGGCGGGGTCGCTGCGGCGAGGTGGACGTGATCGCCGTCGGTCCCCACGAGGTGGTCTTCTGCGAGGTGAAGGCGCGCTCCTCGGTGCGCCACGGCTCCCCACTGGAGGCGGTCGACCGGCGACGTCGCGACCGGTTGCGTCGGGCCGCGGCCGAATGGCTGGCCGGGCCGGGCCGCAGCCACGGCGACGGAATGGCGGTGCGCTTCGACGTGGTGGGCATCCTGCCCGGACGGATCGAGCGGGTCGAGGGCGCCTTCTGAGCCGGTCTGTTCAGCGCCGGCCTTCCCGGCGACACTTCATCGAGTGGGCCGAGTGCACCGTGTTGGCAGCGGTTCCGTTCAGCGCCGGCCTTCCCAGCAGCCCCGGTGCCAGTGGCGCCGCAGGTCCGGGGCGGTGACCGGCACGACCACCACGTGGCCGAGGCCGGCGGGAATGTCGCGGTTGCAGCCCGGGCAGGCGTAGGGCTTGCGCGCCTGGTAGGGCTGGATGAACCGCACCTCCACCTCGCCGAGAACCTCGGGGTTGTCCACGGCTCAGCCCAGGAACGCCCAGAGCAGGAGCAGGACGCCCACGACCACGCCGACGGCGACGTAGGCGAGGTCGGCGGGACGCCGACGGTGGGGGCGCTGGGGGTCGAAGCCCATGGAGCCAGTATCGCCGCCCAGTCGGGGGAACTGTCGGGGGACCGGGCATCTCCGCCCCCAAGGTGGAAGTCAGTGCCGTCGCTGGCCTACTGTCGTGGGATCCGAATGAGATGACGATCCCCCAAGCGGGGAGGAGGGCGTCGGATGCGACACGGAACGCGGCGGAGGACGATGGGGCATTTGCTCCGTGTCCTGCTGCTCGGGACCATCAGCGTCCTCATGGTGCCTGTGGCGGTGGCTGCCCAGGAGCCCGCGCCGGGCCCCGCGCCGGGTGACGCCAACCAGCCCGCCGGTGATCCCGGTCAGCCGCCGCCGTGTCCGGAGGGCCAGACGTGTCCGGAGCCCGGTCAGGGTGGGATGCAGCCGCCGCCGTGTCCGGAGGGTCAGACGTGTCCGGAGCCCGGTCAGGGTGGGAACAATATGGGCCAGGGCCAGGGCCAGGGCCAGGGCCAGGGCCAGGGCCAGGGTGGGATGCAGCCGCCGCCG
>DEAL01000036.1:0-247 GCA_002346745.1 Candidatus Neomicrothrix sp. UBA2983 | reverse complement strand
GGGCCAGGGCCAGGGCCAGGGCGGTGGCGGTGCCGACATGTGTCCCTCCCCGGTGGGTGCCGACGGCATGTGCCGCTTCGAGGACCCCATGGGTCGCAGTTACGAGGTCGACACCACCACCGGGGTGGGGTCGGTGCAGTGCCCCGACGGCACGGTTGAGACGTTCGACACCCCTGACATGCAGACCTACATGAGCGCATGCGGGATGGGCATGCCCGATCCGGGTGGCGGCATGGGCGACCCCGGT
>DEAL01000029.1 GCA_002346745.1 Candidatus Neomicrothrix sp. UBA2983 | reverse complement strand
TGCGTCTACGTCGGTGCCTGCGTCCACCTCATCGTCGACGACCTCCGTGGCGACGACCTCGGCGCCCCCCACATCGTCGACTGACGCGCCGACCACCACCGCCCCCGCCGAAACCGTCGAAGCCGTGAGCCTGCGCGATGGGATCGAGGTCTTCGACCCCCTCTTGCTCCGCGGCGACCAGGCTGCGAACGACCACGCGGCAGTTCCACGCGCCGACCTGATCGCCGTGTCCCCCCCCAACGATGCGGGCATGGTCGCTGTCGCCGGTGCGGAAGGTGCGGTCCCGATCGGCCAGCCCGACCGGCCCTGGGGGGCGGTCGTTGTGGTCGCCGTCGAATGGGGCACCCAGGACTGTGTGGACAGGGGATCCGACGGTTCCTTCAATGCACAGCTCGAAGCCCCAGCCGGTTCCACGCTCTACGTGATACCCATCGGACGTGGACACTGCGTCGGTCAGGGGATCCAGACCGGGCCGGCGGCCGTCCTGGCCGTCCCGGATGGGGACCTGGCCATCGCAGGGTTGAGTGGGTTTCACACCCTCGGTAGGGCCGGTTCGTCGATGAAGTGGTCGGCCACTGGTTCGTTGCCGTCGCCCGACGGCATCCGGTTCCGGGTCCATCAGTCGCCGGGTGACGAGTGCATGGTGCCGAGGATCCACCTCTACCGGCTCTTCGACGCGGAGGGCAGCTACGTGACCCAGGTGAACGTGAACGTCCACGGACCGGTCCTCACAGCGACCGGCCTGCCCATCGAGTCGACGACGGGTACGAGCAGGTTCTCGGAGGTCGTCGAGTTCGTCGACAGGCCGGAGTGCCTGCGTTCGGACCAGACGTTGACGCCCGATGTTCTCCCCGAATCGCTGGAAACAGGCTGGTACCTGCCCCGCATCGTATTCGGCAATGTCGATTGGGGCGGCGACGAGGTTTACCTCGACAGGTGGACGAACATACCACCAGCCGGAGGCTTGGACTTCGAGGGCAACACGGGATTCGGGTACCTGCCCATGTTCAGCGTCGGCACCTCCGCCATACCTCGATTGCCGACGACCCTTCTCAACGAGGCTCCCAGTTGGGGGACTGCCGGTATACGCGGAGTTGTAGCCGACGAGGACACCGACCGGTTCGCCCTGGGCAGTCGGCGTTCGTATGCAGGGCCGTTCATCGCATCGCCCACGGACCCGCTCTCCGGGCAGTCGGTCCACTACACGCTAGAGCCGTACCTTCCCACGGTCGGCTACTCGGGATTTGCTGCCCAGATGCCCGAACCACTGTTCCGCCTTGACGCCGAGGACCCGGGAAGCTTGACCATCTCGCTGACCACCCCCGATGGCAAGACGCAGGAACTCGCAGAGGATGCCACCGTGGAGATGTTTGTCGCCGCCGCGTGGTTCGCGGGATACCCGGTCGAATTGCCATTCTCCGGCCCGTCGCACACCGTCGGGCTGACCACCCGCCTCGACGCCCTGGACATGGAGTTCGACCAGTTCGGCTTACACACCGTGCGTCTGGACGGCACGCTGCAGTCCTCGCGGGGCGACGAGTTTGCCGTTGCGGGCACCTACAAGATTTGGGTCGCCGAACCGCTGGACCTCTCGCTCGGCGTGTTCGAGGGCACGCCACTCGAGGTCGGGGACGCGTGGAACCCGACCGTTACGTTGGAACCTGGCGTTCCGGCGGAGGTCACGATTGAAATCTCTCACTACCCGGACGGCGACCCCGATCGACTCGAGACCCATACGGTCACCGGCACGGCGAACCGATATGGCTACTTCGCCTCCGACCGGGCATGGGTCCCGAGGGAGCATGGCGAGTACCGGGTGGATGTCACCGCCTCCTATCTCGACCCGGCGGACGGAACCCTGTGGATGGGAGCACGCTCCTCGGCGTCCATCGTGGCTACCCCAGACAGCCCCCTCGTCGCCCACGGCGAGCGGAACGCCCCCCCGGGCCACCTCCCGGGCGAACCGGTCCTAAGGACTTGGTTCTTCAACCGCCTGCTAGACACCGCATCCACGTGCGACTCGGAGGTATGCAGTGAGGAGCCGACCGAGGGTGGCATCGCCTACCCGTTCTTTACCGGCGACGTCGCCTGGCTGGTCGACCTCTTGCCGATTAACCCGATCGTCACCGTCGACGGGCCAGCCGAACTGCTGGGATCCGTGGCTCCGCAACTGGAGCCCCAGGCGTACTGCACGATGGACGGCTGCGTGGACTCGCCCGACAGCCGCCACTTGTTCTCGACGGTCATAGGTGCTCTGGAGGTTGAGCGGCGAGCCTATTGGTACTCGACCAGCATGCGCCTCGACGTCTCTGTGTTCGCGGCGGTCGCGGAGGGACGCGGCGGCGAGCACGTCCACTGGTACGGCCACGACACCTACAACTGCCAGATCGGTCTGGTGTGTCGGGACTTCTACTTCACGCCACCACAGGGTGGCCGCCGAGGCTCGGACGCGAGGGGCGACGAGGAGGGGGACGTGAAGCTGCTCTTCGGCGGCGCAGTCCTTAAGGGAGCGGACGAGTCGCACTTTGTCCCCTATGCCTCCATGGCGGTCATCATCGAGGAGCCCACCCGTTTGGAATCGGGTGGATGGACAGTCGGTGACGAGTTGGGTGGTCGCATCTGCCCGCCCTACCAGGGGGCAGTCGGCGGTCTCGGCACGTGTGGCCCACTGCTAGTCCACCACGGGCGTGACGTGGACCTCTTCGTCACTCCGACCGGCACCCGGCCGGGAAGCGTGCTCGTGCCCGGGGACCTGTTCACCTTCAGCGGCCAGGCCTGGCCGACCCTCGACGTAGCCGTCGACGTAACCGTCACTGGTCCCGACGGCGACATTCGTCAGTTCTCCAATCGGGCGAACTCCGTGGGCTACATCGATGCCGAGGGCATGTCGTTTGTGGTCGAAGAGGCTGGCGCCTACGAGGTACACGTCTCGGCGCTCCAGGACCGTCCCGTTCCCTCCACCGGCCTGGCCCCGGACCCGGCACTGCTGGCCGATGGCCGCACCACCATGGATGTCTACGGCTATCGAGATCCGCTGTCCGCCGTGCTGGGGTCGTTGGACTCGACCTACCACTTCTATGTCGTCGAGGAGACCGGAAGCGCTCCGATCAGTTCATACACGTCAATCCTCTACGGGGAACCAGCCGAGTTCTCCATCTACGGCTGGCCGGGGAACTACGTGGAGAAGATCACCTTCGACTACGAGTTGCCCCCCGGAGCAAATGGGGGTTACTACAGCCTCACTGCCCCGGGTCTGCTCGTCGAGGAGGGAACGACCCCCGAGTCCGGGAACTTCGCCCTCGAGGTGCGCCAGCAGGACCTCTACGACGCCGGGTTTACGCAGATCATCCTCGGTGCGGACACGCTGCAGTTGACGATCGCCTACGAGACCGCCGACGGCTGGGAGGCGCAGATCCTCAACCAGCGCGGCTTCTCGCCTCTCGGGGGACGGGTGGCGGATACGGGGTGATGTCGCGAACCCTCCTATTTTCGGCGGCGCTGGTCTGGGCCGCGGCGGTCGGATGCGGCTCGGATGCGGAGGAGGCCGGAGCGGCCTGGAGTTCGACCATCGTCCTCTCCGGGGACGAGTCGGCGTTGTTCGTGGCCAACCCGGATTCGGGGAGCGTGACGGTCGTCGACCTGCCGGGTGGGGAGGTCCGGTGGGAGGTGCCCGTCGGCGGGCGTCCGGCATCGCTGGCCGTGGGCGCCGACGGGCGCGTGGTGCACGTGTCCGTCGGCGATGCCTCGTTGCTCGTCACCCTCGACGCAGAGGACGGGAGCCTCCTCGCCTCGGCGACCAGCTTCCGGGAACCGCGGGGCCTCGTCGAGGACGTCCGGCGGAACCGGCTGTTCGTGGCGGCGCAGGGCGAGTCGGCCGTAGCCGCCTACGGGCTGCCGGACCTGCGGTTCCTCGGCGCCGTGGAGGTCGGGTCGGACCCCTCCGGCCTGGCCCTGGATGCGAGCGGTTCGATCCTGTACGCGACGCACCTGCGGACGGGGGACCTGTCCGTCATCGACGTGGCCGCCGGATCGCTGGTGCAGGTGCTGGAGACGGGTCCGGAGAACAACGCCGCCCGGCAGGTCGTGCTCCACCCGGACGGGGAGCGGGCCTACCTGCCACTCAGCCGCTCCCGGGTCGAGAGCGGCCGGCCCACCTTCGAGAACACGGTGATGCCCAGGGTCGTCGCCGTCGACCTCTCGGCCCGGCGGATCGTCCCCCGGGAACTCCTCGGTTTGGACACCATCGACCGGCCGGTCGGGTTGCCGTCGTCGGCGGACTTCTCGCCGGACGGCAGCCTGCTCTTCGTGGCCAATGCGGCTAGCGACGACGTGTCAGTGGTGGACTTGGCTGCGGGTCTAGGAGTCGGCCACGTCGACGTGGGTTCGAATCCCCAGGGGATTGTGGTCTCGGGCGACGGCTCCACGGCCTGGGTGCACAACGCGCTGTCCGACGACGTGTCGGTGCTGGATCTGGCAGCGCTCGAGGAGGTCGGGCGCATCGTGGTGACGGACAACCCGTTGCCCGACGACGTGCTGGCCGGAAAGGTCCTGTTCCACACGTCCGCCCGTCCCGAGATGGCCCGGGATGGCTGGATCAGCTGCGCCAGTTGCCACCTGGACGGTGGGCACGACGGGCGGACCTGGGTGCTGGAGGATGGGCCACGCAACACGACCCCGATCCGTGGCCTCTCCGCCACCTTTCCCTTCCACTGGTCAGGCGACCGGGTCGACCTGTTCGACTTCCAGCGCACGATCCGAGAGGTGCAGTTTGGCGCCGGGCTGTCGGAGGAGGAGAACTCACGGCTGGCGGCGTTCCTGGCCTTTGCCGAGGTGCCTGCCAGCCCTCATCCGGTGGACGCAGCGGCCCGTCGGGGCGAGCAGGTGTTCGCAGAGGCGGGGTGTGCGACCTGCCATTCCGGGGCGGCGCTCACCGACGGGCTCGTCCACGATGTCGGCACCGGGTCGGCGGCGGGGGAGATGCGGGGCCCGTCGTTCGACACGCCCACCCTGCTGGGCCTCCACGACACGGCGCCCTACCTGCACGACGGTTCGGCGCCGACGCTGGCCGACGTCTTCGCGGCGCCCGAGGGGCCGCACTCGCTGACCGGGTTCACGGAGGAGGACGTCGCGGCCCTCGTGGCGCACCTGCGGACGCTGCCTCGGGCTACCTCGTGAAGCTGGTGACGGGGTCGCCCCAGCGGGAGGCGTCGGGCTCGACGCCGAGGCCGGGACCGGACGGCACCTCGATCCATCCGTCGGAGATCCGGACCGGTTCCCGGTCGTCGTAGAAGCCGTCCACGTAGGTCTGCGAGAGCCAGGTGCAGTCCAGCTGGGCTGGTTCGACGGTGGCCGCCATGTGGACGGTGGTGGCCCACACGATGTCGCCGCCCCAGGTGTCCTCGAGGGTGTGGGGGCGTCGGTGGGCGGCACAGACGTCCCGGATCGCCCGCATGGCGGTGAGGCCGCCGACGCGGGAGACCTTGAGGCCGAACCCGTCGGCGACGCCATCCTGGATGGCGGCGGTGACCGCCTGAAGGTCGGTGGCGGACTCGTCCACGAACATCGGGTGGCACAGCTTCCCGACCAGTGCGCGCAGTTCGGCGTAGGAGTTGCAGGGCTGCTCGATGGTGAGGACCACGTCGCGGCAGGCCTGGGAGACCTGGATGGCCTCGGGGACCTGCCAGCCCCGGTTGGCGTCGGCGACGAGGCGCACGCCGGGGGGTCGGACGGCGTCGACGGCCCGTATGGCGGCGATGTCCTCTTCGACGGTCCGCCCGCCGACCTTGACCTGGAGTCGGGTGTAGCCCTCGCTCAGAAGGCGGGCCGCCGTCTCGGCAGCCTCGTCGGCGGGGACCCGGCCAACCACGTGGTAGGCGGGAAGCCGTTCCCGGGTGGCGCCGCCGAGCAGGTCGCACACCCGCACGCCGTGGGCCTTGCCAGCCAGGTCCCAGCAGGCGGCGTCGAGGGCGGCCTTGGCGTAGCCGTGGCCGAGCAGGGCGGCATCCATGGCCGAGTTGACCTGCCCGTGGAGTGTGGGGTCGAGGCCGAGGAGCGAGGGGGCCACCTCGGTGATCGCGGCCCTCGCCCCAAGGGCGTGCTGGGGTTGGTAGGTGCTGCCAAGCGGACAGGTCTCGCCGTAGCCGACGGTGCCGTCATCGCAGACGACCATCACGATGGTGGTGTCGAGCGAGTACACGGACTGCGTCGCCATCGTGTAGGGCGGATCGACGACCGGGAGGTCGTGCTGGAAGACGTGGACCTCGGTGACCTTCACGGCGTGCCCCCTCGTGGTCTTCGACGCGCCGGCGATGTGCCGGCGGGCAATCTAGCCGTTGGGGGTGCCGGACGATGGGGGGGGTCAGGCTGCTCCGCGCTGGAGGTGGGCTCGGCGGGCCTTCCGGTTGGGGCCGCCGTTCGAGCCGTTGGTTCCGGGCTTGCCGTTGCGGGACTGGTT
>DEAL01000031.1:25184-33734 GCA_002346745.1 Candidatus Neomicrothrix sp. UBA2983 | reverse complement strand
GAGGCGATCGTCCCCGACATCAACGCCATCGAGCCCGAGATCGTCGCCCTCTCCGACGACGCCCTGCGTGCCAAGACCGCGGAGTTCCGTCAGCGCCACGACAACGGCGAGGAACTCGACGACCTCCTGGTCGAGGCGTTCGCCGTCGTGCGCGAGGCCGCCTCGCGTGTTATCGGGCAGCGCCACTACGACGTGCAGCTCATGGGCGGCGTCGCCCTCCACCTGGGCTGGGTGGCCGAGATGCGTACCGGCGAGGGGAAGACCCTCGTGTCCACACTGCCCGCCTACCTCAACGGGCTCACCGGTCGGGGTGTGCACCTCTGCACCGTCAACGACTACCTCGCCACCCGGGACTCCGAGTGGATGGGTCAGATCCACCGCTGGCTGGGCCTCGAGGTCGGGCTGGTCGTGCCAGAGGTCCGCGATGCAACGGCCAAACGCCTCGCCTACGCCGCCGACATCACCTACGGCACCAACAACGAACTGGGCTTCGACTACCTGCGCGACAACATGGCGATGACCCTCGAGGGCAAGGTCCAGCGGGGTCACGCCTACTGCATCGTCGACGAGGTCGACTCCATCCTCATCGACGAGGCACGGACACCACTCATCATCAGCGGTCGCCTCAGCGACGCCGTGGCCCTGTACCAGCGCTTCGCCGCTGTCGTCCGGGGCCTCCGGCGGGACGTCCACTACGATTTCGACGAGGAGAAGCGAATCGTCGCCCCCACCGAGGCCGGCGTGCACGCCGTCGAGGCCGCCCTCGGCGTCGAGAACCTGTACGACCAGGTATCCGCCAACCTGGTCCACCAGATGCAGGCCGCCCTCAAGGCCAAGGAGCTGTACCTGCGCGACCGCGACTACATCGTCAAGGACGGCGAGGTCCGGATCGTCGACGAGTTCACCGGCCGGGTACTCGAGGGCCGGCGCTGGTCCGACGGCATCCACCAGGCGGTCGAGGCCAAGGAGGGGGTGGCGATCAAGGAGGAGAACCAGACCCTCGCCACGATCACCCTCCAGAACTACTTCCGCCTCTACGACAAGCTCGCCGGCATGACCGGCACCGCCGAGACCGAGGCGGCCGAGCTGGCCGGGATCTACCAGTTGCAGGTGGTCCCGATCCCCACCAACCGGCCGCTGGTCCGCGACGACGCCCCTGACCTCATCTACAAGAGCGAGGCCGGCAAGTTCGAGGCCGTCGTCGACGACATCGTCGACCGCCACGAGGCCGGCCAGCCGGTCCTCGTCGGCACCATCTCGGTCGAGAAGTCCGAGCAGTTGGCGCGGGCGCTCGACAAGCGCGGCGTCGCCCACGAGGTGCTCAACGCCAAGCAGCACTTCCGGGAGGCCGAGATCATCGCCCAGGCTGGGCGTCCCGGGGCGGTCACCGTCGCCACCAACATGGCCGGCCGCGGCGTCGACATCCTCCTCGGCGGCAATCCCGAGAACATGGCCGCCCGGGAGGTCCGCGCCGGCGGGGTCGACCCGGACAGTCCGGAGGGGCACGCCAAGGTGGCCTCGCTGCTGCCCCGCTTCACCTCCGACTGCGAGGCGAGGGGCGAGGAGGTGCTCAGTGCCGGGGGGCTCTACGTCCTCGGCACCGAGCGCCACGAGAGTCGCCGCATCGACAACCAGTTGCGTGGCCGTAGCGGTCGCCAGGGCGATCCCGGGGAGAGCCGCTTCTACCTCTCGCTGGAGGACGACCTGATGCGGCTCTTCTCCTCGGGCATGGCCGGCGGCCTCATGGACCGGGCACTGCCCGAGGACGTCCCGATCGAGTCGAAGATGGTCACCAAGGCCATCGAGCGTGCCCAGACCACCGTCGAGCAGAAGAACGCCGAGGTCCGCAAGAACGTCCTCAAGTACGACGAGGTCATGAACGAGCAGCGGCGGGTCATCTACCGCCTGCGTGACCGGGTCCTCGACGGTGCCGAGATGCGCGACGAGGTGCTCGAGGTGACTGCCCGGGTGGTGGACGCCGCCCTCGACACCTTCTGTGCCGCCGAGCACCCCGAGGAGTGGGACCTCGACGGCCTCCATACCGAACTGGACGGCTTCTGGCCACTGGGCATCGGCGCCGACGAGCTGCGCCACATCGGCGACATCGTCGACCTGGCCGGACGCCTCGTCGACGATGCCACTACCTGCTTCGAGGGGCGTGAGGCCGAGCTGGGCGACGAGACTATGCGGGAGGTCGAACGGCAGGTGATGCTGCGCATCATCGACCAGCGCTGGCGGGAGCACCTCTACGAGATGGACCACCTCCGGGAGGGCATACACCTGCGGGCCATGGGCCAGCGCGATCCCACCACCGAGTGGCAGCGGGAGGGCTTCGAGCTCTTCGGCCACCTCACCGACCTCATCGGCGCCGACTTCCTGCGCTACGTCATGCGCATCCAGGTGCGCGTCGCCGACAACGAGGGCGGCGCGCCCGAGGACCTGCAGACCAGCGGCCCCGAGGGACCCGTCGGCAGCGCCACAGCGGTGGCCGCCGCGGCCGGTGCCCCCGCCCGAGTGGAGGAGGCACCGGTGAAGCCGGTCCAGAAGGTCAACACCGAATGGGACAACACGCCGCGCAATGCCCCCTGTCCCTGCGACTCGGGCCGTAAGTTCAAGCACTGCCACGGTCGCTGACCGCCATATCCGACATGCAGGACTTCACCCCACGACTCGACGCGCTCCGGCGCCGCCTCGACGAGGCCGCCGGCTACCTCCGCATCGACGACCTGGTGTCCCAGCGGGGCTCCCTCGAGGCCGAGATGGCCGACCCCGACCTCTGGAACGACCAGGAACGCGGCCGCCGCGTCCAGCAGGAACTCTCCGGCGTCATCGAGGACCTCGACCTACACGCCGACCTGGCCGCCCGCCTCGAAGATGCCGAGACGCTGGCCGAACTGGCCGCCGAGGAGGGCGACGACTCGCTGGAGGACGAGATCGAGGGGGCCCTCGCCGACCTCGAGGAGCGGATGGACGCGCTCGAACTGCGGTCCCTCTTCTCGGGCGAATACGACGCCGGCGACGCCGTCTGCCACATCCAGTCAGGAGCCGGCGGCACCGACGCCCAGGACTGGGCCGAGATGCTGCTGCGCATGTACTCCCGCTGGGCCGAGAAGCGCGCCTTCTCGCTGGAGCCGGTCGCCGTCTCCGAGGGGACCGAGGCGGGCCTCAGCTCCGCCGAGTTCATCATCCGGGGCCGCTACGCCTACGGCCTACTCCAGGGCGAACGCGGCGTCCACCGGTTGGTCCGCATCTCGCCGTTCAACAAGGAGGCCAAGCGCCAGACGGCCTTCGCCTCGCTGCATGTCGTCCCCTTCGTCGAGGACGTCGGCGACGAGATCCAGATCGAGGAGGGCGACCTGCGGATCGACACCTACCGCTCCTCGGGGGCCGGCGGACAGCATGTCAACGTGACCGATTCGGCAGTGCGCATCACCCACCTGCCCACCGGGCTGGTGACGTCCTGCCAGAACGAGCGCAGCCAGCACCAGAACAAGGACCGGGCCATGCAGATGCTGGCGGCCAAGCTGCTCGACCTCGAACGCCAGAAGCGCGAGGAGGAACTGGCGGCGGTCAGCGGTGAACAGCGCGACGTCGACTTCGGCAGCCAGATCCGCTCCTATGTGCTGCAGCCCTACCAGATGGTGAAGGACCTGCGCACCGAGCACGAGGTCGGCGATGTCGAGCGGATTCTCGACGGCGACCTCGACGGCTTCATGGAGGCCTACCTGCGCTGGGCCCGGGCCGGCGCCTGATCGGGTCGGGCCGGGGTCTGGCCGCGGAGGCGCCGCGACCGGCGGGGGGCGCTCTGGTACCGTGCCCGCCGTGCCGCACATGACCTGCCGGAACCAGCCGTCGGCCCTGCGCAGCGGAGCGCTCGGATGATCCGCCTCGAGGGTGTCTCGAAGGTCTACAAGGGCAGCGTCACGGCCCTGCGGGAGGTCTCGGCCGAGATCCAGCGCGGCGAGTTCGTGTTCCTGGTCGGCCCCTCGGGCTCGGGCAAGTCGACGTTCATCCGCCTCCTGAACCGCGAGGAGGTCGCCGACTCTGGCCGGATCATGGTGGCCGGCAAGGACATCGGCGCCCTGCGCAGCTGGAAGGTGCCGTACCTGCGTCGCGAGATCGGGTACATCTTCCAGGACTACAAGCTGCTGAACAAGAAGACCGTTGCCGAGAACGTGGCCTTCGGCCTCGAGGTGATCGGCCGGCCGCGCAACGTCATCCGCAAGCAGGTCCCCGCCATCCTGGAACTGGTCGGCCTCTCGACCAAGGCCGAGCGGTTCCCCGACGAACTCTCAGGCGGCGAGCAGCAGCGGGTGTCGATCGCCAGGGCGTTCGTCAACCGCCCCCTGATCCTCCTCGCAGACGAGCCCACCGGCAACCTGGATCCCTCGACGTCGGTCGGGATCATGCGCCTCCTCGACCGCATCAACCGCTCGGGCACCACGGTCGTGATGGCGACCCACGACCGCGGCATCGTCGACACCATGCGCCGTCGGGTCATCGAACTCGACCGGGGCGTCGTCGTGCGCGACGAGTCCCGCGGGGTCTACGAGTGAACCGTCGGGAGCGGGGCGCTGACGTGCGAGCCATGACGCCCGGACTCGGGGAGCGCTGACGTGTACCGGCTCTGGTACTACCTGCGCGAGACCGTCCTCAGCATCTGGCGGAACCTCAGCCTAACGCTGGCCGCCATCCTCACGGTCGCCGTGTCGCTGGGCCTCGTTGGCGCCTCCCTGATGATCCGGGAAGGCGCCGAGCGGGCAACCGCCCAGTTCCAGGAGGGCGTGGAGTTCATCGTCTTCATGAACCCCGACGCCGACCTCGACCAGGACGCGGCCATCCGGCACGTCCTCGACACCAGTCCGACCATCGAGTCCTACGACTACATCGACAAGGCGGCCGCCTACGACGAGTTCGAGACCCTCTTCGCCGACAAGCCCGAACTGGTCGAGAGCGTCACCCCCGATGTCATGCCGCCGTCGTACCGGATCGTCCCCACCGACCGCTCGGCGGCCAACGTCAACGAGCTGGCCCGCCAGTTCTCGGCCCAACCGGGGGTACGCGAGGTCGCCACGGCCACCGAGGCCATCCGCCAGATCGACGACTTCTCCACCCGGGTCAGCCAGGCGCTGCTGATCGCCGCCGTCGTGCTCGTGGGCGTGTCGGCGCTGCTCATCCTCAACACGGTCTTCACGGCCATCGGCGCCCGACGCCAGGAGATCGAGGTCATGAAGCTGGTGGGCGCCACCAACTGGTTCATCCGGATCCCGTTCATGCTGGAGGGCACCATCCACGGCCTCATCGGCGCCGCCCTCGCCATCCCGGCCCTGTTCGTCGTCGACAACGAGGTGCTGGCCTTCTTCCAGGAGTCCGACGCCGTGCCGCTGTTCCGTGGGTTCGCCGTCCCCGACGGCTACGTCTGGGACACGAGCATCTGGCTGCTGATCCTCGGCGGGGCCGTCGGCATGGTCGGCTCGGCCATCGCGGTCACCCGCTACCTCGACGTCTGAGCCCATGACCGCAGCGGCGTCGGGCGACCGGGAGTGGCTCCGGGTCCTCGACGCCGACGGGGCCGCCACCCTGGACGCCGGAACGATCGCCGAGTCCACGCTCGGCGCCGAGGAGGTCGTTGTTTGGCGCACCGCCGACGGCCGGCCCTGCGTGATGGAGGCCCGCTGCCCGCATCAGTGGTCCCACCTCGGCAGCGAAGGGGCGGTCGACGGCGAGGAGTTGGTCTGCCTCACCCACTTCTGGCGGTTCACCACCACTGGGGAAGGCTGGAAGGCGGGGATGACCGGCCGCCGCGACCGCAAGGGCGACATCGGCGTGCACCCCTGCCGGGAGGACGCCGACGGCATCTGGGTCCGGCTTCCGGACTGAGTTCCTCCGACGGGTAGTCGGCCCCGCCCGAAGATTAGGGTCGCTCCTGATCCGGCGGACAAGGGGGACCCAAAGTGACCGGCGAGCAGCAGACACTCGACCCGGACCTGGTCGGCAGGTACGCCTTGACCACGTGGGGCTACAAGCAGGGTGAGATGGTCGCCCTCATGATCCACCTCGGCACCCGGCTGGGCCTCTACGAGGCCCTTGACGGGGCCGGACCCGTCACCTCCGGCGACCTCGCTGCCGCCACGGGGCTGCACGAGCGCTGGCTGCGCGAGTGGCTGCGGGGCCAGGCCGCCGCACAGCTGCTTGCCAGCGAGGACGGCGAGACCTTCCTCCTTGAACCCGAGGCCGCCACCGTGCTGGCCCGCAGCGACACCCCCACCTACGCCGCCGGCGTGTTCCGGAGCCTGCGTGACCCGGCGGTCGCGGACGCGCTGGCCGAGTCCTTCCAGAACGGCATCGGCCTGACCTACGACGACCAGGGGGAGGGCTCCGAGCAACATGTCGAGGCGATGCTGGCGCCGATGGCCCGAGCACTGCTCGTACCGGTGGTCATCCCGCTGCTCGACGGCGTGGCCGAGAAACTCTCGGCCGGCGCGACCGTGGTCGACGTGGGTTGCGGGACCGGACTGGCATTGGAGCTCCTCGCCGACACCTTCCCGGCGTCCACCTTCGCCGGCTACGACGTCTCCGAGCGGGCGGTCGCGGCTGCCCGGAAGCGCTTCGCCGGAAGCGAGAACGTGGCGATCCACCTGGCTGGCGGCGAGGACCTGCCGGCCACCGGCGACGTGGACCTGGTCATGACCCTCGACTGCCTCCACGACATGCCCCGCCCGGACCTGGCCATGGCCGCCATCCGCGGTGCCATCGCTCCCGACGGCACCTGGCTGGTCAAGGAGATCCGCTCCTCGAACGAGTGGGGGAAGAACCTGCGTAACCCGGTACTGGCCATGATGTACGCCACCTCCGTCGCCACCTGCATGGCCTCGGCCATGTCGACGTCCGATGGACTCGGCCTCGGCACCCTCGGCCTCGACCCGGTGACCCTCGAGGGCATGACCAGCGAGGCCGGCTTCACCCACTTCGTTCAGCACGCCGTCGACGACCCCACGAACCTCTACTACGAGATCCGCCCCTGACAGAAGACCGACGGGCGGGTCGGCCACCGCCTCAGCGGAACACCTGCCAGTCGCCGGACGGGACGATGCAGCCGCCCGGATCGTCCCCCGTGGCGCCAGTGCCGGAGCCGAGTCGGCACGGGTACTGGTACTCGAGTACGCGCACCACGTCGGGCAGGTCGTTCTTGCGGCGCGACGACGAGGTCGGCAGCATCCGGGGCAGGTCCACCTCGTCGAGGCGGTACAGCGTCCAGTTGACGTCAGCCTGCCGGGGGTTGGCACCGGCGTCGCGCAGCACCCTCGCGGCGATCCGGACCAGGGCGCAGGCCTCGGCCGTCGACTGGTAGGCGCCGCTCGACGGGTCCGTGGGATCAGCCGGTTCGACGCCAGCCACCCTCGCGTATTCGGTATTGCACATCTCGGCGAACGGGTCGGGGTGGCCCTGGTCGGCCGGCTCCGAGAGGCGCCACACGCCCGTGTCCGCAGCATCCACGATGAACGCCCCGTCGTAGTAGGCCCCGGCGTCCGGACCCCCGAAGGCAATGACGTGGGCGGCGGCGAGGTCGCCGGACTGGCCGTTGAGGCCGGTCTGCACAAAGCGGGGGCGGGGCAGGTCCTGACGGAGCATCTCCGTCACCAGGCCCGGCAGTGACACGGCATTGAGGACTGGGAACACGACCGTGGTCCCGTTCTCGACCATCCGGCTGACCGCCGCTTCGAGGCCGACCCAGCAGGAGGTCGTCCCCTCGCAGCCGACGGGGTGGACCGCCGCTTCGAGTCCGAGGTCGTCGAGGGTCTCGAGCAGGCCGTCCGTGACCGCCTCGGCGTGGCCCGGGGTGTCCGACACGACGGCGGCGATGACCTGCCCCTCCAGCAGGCCCTGCTCGGCAGCGGCGCGGGCCGCCAGTTCGAGTTGGGTGTCGCTTGCGATGGCCGTGCTGAGCAGGCGTCCCCGGGCGGCGCGCAGGTCGTCGGAGGAATGCGGCTCGGTCGTGATGAGTGGCGTCCGCTCGGTTCCCGCCAGGCAGGGCGGCGCTGACCCCTGGAGGCCGGTCAGGTCGAGCACGAGCACGGCGTCGTGTTCGTCGACGACCTCGAGGCAGGCGGCGCTCCGGAGGGTGTCGATGTCGATGCCGCCACCCCCGAGAGCGGTTACCTCGACGGTCCGCAGGTCGAGTCGGCGGCCGTGGATGCCGCCACACTCGTCGTTGAGGATGCCGACGAACGCCTCGACCATGTCGGCGACGTCGCCGACCGGGAGGTCGAAGCCGATCCGGGCATAGTCCTCGAGCCGGGTGCGGAGGTGCACCACCTGCACGGCGTCCTCGGTGATGCCGGGCTCGGTGGCACGCAGTGTCACCGTCGCCGCATCGCTCGGAAGGCAGAAGCGCTCCAGGCGCTGGAGGGGGTCACCCCGGTCGATGTCGGCCTGGAAGCCGGAGAAGGTGTCGCCGCGGGGATCCTCGAAGCTGAGGGGCCAGATCCCGATGTCAGGCGTGGTGGTTGTGGTCGTGGTCGTGGTCGGCGGGGAAGTGGTGGTCGTGGT
>DEAL01000031.1:0-24849 GCA_002346745.1 Candidatus Neomicrothrix sp. UBA2983 | reverse complement strand
GTGGTCGTGGTCGTGGTCGGCGGGGAAGTGGTGGTCGTGGTCGTGGTCGTGGTCGTGGTCGTGGTCGGCGGGGAAGTGGTGGTCGTGGTGCTGGCGGGAGGCGCCGTCGTGCTCGTGGACCGGGAGAGGGTGCCGCCCGAGGCCCCGCTGGCCCGCATCTCCTCCTGCGCACAGCCGAGAAGCGCGAGCACCAGGAGTCCGAGGAGGAACCGGTAGGAGAGGATGGAGGAGGCGAAGAAGCGTGGCACCGGCGGCGATGGTAGCGACGGCCGGGGTGCCCGAATGGGGCACCCCGCGTTGCCTAGCCTCTCGCCCGTGGAGCGAACCGGGTGGCGATGAACGACGAGCAGCAGGACGTGCAGGATCCCGACGACCCCGTGGCCGGGGTCGGATCCACCGAACCGCGGGTCGAGCGGCCCACGACCGACGGCACCGAGGTCTCGGACGAGCACCGCGACCGGCGAAGTCGCTTCTTCCGGGCGCGGCGCGAGGCCGCCTCACCGATCGCCGACCTCGAGGTGGAGACCGGGCCACGCTGGGGCGAACGGGAGGCCAATCGCCAGATCCGGGCGTTCCTCCTGCGGCTGGCCGGCGACCGGCCCCTGGAACACCACGACGACCCAGTCGACCTGGCGCGCGAGAACGACCTGCTCCTGCTGTTCGGCCCGGACGAGGAGGAGGCGTTCGCCAAGTTGGCCCTGCGGTTCCCCGAGGAGACCGTGGCCACCTGGGCGTCCCTCCTGGCTGGCGGCGACCGGACCGAGGCGTTCGGGCCTCGGTCGCGTGCGGAGCGCCGGGACGAGGCCGCCATCGAACGCTCGATCAAGCTGGGGGTGCGACGCCGGGCGCTGGCGGTCCTGGCGGTCCTCGCCTCCGTCGTGGTCGGCGCGGTCCTGGTCGGCATTGCCTTGGAGGATCAGCCCGAGGACCGTTCCGACCGGGCCCTGCGCTTCGCTGCCGCCGAGGCCACTCGGGACCTAGGCGACCCGGCGGCCCCGGTGGCCGGCGGCCCGCCGGTTGCCGAGCCGCTGCTGACCACCGCCGTCGACCGGCTGGTAGCGGTGGCGGCGGGGGATGGCGCTCTCGAGGACCGCATCCGACTCACCGTCGACGACGGCGCGCTGCCCCTGGCCCCCGGGAGCGTCACCGCCTCGGTCCTCCAGCACGACGGCGGCCAGGTGGCGCTGGTCGGCCCGGTCGGATGGACGACGGCAACCTGTATCCGGGCGTCGGTGGTGACCCACCTCCTCCGTCCCCTCGACGTGGTCCTGCACGAGGAGGATGGGGTGTGTCCCCCGGGTCTGGCAGGCCGTCGGGCGACGGTGACCTGCCTCGGGGACGACGCCCTGATCCTCGCCATCGAGATACCACAGCGTGAGGTCGAACTGGTCGAGGGCGGCATCGGCTGGGCCGAGGGCATCCGCGTGGGCCTCGAGTTCGACGCCCCCGGCTGGGAGGTCCTGGCCCTGCGGGGCACCATCGCCGTGCCGGCGGGGGAGGCCTCGGTCCTCGTGCCCACCTTCGGCGGCGGCCAGGGGGACGTGCTCACCGTCGACCTCGGCGAGGGCCGAACCGGCTCCTGCACCATGCGCTGAGGCCGGCCGGGCCGCCGGCGTGGCCCGGACGAACGGTGGGGGACCGGTACCGTGTGGCACATGTGCGGCCGGGTCGTCACCAGCGCCACGCCCGAGGAGTTGGTCGAGTACCTGGGGGCGGACGAGGTCGTCGCCGTCCTGGACGGACCCGACCACAATGTGCCGCCCCGGGGCCGCCTCCCACTGGTCTGGGAGCAGGCCGACGTGGAGCCCACCACCCGTCTCCTCGGCACCGCCCGTTGGGGACTCGTGCCGTCCTGGGCCAAGGACCCTTCGGTCGGTGACCGCATGTTCAACGCCCGGGCCGAGACTGTCGCCGAGAAGCCCTCGTTCCGAGCCGCCTTCAAGTGCCGCCGATGTCTCGTCCCGATCGACGGCTTCTACGAGTGGGGTCCGCCGACCCCCGCCAGCGGCGCGAAGAAGCAGCCCTGGTACGTGCGGCGAGACGATGGCGACCCCCTCGTGCTGGCCGGGCTCTGGGAGCTCCACGGTGGTAACGGTGGAGACGAGTCGCAGGTGCGCACCTGCACGGTCATCACCGTCCCGGCCAACGAGGACCTGGCTCCGATCCACCATCGCATGCCGGCCCTCCTGCCCGCAGATGCCTGGGACACCTGGCTCGACCCAGGCCACGACGACCCAGCCGCCCTGTCGGCGATGCTGACGTCCGCCCCCGGCGGGCTGCTGGCACGACACCCCGTCGGACTCGCCGTGGGCAATCCACGGAACAAGGGCCGGCACCTGGCCGATCCCCTGGAGGCCCCCGAGGCGGAGATGCTCCGGTGAGCCAGCGACCCAGGCGTCCCGGCTGGGCCGATGACTGGACCGGCGAGCACGTGACCGTCCGCGTCCAGGAGGCCCGGCGCAGGCTCGACATGGCCATGTTGCGCGGTCAGGCGCGACTGGAGACCCCCGGCGTCGACCGCTCTCTGCCGTGGATCGTGGGACTCGTCCTCTTCGTGACCTTGTCGCTGCTGGCCCTTGCCCGCCACCGGGACCTGGGCCTCGGCGCCGGCATCGGCATCCCCCTCCAGGCCATCCACCTGCTGGAGGGAGGCCGCCCGCCCGTCGTCTCGGAGTTGGGCCTGGACCTGTTCGCCGTCCAGGCCTCCTTCCTTTTCATTCCCGTGGCCCTGCTCGCCCGATTCCTGCCGACCGCCGAGACACTGCTGGTGCTCCAGGCGCTGGCCCTGTCGCTCCCGGTCGTGCCGATCTGGCGGATCGCCCGCGGGCCGGGCAATCTCCGTATCGGCGGCTCCAGTGCCCTGATCGCCGTCTACGCCCTGCACCCCTCCGTCCACAACCTGAACCTGGCCGGCTTCCACACCGAGGCGCTGGCGCTGCCGGCGCTTCTGGTCGCCTACATCGCCGCCCGGAAGGGACAGTGGGTCCGCCTCGCACTCCTGTCGCTGGTGGTGGTGACCGCACGGGCCGACCTGGGACTGGCACTCGGTGCGCTGGGGCTGCTGCTGGTGCTCGAGGACCAGCGACTCCCCGGCTGGACCCTCGCCGGGGCCGGAACGGCCTGGTTCGTGGCGATGGCCCTCGTCGTGCAGCCCGCGCTGGGCAACGACGAGTACCCGCATCTGGGCGCCTTCGCCGCCTATGGCGACACGCTGCCCGGCGTGCTCGCCGGCATGCTGAGCGACCCCTTCAGCGTCCTCGGGCACCTCGCCGACCGGGTGGCCTTCGAGAAGACGCTGTTGCTGCTGGCACCGGCTCTGTTCCTGCCCCTGATCCGTCCCCGCTACCTACTGCCCATCCTCCCGCTGTTCGGCCTCTACCTGGTTGCCGAGGTGCCCGACGCCGGCCTCGGGAACCCGCAGCAGGACGTGGCCACCCTGCCATTCGTGCTGATCGCTACCGCCTATTCGCTCCAGCGCCTGGGCAGGCTCGGGGTCAGCCGGGTGCTCGTCGATCGCCGGATCCTGAGCGTCCTCGTGCTGACGGCCACGGTGTTCTTCGTGCGGGACGCTGCCTCGTCGCCCTACGAGCAGCCCTGGGACTGGGGTCGGCGGGACGCGGTCGACCACGCCCGCCTGGCAGCAGTTGACGAGGTCCAACGCTGGGACCGGGTGCTGGCGGCACCGGCGGTCTTTCCCCTGGTGGCGGAACGCACCGAGGCCTACGTGCTGGACGTCATGGAGCCGATCCTGCCCGACCCCGAGATGGTCGACGGGATCGACGTGGTGATCTTCGACGAGGCCTCGGCGGGCTGGCCCCGCTCGAGCGTCCGGGGCTTCGGCGGCGTGCTGGTCATGCTGGACTTCGAGGAGCGCTACGCCGAGGAGGGCGTGTACGTCTGGGTCCTGGCCCCCTAGCGGGACGCCACCGGGACCATCCGACTGACCCCGAGCCTGCCCAGGCGCTCAGACCACCTGCTCGTGACCGGCGGCCCGCAGCACCTCCCGGAGGATGTCCGCCACCGCGTCGAGGTCGTCCGGGTCGGCGTCGGTGTCGGCTTGCGCGAAGTCGAGGTGTCCCATGTGGTCGATCGGCACCACGTGCAGGTGGGTGTGGGGAACCTCGAAGCCGGCGACCATCAGCCCCACCCGGGCGGGGGAGAAGGCCGCCTGCTGGGCGTTGCCGACGGCGTGTGCCACCTCCGTGCAGTGGGCCGCCACCTCGGCCGACAGATCGGTCCAGCGGTCGACCTCGGCCACGGGAATGACGAGGACGTGACCCCGGTTGAGGGGCCGGATGTCGACCATGGCGACACACACGTGGTCACGCCAGACGATCCGGCCGGGGATCTCCCCCTCGATGATGCGGGTGAAGATGGTGGGCATCGCGGCTCCCGGCGTCGTTCGTTGGGGGAGAGCCCATCGTAGGCTCTCGCCCGTGACGAGTGAGGAGGCCCCGACCTACACCGTGCGGACTGGCTGGCAGGCGGTGTGGACCCTGCCCAACCTCATCAGCGTTCTCCGGATCGCCTGTATCCCCTGGTTCGTCTGGCTGCTCTTCGCCGCCGAGGACCGCACGTCGGCGGCGCTCCTGCTGGGGACCCTCGGCGCCACAGACTGGGTCGACGGCTGGATCGCCCGTCGCTTCGACCAGGTCTCCGAGATCGGCAAGGTCCTCGATCCCACCGCTGACCGGCTGCTCCTCGTCGTGGCGGCTCCGGCGATGATCATCGACGGGTCGGTCCCCATCTGGTTCGGCGTGGTGGCGCTCGCCCGGGAGGTGCTCGTCGGACTTGCCGCACTCCTGCTGGCCGGCCTAGGGGCGCGCCGGATCGACGTGACCTGGTGGGGCAAGACCGGCACCTTCGCCCTGCTGTTCGCCTTCCCGTGCTTCCTCGCCGGCGAGTCGACCATCCCGGGCCGTCCGGGGTTCGCCGTGGCTGCCTGGGTGTTCGCCATCCCCGGCCTGCTGATCGCCTTGTGGGCCGCCCTCGGCTACGTGCCCGCGGGCCTGCGCGCCCTTCGGGAGGGCCGTGAAGGCGCGCCGGGCTGACCGCCCCTGCCAGCCCCCGACGCGGGCGGCGCATTGTGTAGGTTCGGACGCATGAATGTGCCTCTGGAGCTCCGGTATTCGACCGACCACGAGTGGGTCCGGGTCGAAGAGGGTGGCCGGGTCCGCGTCGGCATCACCGAATACGCCCAGGACGCCCTCGGGGACGTGGTCTTCGTCGACCTGCCGGCGGTGGGTGCCAGAGTCGCCGCTGGTGACGTGTTCGGCGAGGTCGAGTCCACCAAGTCGGTCTCCGAGTTCTTCGCGCCGCTGACCGGCACGGTGGTCGCCGTCAACGACGAGCTCGAGTCCGCCCCGGAGCGGATCAACGAGGATCCCTACGGCGACGGGTGGATCTGCGACCTCGAACTGGCCGACCCGGCCCAACTGGACGACCTCCTCACCGCCGGCGCCTATACCGCGCTGATCGAGGCGTGACCATGACCGGGACGACCTGCCCGGGCTGTGGACGGGCCGACACGAGCGGCGCCAACTTCTGCGCCTCGTGCGGCCACCAGTTGCGGGACGCGACCGACGAGGCCACCGACGCCTTCGAGCTCGAGTCGGAGTTGCCCCACGAGGAGGACCGGGCCCGCTTCCCGCACGACTGCGGACTCTTCGTCGTCGAGACGGGACCCAAGGCCGGCGCCCGCTACGGGCTGGAGGCCGAGTTGACCACGCTGGGCCGTCACGGTGAGGCCGACATCTTCTTCGACGACGTCACGGTCTCGCGTCGCCACGCCGAGGTCCGCCGGGACGGCGACCGCTACACCGTTCATGACACCGGCTCGCTGAACGGCACGTACGTGAACCGGGCGCGCATCGAGCGCGCCCTGCTGCACGACGGCGACGAGGTCCAGGTGGGGCGGTTCCGCCTGGTGTTCTTCCACGGCACCGCGGACTGACGCAGGGCCATGACGGCACACGGGGACGAGCGGTCCGCGGCCTCCACGGTGGGCGCCACACTGACGATCGGTGAGGTCATCGACCATCTGGTGGAGGAGTTCCCGGATGTCACGGTCTCGAAGATCCGCTTCCTCGAGGCGCAGGGCCTGGTCGAGCCCGGACGGACGCCGTCCGGCTACCGGCAGTTCAGCCCTGACGACGTCGACCTGCTGCGCTGGGTGCTGCGCCAGCAGCGGGAACACTTCCTTCCCCTCAAGGTGATCCGCGAGGTGCTGGAGGACACCGGTGGCCGGGTCCCCGAGACCGACCAGCCCCTCGACGAGTCCGACGTGACCCCCTTCCGGGAGCGTGCCCGTTCCCGCCGGATTGTGGGCTCGGTCAGCGTCTCCCGGGAGGAGCTGGCGTCTGCGGCCGACGTCGACCCGTCGGTGGTCATGCACCTGGAGCGCCTCGGCCTGGTCGTCGCCCACGAGGCCGGCTCGGCCTCCGTCTACGACGACGAGGCCCTCCTCGTGGTCCGCCTGGCGGCCCGTTTCCTCGAGCTCGGTGTCGACGCCCGCCACCTGCGTATGTTCCTCGTGGGGGCGCAGCGGGAGGCCGGGGTCCTCGAACAGGCGCTACTACCGAGGGTCCGTGACGACGACCGCTCCCGCCGCCAGGTGCGCAGCCAACTCGACGAGCTGGTCGAGGCCGGCAGTCGCCTGCGGGAACTCCTGCTGCGCCGCTCCCTCGGCGGCCTGGGTGACTAGGGCCGTGCCGCTCCTGCGACCCTGCCACCCGCAGTTGTCCGCCGGCCGCCACGACGCGGGCGACTAGGCCCGTGGCCCCACCCCGCCTGCTCCTCGGCGCCGAGGACCTCCAGGCCCGGATCGCTGAACTGGGCGACGAACTCACCGCCGTCCTCGAGGACGATGCCGTCGTCGTGGGTGTCCTGCGCGGCTGCCTGCCGTTCATGGCGGACCTGGTGCGGGCGGTGGACCGACCACTCCAGGTGGACTTCCTCTCCCTAAGCGCATTCGCCCCCGACAGCGGCCGGGTACGCCTCACGCGCGATGTCGGGATCGACGTGGCGGGTCGCCAGGTGCTTCTCGTCGAGGACGTGGTCGACACCGGGCTGCGGCTGGACTTCCTGCTCCGTCACCTCTGGGGCCACGAGGCACGCGAGGTGCGGACCTGCGCGCTGTTCGACCGGACCGACCGGCGGGTGCTCCCGGTCCCTGTCGAGCATGTCGGCTTCGTCCTGGAGGAACCGTTCATCGTCGGCTACGGGCTCGACCACCGTGGACTCTTCCGCAACCTGGCCGGTGTGGTGGCGGTCGACCAGGTCGAACTCGAAGCAGACCTGGAGGCGGCTGTGGGACAGGCCGACGGTTCGCTGGTCGCCGAGATCCGGATACTGGCCCGGAGCGCCTCAGAGGGGGGAAGTAGGCTGTCCGCGTGAGCACCAGCGCGAGGCCTACGGCCGGTGGCGGGGACGTGGGCGGATGATCGCCATGCGGGTCGTCGCGGTGCAGGAGATCCTGCCCTCCAACACGCCGGTGGTCCTGCTCAAGGAGGCCGAGGGGCGCCGCCTGCTACCCATCTTTATCGGCCACCCCGAGGCCGCGGCAATCCACCTGGCCCTGGCCGGCCAGAAGACGCCCCGCCCGATGACCCACGACCTGTTCGCCGCGATGCTGGATGGTTTCTCGATCGGCCTCGAGCAGGTGGTGGTCACGGACCTCCGGGATCGCACCTTCTTCGCCGAGTTGCACCTGCAGGGGCCAGGGGGGCCGCAGGTGCTGTCGTCACGGCCCTCCGACGCCATCGCCTTGGCGGTGCGGACCGGGGCACCGGTGTTCGCTGCCGAGGATGTGCTCGAGGAGGCCGGCTACCTCCCGCCCGAGGAGTCCGAGGAAGGCGGTTCGGCTCCCGCCACCGAGGAGCAGGTCGAGGAGTTCCGGGAGTTCCTCGACCAGGTCAGCCCCGAGGACTTCGCCGGGGAGTGACCGTCCGTCTGGCCGCCTCGCCTGCAGATGTTTGACGCCGCGCGTGGCGGCCCTTACCCTGTGGAAGTCACACGGGTGTAGTTCCGCCGGTGTGATCCACCGGGCACCGACGTCCGGGCCGCCGAGAAGGCCCGGGTCCGCGTCGGTGCGGAGAGGGACGAACCATGAGCAACGCCACCCGCAACGACGAGGGCTTCAGCGCCAAGCGCACCGCCGAGATCGTCGGTATCACCTATCGCCAGCTCGACCACTGGGCGCGGACCCATCTGGTCGAACCCAGCCTCGCCGCCGCCCAGGGCAGCGGAAGTCGACGCCGCTACGCCTACCGCGACCTTCTCGAGCTCAAGGTCGTCAAGACCCTGGTCGACGCCGGCATCCGGCTCCAGAAGGTCCGGGACGTGTTCTCCTTCGTCGGCGAGTCCCTCGACCAGGACATCACCCGGCTGAACCTCGTGCTGACCGGTGACACGGTTCTCGTCCATGACCAGAACGGAACCATGGACCTGCTGCGTCGTGGCCAGGGCGTCCTGATGCTCAACATCCTGCCGCTGGCGGGTGTCAAGGAGGAACTCGACGCCACGATCATCGAGTTGTTCCCCACCGAGGACGATGACGAACCCTCTCTGGACGCCCCGGCGGTGGGTGACTAGCGCTGTGGCCGACGTCCGCCCGATCCGGCCCGAGCCCGAGCCGGTCGAGTTCGCCCACGACTCCGAGCGTCGGGTCGCCGAGTTGCTCGACTCCTACGGCATCGCCTGGGAGTACGAGCCCCGCACCTTCGTCCTGGAGCGTGACAGGGCGGGCAACCCCCGTTCGGCGTTCACCCCCGACTTCTACCTGCCGGACCACGACCTGTACCTCGAGGTCACCACGCTCCGTCAGTCACTGGTGACCAGGAAGAACCGCAAGGTCCGGCAACTTCGCGAGCAGCAGCCCGGCGTCCAGGTGCGCATCCTCTACCAGCGCGATATCGAACGCCTCTTCGCAACCCACGCCGCCTGAGCCGGCGCCTTGGTCGCCACGGTGACCAGCGGCAACTTCTCGCCCACGCTGGGCCACGGCATCGCCCTGGCCCTCCTGCCGGCGGACGTGGAGGCGGGCGGACGGCTTGCGCTCGACCAGCGAGGCACGGAGGTGCCCGCCACGGTGGTCGACCTGCCCTTCGTGGGCTGAGTGCTCGGCGGGTGCGGGGCGTCAGTCCCGCAAGTCGGGCTGCTCGCGGAGGATCCGGTCGAATAGCGGCTGGGCGCTGAACCACCCGGCGAGGCCGCTGCCGACGATCTTGTGGGTCCCGGCGGCGACCACCTCGTCCATGACCACGGGCGTGCCGGCGGCCTCGGCCAGCAACTGGGCCTGACAGGTCCGCTCCATGGTCACGAACAGCCAGGTGGCCTCGTCGACGCTGCCGCCCACCGTGAGAAGGCCGTGGTTGCGCAGGATCGCCGCCCCCTTGTCGCCGAGGGCATAGGCGATGCGCTTGCCTTCCTCTGGGTCTTTGACCACACCCGTGTAGTCGTCGAACAGGACGTGGTTGCCGTGGAAGACACAGGCGTCCTGCGTGATCGGGTCGAGCATGCGCCCCAGCGCCGACCAGGCCTTGCCGTGCAGCGAATGGGAGTGGGCGGCGGCCACCACGTCCGGGCGGGCCATGTGGATGCCCGAGTGGATGGCGAACGCCGCCTGGTTCACCGCGTAGTCGCCCTCGAGGATCTCGCCGGTATGGGCCACGAGCAGCAGGTCCGAAACCGAGATGTCGGAGAAGGGCTGACCGAAGGCGTTGACCCAGAAGGCGTCCGTGTGTTCCGGATCCCGGGCCGTGATGTGCCCGGCCACGCCCTCGTTGAACCCGAACTTCCCGAAGATCCGAAAGGCGGCGGCCAGCCGCTCCTTGCGGTGCCGGCGCTCCTCCTCGAGTGAGGCGAAGGACGGCAGGTCGTAGTAGATCGGTTTGCCGGCGTACAGGGAGACGGTGGTGGGTGTCTCGGTCATGACCTGCTCCTCTTCGGCGTGTCGCGAGTGTACGAGCCGCTCCGGTCCGCTATCGGATCGGGGCTAGCGCCCGAGGACGTCGACCGCCTGCTGGCGCAGCCAGTGGTCGGCCAGCACCAGGAGCGCCATGGCCTCGACCATCGGTACCGCACGGGGCAGTACGCAGGGGTCGTGGCGGCCCTTGGCCTCGAGTGTGACCGGGTTGTTGCCGGTGTCGACCGTGTCCTGGGCCGAGTTGATGGTGGCGGTCGGCTTGAACGCCACCCGGAAGACCACCTCGGCGCCGTTGCTGATGCCGCCCTGCACGCCGCCGGAGCGGTTGGCGGCAGCGACGGGGCCGTCGGCACCCGGCACGAAGGGGTCGTTGTGGGCCAGGCCGGTCATCGACACCGAGTCGAAGCCGCTGCCCACGTCGAATCCCTTGGCGGCCGGCAGGGACAGCATGCCCTTGGCCAGGTCGGCCTCGAGGCGGTCGAAGACCGGCTCGCCCAGTCCGGCGGGAACGGCCCGGGCGACACACGTGACGATGCCGCCCAGGGAGTCGCCATTGGACCGGGCGTCCTCGATGGCAAAGGTCATGGCGGCCGCCGCGTCGGGGTCCGGGCAGCGCGTGGGGTCGGCTTCGACCTGGTCGAGGGACACCGTCGAGGCATGGACCTGGGCGGTGATGGTGTGGACCTGGGACACCCAGGCCAGCACTTCGATGCCGCACGCCTCGGCCAGCAGGCGTCGGGCGATGGCCCCGGCGGCGACCCGTCCGATGGTCTCGCGGGCGCTGGAGCGGCCGCCGCCCTCGTGGTTGCGGTGCCCATACTTCGCGTCATAGGTGAAGTCGGCGTGGGAGGGGCGGTATACGTCGCGCAGGTGGTCGTAGGCCTCCGGCCGGGCGTCGGCGTTGCGGACGAGTACGCCGATGGGCGTTCCGGTGGTACGCCCCTCGAAGACCCCGGACAGGATCTCGGCCGCGTCACCCTCCTGGCGCTGGGTGGTCAAACGGCTCTGGCCCGGACGACGACGGTCGAGGTCGGCCTGGAGGTCCTCCACGGCCAGGGGCAGGCGCGGCGGGCACCCGTCGACGACCACGCCGATACCGCCGCCGTGCGATTCGCCCCACGTGGCGACGCGGAAGAGGGTCCCGAAGCTGCTGCCCATCCGGCGAGCATAGGTTGTGGCCCGCGTCCTGCCCGGGAGTTTTGCCGGCTGCCGCCTGTCGAATCGTCAAGGCGGCAGGAGACCCGTCTCCCGGTCACCCACCGGGAGCGGCTAGTCGAAGAGGCCCTCGGTGAGGCGACCGGTGACGGGGTTGCGGCGCTCCCGGATGGCCCCGTGGCGTTCGGCAACCGCTTCGAGGTGCTGGTCGTCGGTGAATATCCAGAAGTTGTCCGAGATGACGGCGTCGTGGACCAGGTCTGCCACGGTGTCGGCGCCGAGGGCGTTGGCGGCTATCCACTCGACGAGGGCCTGGCGGGCCAGCTCCCGTTCCGGGTCGACAGGTTCGACGGGGGCGTCCAGGAGGGCCTCGGGCCGGTTGCGCTCCGAGGTGAAGATGTTGGTGGCCACGAACCCTGGACACAGGCAGGAGACGCCGACGCGGGAACCTGCCTCCTGCAACTCGGCGTAGAGCGATTCGGCGATCGTGACCGTGGCGTGCTTGGAGGCGTTGTACGGCGCCAGCCCGGCGATCGACAGGTGGCCGGCGATCGAGGCGGTCATGAGCACATGCCCCTCGTCCTGCTCGACGAGTCCCGGCAGGAAGGCGTCGAGGCCGTGCACGATGCCGAACAGGTTCACGCCGAGCACCCAGTTCCAGGAGTTCACCGTCTGCTCCAGGATCGTGCCGCCCCCCGCCACGCCGGCGTTGAGGCAGACCACGTGGGCGGCGCCGAACCGGTCGAAGGTGGCATCGCGCAGGGCCAGAACCGATTCGTGGTCGGACACGTCGCAGCGCATACCGAGTACCTCGGCGCCGGTTGCTTCGAGTTCGGTCACCGCTTGCGCCAGTACGGGCTCTTCGATGTCGCCGAGGACCACGTTCATGCCGGCCGCCGCGAAGCGGTCGGCGAACGCCCGTCCCATGCCGGAGGCGCCGCCGGTGATGACGGCGACCCTCCCGGTCAGTTCCTCCATGCTGCTTGCTCCTTGGCTGGTCGGTCAGAGTTCGAGCAGGGCCTGCTCGACAACCTCGGGCATGGCCGGGTGGATGTAGAGCTGCCCGCCGGCCATCTGGTCGACGGTGAGGTCGTGGGCCATGCCCTGGATCAGTTGCTGGACGAGCGTGGGCGCCTGTGGGCCGAGCAGGTGGGCGCCGAGGAGGCGCCGGCTGTCGGGGTCGGCCAGCAACTTCACGAAGCCGCTCCGGTCCTCCATGGCCCAGCCGTAGGCGGTGTCGGCGTAGTCGCGTGCCGCGACCAGGTACGGTCGGCCGGCGGCTGCCAACTCGGGCTCGGTGGGGCCGACGGAGGCGATCTGGGGGTGGCCGAACACCGCCGACGGAGTGAACCGGCGGTCGATGGCGTGCAGGTCGGCGGGGTGGAGCAGATTGTGCGCCACCACGCGGGCCTCGGCGTTGGCCGTGTGCTTCAGCTGCGCCGGGTTGGTGACGTCGCCCAGGGCCCACACCCCCTCGGCGCTGGTCCGCAGGAACTCGTCGGTGGTGACGTAGCCGTCGGCGTCCAGCGCCACGCCGCCCGCCTCGAGCGCCAGGCGATCGCCGTTGGGGCGTCGGCCGGTGGCGACCAGCAGGGCATCGGCATCCAGGGTCGTGCCCCCGGACAGGTCGAGGTGGTAGGCGCCGTCGTACCGGACGGACTTGACCTCCGTCTCGAGGCGTACGTCGAGTCGCCCGGCGTAGAGGTCGGTGATGCGCCGGCGGACGTCCTGGTCGGCTCGTCGGAGCAGCAGGTCGCCACGGTGCACTATCGTCACCCGACTGCCCAGGCCCTCGAACACGTGGGCCATCTCGAGGGCGATGTAGCCGCCGCCCAGGACGACCAGGTGCACGGGCAGTTCGTCGACCCGCATGACCGTGTCGGACGTGTGGAAGGGCGTGCCGGCCAGTCCGGGGATGTCCGGCACCACGGGGCGGGCGCCGGCAGCCAGCACGACCTGGTCGGCCGCTACGGCGGTGCCGCCGATGTCGAGCGTGCGCTCACCGGTGAACCGGGCCTCGGCCTCGTAGACGGTCACGTTGTCCAAGCCGTGTCGGTAGGCCAGTCCGGCCTCGGCGATCGGGTCGATGCGGCCGAAGATGCGGTCGCGGATGGCGGGCCAGTCGGCGCGTTCGAAGGTGGTGTGTACGCCGAGCTCCGGGGCGTGGCGTACGGCGACCGCCAGGTCAGCGGCGTGGACGAGCATCTTGGACGGGATGCAGCCACGGTTCATGCAGGTGCCGCCGAACGCCCAGGGTTCAGCGATCGCGATGTCGAGGTGGTCGTGGTCGGGGCCGATCACGGTGTTGCCGGAGCCGGCCCCGATGATGAGGAGGTCGTGGTGGGACATCGGCACGCGGGAGGGTCACTCGGCGGCCAGAAGGGCGCCGAGTGACCGCAGCGACGAGGTACCGGCACCGAGCGAGGTGGCAAGGTGCTTGTTCCAGAGCGTGTAGCGGTGAAGCGGGTAGTCGCGGGCCACACCCATGCCGCCGTGGCAGTGCTGGGTGGCGTTGGCGACCTCGGTGGCCCGTTCGGAGGCCCACCACTTGGCAATGAGCAGATCCTCGCCGGCGTCCCGCCCGTTGGCGAGCCGCCACGCTGCCGACAGCGTGGCGAGGCGGATGCCGCCCACGTTGACGAACTGGTCGGCTAGGCGCTGCGTGACGGCCTGAAAGGTCGCCAGCGGACGCCCGAACTGCTCCCGCTGGCTGGTGTACTCCGCGGTGAGGCGCAGGGCCGTCTCGGTCACGCCCAGCTGGGTGGCGCAGAGGGCCATCATCAGGCGGTTGACCAGCCAGTCGACGCCGCCGGCGTCGCCCACCGGCTCGGAGGGAACATCGGCTAGGTCCAGTTGCCAGACCGTCTCGAGGCGCGTCGAGCGGCCGGGGGTGCGGGTGATTCCGTCGTCGGCCAGGTCGACGAGGAACAGGCCCGGGCCGGCGTCGCCGGTGGCAGTCACCAGGGCCTGCGACGCCTGCTCGACTCCCTCGACCACGATCTTGGTGCCGTGGAGGCGGCCCTCCTCGAACCGGAGGCCGGGTCGGTGCACGTCCTCGGCGAGGTACTCCTGGACGGCGACGGTGAGGATCCGGGAGCCGTCGACGCAGCCGGGCAGCAGGTCTGCGCGCTGTTCGGGGCTTCCGAGCCGGTCGAGGGCCAGCGACGCCACCAGGTGGGGGAGAAGGGGCAGCGGCGCCACGTGGCCGCCCTGTGCGCGCAGCAGGACCGCGAGGGCGACCTCGTCGAGTCCCCCGCCTCCCACGTCCTCTCCGAGGGCGATCCCCACCAGTCCGGCTCCCGCCAGCGCCGACCAGAGGTCGGCATCGAACCAGGAGCCACCCTCCTCAAGCGCCGCCTCGAGGTCGAGCAGTCGCTCGGTGTCGAGCCGGTCGGTGAGGATCTGCTCCGCCAGGTCGGCGACTGCGTGCTGCGCCTCGTCGTACGTGAAGTCCATGCGGCTATCTCCCGGACCCCTCCGCCCGCCGGCGCTTTTCGCGGGGGAGGCCGAGGCCGGTCATGCCGATGATGTCCCGCTGGACCTCGTTGGTCCCGCCGCCGAACGTGAGCACCCAGACCGACCGGTATGCGGACTCGATGCCCGCCGACAGTTCGGCGCCGGGTGAACCCTCACGGAGGTGTCCGGTGGCCCCGATGACCTCGGTGAGCAGGGTGTAGACGCGGTGCATGCTCTCGGAGCCGTGCACCTTGACCGACGAGGCGTCGGCTGGGCTCATGCGGCCGTGGGTGTTCTCGTGGGCGACGTGCCAGTTGAGGAGGTCGAGGTGCCTTGCCAGGGCCCGGCACTCGGCCAACTTGACCTGCACCCACTCCTGGTCGGCCACCCGCCGGCCATCGGCAAGCGTGGTCGTGCGGGCCCACTCGAGCGCCCGGTCCACGGTGCTCGTCAGGCGGGACGCCGGGAACAGCGACACCCGCTCGTGGTTGAGTTGGTTGGTGATCAGGCCCCAGCCTCCGTTGACCTCGCCGACGCGCCTGGAGTCGGGGACGCGGACGTCGTCGTAGAAGGTGGCCGTGGTGTGGGTCTGCCCGAAGGTCACGAAGGGTTGGATGGAGAAGCCGGGGTCCCTGGTGTCCACAAGGAACATGGTGATGCCCTTGTGGGGCGGTGCCTCCGGGTCGGTGCGGGCTGCCAGCCAGACGTAGTCGGCGTTGTAGGCGAGGCTGGTGAAGAGCTTCTGGCCGTTGACCACCCATTCGTCGCCGTCGCGGACGGCCCGGGTGAGTAGCGACGCCAGATCGGTGCCGGCGGCGGGCTCGGAGTAGCCGATCGAGAAGTGCACGTCGCCGGCGAGGACCCGTGGCAGGAAGTGGGCCTTCTGCTCCTCGGTGCCGAAGCGGCGGATGGTCGGACCGACGGTGTTCGTCGTGAGGAACGGGATGGGGCAGGCGGCCCGTTGCGACTCGTCGAAGAAGATGTACTGCTCGACCGGGGTGAACCCCCTCCCGCCGTACTCAGTGGGCCAGCCGACGCCCAGCCAGCCGTCACGGCCCACCTGGCGGATCAGTTCCTTGTACTCGAGGTTCTCGGCGAACTCGGCGTTCGACACCCGGGCCTTGACCTCGGGCGTCATGAGGTCCGTGAAGTAGGCCCGCAGCTCGGCCTGCAGGGCCTTCTGCTCGTCGGTCAGGTCGATGAACACGTGAGGGGACCGTCAGCTGCGGGGGACGTCTTCCCAGGCGGTGCCCTTCCAGGGATCGGGCTCCTTGGGGAGGCCGAGGACACGCTCGCCGATGATGTTTCGCTGCACCTCGTCGGTGCCGCCGGCGATGCTGATGCCGGCAGTGGAGAGGCAGCCGACCGCCCAGCGGTCGCCGGCGTCGTCCCCGGCGTCCCAGGCCTGTGCTGAAGAGCCGGCGATGGCGAGCGAGACGTCGCGGACCCGCCGGGCGAGGATGGCGCCGTTCAGCTTGGCGATGGATCCCTCCGGACCCGGAACCCGTCCCTCGGCCACGGCGGCACGGATTCGTTGGCCGATGTACCCGCGGATCCGCTCCCGGATCCACAGGTCGGCGAGTCCCTGCCGGACCACGGGGTCGCCGGCCTGTCCCCGTGCACGAGCCGCCTCGATCAGGCCCGGCGTGCGGTCGGCGTTCAGCGCGCTTCCGCCGCCGGCGCCGATCGACACCCGCTCGAACATGAGCATGGCGACGGCCAGGTTCCACCCCTGTCCCCGGTCGCCCAGCTGCCAGTCGGCTGGGGTCCGAGCCTCGGTGAAGAACACCTCGTTGAATCCGCTGCCGCCGGAGATCTGCCGGAGTGGGCGCACCTCGACTCCCGGCTGGCGGAGGTCGACGATGAACATGGTGACGCCCTGGTGCTTGGGCTGCTCGGGGTCGGTCCGGGCCACGACGATGCCGTAGTCGCAGTAGTGGGCGCCCGAGGTCCAGACCTTCTGGCCCTCGAGGATCCACTCGTCGCCGTCCCGGGTTGCCTTCATGGCGAGGCTGGCCACGTCGGAACCGGCGCCCGGCTCCGAGAACATCTGGCACCAGATGGTGGTGCCCCGGATGTTGTCGGCCATGAAACGGGCCTTCTGCTCGCTGGTGCCGAACTGGTTCAGCATGGGGAGGCACATGCCGTGCGAGATCGAGAGCGGCGTGTTGGGGAGGTGCCAGCCCTCCACCTCCCGGTTGAAGACCTCCTGGTGGCGCTTCGTGAGTCCCGCCCCGCCGAAGTCGGTGGGGTAGGTGAGGCCGGCCAGGCCGGCGTCGGCCAGTGCTGCCTGGAAGTCCCGGGCAGCACTGGGGCCCTCGGGGTCCTCGTCGCCGATGGTTCCCTGCCGATCGCCGGTACGGCGGCAGTTGGCCTCGAGAAAGGCCCGGACGCGGTCAGCGAAGGCCTGCTCGTCGGCCGGGGAGAGGCCGGTTTCTTCGATGGTGTCGGTCACGCGCCCGACCGTACCGGCCGGGGTCGCGAGGTCTGGAGTCCGGCCGGATGCCCGTGGGTCAGGCGTAATCGACGAGGACCCGGAGGCGGGAGGGCCAGCGGCGCCGACGAGCGGATCGAGTCGGGGATCGTGTGTTCGAGCACCTGCTCGACGGAGTCGACGCCGACCACCTCGAGCATGCGTGCCAGGTCGGACTCGTCGTGGCCGAGGTGACGAGGAAGGAACGAACCGCGGTCCAGCAGGTCCTCGAGGGGTGGCCGAGCGGGCGATCGGCTGGCTTCGGTGCCTGCCTGCATTTCTGGTCTCCGGGGTCGGGTGTGCATGTGTTGCGCCCCCCTCTGTGCGAGACCTGAGAGATGGACCGCCCGTTCGGACGGCTTGCCCCGTCGGTGGGCCGGTATCCCGACCACTCTCCAGAGTTGCCTGTCCCTGCGGTCCTTTCGCCTGAGAGTTTCCGGGGACGGTTGCTCCTTCGGCACCCCGAGTGGATCGGGGTCTCTCCAACCGGGATGCTTGTCGGCGGGTTCGCCGCACCACCCGGCCGACCACCGGTGAAGGACGGGTCCGGTGACGGCTGAGACCCCGAGCGCGCCTTCACCCCGACGGCGCCCGACTCGTAGACTCGACGGGCGATGCCAGACACCGCTCCCACGAAGACGCGCGTCCCGGCCGTTGAGGGCCTCTTCACCACCGACGACCCCCCGCACCTCATCGGCGGGCGCCTGGCCGGGACCGGCGGCTACTGCTTCCCCCGGGACCTCGGCGGCGCCGACCCGGCCGCCCCCGCCGGCGACGTCGAGGAGGTGCTCCTCAGCCGTACCGGCACCATCTGGTCGTTCACGAACAGTGCCTATGCGCCGCCGCCGCCGTTCGTGATCACCGAGCCCTACGAGCCGGTGTCCATCGCCGCCGTCGAACTCGACGAGGAGCGCATGGTCGTGCTGGGTCAGGTGCACCCCGACTGGGGAACCGACGACCTAGCCGTCGGAATGCGGGTCGAGCTCTGCCTGGGCGTCCTCTACGAGGACGATCAGCACGAATACCTGACCTGGCAGTGGCGGCCCGTCGCGGCCGGTGACCAGGCCGGGGAAGGCACCTGATGGAGGAGATAGCAGTCCTCGGCGTCGGAATGCACCCCTGGGGCAAGTGGGGGCGCAACTTCGTCGACTACGGCGTGCACGCGGCCCGGGAGGCCCTCGACGACGCGGGTGTCGACTGGCGCGACGTGGGTTTCGTCTCCGGGGCCATCACGGTCCGCTGCGGCTACCCCGGCTACGTGGCCGGCAGCACCTTCGCCCGGGCGCTGGGCTTCACCGGTGCCCAGGTGGCCAGTTCCTACGCCGCCTGTGCCTCCGGGGCCACGGCCCTGTCGGTGGCACGTGGGCAGATCCTCTCCGGCGCCTGCGAGGTGGCCCTGGTGGTCGGTGCCGACACCACCCCGAAGGGGTTTCTCGCCCCCAACGAGGGCCGGCGGCCCGACGACACCGACTGGCTGCGCTTCCACCTGGTCGGGGCCACCAACCCCGTCTACTTCGCCCTCCATGCCCGGCGTCGCATGGCCCTCCATGGTGCGACGCCCGACGACTTTGCCGCCGTCAAGGCCAAGAACTCGCGCCACGGCGTCCACAACCCGAACGCCCGGTACCCCAAGGAGTTCAGCGTCGAGGACGTCGCCAACTCGCCCGTGGTGTCCGACCCGCTCCGGCTGCTCGAGATCTGCGCCACCAGCGACGGCGGTGCCGCCGTGGTGGTCGCCTCGATGGAGTACGCCCGCCGAATGGGGATCGAGGACCCGGTGCGGGTCGCCGGCATCTCACTGGTCACGCCGACCTACCCCGATACCGTGATCGACCTGCCCTACCTGGCCACCGACTCGGCCGCGACCGTGGATCCGCCCGACCTCACCTTCAAGGAGTCGATCGGGGCCCGCGTCTACGAGGAGGCGGGCATCGGGCCCGAGGACGTCGACGTGGCCGAGGTCTACGACCTCTCCTCGGCGCTGGAGCTGGACTGGTACGAGCAGCTCGGGCTCTGCGAGGTCGGCGAGGCCGAGTCACTGCTGCGGTCCGGCGCCACCAGCATCGGTGGCCGCATCCCCGTCAACCCCAGTGGCGGTCTCGGCGCCTTCGGCGAGGCCGTTCCCGCCCAGGCCATCGCCCAGATCTGCGAACTGGCCTGGCAGCTGTCCGGCCGGGCCGGGGAGCGTCAGGTCGACGGCGCCCGGGTGGGCGTCACCGCCAACCAGGGGCTCTTCGGGCACGGCTCGTCGGTCCTGTTGCGGCGCTAGGGTCGCCCTGTGCCCATCACGGAGACGATCGACGAGGGCGTCGCCACGCTCGTGATGGCGAAGCCGCCGGTGAACGCCCTCGACATCGCCGATGCCTACGAACTGGCCGACCGACTCGACGGCTACCGGCGGAACCCCGAGGTGCGGGTCGTGCTGCTCTGCGCCGAGGGGAGCGGCTTCTGCGCCGGGGTGGACATCAAGGAGATACAGGCACTCGACGACCACCAGGGGATCCTCGAGGCAAACCGCTCGTGCTACGAGGCCTTCCGGGCGGTCTACGAGTGCGCGGTGCCCGTGGTTGCCGCCGTCAACGGTTACTGCCTCGGGTCGGGAGTCGGCCTGGCCGGCAACGCCGATGTCGTGGTGGCGTCCGACGACGCCGTGTTCGGCCTGCCCGAGGTCGACAACGGTGCCCTCGGTGCGGCCACCCATCTCCTGCGCCTCGTGCCCGTCCAGCGGGCACGCTGGATGCTCTACAGCTGCGAGACCATCTCCGCCGCCGAGCTCCACGGATACGGCTCCGTCCTCGACGTGGTGCCCGCCTCCGACCTGCGTGCCAGGGCTGGCGAGGTGGCAGCAGCCATCGCCGGCAAGGACGGCGCCACCATCCGGGCGGCCAAGGCCAGCATGAATGGAATCGACCCGGTCGACGTCAACCGCAGCTATCGCTTCGAACAGGGCTTCACCTACGAACTCAACCTCCTCGGCGTGGGCGATGCCGCGCGGGATGCCTTCCTGCGGGGCGAACGGGGCGACGAGGGCCAAGGGGCGTGAACCCGGCCGACATCACACTCCTCGTGATGGCCGGGGGACTGGGCTCCCGGTTCGGGGGCGACAAGCAGCTGGTGCCGGTCGGCCCGAACGGCGAGGCCTTCCTCGACTACGCCGTCCACGGCGGACTCGAGGCCGGCGTCGGGAAGGTGGTGGTCGTCACTCGTTCGGACCTCGACGCCGTGCTGCGCACCCACCTCGAGCAGCAGCACGGCCCCGACCTGCCGCTGGAGATCGTCCACCAGGACGCCTTCGGCCCCTCCCGGCGCAAGCCGTGGGGCACCGGACATGCCGTCCTCAGCGCCGCCGCCGCCTGCCCCGGCGCCGTGGTCGTGCTCAACGCCGACGACCACTACGGTCCGACCGGCGTGCAACGCACCGTGGCGGCACTCCGGGAGGTCGGCGCCGACAGCGCCGTGCTCCTCGCCTTCGAACTGGGACGGACGCTTTCGAGCGCCGGCGGCGTCTCACGGGGCGTGTGTCACGTCGTGGAGGGCGAATTGGCACGACTGGTGGAGACGCACGGCATCCGGGCCGAGGACGGACGCATCGTGGCCGATGACCCGTCCGGCGAGCTCCCGGCGGACACCCCCGTGTCGATGAACCTGTGGGGGCTGCCGGCGGCGGCAGTCGCCCGCCTGGCCGGCCAGTGGGCAGCCTTTCACGTCCGAAGCGCCGATGATCCGTCCTCGGAGTTCCTCTTGCCCGAGGCCCTCGACGAGCAGCGTGCCGAGGGGCTCCTGCGGATCGACGTGGTCCGGACCGACGAACCCTGGATCGGGGTCACCAGCCCCGATGACCTCGAAGTGGCAAGGGAGGCGCTGGCCTGCGGAGGTGGTGGACGGTGAGCGACTGTCTCGTGGAGAAGGATGGGCATGTCCTGACCGTGACCCTCAATCGCCCCCAACGCCGCAACGCCATGACGTTGGCCATGTTCGCCCGGTTGGCCGACGCCTGGGACCTGGTCGACGGGGACCTTGACATCCGGGCGATCATCCTGACCGGCGCCGGTGGCCACTTCTCCGCAGGTATGGACCTGCGTGCCATGGCCGGCGACGCCGACGACGGCGACGACTACGACGTGCAGGGCCGGATGGAGCGGGAGGGGAGTGGCTTCATCTACGACGGCCTGCTCAAGACCCGTCACCCGCGCGTTCCCGTGATCGCGGCGGTCGAGGGAACCGCCATCGCCGGCGGAACGGAGATCCTCCAGGGCACCGACATCCGGGTGGCGGGCGAGGGTGCCGTCTTCGGGGTCTCGGAGGTCCGGTGGTCCCTCTATCCGGGTGGTGGCTCGGCGGTTCGCCTGGCCCGTCAGATCCCGTTCACCGAGGCGGCCGACATCCTCCTGACGGGCCGCCACGTCCCCGCACCGGAGGCCAAGCAGTTGGGGCTCATCGGCCGGGTGGTCCCCGACGGCGAGGCACTGGCCGCCGCCCGGAGCATCGCCGACACCATCGCGGCCAACGGCCCGCTGGCCGTCGAGGCGGTCCTGCGGACGCTCCGGGAGACGTCCGGAATGACCGAGGCCGAGGCGTTCGCCCACGAACAGGAGTACGGCATGGCCGTCTTCGGGTCGGCGGACGCCAAGGAGGGCCCGCGTGCCTTTGCCGAAAAACGCACCCCGGACTTCGGACGCCACTGAGCCACCCGGCGACTGCGGGCGGCAACGCCTCAGTTGCGTAGCCGGTTCGTGCCGGGTTCGAGCCCGGGCAACTGTGTCTGGAGGCTGAAGCCCTGCTCGGCGGCGTCGACCAGGATCAGGTGCTCGCACTCGGGCCAGTCGAGCGCCCGGGGCCCCGGCAGGTGGCGGTTGTAGGGGGCTTCGAAGACGACCACCCGGTTGCCGGTGGCACGCAGGGCCACGACGTTGTGCGGTCCGTCGTCGAGGTAGAGGTCCGCCTCGACCTCGGGCTTGGCACCGAGGAAGCAGATGTCCCGGTACGGGATCCGGTGCTGGTCCAGCCACTCGACGGTGTCGGCGATCGCGATGGCGTGACTCCAGTTGACGTACAGCCGGTGCGTGATGATGCGGATCCACACGCCGGCGTCCGAGAGGCGCCACAGGGCCTCGGCCGCGCCGTCGATGACCGGCATGGTGCGCAGGATGCGGTGTTCGGCCACGGCCAGGAGGTGGATGCGCTCGTACTCCTCCGGGGTCAGGCCCCACTCGCGGAAGTCCCAGGAACGCTCAAGGGGGAGACGCTCCTCGTCAACGCCGAGTTCGGTGGCGGCGACGGTCCGAAACGCAGTCGTGTAGTCGCCGCAGACCCCGTCCAGGTCGACGCCGAGCACATAGGGATGGTCCACATCGGGCACCGTACCGGCCGGACCCGGGGCGGTGGTCGGGACGAGCCTCAGCCGGCCGTCAGGCCTGCGTCCACCGAGAGGACGGCTCCGTGTACCTGGCGGGCCTCGTCGGAGGCCAGGAAGGCGAAGGCGGCGGCGATGTCCTCCGGCTGAGACATCGTCCGGAAGCCCATGTAGCCGGCCATCAGCGTGTAGTCCACGTCATCGGGCATCTGGTAGTTGGCCACCAGCGGCGTCTGGACGCCTCCGGGGGCGATGGCGTTCACCCGCAGGCCCGTCTTGGCGTACTCCATGGCCAGTGCCCGGGTCATGTTGACCACGGCGCCCTTGGTGGCGCAGTAGGGCACCGTGTAGGCCTGCCCGATCAGGCCGGCGTTCGAGGCGATGTTGATCAGCACCCCCTCGGTGGCCAAGAGGTGCGGGATCGCGGCCTGGGCGCACCAGAAGACGCCGGAGAGGTTGACGGCGACCATCCGGTCCCAGTCCTGTTCGGTCACGTCCGGGACGTGGTGGCTGCGGGCGATGCCGGCGATGTTGCCGAAGACGTCGAGCCGGCCGTGGTCGGCGATGACCTGCTCGATAGCGGCATGGCAGTCGTCGCGCCGGGCCACGTCGCAGCGGATCGTGGCCATGCCGCCAGCCAACTCTGCGGTCTCGGCCAGTCCCGGCTCGTCGATGTCGAGGCCGGCGACCCGGGCTCCCTCGCCGGCAAGCCGGATCGCCGTGGCCCGCCCCACGCCCGAGGCGGCGCCGGTGAGCGCGACCACGCGCCCGTCGAATCGTTCCATCGTCTCCTCCTTCCGGGCCGCCGTGGCTCCGTCGGGCGAACGTATCAACCCCCGGTCCTGCGGCAGTCCTCCGCCGGATGGCGGCTTGGGGCCGCCGGGACGACGCCCCTAAGATGCGACGCCGTGGAGGAGGAGCAGCCCGGGGCGGGAGAAGGACTGGCGGCCCTCGTGGCCGAGACCCGACGCCTGATCCGGGCCGTGCGGACCCTGGATGCCGACGTCGCGGTCGCCACAGGCGCCGCAGCGAGTATCGGGGAGGTGGCTGACTCGTTGGAGCCATACGTTCACGCCGGTCCCGTCTCCCAGGGTTCCCTGCGGGGGAACCTCAACCCCCTCCAACTCCGGGACCTCGGCCCCTCGGCGTTCTTCTCCTACAGCCCGGCGGTCGGCCATCTCAACCCGGTGGCTCCCGAGATCGAGGTCGAGGTCGTAGCAGGTGACCCCCATGTCGAGGTCCTCGCCACCAGCACGTTGGGTGCACCCCACGCCGGTCCGCCGAACATCGTGCACGGCGGCGTGATCGCCCTGCTGTTCGACGACATCATGGGGTCGGCCCTCGTGGCCAACGAGTGTGGAGCCATGACGGGCACCCTCGAGGTGCGCTACCTGCGTCCCACGCCCATCGGGGTGCCGACGACCTGGCGTGGCGGCATCGGGGCGGTCGATGGCCGCAAGGTCAGCGCCTGGGCGGAGGTCCACGTCGCCGGTGAGTGCACGGCACGGGCAACGGGCCTGTTCGTTCGCGTGGACCTCCTCGAGGTCCCACCGACGGGCGCCTGACCCCAAAACGGCAGAACCCCCCGCCGCCCGGAGGCGACGGGGGGTTGCCAGCTACTCGATCAACCGCGAGCGACGCCCTTGCCGAGGGCGCTGATAGCAGCGTCCTTGACCGGGATGAACGCCAGAATCGCGATGGCGGATCCCACGTCCGAGCCGAACTCGCCCATGCCGAGGACCTCGGTGGTGGCGCCGTAGCCCCAGCCACCGATATCGCTGATCACGACAAACAGGTAAGCCCAGATCAGGGTGAGGTTCGCGCCCACGATCGGGAGACCTCGCAGCATTCCGTTCACGCCCACGGTGTCGAGCACCGAGTCGACCACGGCCATTACGCCCTGGAAGACCATGCCCATCACTATGAGGGTCAAAATGGTTGACATCATTGGGTTGTATCCCCTTTGTATTGTATTGGCAGCTGTCGATCGGTCTCCAATGACCGAACGGCAGATCTGTCAGGTACAAGGTTTAGCGTGTCGGCGCGGCGATGCGGGACCATTCTCTAATCAGTGGCCAAACCACTACTGTGGGTGGTCGGTCCCGACGGGGGCGACGGCGGTACGCTCGCCATCCCATGACTGCAGCCCGACGGCGGGCCGCCCGGATGCTGGCGGTGAGCCTCATCGTCCTCCTCGGGGGGAGCCTCCTTGCTCCCGACAGCGTGCAGACGTGGGCGGACACCCAGCCGGAGGGCTGGCGGCGAACGATCGCGACTGCCTGGTCGGAGCCGGTGGGACGCCTCAGCCGCTCCCTCTCCCTCGACCGTCCCCGGCAGATGGCGGCCGACGCCCTCGACACCTCTCCGACGCCGACCACGCTGCCCCCGGCCGTCCGCCCAGATCGGACGTCGACGCCGACCACCACTGCCGACGTGGGGGTGTCGGAAAGCCCGACCACCACGGCTGTGCACGCCACCACCACTGCC
>DEAL01000013.1 GCA_002346745.1 Candidatus Neomicrothrix sp. UBA2983 | reverse complement strand
TTCCGGGAAGCCGGGCGGCAAGCCCGGACCCCAAGGCCCCCGTCGGGACGACCGGGGAGAGGGCAGCGGTCGCCGTCGGGACGATCGGGGGGAAGGCCGTGGTCCGCGTCGGGATGGCCGGGGGGAAGGCCGTGGCCCGCGTCGGGATGGCCGGGGGGAAGGCCGCGGTCCGCGTCGGGACGATCGGGGGGAAGGCCGCGGTCCGCGTCGGGATGGCCGGGGGGAAGGCCGCGGTCCGCGTCGGGACGATCGGGGTGGACGTCCGTCGGAGTGGAAGAACCGCGGGGAACGGGACGAGGCCGCAGGACCCCGGCAGTGGGGTGGCGTGGCGCGGCGCGGGGCCGGCCGCTTCAAGCGGGAGGAGTCCGAGGACCGGGCGGAACGGAACTTCCGGACGGCCGAGAACACGACCCGGCCGCCAAGGGAGACCGGGAGTGACGGGCCCGGTGACGACCGGCTTCGCCGCGAGGCCGAACGGGCCGTCGAGCGCGCCGGCGCCAAGGCACCGGGCGGTCGCGCGAAGCCACCGCTCCAGCGCTCACCCCTGCCCGAGGCGCCCGCCCGCCTCCCGGAGCCGGAGACGGTCCTGGTCCGGATGCTCGGCGATCGTGCCGGGCGCCGAGCCGCGGGGCAGTTGCAGGAGGCCGCACGGCACTTCGAGGACGAACGCTTCGACGACGCACGGCGGATCCTCGCCGGGATCGACAAGCGGGCTCCGGACGTGGCCGAGGTCATCGAGCTGATGGGCCTGTGCCAGTACCGCCTGGGCCGCTTCCATGCGGCCGCCAAGACCCTCGAGCGGTTCCGCGCCGTGACGGGCGGGACCGAGCAGCATCCCGTCCTCGCCGACTGCTACCGGGCGCAGGGACGCTGGGCCGACGTCGACGAACTCTGGGAGGAGTTGCGCGAACGGTCGCCGGGCGCCGCCCTCGTCACGGAGGGCCGGTTGGTCGCCGCCGGCGCCCTCGCCGACCAGGACCGACTCGCCGACGCCGTCCGGCTGCTCGAGCGGGGCTGGAGCGTTCCGAAGCGTCCCCGGCCACACCACCTGCGGCGGGCCTACGCCCTGGCCGACCTCTACGAGCGCTCGGGGGCGACCCCCCGTGCCCGGGAGTTGTTCGGCTGGCTGCGGCGCCACGCCCCGGACCTGGCCGACGTGGTCCAGCGGGCCGACGCCCTGCGCTGACGCCTTCCCTGGTTCTGCCTCGCCTCCGGCCACGCCGAGGGTGGCCGGTCAGGCCCGTCCCCGGGGTCGGCCACGAGTCCCCGGCACTTCCCCTCCAGGCGACGGAAGGCCGCCCCACGGGTTCCGGACCGGACGCGCACCGCGTAGGGTGATCGGCGACGGATCCCGACGGGCTCCGACGTACCGACCCACCCCGAGTGACTTCGAGGAGACCCCAGGTGGACACCGCTTCCCTGCTCGGCGACGACGCCGGCTACCTGCTCGACCACACCGCCACTGCCATCCCGTCGTCGGCGCTGACGCTGCCGGGCCCCGACTTCGTCGACGACGTATTCGCGGCTACCGACCGCTCGCCACAGGTCCTCCGCAACCTCCAGTCCCTGCTCGACCACGGCCGCCTGCGTGGCTCCGGCTACGTGTCGATCCTCCCCGTCGACCAGGGGATCGAGCACTCGGGCGCCGCCTCGTTTGCGCCCAACCCGGCCTACTTCGACCCGGCCAACATCGTCGAGCTGGCGATCGAGGGCGGGTGCAACGCCGTCGCCACCACCTTCGGCGTGCTCGGTGCCGTGTCCCGCCGCTACGCCCACCGCATCCCGTTCATCGTCAAGCTCAACCACAACGAGTTGCTCACCTTGCCCAACAAGTTCGACCAGGTCATGTTCGGATCGGTTGACCAGGCTTACGACCTGGGCGCCGCCGGCGTGGGCGCCACCATCTACTTCGGCAGCGACGAGGCCACACGCCAGATCCAGGAGGTCAGCGAGGCCTTCGCCCACGCCCACGAGCTCGGCATGTTCACCGTGCTGTGGTGCTACCTGCGCAACTCCGGCTTCAAGGTCGACGGCGTCGACCACCATGTGTCGGCCGACCTCACCGGCCAGGCCAACCACATCGGCGTCACCATCGAGGCCGACATCATCAAGCAGAAGCTGCCCGAGGTGAACGGTGGCTACAACGCCCTGTCCGGGTTCGGCAAGACCCACAAGCTGGTCTACGACGAGCTCACCACCGACCACCCGATCGACCTCTGCCGCTGGCAGGTGGCCAACTGCTACATGGGCCGGATCGGGCTCATCAACAGCGGTGGCGCCTCGTCGGGTGCCGGCGACCTCGCCGAGGCCGTCCGCACCGCCGTCATCAACAAGCGGGCCGGTGGGCTGGGGCTCATCTCCGGGCGCAAGGCGTTCCAGCGGCCGATGGCCGAGGGCATCGAGCTCCTCAACGCCATCCAGGACGTGTACCTCGACGAGTCCGTCACCGTCGCGTGAGCGACGCCTCCGCCGGGGGAACGGGGCCGGTGTCCTCGACAGGTGACCCGTACGGCACCGGCGACGCCGAAGCCGGGTCGGGGTCCGGGGCGCCGGTGGTCCTCGTGGACGAGCCCGCCCCGGGCGTCCGCCGGATCACGATGAACCGGCCCGAGAAGCGCAACGCCCTGTTCCATCCCCTCCGGGCGGCCATCTTCGACGCCCTCGTCGAGCACGATCGGGACGACGAGGTCCGGGTCACGATCATCCGCGGCGCCGGCCCCTCCTTCTCGGCGGGCTACGACCTCGGCGGCGGCAACGCCGGCCACGAGGAGCCCTACTTCACGGCGGGCGGCGAGGGCCACTGGCCACGCCACGTGGTGGACGGGTGGATGTCGATCTGGGACCTGGCCAAACCCGTCATCGCCCAGGTGCACGGCTACTGCCTGGCCGGCGGCAGCGAACTGGCCACCGGCTGCGACCTCGTCTACGTGGCCGAGGACGCCCGGATGGGCTACCCGGCGGTCCGCTTCGGCGTCCCTGACATGCACTTCCATGCCTGGTTCCTGGGCATGCGTCGAGCCATGGAGATGATGCTCACCGGCGACCCCATCACCGGCGTCGAGGCCGTGGCCCTGGGGTGGGCCAACGCGGCGTTCCCGGTCGAGGACCTCGACGAGGCCGTGGTCGACGTGGCGCGCCGCATCAGCGGGATCCCGGCCGAACTGGTCCAACTGAACAAGCGGTCGGTGCATCGTCAGATGGAGCACATGGGCCTGCGGGCCGGCCTGCGGGCCGGGACCGAACTGTGCGCACTCGGGGTCCACACCGAGGCCATGGCCGAGTTCCTCGCCAAGGTGCGCGAGGGCGGCCTGACCGACGCCCTCCAGGAGCGCGACGAGCCGTTCGGCGACTACCGCACCGGGGACGTCGCCGACTGATCGGCTGCCGGCGGGCCACCCCGGTCGGCGTGACCGATTCCACAACGATCGCGTGGCGTCGTCCCCTTGGTGGCGGCGGCAGGGGAGTAGTGTCAGCGTTCAGGTGTACAGGCCGGCAACGACGCCGGTTCGGAGGTGGAGCACACGTGACGGAGACCTCGTTGGAGCCGCTGGTGACCGAGGTCGACCGGGTGATCATCCGCTTCGCCGGCGACTCCGGCGATGGCATGCAGTTGACGGGGGACCGCTTCACGACAGCCAGCGCCCTCTTCGGGAACGACCTGGCCACGCTTCCGGAGTACCCGGCCGAGATCCGGGCCCCGGCCGGGACCCTGGCGGGCGTCTCGTCCTTCCAGGTTCATATCTCGGACCACGACATCCTCACCCCGGGCGACGCCCCCCATGTGCTGGTGGCGATGAACCCGGCGGCCCTCAAGTCGCAGCTCGACTCGGTGCTGGACGGCGGCACGATCATCGCCAACGCCGACACCTTCGAGGAGCGCAACCTGGCCAAGGCCGGATATGCGCACAACCCTCTCGAGGGGGACGACCTGGCTGCCTACCGGGTCGTGCAGGTCCCGATGACCTCCCTCACCAAGGAGGCCTGCAAGGACCTGGGCGTCAAGCCGCGTGACGCCGAGCGGTCCAAGAACTTCTTCGCCCTGGGGCTCCTGAGCTGGATGTACAGCCGGCCGCTCGAGCCGACGATCGAGTGGATCGAGGCCAAGTTCGCCGGCCGCGACCTCGTGATCGCCGCCAACAAGGCCGCCTTCTCGGCCGGGCACGCCTACGGCGAGACCGCCGAGCTGGCCGACCACCGGGTCATCGTCCAGCCGGCCGAACTGCCGTCGGGCACCTACACCAACATCAGTGGCAACACGGCGCTGGCGTGGGGCCTCGTTGCCGCCGGCCACCTCTCCGGGCTGCGCGTGTTCCTCGGCTCCTACCCGATCACCCCGGCCTCGGACATCCTCCACGAACTCTCGAAGCGCAAGGAGTTCGACATCGCCACCTTCCAGGCCGAGGACGAGATCGCGGCCGTCGGCTCGGCGCTCGGCGCCGCCTACGGCGGGCACCTCGGCGTGACCACCACGAGTGGTCCGGGTGTGGCGCTCAAGGCCGAGACCATCGGCCTGGCGGTCAGCCTCGAATTGCCTCTGGTGATCGTCAACGTCCAGCGGGGCGGCCCCTCGACGGGCCTGCCGACCAAGACCGAGGCCGCCGACCTCCTAATGGCGTTGTACGGGCGCCACGGCGAGTCGCCCCTGCCGGTGCTCGCCGCCCGCACGCCCGCCGACTGCTTCGACCAGGCCATCGAGGCCTCCCGCATCGCCATCGAGCACCGGACGCCCGTGATGCTCCTCACCGACGGCTACCTGGCCAACAGTTCCGAGCCGTGGCTGCTGCCCGACGTCGACGACCTCGAGCCGATCCCCGTCGAGTTCGCCAGCGGCTTCAACCAGGTCGACGAGGACGGCAACGAGGTCTTCTGGCCCTACCTGCGCGACGAGAAGCTCGCTCGTCCGTGGGCCATCCCGGGGACGCCCGACCTGATGCACCGCATCGGCGGCCTCGAGAAGGAGGACGGTTCGGGCAGTGTCAGCTACGACTCGGACAACCACGCCCACATGGTCGGGATCCGCGCCGAGCGCATCGCCCGCATCCCGGTGCCCGACGTCGAGGTGACCGGCGACCCCGACGGCGACCTGGTCGTCGTCGGCTGGGGGTCGACCTGGGGCGCAATCGCCGGTGCCGTGCGCCGGGTTTGCGGGATGGGCCACAGCGTCGCCCACGTGCACCTCACGCACCTCAACCCGCTGCCGGCCAACATGGGCGAGGTGCTTCGCGGCTTCGAGAAGGTCCTGGTGCCCGAGATGAACCTCGGGCAGCTGGTCCGCCTGCTGCGCGACGAGTACCTCGTTGATGCCCGGCCCGTCAGCAAGGTGTCGGGACAGCCCTTCACCGCCGGCGAGCTCCAGCAGATCATCCTCGGTGAACTGGGAGGCGAGGACCGATGACCGACACACTGCTCACCGACGGCGCCTCCGACGAGGTGCCGCCCACGACGCGTGCCGACTGGCAGAGCGACCAGGAGGTCCGGTGGTGCCCGGGCTGCGGCGACTACTCGATCCTCACCGCCCTCCAGCTGCTGATGCCCGAACTGGGTGCCCGCCGCGAGAAGACGGTGTTCGTGTCGGGCATCGGTTGCGCCGCCCGCTTCCCGTACTATATGAACACCTACGGGATGCACAGCATCCACGGCCGCGCCCCGGCCATCGCCACCGGCTTGGCCCTGGCCCGACCCGACCTCGACGTCTGGGTCGTCGGCGGCGATGGCGACATGCTGTCGATCGGCGGCAACCACCTGATCCACGCCCTGCGTCGCAACATCGACATCAACATCCTGCTGTTCAACAACCAGATCTACGGCCTGACCAAGGGGCAGTTCTCGCCGACCAGCGAGAAGGGCAAGATCACCAAATCGTCGCCGGTCGGTTCGTGTGCCACGCCGTTCAACCCGGTGAGCGTGGCGCTGGGGGCCGAGGCCAGCTTCGTGGCCCGCACCCACGACATGGACCGCCACCACATGCAGGAGATGTTCCGGCGCTCCTACGAGCATCCGGGGACCTCGATGGTCGAGGTGTACCAGAACTGCAACGTCTTCAACGACGGTGCCTTCGAGACCATCACCAAGAAGGCCGTACGCGACGACATGCTGATTCCGCTGCGCCACGGTGAGCCGATCCGGTTCGGCTCGGAGGGGCAGTTCGGGGTGGCCCGCCACGACGGCGGCGTGGAGCTGGTCGAGGTCGCCGACGTGGGCGTCGAGGGCCTGCTCGTCCACGACGAGACCCGGCCCGACCCCTCCACGGCCTTTGCCCTGTCCCGACTGGCGGAGAGTCCCGACCGGCCGACGCCGATCGGGGTGTTCCGGGCGGTCGACCGGGGCGAGTACGCCGGCGCCATGAACGCCCAGGTCGACGAGGCGCGTGCCGCACGCGGCAAGGGCGACCTGCACGCCCTGCTGCACTCGCTGCCCACCTGGACGGTCTGACTCCGTCGCCTTTCCACGCCTGCGCCGGGGCCTCGTCCGGGCAGACTGTCCGCCATGGCGTGGGCACTCGACCTCGACGGCGTGGTGTGGCTGGGCACCGACTCGATTCCCGGCGTGGCCGAGGCGGTCGCCCGGCTCCAGGATGCCGGCGAGACCGTCCTGTTCGTGACCAACAACTCGGGGCGCCGCGTGGTCGACGTCGAGGCCAAGTTGGCGCACCACGGCATTGACGCCTGCGGCGGCGTGGTCACGTCGGGCATGGCGGCGGCGTCGCTAGTCCAGCCCGGTGAGGTCGTGCTCGGCATGTGCGGACCGGGCCTCGTCGAGGAACTCGAGGCCGTCGGGGCCACCGTCGTCCGGGAGGGCCCGGCCGACACCGTCGCCGTGGGCTTCCACGAGGACTTCGACTACTGGCGCCTGACCGCCGGCCTGCAGGCAATCCTCGGCGGCGCCCGCCTGTTGGCCTCCAACGAGGACGTCACGTACCCCGCCCACGACGGGATCAGGCCCGGGGCCGGGTCGATCGTCGCCGCGCTGGTGGTGGCCACCGGCGTCGAGCCCGTCGTGGCCGGCAAGCCACACGAGCCGATCTGCGACGTGGTGAGGGAGCGGGCGGGGGGCCACGGGATCGTGGTCGGCGACCGGCCCGACACGGACGGGCTGCTGGCGCGGAACCTCGGTTGGGACTTCGGCCTCGTGCTGAGCGGGGTGACGGCGGAGGGCGATCTTCCGACCGACCCGGCACCGGACGAGGTGGCGGCCGACCTGCCGGCACTGGTGGACCGGCTGCTGGGGTGACTGGCCGATGAGTGCACGCCGGCGCCTCGACCAGGAGATGGTCCGTCGGGGGCAGGCCGACAGCCGGACCCGGGCGCAGGACCTGATCGGGGAGGGCCGGGTCACCGTCGACGGGGCGCCGGCCGACAAGGCATCCCGGCAGGTCTCCCCAGAGCAGGCGGTGGTGGTGGCGGGCCCGCCGCAGCGGTTCGTTGGTCGGGGCGGCGAGAAGCTCGACGCCGGCCTCGATGCCTTCGGGATCGACGTCCGGGACATGCGGGTGGTCGATGCCGGGTCCAGCACCGGCGGCTTCACCGACTGCGTGCTCCAGCGGGGAGCGGCCTCGGTGCTCGCCGTCGACGTCGGCCGGGGCCAGTTGCACCAGCGCCTCCGCTCCGACGAGCGGGTGACCGTCGCCGAGCGGACCGACATCCGGGCCGTGGATCCCGATGCGGTCGGCGCCCCGTTCGACCTGCTCGTCGCCGACCTCTCGTTCATCTCGCTGCGTACGGTGCTTCCGGACCTCGTGGCGCTCGTCGGCGAGGGCTCCCCGCTGGTACTGCTCGTGAAGCCGCAGTTCGAGGCCGGGCGCGAGGAGGCCGATCGGGGCCACGGCGTCATCCGCGACCCGGAGGTCTGGCGGCGGGTGCTCCTGGACGTGGTCCGTTGGGCATCCGACGCCGGAGCGGCCATCATGGATGGCATGCCGTCGCCGATCACCGGAGCCGAGGGGAACGTCGAGTTCCTCGTCCACGTCGTGCGGGCCGGCGACGGCCCGGGCCTGGACGTCGCCCGGCTGGTCGCCTCGGCCGTGGAGGCCCGCTGATGGCGACGCTCGGACTGGTCGTCCACGAGGGACGCGAGGCCGCCGTGGCACAGGCCGACGAACTGGCCCGACGGCTCTCGGCCGAGGGCCATGAGGTGCGGCGGCTTGGCGGCGCGGGCGACGCCGACGGCCTCGACCTGGTGGTGAGCCTCGGCGGCGACGGCTCGATCCTGCGGGCGGTCCACCTCCTCGACGGCCGGGCCGTCCCCGTCCTCGGGGTCAACTTCGGCCAGCTCGGCTACCTCACGGCCTGCGAGCCCGACGACGTCGAGGCCTCGATCGGACGGGTACTGCGCGGCGAGCATGCCATCGAGGAGCGCATGATGCTCCGGGTCGACGTCCACCGGGCCGACGGCGACCACGCCGGCGGAGACCACGGCCTCAACGAGCTGGTTGTCGAGCGCACCGGCCACACCATCCGCCTGGGCGTCTGGTTCGACGGCTCCTTCTTCACGTCGTACGCCGCCGACGGCCTCATCGTGGCCACCCCGACCGGGTCGACCGCCTACGCCTTCTCGGCACGCGGCCCCATCGTGGACGCCCTCCACCGGTCGCTCCAGCTCACTCCGGTGTCGGCGCACATGCTCTTCGACCGGACGTTGGTACTCGGCCCCCAGACCGAGATCGCCCTCGAGGTGCTCGGTGACCGCCCGGCGACGTGCACCGTCGATGGGCGGGAGGTGGCGCCGCTGGGGGAGGGGGACCGGGTGGTGTGCACCTCCAGCGACCGGGCCGCCCGCCTGGTGGCCTTCGGGGAGCGGCAGTTCGAGCGGGTGCTGAAGGCCAAGTTCGGCCTCGAGGACCGCTGACCGGCGGTCCGCCGACGGGTCGTCCGGGCATCGCCGGAGCCGTCACACCCCCATGGCAGGATGCGGCCGAGGAGGATCCGCGTGCTGCTTGAACTCCAGGTCACCGATCTCGGCGTCGTCGAGGAACTGTCGCTCGTCCTCGAGCCGGGACTGACGGCGGTCACCGGCGAGACCGGCGCCGGCAAGACGATGGTCGTCACCGCCCTCGACCTCCTCATGGGTGGACGGGCCGACCCGGGCATGGTGCGGCCAGGGGCCGACGAGGCCGTGGTCGCCGGCCGGTTCGTCGTGCCCGCGGGCGACGGCGGATCTGGCCGGTCGGGCGAGCAGGAGGTCGTCTTCCGGCGGGTCGTTCCCCGGGAGGGGCGCAGCCGGGCCTATCTGGACGGCGACCTCGCCACGGCCACCGCACTGGCCGAGCGGGGCGTCGGACTGGTCGACCTGCATGGCCAGCACGCCCACCAGAGCCTCCTCGCCGCCCCCGTGCAGCGGGCGGCACTGGACCGGTTCGGCGGTGTCGACCTCGCTGCCCTGTCTGCGGCCGAGGACGAGTTGGCCGCCGTGGACGTCGAGTTGGCGGCCATGGGCGGCGACGAGCGGGCCCGGGCACGCGAGATCGACCTGCTGCGCTTCCAGGTCGCCGAGTTGGACGAGGCCGGTCTCGAGGACCCCGCCGAGGACGACCTCCTGGCCGCCGAGGAGGCCCTCCTGGCCGACGCCTCCGCCCACCGGGAGGCCGCTGAGGGGGCCCTGGTCCTCCTCGACGGCGACGGACCGGCCTCCGAGTCGCTCGCCTCGGCGCTGGGCCTCCTCGCTGGACGCACGCCCTTTGCCGGCGAGGCCGACCGGCTGGAGGGGCTGGCCGCCGAGGTCGTCGACGTGGCGGCCCGGCTGCGGAACGTCGCCGAGTCGGTCGAGGAGGATCCGGCCCGCCTCGAGGCGGTGATGGAGCGGCGCCGGCTCCTCGCCGAGCTGCGCCGCAAGTACGGCAACGGGCTCGAGGACGTGCTGGCGTACCACCGCGAGGCTGCCGGACGCCTCTCCGCCCTGCTCGACCACGATGCCCGTGCCGCCACGCTCGACGCCCGACGGGTCGCCGTTGAGGCCGCCCGGCGGGAAGCCGCCGCCACGGTGCTGGCGGCGCGGCGACGTGCGGCGCCCGAGCTGGCGTCGCGCATCGAGGCCCACCTCCGCGAACTGGCGATGCCGGCGGCCAGCGTCGAGGTCGAGGTCCGGGGCGAATCAGGCCAGGACGTCGCCCTCCTGCTGGCCACCAACTCCGGTGCGACGCTGGCGCCGCTGGCCAAGGTGGCCTCCGGCGGTGAGTTGGCCCGGGCCATGTTGGCGGTGCGCCGGGTCGTCTCCGAGTCGCCCCCGACCCTGGTCTTCGATGAGGTCGACGCCGGTGTCGGCGGCACGGCCGCCCACGCCGTGGCGGCAGCGCTGGCCGGCCTTGCCGGCGACCGACAGGTGCTGGTCGTCACGCACCTGGCGCAGGTGGCCGCCTGCGCCGACCAGCAGCTGGCCGTCGAGAAGGTCGACGACGGGGTCTCGGCCCGGGCGACCATCCGGCGGCTCGGACACGAGGAGCGGATCGTCGAGGTCTCCCGGATGCTCTCGGGTTCGCCCGACAGCGCCACGGCACGCGACCACGCCGCCGAACTGCTGGGCGGCCTGCCCTCCACCGCCTCGTGACAGCGGGCACCGAGGTGCTCCGCGCGCTCCGGGCGTGCGGGCGATAGGTTGGCATCCCGTGACCAAGCACATCTTCGTCACGGGCGGCGTGGCAAGTTCGCTCGGCAAGGGCCTCACCGCCGCCTCCCTCGGCCGCCTCCTCAAGCAGCGTGGCCTCCGGGTCGTCATCCAGAAGCTGGACCCGTATCTCAACGTGGATCCGGGCACGATGAATCCGTTCGAGCACGGCGAGGTGTTCGTCACCGACGACGGCGGCGAGACCGACCTCGACCTCGGCCACTATGAGCGGTTCATCGACGAGAACCTCACCCGGGACTCCAACGCCACGACGGGTTCCATCTATTCGCATGTCATCGCGTCGGAGCGCCACGGCGACTACCTCGGCAAGACCGTTCAGGTGATCCCGCACATCACCGATGAGATCAAGCGACGCATCCAGCTCCTCGCCGGCGACGACGTGGACGTCCTCATCACCGAGGTGGGCGGCACCGTCGGGGACATCGAGATCCTCCCGTTCCTCGAGGCCATCCGACAGTTCCGCCTCGACCGGGGCCGCGACAGCGTCTGCTACGTCCACGTCACCCTCGTGCCGTACATCGCCCCGTCGGGTGAACACAAGACCAAGCCCACCCAGCACTCGGTCATCGAACTGCGGGGGCGCGGCATCCAGCCCGACGCCATCGTGTGCCGCAGCGACGAGCCCGTCGGTGAGGACCTCTGCCGGAAGATCTCCAACCTCTCGAACGTGCCGCTCGAGGCGGTCGTGAGCGCCCCCGACGCCGGGAGCCTCTACGAGATCCCGCTGGTCCTCCACGACGAGGGGCTCGACGACGTGGTCTGCGAGATCCTCGCCCTCGACGCCGGCGATCCCGACCTCGGAGAGTGGGAGGCACTCAACGCCAAGGTGGCGGCGGCGACCGTTCCGGTGCGGATCGGCCTCATCGGCAAGTACGTGAGCCTCGTCGATGCCTACCTGTCGGTCGTCGAGTCCCTCAACCACGCCGGCATCCACCACGGTGTCGACGTCGAGATCGAATGGATCCAGGCGGAGGACGTCGAGGGCCTCCTCGTGGCCGACCGCCTCCGCGACCTCGACGGCATCGTGATCCCCGGTGGCTTCGGCCCACGCGGCATCGAGGGCAAGATCGCCGCCGCCGGTTATGCCCGCGAGAACGAGATCCCCTGCCTGGGCCTGTGCCTGGGCCTCCAGTGCATGACGATCGACTTCGGCCGCAACGTCCTGGGCCTCGAGCGGGCGCATTCCTCGGAGTTCGACCCGACCAGCCCGCATCCCGTGATCGACCTGATGGAGTCGCAGCGCGACGTCGACGACAAGGGCGGCACCATGCGGCTCGGGGCGTACGTGGCGCAGCTGCAGCCGGGCTCGAGGGTGCGCGAGATCTACGGCGAGGACGTGGTGTCGGAGCGTCACCGCCACCGCTACGAGTTCAACCCGCGGTACCGGCAGCGCTTCGAGGGAACCGGCTTCCGATGCTCCGGCGAGTCGCCCGACGGGCGCCTCGTCGAGTTCATCGAGCTCGACGATCACCCCTTCTGGGTCGCCACCCAGGCACACCCCGAGTTCAAGAGTCGGCCGAACCGTCCGGCGCCGCTGTTCCGGGCGTTCGTCGAGGCGGCCCTGCGGCGCGCCGAGGGGCGCAATCCGCAGCTCCTGCAGGTCGACGCCGCCGACGGGGAGTGACCCCGGCCGTGTCCGGCGGCTTCGACAAGGTCTCGGAGCGCCTGCTTCACGAGGGCTACATCATCAGCCTGCTCGAGGCGGAGTTCGAGGGCCCGGCGGGGGAGCGGATCACCCGCGACGTGGTCCGCCACCCGGGAGCCGTGGCGGTCGTAGCGGTGGACGGTGACGACGTCGTCCTGGTGCGGCAGTTCCGGGCCGCCCTCGAGCGGGACATGCTCGAACTCCCCGCCGGCAAGCTCGACGTACCCGGCGAGCCGCTCGACGCCGCTGCCCGCCGTGAGCTCGTCGAGGAGGCCGGCCTCGACGCCCCGCACCTCGAGGTGCTGGCCCGATTCCACAACTCCGGCGGCTTCTGCGACGAGGAGACCACCGTCTTCCTCGCCACCGAACTCGTCGAGGCCACCCCGGAGGCGGTCAGCGTCGAGGAGCAGTACCTCACCGTCGAGCGGGTCCCGCTCGACGACGTGCCTGGGTTGCTGGCCGACGGGAGGATCACCGACGCCAAGACGGTCATCGGCCTGCTGACCGCCCTGCGGCGACTTGGCCGGTGAGCGAGGCGTTCCGCTCCGGGCTGCTCCACCGCCCCCTGCATCTGGCCCGCCGCCTCGCCGGCTCCCTCGTCGGTGGTGCTCCGTCCGCCGACGACGAAGCCTGGGTGGCGCAGCACCTGCTGGAGGGCGAGTTGGCGTTGTGGCACCGGATGTCCGATGCCGACCGCCGACATGCCATCGGGGTCGCCCGCAGGGTCGATGCCGCGCTGGACGGTCCCGGACGGCCCGTGTTGGCCGCGGCGCTGCTCCACGACGTCGGCAAGGTGACCAGCGGGTTGGGTGCCTGGGCGCGGGTGGCGGCCACGCTGATCGGCGCCGTGACCTCGTCGGACCGGCACCGACGGTGGGCGGGTGGCGCCGGGCCGCGGGGACGGCTCGGCAGCTACCTGCGCCACCCCGACGAGGGGGCGGACCTGTTGGCGGCCGTCGGCAGCGACCCGCTCACCGTGGCGTGGGCACGCGAGCACCACCGGCCGCCGTCGGCCTGGACGGTGTCGGCGTCGGTGGCCGAGGCCCTCTGGGCGGCCGACGACGACTGAGTCGCCGGGCGGTACGGGCTAGCGGCCCAGCAGGCCGATGTTGCGGCGAGCCCGGTCGAGCGTCGCCGACGCCACCTCGGAGGCCTTGTCGGCCCCGACGGCCAGCAGGCGCGCCGTCTCGGCGGGGTCGGCGGCCAGTTCGTGGTATCGGGCCTGGATGGGGCGCAGCAGTTCGACGACGGCCTCGGCGGTGGCGGCCTTGAGGTCGCCGTAGCGCTCGATGCCGGCGGCGGCCTCGTCGGGCTTGCGGCCCGTGGCGGCCCCGAGGATCGACAGCAGGTTCGAGACGCCCGGCTTGGCGGCCGGGTCCCAACGCACCTCGCCGTCGCTGTCGGTGACGGCCCGCTTGAGCTTCTTCTCGATCGCCGCTGGCTCGTCCAGCAGCGAGATCGACCCCCGGGGGCTGTCCTCCGACTTGGACATCTTGTTCTCTGGGGCCTGGAGGTCCATGACCCGCGCCCCGGCGGGGGGTACGACCGCCTCGGGGACCACGAACGTCTCGCCGTAGCGGGCGTTGAAGCGTTCGGCGATGTCGCGGGTCAGTTCGATGTGCTGGCGCTGGTCCTCGCCCACGGGCACCTGGTCGGTGTCGTAGAGCAGGATGTCGGCGGCCTGGAGGGCCGGGTAGGTGAACAACCCGCCGGAGATGAAGTCGGCCTGTTCGACCTTGTCCTTGAACTGGGTCATGCGGCGCAACTCGCCGAAGGCCGCCGTGCACTCCATGAGCCAGGCGCCCTCGCTGTGCTCGTGGATGTGGCTCTGGACGAACAGCGTGCAACGTTCGGGGTCGAGGCCCACGGCGATCAGCATCTGGGCCAGCGACAGCGTCGACGCCCGCAGTTCCTCGGGGTCCTGGGGGACGGTCAGGGCATGGAGGTCGACGACGCAGTACACCGTGTCGGCCTCGTCCTGGAGGGCCACCCAGTTGCGGAGCGCACCCAGCAGGTTGCCGAGGTGGACCGAGCCGGACGGCTTGATACCGGAGAAGACGCGAGACATGGCCGGCAGGGTACCGGGCGGTCCTGCAGCCTCGGGGCGGATTCCGGAGACGGCGCCGGCGGGGGACGGGGTCGCGCCATGCACCGCGGATCGCACCGGACTCCCTAGGGTCTGGTTCCGTGAGCGTCACGGTCACCACCCCGGTCTTCGAGGGACCGTTCGACCTGTTGCTCCACCTGATCCTCAAGGAGGAGGTGGAGCTCTACGAGGTCTCGCTGTCCACGGTCGTCGATGCGTACCTGGCCGAGTTGACCCGTCTGGAGGACCTCGACCTCGAGGTTGCCACCGAATTCCTGCTGATCGCCTCGATCCTCGTCGAGCTCAAGACCCGACGGCTGCTGCCGGGCGGAGAGGACCTGGACCTCGATGAGGAGTTCGCCGCCTGGGAGGAGCGCGACCTGCTCCTGGCTCGGCTCCTCGAGTGCAAGACCTTCAAGGACGCGGCGGTGATCCTGCGACGCCTCTCGGCCGAGGCCTGCCGGTCGCGGCCGCGACGCGCCGGTCCCGAGGACCACTTCCTCGACCTCACGCCCGACGTGCTCGAGGGGGTCACGCCCGACGATCTGCGCCGGGCGTTCCTCCGGGCCCTCGAGCCGAAGCCGGTCGAGCGGGTCGACACCTTCCACATCGCCCCGATCCGGGCCAGCGTCGCGGACGCCGTCGTCGACTTGGTGTCCGTGCTGCCGACTATGGGGCCGACCACGTTCCGCCGCCTCACCCGGCACCTCGACGAACGCCTCGAGATCGTGGTGCGCTTCCTCGCCGTCCTCGAGCTCTACAAGCAGGGGGTCGTCGAGATCGACCAGGTGGGCGCCTTCGGTGACATCCACGTGACCTGGCGAGCCGACGCCGACCCCGCCGACGTCGAACTCGTCGACGCCTACGAGGGATGAGGCGAGCGGTTTGAGCGAACAGGGCGAGGTCGACGAGGCCGATCGGGACGCGGCGGTGCGCCGGGCGCTCGAGGCGATGCTCATGGTCGCCCTCGAGCCGGTGCAGCCGAACCTGCTGGCCCAGTTGCTGGAGGTGCCCACCGGCGACGTCGAGCGGATCTGCGATGCCCTGGCAGCCGCCTACGAGTCCGACGGCCGGGGCTTCGCCCTGGTGCGGGTGGCCGGTGGCTACCGCTACCAGAGCCACCCCGACCAGGCGGGGTGGGTCGAGCGGTTCCTGCTCGAGGGCCAGAACTCCCGACTCACCAGCGCTGCCCTCGAGACGCTGGCCATCGTGGCCTACAAGCAGCCGGTGTCCCGGGCGCAGGTGTCGGCGATCCGCGGCGTCGACGTCGACGGCGTCATGCGGACGCTCCAGCACCGCGGCTACATCACCGAGTTGTCGCGGGATCCCGGGCCGGGCAACGCCGTGCTGTTCGGCACCACCTCGTTCTTCCTCGAGCGCATGGGCCTCGACTCGGTCCACGAACTGCCGCCACTCGGCGAGTTCGTTCCGGGTGCGGAGGTCGTCGAGGCGCTCGAGCGCGGCCTGCGCGGCACCCCGGACCTCGAGGTCCCGGGTGGCGGCGAGTCGATCGAGGAGCCCGTGGCGGAGGTGGAGCCGTCGGTTGCCGGGGTGCTCGACGCCGACGGGCCGCTCGAGGCCTGACCGGTCGTCCGACCGTGCCAGCGGCCGCCGACGCCGAGGGCGAGCGTCTCCAGAAGGTGCTCGCCCGGGCCGGGTTCGGGAGTCGCCGCGTCTGCGAGGACCTCATCGCCGAGGGCCGGGTCCTGGTCGACGGCGAGGTCGCCGAGTTGGGGCGGCGGGTCGACGCCGAGACCGCCCGCATCCTCGTCGACGGCGCGCCGGTCGGGGTCCGGCCCGGCCTCGTCCACTACCTGCTGAACAAGCCGGCAGGGGTCGTGACGACCGCCGACGACCCGCAGGGCCGGCCGATCGTCGTCGACCTCGTGCCCGACGAGCCGCGGGTGTTCCCCGTCGGTCGGCTGGACTTCGATACGGAGGGACTCCTCCTCCTGACCAACGACGGCGACCTCGCCAACCGGCTCACGCACCCCTCCTACGGCGTGGAGAAGGAGTACGTCGCCCAGGTCGAGGGGACGCCGAGCCGGGCGGCGGTGCGACGTCTCCGCGAGGGCGTCGACCTCGACGACGGGCCGACGGCGCCGGCCAAGGTGAGCCTGATCGAGCCGTCGGTGCTGCGCCTGACGATCCACGAGGGCCGCAACCGGCAGGTCCGACGGATGTGCGACGCCGTCGGACACCCCGTCGTGCGACTGGTGCGCACCCGCATCGGCCCGTTGGCCGACCGCTCGCTTCGGCCCGGCACCTGGCGCCACCTCGAGGTCCCCGAATTGCGGAGCCTCGAGCGGACGGTCGCCGACGAGGCCTGAAACCACCGAGCCGCGTGGGGCGCGGCCGGTAGCATCGGCGCCATGGCACGCCTCCCCGGTCCCGTGAGGGCCCACGCGCGCCCGGGGCGCGGTTCCCGGTGAGCAGGCGGGCCACGATCGCCGGCGTGGGCCTCATCGGGGGGTCGGTCGGGATGGCGCTGCGGGAGCAGGGCTGGCACGTCAGCGGCGTGGACGCCGACCCGGCACAGTGCGCCCGGGGAATCGAACTCGGCGCCCTCGATGCCACCGGTTGGGATTCCGCCGCCGAGGTCACGTTCGTGGCCGTGCCCGTGGGCCGGGTGGCGGCCGTGGCCGCTGAGGCCCTCGAGGCTGCCCCCGCCGGGGTCGTCACCGACGTCGGGAGCACCAAGGCGGCGATCGTCGAGGCGATCGACGACCCCCGATTCGTCGGCGGCCACCCGATGGCCGGTTCCGAACAGGAGGGCGTGGAGGGGGCGGACCCCGCCATGTTCCGCGGCGCCAACTGGGTGCTGGCGCCAGGCGGCGTCACCGCCGACGACGCCTTCGCCCTGGTGCGTGCCGTCGTCCGTTCGCTGGGCGCCGAGGTCGTGACCCTCGCACCCGAGCGCCACGACGCCCTGGTGGCGCTGGTCTCCCACGTTCCGCACCTGACGGCCGCCTCGCTGGTCGGCCTCGCTGACCGCCGGTCGGAGGAGCACTCGGCGGTGCTCCGGCTGGCCGCCGGTGGCTTCCGGGACATGACGCGGATCGCCGCCGGCCACCCGGGCATCTGGCCCGACATCTGCGCCGAGAACCGGGACGCCATCACCGGTGCCCTCGACGACCTGATCGCCGCGCTCGGCGACGTGCGTCGGGTGGTTGCCGAGGGCGACGGTCCGACGCTTCTAGCACGACTGGAGGCGGCCCGGGCGGCGAGGGTGAGCCTCCCCACCGGTGCGCCGCCGCCCTCCGAACTGCTCGAGGTGCGGGTTCCGGTCCTCGACCGCAAGGGCGAGATCGCCGCCGTCGCCGCACTTGCCACCGAACTCGACGTCAACATCTATGACCTCGAGATCGCCCACTCGGCCGAAGGGGACCGGGGCGTCATGCTGCTCTTCGTCGAAGCCGGCCTGGCCGACCGACTGGTGGCTGGACTGGAGGGTCTCGGCTACCGGCCGTCCACCAGCCCGCTGGTTCCGGGCTGAGCCGTGGAGACCTTCGAGGTCCGGTCCGGCGGCGGGCTCCGCGGCCGGCTGCGGGTGCCCGGTGACAAGTCCATCTCCCACCGGGTGCTGCTGTTGGCGGCGCTGGCCGACGGCACCTCGACCATCCGGGGCCTCAGCGACGGCGACGACGTCCGCTGCACCCGGTCGATCATCGGGCTGCTCGGCGCCGAGGTGGAGGAGGCCGGCGACGGGACGCTCGCCGTCCGCGGTGGGCGACTGTCCGAACCCGGCGAGGTTCTCGACGTCGGCAACTCGGGTACCGGCATCAGGCTGCTGGCCGGCCTGTTGGCGGGCCTGCCGTTTCGTTCCGTGCTGGACGGTGACGCCTCGATCCGACGCCGCCCCATGGACCGGGTGCTGGCGCCGCTGGCGGCGATGGGCGCGACGGCAGGCGGGGTCGACGGCTCGACGCTGGCACCCCTGACCATCGAGGGTGGGGGCCTCTCGGGGATCGAGTACGCGCCGACGGTGGCCAGCGCCCAGGTGAAGGGTTGTGTCCTGTTCGCCGGCCTGTCGGCCGACGGGCCGACCACGGTCGTGGAGCCGGTGGCGACGCGTGCCCACACCGAGGAGCTGTTCGCGGCCACCGGGATCGACGTGGAGGCGGTGTCGGGTCGGGTCACCGTCCGTCCGGGTCGCCCCGACTCCTTCGGCCACGACGTGGAGGGCGATCCCTCGCAGGCGGCCTTCTGGGCGGTGGCCGCCTCGATCGTCCCGGACTCGGAGGTGGTGGTCGAGCACGTCTACCTGGGGCCGGCCCGCAACGGCTTCGTGGACGTGCTGGAGCGGATGGGTGCCGACGTCCGCCATGACGCGTCCACCGGCGACCTGACCGTCCGGTCGGCCGACCTGCGGGGGACCGTCGTCGAGGCCCACGAGGTGCCGGGCCTGCTCGACGAGGTGCCGGTGCTTGCCGTCGCTGCGGCCTGCGCCGAGGGCGAGACCCGCTTCGAGGGGGTCGCCGAGTTGCGCGTCAAGGAGAGCGACCGGCTGGCCACCGTCGAGGAGTTGCTGGCGGGGATGGGCGCCCCGGTCCGGGTCGAGGAGGACGCCCTCGTGGTCGGCGGTGCCGACCTGCATGGCGCCGAGGTCCACTCGCACCACGACCACCGCATCGCCATGGCGGGTGCCGTGGCTGGCCTCGTCGCCGACGGCACCACGACGATCGGCGGCTGGGAGGCCGTGGCCACCAGCTATCCGGGCTTCACCGGAGACCTCGACGCTCTCCGCGGTGGGGGAGGCTGAGTCGATGTCCTCCCCACGTGTGATCGCCATCGACGGACCGGCCGGTTCGGGCAAGTCGACCATCGCCCGGGCCCTGGCCGACCACCTGGGCCTCGAATACCTCGATACGGGCGCCATGTACCGGGCGGTCGCCTTCGCCGCGCTGCGTGCCCGCATCGATCCCGGCGAGGCGGCGGCGGTGGTCGCCGTCGCCCAGGCCATGGACCTCGTGCTGGACCGGACGTCGTGCGTCGTCGACGGCGTCGACGCCACGGAGGCGATCCGGGGGGCTGAGGTCACGGCAGCGGTGAGCACGGTGGCGGCCGTCGCCGAGGTCCGGAAGGAACTGGTCGAGCGGCAACGGGCGTGGGTGGCGGAACGTGGCGGTGGCGTGGTCGAGGGACGCGACATCGGCTCGGTCGTCTTCCCGGATGCCCGCCTCAAGGTGTACCTGACGGCCTCGCCCGAGGTGCGGGCCCGTCGACGGGCCGGCGAGATCGGTGACGCGGACGTCGAATGGGTCGCCGCCGACATTCGGCGACGCGACGACGCCGACAGCGGTCGGGTCGCCAGCCCGCTGGTCGCCGCCGATGGCTCGGTCACGATCGACACCTCGGACCTCGGCATCGACGAGGTGGTGGCCGTCATCGTGGGACTGCTGTGACGGGACGATCCGACGAGCAGGGGGCCGACCTGGGCCGCCGGATGGGCCTGGTCGACCGCTTCGCTTACCGGTTCTTCTGGTCGCTGCTGTGGCTGCTCTCCAAGGCCTGGTTCCGGTTCCGGGTGGTGGGCAAGGAGCACCTGCCGCGCGACGAGCCGTACATCCTCTCGCCGGTCCACCGCTCGTACCTCGATACGCCGGTCGGGGGGATGGTGACTGCCCGACGGTTGCGGTTCCTCGGCAAGGAGTCGCTGTGGAAGTCGCGCCTCGGCGGCCGCTTCCTCACGATCGTGGGCGGCTTCCCGGTCGAGCGGGGCACGGCCGACCGGGCGGCGCTGCGGGCCTGCCAGGAGGTGCTGGAGCGGGGCGAGCCGATGGTCATGTTCCCCGAGGGCACCCGGCGGTTCGGACCCGTCGTGCTGGCCGAGGAGATGCACGCCGGTCCGGCGTTCGTGGCGACCCGGTCGGGGGTGCCGATCGTGCCGATGGGCATCGCCGGCACCGACCACGCCATGCCGGGGGGTTCCCCGCTCATCCGCCCGACCAAGGTGTACATGGTGGTCGGCGAGCCGATCCGCCCGCCGGTCGTGGAGGGCCGGGTGCCCCGCCGGGTGGTCGAGGAACTCACCGAGGAGTTGCGCCAGGCCCTCCAGGTGGTGTTCGACGAGGCCCAGCAACTGGCGGGGCGGCCGGCCCGACCGCGTCCCGAGGAGGCGGACACCTCGGGGGAGTAGGGGCCTAGATCCGGTCGAGGGCGGCGAGCGCGTCGGAGGCGCCCACCGACCGGTCGTCGAAGTGCCGGGCGGGAGGCGGGGCGCCGAACCCGAGTCCGGCGAAGCCCCGGACGGCGCCCAGCAGGTCGCGCAGGTTGCGCGGCGGCGGGAAGTACTCGTCCTCCTCGGTGTGGCGCACCACCTCGACGCCCCCCGTGGGGTCGAGGGCGGCGAGGACGGCGTCGACGACCTGCTCGGGCGCCGACGCCCCGGCGGTCACGCCGACCGTGCCCGACAGGTCGCCGGGCAGTTCCTCGGCCCGGTTGATCCACACGACGCGGGGGCATCCGGCCTCCTCGGCCAGCTTGACGAGCGCCCGCGTGTTGGAGCTGTTGGTCGAGCCGATCACGACCACGGCGTCGCAGCGGTCGACCAGGCTGAGCAGTGCTCCCTGGCGGTTCGTCGTGGCGAAGCACAGGTCGCTGCGTCCGGGCGACCACAGGTCGGGCCAGCGGTCGCCGGCGGCGTCGAGCACGTCGGACCAGTCGCGGTGGCTGAGGGTGGTCTGGGCCAGCAGGGCGACGTCGTCGCCGAGGTCGGGAAGGTTTCGGACCTCGTCGGGGTGTTCGACGCGGTGCATGGCCTCCGGCGCCACGGCGATCGTGCCGACCGCCTCCTCGTGGCCCTCGTGTCCCACGTAGACCACCTGGTAGCCCTTGCGGGCGCGGGTCTTGACCTCGTGGTGGACTTTGGTGACGAGTGGGCAGACGGCGTCGACGGTGTAGCCGCCCACGTCATGGGCCCGCCGGACCACCTCTGGCGCGGACCCGTGGGCGGAGAGCATGACCGGGGCGCCGGGGGGCACCTCGTCGATGTCCTCGACGAAGACGACGCCGAGGTCCTCGAAGCGCTCCACCACCAGCTTGTTGTGGACGATCTCGTGGTAGCAGTAGACGGGTTCGTCGAAGGCTCGGACCAGCCAGGTGAGGGCCTTGATCGCCATCTCGACGCCGGCGCAGAAGCCACGGGGCTCGGCCAGCAGCACGTGCGAGACCTCCATGGGACGACCCTATCCCCGGCACCGGCCGGGGGCGGGGGCCCGTCGGTAGCCTTGTGGCCATGTCGGCCCCCGTGGTGGTCGCCGTCGCCCCCGAGTCGCCCGCCGAACGGGCCGGGGTCGTGCCCGGCGACCGCATCCTCGCCATCAACGACCAGATCCCCCGCGACGTCATCCAGTACCAGCTGCTGGTCGACGAGCCGTCGCTGCTGCTCGACGTGGATCGGGGCGGGCTGCGTCGGGAGGTCGGGGTCGAGAAGCCGGCCGGGTCGCCGTTGGGCGTCGAGGTCGACAGCCCGCTGTTCGACCGGGTCCAGACCTGCGACAACCACTGCGAGTTCTGCTTCATCTACCAGTTGCCTCCCGGGATGCGCCGCAGCCTCTACCTGAAGGACGACGACTACCGCCTGTCGTTCCTCTACGGGAACTTCACGACGCTCACCCGCTTCACCGAGTCCGACCTGGAGCGGGTCGTGACGGAGCGGCTCAGTCCGCTGTACGTGAGCATCCACGCCACCGACCCGGGCAAGCGCAGCGAGATGTTGCGCAACCGGCGGGGTGGCACCAGCCTGCGGTGGTTGAGGGTGCTGCTCGACCACGGCATCGAGGTCCACGGGCAGGTTGTCGTGTGCCCGGGGGTCAACGATGGACTGTGGCTGGAGGACACGCTCGCCGGGGTGGCTGACCGGTTCAGCGACCTGGCCAGCCTGTGTGTCGTGCCGCTGGGCGTCAGCCGACACACCTCCGAGGAGCGGATGCGACCCCACGCCACCGGGGAGGCGGCGTTCGTCGTCGACACGGTCGAGGCCTGGCAGCAGGTGTTCCTCGGGGCGCTGGGTCGGCGCCTCGTTTTCGCCGCCGACGAGTACTACCTGCTGGCCGGCCGCGGGTTTCCGCCAGCGGCGTCGTACGAGGGCTTCCCGATGCACGAGGACGGCATCGGCATGGCCCGGGCCTTCGAGGCCGCGTTCCTCGGCGAGGCGGCGGAGCAGCCGTCCGACCGGGCCTCCGGGTTCTTCCGGGCGGTCGACGGGGCGCCGGCGACGGGCTTCCGGGCGCCCAGGCTGGACGGCGAGGCGACGCCCGTGCGTCTCGGCGCGCGGCCCGGCGCCCCGGTGGCTGTGCTCACGGGCGAATTGGGCGCCCCGGTGCTGGAGCCGCTGGTTGCCACGGTCGCCGACCGGGACGTGCGCCTGCTCCCGGTGGAGAACAGGTTCTTCGGCGGAAACGTCGGGGTGACGGGCCTATTGGTCGGCGAGGACCTGACCAGGGTGCTGGCCGAGGAGCCAGAGGGTCACCGCTACCTGCTGCCCGACGTGTGTCTCAGCGGCGGCCGGTTCCTCGACGGCCTCACGCCCGAGGACCTGCCCCGTCCCGTCGAGGTCGTGGCGACCGACGGCGCCGCCCTCCGGGAGGCCCTCGCATGAGCCCCGTCGTCGCGATCGTGGGTCGGCCCAACGTCGGCAAGTCGACTCTCCTGAACCGGATCATCGGACGCCGCGAGGCGATCGTCGAGGAGCGCCCCGGCGTCACCCGCGACCGCAAGGAGGTCGCCGCCGCCTGGCAGGGGCGCCCGTTCACGCTGGTCGACACCGGCGGCTGGCTGGTCGGCGGGGACTCTCTCGACGACAAGGTGTCCCGGCAGAGCGAGGCCGCCATTGCCACCGCCGACGCCGTCCTGTTCGTCGTGGACGCCACCGTCGGCGTCACCGAGGACGACGCCAGGGTCGCCGCCCTGCTGCGCGGACGCTCGGACACGGTGATCGTCGTGGCCAACAAGGTCGACGACCGGGTGCACGAGGCCGCCAGCTGGGAACTGCTGTCGTTGGGTCTCGGCGACCCGGCCTCGATCAGCGCCCTGCACGGCCGGGGCACGGGCGACCTGCTGGACCGGCTCGTCGGCATGCTGCCCGACGAGTCCAGTGAGGAGGCCGCGCCCGAGGAGGCGACCGACGACGAGCCCCGCATCCTCGGGGTCGCCATCGTGGGCCGCCCCAACGTGGGCAAGTCCACGCTGTTCAACCGCCTCACCGGCGAGGAGCGTGTCGTGGTGCACGACCGACCGGGCACCACCCGTGACTCGGTCGACACCGTGGTCGAGACCGACCACGGGCCGGTCCGCTTCGTCGACACGGCTGGCATGCGGCGCAAGGCCAAGATCGACGAGGACACCGAGTACTACTCGCTGGTCCGGGCACTCGCCTCGGTCGACGCCGCGGACGTGGCGCTCCTCGTCATCGACGCCACGCTCGGCGTCACCCACCAGGACCAGCGCCTCGCCGAACGGGTCGACGCCGCCGGCTGCCCGATCGTCGTGGTGCTCAACAAGTGGGACCTGTGCGACACCGAGCAGCGCGAGGACGTGGCCGAACAGGTCGGCCGTCGCCTGCACTTCGTCGGCGACGCCCCCGTGCTGCGGGTGAGCGCCCTCACCGGGAAGAACGTGGGCCGGCTCTGGCCGGCACTGTCGGACTCGATCGAGGACTACCGCACCCGGATCCCGACCCGGCGGGTCAACGAGGTGGTGCGGGTGGCGCAGGCCGAGCACCCGGCGCCGGGTGGCGCCCGGGTCCTGTACGCCACCCAGGGCGCCACCGACCCGCCCACGTTCACGTTGTTCGCCAACCGGGAGCTGCCCCGCACGTGGCTGCGGTACCTGGAGCGGCGGCTCCGCGAGGACCTGGGCCTGGGCTCGACGCCCCTGAAACTGCGGGTCCGGCGCCGCTCCGACTAGGGCAGCGGGCGGCCATCGGCCCGCCCCCGGCGTCTGGGGGTACCATCTACGCGGATGCGCACTCCGGTACTCACCCTCGTGGGCCTCGTGTGTCTGGCCGCTACCTTCAGCTGGGCACGGTCGTCGCGCCACCGCTACCGGCTGATCCACCGGATCGATGCCGAGGCGGCACCCGACGCCTACACGCTGGCATGGTCGAACTTCCGCAAGGAGTTCCATTCGGCGACCCTCTACGGCCTCCTCGCCGTGGTGGCCTTCGTCAATGCCTACGTCGACTCGTCCCGAGTGACGATCGCCTTCGCCCTGGTGGGCCTGCCGGCGTTGGTCTCGACCGTGTGGGCCCGCAACGCCGTGCGCGAGGCGCGTATGGCTCGCCACCGCATCGACATCGAGCGGCGTGCCCAGGAGGCGTTGGACCAGGAGGACCTGGCGCCCAAGGCGTGGGCGGCCCGTCTGGCACCCGAACAACTGCCCGAGTTCTCCGGCTTCGACGTCGGGCAGGTGTACCAGGCCGGTACCGGCCTGATGGCCGGCGACTTCTTCGACGTCTTCAAGGCGGCACCCACACGCCTGGCGGCCGTCATCGGCGATGTGGCCGGCCACGGCATCGAGTCGTCCATCACCGCCTTCCAGGCCAAGTACCTGCTGCGCACCTTCCTCGCCCAGTTCCGTGACCCGGCTCAGGCCCTCGAGGAGCTCAACCGGCAGATGTCGTCGGTGGACCGCAACGAGGAGTTCATCTCGCTGGTGGTGCTGGTGTTCGACACCGAGGCTGAGACGCTGCGGTACGCCTCCGCGGGCCACCCGGCCACGTTCCTGTTCCACGAGCGTGAGGTCCGGCCGCTGCGGTCGACGGGTCCGCTGCTGATGCTCGACCCGGGGGGCACCTACTTCAGCCGGGAGATCCCGCTCGAGACCGACGACATGGTGCTGCTCTACACGGACGGTCTGGCCGAGGCTCGCACCGGCGACGAGTTGTTCGGCGAGCAGCGCATCGGCGACGCCCTGCGGCGCAACCCGGGTATCGCCCCGGACGTGCTCTGCAAGCAACTGCTCGATGCTGTGAACGACTTCAGCCACGGCATCATCGAGGACGACGTCGCCATCCTGGCGATCCGCAGGTCCTGAGCCGGCGGGTCGCCCATGCCCTGGTGCGCCGCGTGTGAGAAGTACCTGAGTCCGAACGCCGTGTCGGTGGTGGGGACCTGTCCGACCTGCGGGGAGCGGGTCGAGGACGCCGACGGCCAGCGGGCCCGGTCGCAGAAGGTGCCGTGGCACTTCTGGGTTTTCGCCGGCGCCGCCGCGATCTACCTGGCTTGGCGCCTCGTCGAGGGACTCGTCGAACTGGTGACCTGATCCTCGGACGTGGACCGGGCCGGACTCAGTGGCCGGCGTCGGGGGTCTCCCGGAGCACGACCTGCCCGGCTACCCGGAGCTGCTCACAGAAGTCGCCCCAGGCGCTGCCGTCGAGGAGCCGTGCGGCGCGTGGGTCGTTCATCGCGGCATCCTCGCACGGCCGTTTCGTGGCCGCCGCAACGGGCCGGCCCACAGGCGGCGCCGGTAGAGTGGCCGCTCCACAGCGGGCTGTGGCGCAGCTTGGTTAGCGCGTCGGTCTGGGGGACCGAAGGTC
>DEAL01000011.1:3245-26847 GCA_002346745.1 Candidatus Neomicrothrix sp. UBA2983 | reverse complement strand
GTCGTGGTCGTCGTCGTGGTCGGCGGCAACGTCGTCGTGGCTGGCGGGATGCCGACGACGTGGAAGGTGCCATCCGACCGGTCCCCCACCTGGCCGACCAGCTCCACGAGGAAGTCGCCGGTCACGAGGTCTACCGATGGCGTCCAGGCCACGGCACCATCGTCGGCATCCACGGCCGCCACCAGAGCCATCTCGCCGAACACGGTCAACTGCGAACAGAACAGGGAGCCCTCATCCCATCCCCAGTGATCGGTGATCTCGAGCAGCCAAGTTCCGGCCATCGGTTGCCCGGCCAGGTCCGACAGTGGTTCGTGGGGCCGGTGCCGGCCGGCGAAGGGCGCCTCGGCGGCGTCGATGCTCGTCGTGGCGTCGTCGGCGAAGACCGTGAGGGTGCCCGTGCAGTCGGTGGCGCCGCTCCCGAAGTCGTTCCGCCAACCACCGTTGTGGAAGGCCAGCCGGACCGACTCGCCGTCCGGGGCCACCAGCCGGACCTCGAGGTCTGCCGTGTAGGTGTGGTCCAGGCGCAACCCCACCTCGAGCGACTCGACGCTCCCTGCACCGGCGACCTCGAACGGCACCTGGAGGGTCTGGAAGTCGAGGATCGGCAGGGCGGCGGCACCCGGGGACTCCTCCTCCCTCAGGCCGGCCCGCCGGACCAGCACCTCAACCTCGCCCAGTCCGGGGGTGGCAGACCACTCGATCGGCACCACCTCACCAGCGAGGTAGGCCTCGCCCCCGTTTGGTGCCTTCACCAACAGCGCTGGCGGCAACGTCGTGGTGGTGGGGGGTGCCGTGGTGGTCGTGGGTGCCGCAGTGGTCGTGGGCGCCGCAGTGGTCGTGGGCGCCGTCGTGGTGGGGGGTGCCGTGGTGGTCGTGGGTGCCGTGGTCGTGGGGGGCGCCGTCGTGGTCGGCGGCTCGCAGGGCGCCTCGGTCGTCGTGCTGGGCGGCAGCGTGGTGGTGGTCGACGGGGGCAACGTGCTCGTCGTCGTGGTCGTGCTCGTCGTGGTGCTGGACGGGGGCGTCGTCGTGCTCGTCGTGGTGCTGGACGGGGGCGTCGTCGTGCTCGTGGTCGTGCTCGTCGTGGTGCTGGACGGGGGCGTCGTCGTCGAAGTCGTGGTCGAAGTCGTGGTCGTGCTATTCGACGCCACACCGGCAGCGCAGGGCGGGAGCGTCGTGGTGGTCGGCGGGGGCGCCACGGCGGTGAAGCCTCCGTCCGAGCGGTCGACGAGCGCCCCGGCCGTCACGGCCGCATAGAGGTCCCCCTCGACACCGCCCTCGGGCACGACCCAGGTGGCCGAACCGACCGCCGGATCGACGCCCGATGCCACCTCGGCCACGGCACCGCCGACGGCCAACGTGACACAATTGAGTTCGCCCTGGTCCAGCCACCACTGGTCGTGGATCCGCAGCAGCCAGGTCCCGTCGGCGGCCAAGCCGGCCAGCGTCGAGAGCGGGTCCTTCGGGCGGAACCGCCCGACGAACGGCGCCGTCCCGGACTCGATGGCCGTGTCGGCGTCGTCGGCGAACACCGTCATGGTGCCCGTGCAGTCCGTCGCACCCTCGCCATAGTCATTGCGCCAGCCACCAACGCCGGGAGCCAGGACCACCTCGGTGCCGTCCGGATGGAGCAGTGAGATCGTCAGGTCGCCGACGTAGGTGTGCTGCAGCCGGATGCCCACCTCGAGCGTCCCGACCTCCCCGGCACCGCTGACCTCCAGGGGGACCTCCAGGAACTCGTGGTCCCGGATCGGCAGCGCATCGTCGCCAGCATACTCGCCCTGCAGGTCGCGCCGACGCTCGATGGCGACCTCGACGCCGCCGATGGGTCCCTCCGACGACCACCCGACCACCACCTCGTCGCCGGGGAGGAACGCCTCGCCGCCGTTGGGTGACGTCAGCGTGAGTGATCTCGGGATCGCGTCGACGTCGAGTTGCACGGCATCGATGCCGGTTGCCCCGTCGACGGTGGCGGTCGCCCGCAGCCGGACGCTCCCGACCGTCGCCGGCACCCAGTCGAAGGCCGAGCCGGCGTGGAGCTCAACGCCGTCGGCATCGGTCCAGACCACCACGTCCGAGACGTCGGTGCCGTCCGGCAGGGTCGCCGTGGCCGTGAGCGCCACCGTCGATCCCTCCACGATCGTCCCGTCGGGCACCGAGATCTCCACCTGCGGGGCGTCGGTGACCGATGCCCCGACCGCGGCGGCGGCATCCACCCGACCGCCTGACGCCGAGACCTCCGCCAGGCGGGAATCGGCGACCGACGTGTCGATGAGCCGCTCCTTGACCGCCACGGCCGTGAGGTTGGGGTCGACCGAGCGCATGAGGGCGGCGATCCCGGCCACGTGCGGTGTCGCCATCGACGTCCCACTCATCGAAGAGTACCCGCCACCGCGCACCGTCGAAAGGATTCCCGACCCCGGGGCGGCAACATCGACGCCGGACTCGCCGTAGTTGGAGAAGGAGGAGCGGCTGCCGTCGACCTGGGTCGAGGCCACGGTCAGGACGATGTCCTGCGGGTAGGACGCCGGGTACGTCGGCCAGAGGTCGTTGTCGGAGGCGTTGTTACCGGCCGCCGCCACGAAGAGGTGGTCGGCGTCGGCGGCCTGGTCGAGCATCCCCGACATGGCGGCACTCGAACCACCGCCACCCCAGGAGTTGTTGGAGATGGAGGCGCCGTTGGCCACGGCGTAGGCGAGGGCCGCCACGGCATCGGACGAGTAGCCACCGCCGCTGGCCGACAGGAACTTGAGGGCCATGATCCGCACCCCGGGGGCCACGCCGACGACGCCGACGTCGTCGGCCGCGGCGGCGATGGTGCCGGCCACGTGGGTGCCGTGGTCGTGGTCGTCGTCGGGATCTCCGTCGCCGTTCACGAAGTCCCAGCCGTGAAGGTCATCGACATATCCGTTGCCGTCGTCGTCGATGCCGTTGCCGGCGACCTCGCCGGGATTCGTCCACAGGTTGGCGGCCAGGTCGGGGTGGTCGAGGTCGACGCCGGTGTCGATCACGGCGACGACGACGGACGGGTCGCCCAGCGTGTGCGACCAGGCGCCGGCGGCGTCGACACCGAAGTCCCCGGTCAGTCCCCAGAGGTCGTCAAGCCTGGGGTCGGTCGGCAGGTCGGCCACCCGCACCACGACATCGGGCCCGGCCCACTTCACGATCCGGGAGCCGGCCAGCAACTCGAGGGCGGCATCGAGGTTCCGGAGGGTCTCGACCAGGTACAGGCCGGCATCGTCCAGCGAGGGGCCGGTCAGGCTGCCGCCGATCGATCCGAGGACGTCGGCGACCTCCACGACGGTGGCCTCCTCGGTGAAGCGCACGAGCAGTCCGAACGGGTTCCGCTCGGTGCTGCTTCCGGCAGCCAGCATGGCCTTGGCCAGGTCGTCGGCGGCGAGGCCGACCGGAAGCGGTCCGAGGAAGCCGAGGAGGGCCCTGCCCTGTGCCGAGAGCGGGATGGAGGCGGTGTCCTGGCCATCCTTCCCATCGGCAGCGAGCGCGGCGCCGGCGGGCGACGATGCGAGCGACACGGCGCCGAGCGCGAGTGCCAGCACGCCCGCCAGGCACTTCACCATGCCCCCTCGTCCTGCCCTCAGGCCCGTCCGATGCATGCCACTCCAAACTGGCGCGTTCCACCAAGGTTGGGTCCCCACGCCTGCGAACTAGACACCAACGCGCCGAAAGCGAGGCGAAAACCCGACCTCGCGAAGAATGTACTCCCTCGCCGTGACCCAGTCTGGCCCCGATCGGCTATCCCAGCTACACCTCGGACTCGCTCACGGTCGCCTTCCTGCGGTTCTCGGGGGTCTTCCCGCTGCGACCGGGATGGCGGCAGCGGCGGTCCCGGCAATGCAAGGCCGGGGAACGCCGAGCGCCCCGGAGATGCTAGGAATCCCGGTCGAAGGACTGCCGGAAACGAGGAGACACGGGGTGCCACGAGCGGTGATCACCGGCTGGGGCAAGTGCGTCCCGCCCCTGCGGCTGACCAATGCCGACCTCGAACAGCTCTGCGACACCAGCGACGAGTGGATCGTCGAGCGCACCGGCATCAGCGAGCGGCGCATCTCGCACGTCGAGGCCACCGACCTGGCCGAGCTGGCAGGACGCCGTGCGCTCGCCTGTGCCGGCGTCGACGCCGCTGATCTGGACCTGATCGTCGTTGCCTCCTGCACCCCCGAGATCCTCTGCCCGACGATGGCGGCGATGCTCGAGGAACGCCTCGGCGCCGCCAACGCCGCCGCCTTCGACCTGAACGCCGCCTGCTCGGGCTTCGCCTACTCAACGTCGGTCGTCACCGGGATGATCGAGTCCGGCTTCGCCCGGAAGGTGCTCGTCGTCGGGGCCGAGAAGCTCCGGTTCATCATGGACTACCGGGACCGCTCCACGTGCATCCTCTTCGGGGACGGTGCCGGGGCCGCCGTCTTCGAGGCGTCGGGGTCCGATGAATGCGGGGACGGTGCCGGCGTCCTGTCGGTCGACCTGGGTGCCGACGGCGACCAGGGCAAGACCATGGTCTGGACGCACATGGGCTCGAAGGGCGATCCCAGCCGGACGATCGACCCCGACGACGCACGCCTCCACTTCGAGGGGCAGGCCGTCTTCAAGATCGCCGTCCAGGGAATCGCCGGGTCGGCGTCGCGTGCCCTCGAACGGGCAGGCCTGACCGCCGACGACGTGGACCTGGTGGTCCCCCACCAGGCCAACGCACGCATCATCGAGTCCGCCACCCGCCGGCTCCGCATCGACCCCGACCGGGTGTTCACCAACATCGCCCACCACGGCAACACGGCGGCCGCCTCCATCCCCATGGCGCTCCACGACGCACTCGACGAGGGCCGAATCTCCCCCGGCGACCTGGTCGTGCTCACCGCCTTCGGCGGTGGCGTCACCTGGGGATCGGTGGTGCTCCGCTGGGGCGACCGGGTCGAGCCACTCGGGGCGTACGAGGGCGAACTCCCGCCGACTGACGCCACCGTGTTCGACCTGCTCCAGCCCAACCTCGACTTCTTCGCCCCCGAGGGCTGATCCCCAGGAGGTCGACGGTCCCCTAGGGCACCTCGATGACCATAGCGCCCACGTGGGCCTTGGCGGCGAAGGTCTCCTGGGCGGCGTGGATCTCGGCCAGCGGGAACGTGGCGGCCACCACGGGTTGCACGTCGCCCCGCTCGATGTGGCCGACCAGGTCGGCGAACACCGACGGCTCGTAGACAGTGCAGCCGTAGAGCTCGAGGTCGTTGAGGTAGAGGGTGCGAAGGTCCAGGTCCACGATCGGCCCGGCGATGGCGCCGGCCGTCGTGTAGCGCCCCCCACGGCGCAGGACTTCGAGCAGTGGGGCGAAGTCGGCGCCGCCCACCACGTCGGCCAGCACGTCGACGGGTCCGGCAGCGGCCTCGGCCACCGCGGCGGCCAGATCGTCGGCCGCCCGGTCCACCACGGCGTCGGCGCCGAGGCCCGCCACGAGGTCCGTCTTGGCCGCACTCGTCAACGCCACGACCCTGGCTCCGCGCAACTTCGCCAGCTGCACCAGCGCCGATCCGACGCCGCCCGAGGCCCCGGTCACCACCACCGTGTCGCCGGCGGCGACCCGGGGCCTCGCCAGCATGTGCTCGGCCGTCGACCACGAGCACGGGAAGGAGGCCAACTCGACGTCGGTGAGGGACGACTCGACCGGGTACACGTTGCGGGCCGGGATGGCACAGAACTGGGCGAAGCCCCCGTCCCGCTCGGAGCCCAGGTAGCCGGCGAGTTCCCGGTTCGACGGTTCGTCGACATCCCGGATCCAGCCGTCGGCCAGCACCCGCCGACCGACCAGCGAGGGGTCGGCCGCCGATCCCGCGGACACCACCGCGCCGCACGGGTCGGCCCCCTGGATGCGGGGAAACGCCAGCCCGTCCCCACCCCAGGTGCCGTCGCCGCCGACCTCGGTGTAGCCGTCGCCGGTGGTCGCCCCGGTTACCGCCTTCGAGTACCAGCCCACCCGGGTGTTGATGTCGGTGTTGTTCATCCCGCAGGCGCGGACGCGCACCAGCACCTCGTCGGCGCCCGGCACCGGAACGAGTACGTCCTCGCGCACGACCAGCATCTCGAGCCCGCCGGTGCCGGTCAACTGGACCGCCGTCATGGTCTCGGGGATCTCCGGCACCTCGGTCATGATCACACCTCCTCGAAGGTCGCCAGGGGCTCGCCCAGCGCCTGCTCGTCCGGTTCCGCCCCGATCCCGACGCCTGACGGGGCGGCCGACCAGCCACCGTCGTTGACGGCACCCCCGACGACCGGGTCGACGGTCAGGTGGTCGAAGCACAGCCAAGTGGCACGCCGGAACGGCTCCGGGACCGTCTGGGCAAGGTGCACGGCAGCGCTGGCCGAGAGCCTCGTGCCGCCGGTGTCCTCCACATTCATGCGGATGCCGGCCTCGAGGCAGACGTCTCGGATCCGCCGTGCCGGGGTGAGGCCACCCACCCGGCCGACCTTGAGCCCGACCACCTCGCAGGCCCGGTCGGCGACCAGCCGCAGGGCGTCACCGAGGGTCACCAGGGACTCGTCGAGGGCCAGCGGCTGCCCGACGACGGCCCGCACGGCGAGGTGCTGCTCGTAGGTCTGGCAGGGCTGCTCCACCACCCGGTGGAGGTCACGGGTGGCGTTCAGGGCGGCGATCGCCTCGGCCGGCGTCCAGGCCCGGTTGACGTCGAACGTGACCTCCTCGCCCGGGGCCATGGCGGCGTCCAGAACCCGCATCCGCTCGATGTCGGCCTCTACGTCCGCGCCGACCTTGGCCGAGTGGAACGTGTACCCCTCGGCGCGCGCCAACCCGATCTCGGCCAGCAACTCGTCGGGTGTCCCCGACGGGATCGACGAGTGCAGGCGCACCCGGCCGTCCTCGCGTCCCCCGAGCACGTCGCAGAGCGGCAGTCCGGCCGACCGTGCGACGAGGTCCCAGCAGGCCATGTCAATGGCGGACTTCACGTAGCCGTGCCCTGGCAGGGCGAGGTCCATGGCCCGGTAGACGGCGTCGGTGCGGCGCGGGTCGAGGCCGAGGACCGCTGGTGCCAGTTCGGCGACGCCGGCCCGGATGCCGCCCGGGAACGCCGGGAGGTATGTGGAACCCCACGGGCAGCCCTCGCCCCAGCCGGCCAGCCCCTCGTCGGTCTCCAGGCGCAGGATCGTCGTGTCGAGGCGCTCGAAGTGGAGTCGCCCACCCGACAGGGAGTAGGGCCGCTTCAGGGGCAGGTCCAGCCCCCACATCGTGATCCGGGTGATCCGCACGCCAGGCCCCCTTGACCCGTGTCGCTGCGGACTACATCCGCAGGCGCTCGTTGGCGGGATCGTAGGCCGCCTCGCCGAGCACCCGTGCCGGGTAGAGGTCGCCGAACACCATCACCTCGAGTTCGGTGCCGGGCACGGCGTCCTCGGGCGAGACGAAGGCGAAGGCGTACACCTGGTCGGCGGTGTAGCCGTGCCCGCCCGAAGAGGTGAGGCCGACGGGCCGCCCGTCCCGGAAGACCCCCTCGCCGCCGACGCACTCGGCGACGTCGACGTCCACCGCCAGATAGGCCGCCGCCCAGCGACGGGGCCGCTCGTCGCGGGCAAGCAGCGCCTCCCGCCCGACGAAGTCGCCCTTCTCCCTCCTGACGAAGGCGCCGACGCCGGCTTCGACCGGGTGACCGCTCTGCGAGGCTCCCCGCCACCGGTCATCGACGCCGAGGACCTGATGGCCGACACGCCGGGGCTGGTGGCCGCCTGGTGCCGCGCCGTCGGCATCGACTTCCGACCCAAGGCCCTCGAGTGGGAGGCGGAGGTCCGCGACTACTCCTGGTGCGACAGCGGGGCATGGCACGACAACCTGCGCACGTCGACGGGCCTCGTCGCCCCCGACACCGACTACCTACCGGTCGAGGCGGACCAGCGGATGGTCGACGCCTACGAGGCCTGCCTCCCCCACTACGAGGCGATGGCCGTCCACCGCCTCCGGGCCTGAGGACGACTGTGCCCCAGGGCGCTCACCGGCTGCGCGGCACCACCTCGTGACCCGGCTGCTCCGGCTCGTCGTCGACCATCTCGGCGGGGAAGCCGGGCGCCAGGACCTCGAGGCCCGTGGCCTCCTCCAGGCGCCGGACGATGTTCGGCGACCACTCCCGCGGCCCGTAGCGCTCCTGGCCGTCGAGGAAGACCTCCCGCAGCAACGGCGACAACTCCAGGGGCACCTCCAGGCGCTGCGCCAGGTCGTCGAACAGTGAGACGTCCTTCACGACCAGGTCCATCGTGAAGTTGATGTCGCGGCTGCCGTTCAGGATTACCTGGCTCTCGGTCTCGTGCACGAACGAGTTCCCCGACGACACCCGAATGGCCTCGTAGGTCGTGGCCAGGTCCATGCCGGCCGCCGCCGAGGTCGTGAGCGCCTCGCAGAGCGAGACCAGGTTGGCCGTGGCCAGGTAGTTGGTCACCACCTTCAGGACCGATGCCGACCCCAGCGGGCCCGTGTGCAGGATGCGGCGCCCCATGGTCGTGAGCAGCGGCAGCACCCGTTCGAAGGCCTCCCGGCTGCAGCCCGCGAAGATGGCGATGTTGCCGGTGGCGGCGCGGTGGCAGCCACCCGAAACCGGACAGTCCACCGACTCGGAACCGGCGGCGTCGACCAGCGCGCCCAGCCGCCGCACCTCGGACTCGTCGGTGGTGCTCATCTCCATCCACACCTTGCCGGAACCCAGCCCTGCGAGGATCCCGTCGTCCTCCTCCATGACCGCCGAGCAGGCGGCCGGCGACGGCAAGCAGGTGACGACCACGTCGCAGGCCTCCGCCATCTGGCGCGGCGAGTCCGCCCAGCCGGCCCCACCGTCGAGGAACGGCTGCGCCGCCCCGGGGTCGAGGTCCCGCACGACGAGGTCGTAGCCGTTGCGCAGCAGGCTGCCGGCCAGCTTGCCGCCCACATTGCCCAGTCCTATGAACCCGACGCGCATGTTCGGACCTCCTCGCCCTCGACGCCCTCCCGGGATCCCGGCGGACCCTAGCCACCGACCGCGCCGTGGATCGCGCCTACCCTGCCGGAATGGCGCGTCTCGAAATCCTCCGCACGAGGAACCACCTCGCCCGCGCCGCCGGCCTGATCGTTGGTGCCATCGTGGCGGGAACCATCGGCTCGGAGTCCAGCCTCGCCCGACTCGCCGACCGGGCCGCCTGCTGAGCCGGCGCGGTCTCGGTCCCCGTCGTCACCTAGCCTCCGGCCATGGTCGAGCCCGACGTCCACCGCTTCGACACCCGTGCCCTCCACGCCGGCCAGCAACCCGACCCCTCGACCGGCTCCCGGGCCGTCCCGATCCACCAGACCACCTCGTACGTCTTCGACTCGGTCGACCACGCCGCCGGACTCTTCAACCTCGAGGTCAGCGGCCACATCTACAGCCGGATCTCGAACCCCACGGTGGCCGTCCTCGAGGAGCGCCTGGCCGCCCTCGAGGGGGGCGTCGGCGCGGTGTGCACCGCCAGCGGCCAGGCTGCCATGCACCTCGCCGTCGCCACGCTGCTCTCCGCCGGTGACCACATCGTCGCCAGCCGCAACATCTACGGCGGCACCCACCAGGTCCTGAACCTGACGCTCCCCCGCTTCGGCATCACCACGACCTTCGTCGACCCCCGGGACCCGCAGGCCTTCGCCGACGCCATCCGTCCCGAGACCCGCCTCGTCTTCGCCGAGACCCTCGGCAACCCCGGCATCGAGGTGCTCGACGTGCCAGCCGTCGCCGCGGTGGCCCACGCCCGGGGGCTGCCCCTCGCCGTCGACTCGACGTTCGCCACCCCCTGGCTGCTGCGCCCCATCGAGCACGGGGCGGACATCGTCATACACTCGGCGACCAAGTTCCTCGGCGGCCACGGCGTCGCCATCGGCGGCGTGGTCGTCGACGGCGGCCGCTTCGACTGGGAGGCGTCGGGGAGGTTCCCGACCCTGACCGAGCCGTACGCCGGCTACCACGGCATCACCTTCACGGAGGAGTTCGGACCGCAGGCGCTCTCGATGCGGGCCAGGGCGGAGGGGCTGCGCGACTTCGGCGCCTGCATGAGCCCGGCCAACGCCTTCTACCTCCTGCAGGGCGTCGAGACGCTGTCGTTGCGCATGGACCGCCATGTCGCCAACACGCGTCGGGTCCTCGGCCTGCTCGACGGCCACGACGCCGTCGAGTGGATCCGCCACCCCGAGCACCCCAGCCACCCCGACCACGAGCTGGCTGCCCGCCTCTACCCGAACGGCGCCGGCGCCATCCTCTCGTTCGGGGTCGCCGGCGGCCGCGAGGCCGGACGACGCTTCATCGAGTCGGTCCGCCTGGCGTCCCACCTGGCCAACGTGGGCGACGCCAAGACGCTCGTCATCCACCCGGCCTCGACCACCCACCAGCAGATGAGCGCCGCCGACCTCGAGGCCGCCGGGATCGGCGAGAACCTGATCCGACTTTCAGTGGGCCTCGAGGACGCCGACGACATCTGCGACGATCTGGACCGGGCCCTTCGGGCCTCCCAGCGCTAGGCGCCCTCGTGTTCCTCGAGGTCGCCGGCCGCACGGTCCATGCGGCCACCGGCGCCGTGCCGATCGAGGGCCGCGACGACCCGCTGCTCGTCCTGCTGCACGGCTCCGGGATGGACCGGTCCGTGTGGTCCCACCAAACCCGGTTCCTCGCCCACCACGGCGTCCGCGCCGTCGCCGTCGACCTCCCGGGCCACGGACGCTCCGACGGCCCCGCGCTCGGCACCATCGCCGAACTGGCCGACTGGACGGCGGCCCTGGCACAGGCACTCGGTGGCCCCCTCCACCTCGTCGGGCATTCCATGGGCGCCCTCGTCGTCCTCGAGACCGCCGGACGCCACCACGACGCCGTCCACTCGGCCGTCCTGCTCGGTGTGGCCGCCGCCATGCCGGTCCATCCCGACCTCCAGGCCGCCGCCGAAGCCGACGACCCGCTGGCCGCCGAACTCATCACCGCCTGGGCGCACGGACGCCGACAGCACATCGGCCTGAACCCCACGCCCGGCCTCTGGATGATGGGGGGCGTCAACGCCCTGCTGGACTCGAGCCCGCCCGGCGTGCTGGCCACCGACCTGGCGGCCTGCACCTCCTACGACGAGGCCCTAGTGGCCGCTGCGGGCGCCACGTGCCCGGTCACGCTCGTGCTGGGTGGCGAGGACCGCATGACGCCCCGCCGGGCCGCCCGTGACCTCGAGGCGGCGTTCCCGTCACCGCCGAGCGTCGTCGAACTGCCGGGCAGCGGCCACATGTTGATGCAGGAGGAACCCGAGGCCGTCCGCCGGGCGCTGCTCGACCACCTGGACCGCTGCCGCCGGGACTGAGACCCCCGGACGGCCCGGCTCAGTTCTGGGGCAGGTCCTTGAACGGTGTTCCCTTGTCGGGACCGGGCTCCTTGGGCAGGCCGAGCACCCGCTCGCCGATGATGTTGCGCTGCACCTGGTCGGTACCCCCGTAGATCGACGGCGCCGGCGAGAACAGCGTCATCTCCTGGACGACGCCACCGCTGGAGCTGACGCGGCTGGCGAGCATGCCGTCGGCGCCGTTGACCAGGTTGCCGACCTCGCGGCTCTGGCGGACGAGCTCGCTCATGGCCAGCTTGGCCAGATTCCCCTCGCCACCGGTGCGGCCGCCGCCGGCCTTGGCCCGCAGCATGTTCCAGCGGTTGACCTCGCTCAGGGTGTGCAGGCGCATCATGGCCTGGCGGACCAGGGGGTCGTCGAGGACGCCACGGTGCTTGGCGAGGTCCACGAGCACGTCGGTCGAGATGCCCCGGCCGCCCGACCCGTCGGGCCCGCGGGGCACCTTCTCGAGCAGGTCGCCCACCCGGTTCCCGAGTCGGCCGGCCTTGGCGCCACCGGCCACCGCCACGGGCTGGCGGCCACCGCCACCGAGGCTGGCCCGCTCGACGGCCAGCGTCGTATTGGCCACCGCCCAGCCGTCGCCGAGCCCGCCGATGACGTCGTCGTTCGACACCCGGGCCTCATCGAGGAAGACCTCGTTGAACAGCGCCTCGCCGGTCATCTCGCGCAGCGGGCGGACCTCGATGCCCGGCTGGTCCATGTCGATGGCGAAGTAGGTGATGCCCTGGTGCTTGGGCTGGTCGGCGTCGGTCCTGGCGAGGAGCATGCCCTTGTCAGCGATGTGGCCGCCGGACGTCCAGACCTTCTGGCCGCTGACGATCCACTCGTCGCCGTCCCGGACGGCCCGAGTCTGGAGCCCGGCCAGGTCGGAACCCGCGCCCGGCTCGGAGAACAGCTGGCACCAGGCGATGCTGCCGTCGATGATCGGCGGGATGAGGCGGTCGACCTGCTCCTGGGTTCCGTGGATGGCGACCGTGGGGGCCGCCAGCATGTAGCCGAGGCCCGTGGGCGGACCGAGGACCCGCCGCTCGGCCAGTGTCGCGCTGACCGCCGCCATCTGGTCGCGGCCGTACCCGAGGCCACCGGCGGTCTCCGGGAGGGCCGGATGCGACCAGCCGTCGGCCGCCAGGCGCAGCCACCAGTCGTGGACCGTCAGGTCCGGGTCCCAGTTCTCGTCGAGCCAGGCCGAGAGTTCCTCCCGGACCTGTGCTGGCGTGGCGTCACTCATGCCGGGAGTCTCGCACGGGGCAAAGCACCACGGCGCAGCGGGGAGCGATCGCTAGGGTGTCGCCGTCCGTCCCCGACGAGGAGGCCCGGCCGGTGCGCTGGTCGACCCTGTTCATCCCGACCCTGCGTGACGCCCCGGCCGATGCCGAGGCGGCCAGCCATCGCCTGCTGGTGCGCGGCGGGTTCATCCGGCAACTGCAGTCCGGCCACTATTCGATGCTCCCGCTGGGCTGGCGGGTCCACCGCAAGGTGGCCGAGGTGATCCGCCAGGAGATGGATGCCATCGGCGCCCAGGAGTTGCTGCTGCCCGCCCTCCACCCCGCCTCGGTCTGGCAGGCGTCGGGGCGTTGGGAGTCGATGGGCGACGAGATGTTCCGGTTGGTCGACCGCAAGGGCGCCGACCTGGCCCTGGGCATGACCCACGAAGAGGTCATCGCACTCCTCGGCCTCGAGCTCTCCTCCTACCGGGACCTTCCCCAGATGTGGTACCAGATCCAGACCAAGTTCCGGGACGAGCCCCGCCCCAAGTCGGGCCTGTTGCGGGTCCGAGAGTTCGCCATGAAGGACTCGTACTCCATCGACCTCGACGACGCCGGACTGGACCGCTCCTTCGACCTGCACCACCACGCCTACGTCCGGATCTTCGCCCGGCTCGGCCTCGACGCCGTTCCCGTAGAAGCCTCCTCGGGTGCCATGGGCGGCAGCGCCTCGATCGAGTTCATGGTCGAGTCGCCCGCCGGCGAGGACGACGTCGCCCGCTGCGGCGGATGCGGCTATGCCGCCAACGTCGAGCGGGCCTCGGCGGCCACCGAATCCGTCGAGAACCGGCCCGCCGGCGATGCCCCCGAGCCGTTCCCCACACCCGGGATCCGCACGATCGCCGCGCTCACCGAGGCCGGCCATCCGCCCGAGCACCAGATCAAGACGCTGGTGTACGAGGCCGACGGCGACCTCGTGCTCCTGCTCCTCCGGGGCGACCACCCGTTCCTCGAGCAGAAGTTCGTCGACGCCACCGGGGTCGCCGACCTCCGTCCCGCCGATGCCGACCGGATCCGCGACGCCCTCGGGGCCTCGCCAGGCAGCCTCGGTGCCGTCGGCGTCGACGGGTTCACGATCTACGCCGATCCCGCCCTCCGGGGGCGCTCGGGGATGACCACCGGCGCCAACGAGGACGACGTCCACCTCCACGGCGTCGATGTCGAGCGGGACGTCGCCGTCGACCACTGGCTGGACCTGCGCGGCGTCCTCGACGGTGAGCCCTGCGCCGCCTGCGGCGAGCCCCTCCAGGTGGTCCGCTGCATCGAGGCCGGCCACATCTTCAAGCTGGGTCGCCGCTACGCCGAGGCCCTCGGCGTTTCGGTCCTGGATGCCGAGGGCAACGCCCGGACGCCCACGATGGGCTCGTACGGCATCGGGGTGGGCCGGGCCATGGCGACGGTCGCCGAGGTCCTCCACGACGATGCCGGCCTCTGCTGGCCCGTCGGCATCGCGCCGTACGAGGTCGTCCTCACGGTCGTCAAGGTCGACCACGAGGCCTCGATGGAGGTCGCCGGCCGCTGGCACGACGAACTGGCGGCCGCCGGCGTCGACGTGCTGCTCGACGACCGGGACGCCCGACCGGGCGTCAAGTTCGCCGACGCCGAACTGATCGGCATCCCGCTGCGCGTCACGATCGGCCCGCGGGGCCTCGACCTGGGCAGTGTCGAGTTCACCCGGCGTGCCGATGGCGACACCACCGAGGTCACCGTCGACGACCTGGTGGCAAGCGTGCTCGACGCCGTTTTCGACGGCCGGCAACTGAGCCGCTGAGCGCCCGCCGCTACACCCCGGACGCTAGATTTCCCCCGGTTCGCCTGCCCACGAGGAACACCCGCATGCCGAAGACCATCGACCGCAGCCAGCCGATCAAGCGCCACTCGCGAGTCGTGGCCGCAGTCGACCTGCCGGGCGTGCCCGAGGGGACGACCGGCAGGGTGCGGGTCGCCAACGGCATCGCCCGCTACCGCTACTGGGTGTCCTTCACCAACGGCATCGACCGCGGCGGCGTGGGCCACGAGCAGCTCGCCCAACGGCGCGACTGGCCACAGTTCAAGGTCGACCGCGAGGCCGCCGCCCTCCGAGCCGAGGCCGGGAGCACCGACGGCGCCGACGGTGAGGTCGAGGCCGAAGGTGGCGCGGCGGCCGGCAACCGGTTCGGCGTCCCGGAACACCTGCTCGAGCGCAGCCGCCTGGCACGCGAGCGGCTCGGGGCCTAGACCCCACCCCCTGCCGGCGCCGCTCCGGTCCGGTATCCTCGAACGTTGCCCGTTCTCCCCATCCGTCCCCACCGGAGGATCCCGTGACCTTCAAGCCCGGCGACAAGGTCGTCTACCCGCACCACGGTGCGGCCGTCATCGAGAAGAAGGAGAAGCGCGAGGCGTTCGGCGAGAAGCGCGACTACCTCGTCCTCCGCATGGCGCACGGCGAAATGACGCTGTCGGTCCCGGTCGACATGGCCGAGGAGGTCGGCATGCGCTGGCCGATCGCCAAGGCGGACGTCGAGGACCTCTTCGAGGTGCTTCGCAAGCGGGATGTCCGCGAGCCGGCCAACTGGTCGCGGCGCTTCAAGAACCACCAGGAGAAGCTCAAGAGCGGCGACGTCTACCAGGTCGCGGAGGTGGTCCGGAACCTGGCCCTCCGCGAGGCGGCCAAGGGCCTTTCCGCCGGCGAGAAGACGCTCTACACCAAGGCCCACAGCGTCCTCGTCTCGGAACTGGCGTTCGCCCTCAACACCTCCGAGGACAAGGCGGCCGACAAGGTGGCTGACGCCCTCACCTGACCGGTCCGCCGACGACGGGTACGATGGGCACGACGGGACAGCACGGCCCGAGGAGGAGCCACCAGTGACCGAACGCCGCATCGTCGTGGGTGTCGAGGGGTCGGGCTACGCCAGGGCAGCGCTCATCTGGGCGATCGAGGAGGCCGCCTACCGCGACGCCGTCGTCGAGGTCGTCACGGCCTACTCCCCGACCTACGTGCCAGCCGCGCCAGACCTCGGGTATGTGCCGCTCGACTCCTTCGACCTGCTCACCGAGGTCGAACGCATGCAGGGGGACGTCATCGACTCGGCCGTCGAGGCCGCTGGTCGCTCCGACGTCGAGGTTCGTCGGACCCTCGTCAAGGGACGGGCCGCCGACACCCTCATGCGGATCGCCGAGGGCGCCGACATGCTCGTCGTCGGCAACCGCGGCCGCGGCGGCTTCGCCGGACTACGTCTGGGCTCGGTGAGCCAGGCCATCGCGCACCACAGTCCCTGCCCCTTGGTGATCGTCCGCACCGGCCTGGCCGAGGACGAGGACTGACCCACCCCAGACCCGGTTCCCGGGTGCTGTCCGAGAAACCCGCACCCAAGACTCGCATCGCGCCCGAATCTGCGCGAACCTACGGGCGATCCGGCGGTGGAGCCGGGGAACAACTGAATGGGGAATGCATGAGCGAGACCTTGGAGGCCACCGACGCCGGGGACCAGAGGGCGGAGTTCGAGCAGGTCGACGAGATCGCACAGGTCGCCGGCCCCGTCGGGGGGTTGTGGGTCGCCCACAACAACTTGGGCATCTGTGGCAGCGCCTTCGCCAACCTGATCACCTTCGCCCGCTTCCGCGAGGAACTCCATGACCGCACCGGTCGACCCGCTGCCCGGGTCGACGCACTGCCCGATGACCTCTTCGACGCCATCGAGCGCTCCTTCGCCTCGGGACGGCGCGACGAGTTGACGTTCGACTTCCGAGGAGCGACCCCCTTCCAGCAGTCCGTCTGGGAGGCCTGCCTGGCGGTCCCACCCGGCGAGACCCGCACCTACGCCGACATCGCCCGGACGATCCATCGCCCCAACGCGGTGCGTGCGGTCGGGACGGCTCTCGGGACCAACCCGATCCCCGTCCTCGTCCCCTGCCACCGGGTCCTGCGGACCGACGGCAGCCTCGGGGGCTACGCCTTCGGCGAACTCGTCAAGCAGAAGTTGCTCGACCGCGAGGCCGAACGCGCCGCCGCCTGACCCGGCAACGCCGCTCACCGACCGCGGCCCGACAACGCGGCGTCCTGCCGCCTGCGGGAGACTCTCGGGCCTCCACTCGTGCAGCGACCAGGACCAGGACCTCCCCATGACCGACGACGCCACCACCGACCCCGCCGAGGGTCGCATCACCACCGAGGTCCGTGAGCGCCTCCTGCTCATCGGTATCGACCGGCCCGCCAAGTTGAACGGTTTCACCCCCGACATGTGGCGTCAGGCCAGCGAGGCCTTCACCCGCCTCGACGAGGACGACGACCTGTGGTGCGGCGTGCTCTTCGCCCACGGTGCCCACTTCACCGCCGGCCTCGACCTGCCCAAGTGGCACGACCGCATGCGCACGGGTGAACGGGGCCGCCCCACCGACCGGGTCGACCCGACCGGACTCGGCCGCCGCTGCACCAAGCCGATCGTCACCGCCGTGAAGGGCTACACCTACACGCTAGGCATCGAGATGATGCTGGCCGGCGACATCGTCGTCGCCGCCGAGGACTCCCGATTCCGACAACACGAACCGTTGCGGGGCATCCACGCCGCCGGCGGCGCCACGATCCGCTTCGTGCAACGGGGCGGGTGGGGCAACGCCATGTACCACCTGCTGACATCCGACGAGTTCGACGCCGCCGAGGCCCACCGGATCGGCCTGGTCCAGGAGGTCGTCCCGACCGGCACCGAATTGGACCGGGCGATCGAGTTGGCCGAGGTGATCTGCGGCGGAGCGCCGCAGGCAGTGCGGGCGACCAAGGCCTCGTCTTTGCGCTACGTCACCGAGGGCGAGGCGGCGGCGATCGCCGCGTTCGCTCCCGTCCAGTCAGAACTGGCGGCGACCGAGGATGCCGCCGAGGGCGTCGCCGCCTTCCGGGAGAAGCGGGACCCCGAGTTCACCGGCACCTGACGCCCAGCCTGACCCGGGCCACGGCCAGGGCACCTGACGCCCGGCACCGCCCACGTCACGGCCAGGGGACCTCAGCCAGTTCGTCGCGCAGTTCGTACTTGAGGATCTTGAGCGTGGCGTTGCGCGGCAGCGGGCCGTCCCAGACCACCAGTTGCTCGGGCACCTTCTGGCGCATCAGGCCCGCCTTCTCGCAGGCGCCGACCATCTCCTCGAAGGACAGCGGCGTCGCCCCCTCGGTGGTCTCGACCACGGCGCACACCCGCTCGCCCCGCTCGCGGTCGGGCAGCCCGACGACCGCCACGGCGTTCACCGACGGGTGGGCGAACAGGACGTCCTCGACCTCCTTGGCCGAAACGTTCTCGCCCTTGCGAATGATGATGTCCTTGACCCGACCGGTGAGGGTGACGTGGCCATCGGCGTGCATGACACCCAGGTCGCCGCTGCGGAACCGGCCCCGCTCGTCGAAGGCCTCGGCGTCGAGGGAGGCGTCCCGGTAGCCCTTGAACAGCTGCGGGCCGCCGATGGCCACCTCCCCCTCTACGCCCCGCTCGCACTCGTCGCCATCGGCGTCCACGATCGTGACCTCGGCACCGTGGACCGGCGCCCCTTCGGTGTGGGCCAGCTGGTCGTCAGTGTCGTGGGGCGACCCCTGGCAGATCATCGGGCTTTCGGTCATCCCGTAGCCGTGGGCGACCGGGATGCCCATCTCGACCTTGACCTCGTGGAACACCTCGGGCGGCTTGGGGGCGCCCCCGCCAGAGAGGAGCCGCAGCGACGGGATGATCGGCTCGTCGGGCGTCTGGCGCTGGACGTTCAGGAACATGCTGTAGAAGGCCGTGCTGCCGCCAGCCATCGTCACGCCGAGGCGGCGGTACGCCTCGATGGTGGGCATCAGGTCGAAGGCCTCCACGAGCACCGCCGGGAAACCACTGGCGAGAAGGCACACCAGGTAGTCAGGACCGCCGATGTGCGCGTACGGGAAGGCGATCGAGCCCACGTCGTCGGCCTGCATGTCCAGCGCACGGGCCAGGCCGACGCCGCCCGCGATGAGGCTGGCGTCACTGTGCATCACGCCCTTGGGGTCTGAGGTGGTACCCGAGGTGTAGTAGGTCCACCGCACGGGGGCACCGCCGGCGTCAGGCACCGGCGGCAGGTCGGCCGAGTCGCCGTCGGGCAGTTCGTCGTATGCCGCGAGCAGCGACGGCGGCCGATCGAGGTCGACGACCACCCGCTCGACCATGGCGGCGTAGTCGTAGCCGCCCCACTCGCCCGGCGTCAGGACCAGTTCGGCTTCCGTCTGGCGGATGCAGAAGCCGACCTCGCGGTCCCGGTAGATGTGGATGATCGGATTCTGCACGGCGCCCAGGCGGGACAGCGCCAGCGAACCCACGATCGTCTCGATGCGGGTCGGCAGCACCCAGGTGACCGGGGTGCCCTCGCCGACGCCCATCGCCGCAAAGCCTGCCGCTGCCCGCTCCGCTGCCGCCTTCACCTCAGCGAAGGTCAGGACGCGGTCGGCGGTGTCGAGCAGCATCCGCCGGTCGGGCGTAGCGGCCACGCGGCGTTCGAGCAGTTCCCAGAAGGTGCGGGCGTCGTAGATCGGGTCGCTCATCGTGTCCCTCCCGTGGACTTCGGACAGGATGGCACAAGGGTCACCGCGGAACCCAGATGTGGCCGGTGGCTCCCCGGCGTCGGCGGTCTCGGCGACGCCGGATCCATCGGGGTCCTTGACCCGCGGTTACGTGTCGACGCCTCCCGGGCACGTCGACCACCCGTTAGCCGTCCGCCCCTCCCTGACAGCTGTCGTTGCGCAGGGTGCCGTTGCTGCCGATCGTGCTGCACCAGAAGGATCGGCGGTCGACCAGGCCATCGACCTGCGCGCCGGTCAGGTTGGCCGACTTGAGGTCGGCCTCGACCATCATGGCTGCAGTCAGGTCGGAGCGGGTCAGGTCGGTGTGTGACAGGTCCGTGTGGAAGAACACGGCTGCCGGTGCCCGGACCTCGGTCAGCGTGGCGCCAGCCAGGTTCGTGTTGGAGAGGGAGGCACCAGCCAGGTTGGCGCCACTCAGGTCGGCGCCCACCAGCAGCGCTCCGTCGAGGATGGCACCCTCCAAGTTCGCTCCGGTGAGGTCTATGCCCGGTATGACGGCACCCGCGAGGTCCTGGCCCGAGAAGTCGGCCCCACTGCATACTGCATTGGGTACGAGGGCGCACTCGCCGACCGGTTCCTCCTCAGAGGGTTCGGTGGTGGTGGGCGCGGCCTCGGTGGTGGTGGGCGTGGCCTCGGTGGTGGTGGGCGTGGCCTCGGCCTCGGTGGTGCTGGCCGGCGCTTCGGTCGTGGTGGGCGTGGCCTCGGTGGTACTGGCCGGCGCTTCGGTCGTGGGAGCAGCCGTGGTCGTCGGGGTCGTGTCGTCACCACCCCCGCCGCATGCCGCCACGACCAGCAGGAGTGCCGCAGCGGCCCCCTCCACCGTCCGGTGGCGCCAGCGCGTGGGCCACGTCACCTCCCCTTCATCCCTTCCTCGCCCGCTCCCGTGCACCATCGTCTCCCCGTCTAGTTCTGGGCGTCGGCCCCGACGACGCCCGCTGATGCGTAGTCATACTGGTACTCGACGCCGTCGATCACGACGGTGACGCCACTGCTGGTCTTGGTGGACACCGCACTCGCCCCGTCGGCGGACTCGACGGTCATGGTCCGACCGTCGGCCGAGATGGTGGAGGTGGCGCCACTCTCGGAGGCCACCTCGGTGGAGCCATCCGAGTTCTTGGTCGTCGACACGTCGCCGGCGACCGATCCGTCTGCCCCGAATTCACGCGTCGTACCGTTCTCGACGACCATCGAGCCGTCGCCCTCCAACTTGACGTTGTACGCCTCGCCGTTGGCCAGGACGACGTCGATGGTGCCCTCGTCGGGGTTGGCGAGCAACGACTCGATGCCGCCGGCCTCCTCGGCGTACTGGTACGCCACCTCCATGGCACCGGCGTTGTCGATGGTCACCTGGGTCATAGAACCGTCGGCGCCGGCAATCAACTTGCCGTTGGCGGTGACCGCCACCGACGAGGTGGTGCCGTCCGGGGCGGTCACCTCTTGGGCACCGTTCGGCGCGGTGAGGATCTCCGTCCCGTCGGGCAGGAACGTCTTCGTCGAGCCGTCCTCCAGTCGCACCGTGCCCTGTTGGCTTCCATCGCTCCTCTCCGTGGTGGCGACCTTCGTCTTCGGGTTGTACTCGGTGACCTCTCCCCCAGCGTCGGTACTGACGATGGTCCCGTCGGTCTGGGAGCGGCTCTTGTAGACGGCGCCGGCGGCGTCAGTGAAGGTGGTCTGTCCCGTGGACGGGTCGTGGCGTTCCTCTGAGCCGTCCGAATAGGTGGTCACGAACGTGTCGTCCTCGAGCCGCTTCATGGTCTCGGTCTCGCCGGAGGGGCTGGTACGGATCTCCACCGAGCCGTCCGCTGACACCGTCTCGGTCCAGCCATCGCTGTACTCGGTGTAGAAGCTTCCGTCATCGCGGACGACCGTGGTGCCCGTGGTGCCCCACTCCTCGGTCACGGTCCTGGAGCCGTCGGCCCGGACCACCTCGGTGGCGCCGTCGGCGTGGCGGATCACGAGGTCTCCGTTGTCGCCCACGGACCCGATTTCCGTCGTGCCGTCGGCATAGCGGTACTCGAAGCTGCCGTCAGCGCGCTCTATCCGCATCGAGCCATCCGACTCGATCGTCGTGACGGTCCCCGTGGCCGGATCCACCGTGGTCTCGTAGGTGTAGCCGGACGGCTCCGTCCAGACCTCGCGGCCGTCGGCGTAGGCGGTCCAAGTCGACCCGTTCTCATAGGTCGTGACCTTGGCCTCCTGGTCCCCCGAGCCCATGACGGTCGTGGAAGACGTCTCGCCGAACGGGTCCGTGTACTGCTCCCGTCCGTCGGGGAACGACACCCACTGCGCACCGTCCGAATAGGTCCACACCGTGGCGCCGTCGCCACGCGTGCGCATCTCCTCCCAGGTCCCGTCAGGCCAGGTCGTGTGCCTCGTGCCGTCCAGTTGGACCGTCTCGACAGTCCCGTCGGACCAGGTCAGCGTGGTCGAGCCGTCGCTGTTGAGCACCTCCGTCGGCGGGACCCACTCGTCCACGGTGCCGTCCGCTCCCGTCCAGGTGGTGCGACCGTCCTCGCACCATTGGAAGAGGGACCCGTCGCTGTAGGCCTCGGTGGTGCAACCCGTGGCTTCGTCGTAGGTGACCTCGGGCGGCGCCCAGGTCTCCACGTTGCCTTCGGCGTCTTGGAACCAGCCGGTTCCGTCGTTACACCAGGCGGTCTGTGAACCGTCCCATTGGGTGTCGATCTGGCAACCGCTCTCTTCGTCCCAGTAGGAGCGATGTTCGCTCCCGTCCACGTCGATCCATGTATTGGAGCCGTCGTCGCACCAGATGTTCTTCGACCCGTCGGAGCGCTCCTCGGTGGTGCAGCCGGTCGACTCGTCGTAGGCGCTCGTCCAGGACTCCGTCGTCCCTTCGGCGCTCGTCCAGGAGCCCGTGCCGTCTTCGCACCAGGTGTCGGATGAACCGTCGGAATGGTTCGAGACCGAACAGCGGGTCTCCTCGTCCCAGGAATATGTCGATCCGTCTGCACCCGTCCAGAGGTTGGAGCCGTCGTCGCACCAGGTGTTCGTCGACCCGTCGGAGCGCTCCTCGGTGGTGCAGCCCGTCTCGGCGTCGTACACCGACGGCGACCACGACACCGTCTCGCCGGTGTGCGGGTCGGTCCAGGAACCGGAGCCGTCCTCGCACCACGTGTCCGTGCCCTGCTCACCGTACGAGCGCGTCGTGCAGCCGGTCTCCGGGTCATAGTCCTCGAACCACGAATCCGTGTTGCCGTCTGCGTCCGTCCATGAACCGGAGCCGTCCTCGCACCAGACGTTCACCGAGCCGTCCCACTCGGTGGTGGTGGAGCAGCCGGTCTCGTGGTCGAACAGCGTGGTGGAGGTGTTGCCGTGCTCGTCGGTCCATTCGCTGGTGCCGTCATCGCACCACTTCGAGGAACTGCCGTCGGACCGTGTCTCGACGCTGCAACCGGTGGCCTGGTCGTACGTGGAATTCGAAGTGTTGCCGTATTCGTCGGTCCACGAACTAGTGCCGTCGTCGCACCACGTGTCGATGCGACCGTCGCCGTAGGTCTGCGTGGTGCAACCCGCTTCCTCATCCCGGGACTGGGTCCAGATCTCCTCGCGTCCGTACTCGTCGATTCGCGAGCCGGAACCGTCTTCGCACCAGGTCTCCGCGTTGCCATTGCTGTAGGTGTTGGTCCGGCATCCCGTCGCCTCATCGTAGACCTCGGACCAGGACTCGGTGTTGCCGTAGGAATCCGTCCAGGAGCCCGAACCGTCCTCGCACCAGGTGCTGGTCGAGCCGTCCCAGTTCACGTTCACACTGCAGCCGGTGGCCTCGTCATAGGTGGTCGTGGACGTGTTCCCGAACTCGTCCGTCCATGAATTGGACCCGTCGTCACACCAGGTGTTGACCGTGCCGTCCGAGCGCTGTTCGGTGGTGCAGCCGGTGGCCTCGTCCCGGACGCTGACCCAGGACTCGGTGCGCCCGTACTCGTCGGTGTACGAGCCCGACCCGTCTTCGCACCAGGTGTCGCTGGAGCCATCTGACCGTGTCGTCGTATTGCAGCCCGTCGCCTCGTCGTACTGCTGGCTCCAGTTCTCCTCGTTACCGAACTGGTCGATCCGGGAACCCGAGCCGTCGTCGCACCAGATGTCGGTGGAGCCGTCGGAGTTCTTCGACTCGGTGCAACCGGTCTCCTCGTTGTAGAAGGACTCGGAGGTGTTGCCGAACTCGTCGGTCCAGGAGCTGTAGCCGTCGTCGCACCAGACGTTGCTGCTTCCGTCGCTGTAGGTGGTCGTGCTGCAGCCGGTGGCCTCGTCGTACTCCTCGCAGCGGGTCTCGGTGGTGCCGTCCCAGCGCTGTTCGGTGTAGCAGCCGGAGGCCTCGTCGTAGGTCGAGGATTCCCGGTTCCCCGAGGCGTCCTGCCACCAGCTGGATCCGTCGTCACACCAGCCGCTCTCA
>DEAL01000011.1:2626-2874 GCA_002346745.1 Candidatus Neomicrothrix sp. UBA2983 | reverse complement strand
CCGAACGGTTCCCCTCGGAATCCAGCGACCAACTTGACCCGTCGTCACACCAGGCGTCCTGACGACCGTCGTCATACGACGAGATGTTGCAGCCCGTGGCCTCGTCGTAGACCTCGCAACGCGTCTGGATGGACCCATCCCACTGCGTCTCGGTCATGCAGCCCGTCGCCTCGTCGTACGTCGACTCCGAACGGTTCCCCTCGGAATCCACGTACCAGTTGGACCCGTCGTCACACCAGCCGCTCTCA
>DEAL01000011.1:0-2287 GCA_002346745.1 Candidatus Neomicrothrix sp. UBA2983 | reverse complement strand
CCGAACGGTTCCCCTCGGAATCCACGTACCAGTTGGACCCGTCGTCACACCAGGCGTTCTCACTCCCATCCGCATTTCGCCAGACCTCACAGCCCGTGGCCGGGTCATACTCGCTCGAGGAGCCATCGTCATAGCGCGAGCCGCGTGATCCATCGTCGCAGTTCCACTCCTCGCCACCGTCCCAGGAGTTGGTCCAGCAGCCGGTGGCCTCGTCATAGGTGCCAGCAGGCTCCCCGCCCTCATCGCCGCCCTCATCGCACCACTCCTCCACCACGGCGCCGTCGGCGTCCCATTGCTGGAAGCAGGCCGTCGCCGCTGTGTACCAGAAGCCGCTCCCGTCGGACCACGACGTACCCCAACTACCGTCATCGCAATTCTGTTCGATCGTGCCGTCGCCGAAGTCGTTGACCCAACAACCGGTCGCCTCGTCGTAGACGCCGGCTGGCTCCCCACCGTCATCGCCGAGGGAGTCGCCTTCGGCGCAGGAGTCGTAGAAGACGTTCCCTTCGGTGTCCCACTCGCTGAAGCAGCCGCTGGCGCCGTCCTGCCAATAGCCGCTCCCGTCGGCGGCCTCCGACCCAAAGCTGCCGTCATCGCACGAAAGGTCGAACGAGCCGTCCTCGTACCTGGTCTCGTCACAGCCGGAGGCGTCGTCCCTGGAGTACTGGGGCCACTCCGCCTGGGCCTCGTCCTGGGCGGCAGCGGGCATGGCCAGCACCGACGCCAGAGGAGCAAGGACGCCAAATACGATGACTGCAATCCGCCGGACCACGCTCGACTCCCTCGACTAGTTCGACGCTGACGTTAGCCGGTTGCCGGTTGCCGGGGTCAACTCAAACGCCGGACGCTGTGACTCGTACACTTCTGGCCGACACGGGATGTGGCGCAGTCAGGCAGCGCACCTGCTTTGGGAGCAGGGGGTCGGCGGTTCAAATCCGCCCATCCCGACGACACGTGAGCACTGTTGACCAGCGGATACGTGGTCGACGGCCTCGAGGTGTCGTCCTGAACCTGTCCCTGGTGCTCGCCAATTGCTCGCCAGTTGCCCTTCTGTGTCGTTCCTGTTCGTCTTTTTTCGTTCTCGGCTCAGATTTTTTCGACTCGTGTCACATGACGGACCACCCCCCAAGGGTCACGCGAGCACAGGGAACAGTGAATGACATAGGGTTGGGTCTGTGAAACCGCTTGTAACTCTCCTTGTGGCTTTGTCGGTGGCTTTGTCCTGTGGCGACAGCTCGGACACGGCTGCACCTACGACCACAACGACAGCGGCGCCTGAGACCACGACGACAGCGGCGCCTGAGACCACGACGACAGCGGCGCCTGAGACCACGACGACCACGACGACCACGACGACCACGACGACTCCGCCGGCGTTACCACCTGAGACCACGACGACCACGACGGTCCCAACGACTGACGTAAGTTGGGACGTTTACTGCTCGATTGCTAACGGCTGGGTGGACCAGGCCACTCAAGGGCCGACAAGTATCCAACCTGACGACATCGAGTCCTACTTCACCTTCCAAGCTGACCACATTGTCCTTCTTTTGGCGGCCGCGGGCCATTACGGAGCGGAACCAGTTTCAGGTAACGCTGACTGGCCTGATCACCTTGATCGACCTGGGATTGTTTCTCAATGGGTCAGCTACCTGGAAGCATTAACCGTCCTCATGTCAGCTCTTGAGGCGAACGGTTGGGCCTACGACACACCTGCACTATCGCAACCGAACCCCGCTATGCAAAGTATTTCTGCGAGTCTGGGGACCCACTTTGTGGACGATTGCAATACGGCCATTTTGGTGGGAGGCGTGATGGTCGACCCCGTATTCGAAGCATGTTGGATCTTGGCTGCTCACCGTTTCGGTTATGGGTTCGACCTCGACCGAGGGGGGATAGGCAATTGGATGGAAGAAGACCTCGAAGAACCAGTATGGGCGACGGGTCCACTCATTGATGCGTGGAACACCTATCACAGCGGTGATGTTCAGTTGGCAATCACAAAGATCAAGGCGGTTTACCAAAATTTGATTGCACAGGTGGACGCACCGTCACATGTCCCTCCAGCTATACAAGGACTTGTCTGTCCCCCGTAACCAAGGGAAGACAACGGAGACCCAGTCGGATACCCGTATCTAATACCCGTATCTATACGTGGGGGTTGACGGCCACCCCCACCCCCCCAGGGGTGGCTACGCCTCGTCAGGCGTCTTGTTGTTCCGTTTGGCGGTCGCGGATCAGTTGGCGGGCCTTATCGGTCAGGGCGTGGTTGGCGCGACCCTTAACG
>DEAL01000025.1 GCA_002346745.1 Candidatus Neomicrothrix sp. UBA2983 | reverse complement strand
CACTCGGGGCCTTCGGCGCCGTCGCAGTGGTGGTCGTCATCACCGACTGCTTCGGCGGCGCCGTCGTCGGTGTCGTGTCATCCTCGTCACTGCCACATGCACTCGCCACGAGGGCGAGGGCGAGCAGAGCACCAAACAGACCACGACCAAATCTCGAAGTCACAGCTTCTTCCCTCCCTGAGGCCGGCACGAACGCCCCACAGTCCCCTCTGGCATGCGGCTGTACGCCGTGGTCCGGCGGCGCGAGGCTAGCGCGGGGCTATGCAGACCTCAACCGTCCATGCAGAAGATCTATGCAGGAGACCGGGTTCGGGGCTGGCGCCGACCCATCTCGACGGAGGTCCCGGCGCTAGGCAGGTTCCCGCTACAGGCAGGCACGGAGCGCCTCGCTCAGTCGGTTGGCGCGCTCATCATTCGCCAGGCCGGAGCCCATCTGGTTCATAACGTAGGCGAACCCCACTCCGTGCTCGAGGTCGCCGTAGGCCAGCGAGCCGCCGGCACCCGGGTGGCTGAACGAGTCCGGGGTGAGCAGCGGGTTGAACTCGATGTCGCGCATGAAGCCGAGTCCCCAGGCTCCCTCCAGCACGAGCGAGCGGTCCGGGCCGCGCGAACGCTCGGCCCGGACATACCGCACGGTGTCGTCCGACAGCAGGCGCACGCCGTCCACCTCGGCGACCGTGGCGCCGTAGATCCTCGCCAGGCCACGGGCCTCGCTGATCCCGTTGGCCGCCGGCATCTCGGTGGCGTGCACCTGCCGGGTGTTGAACGGGTTCGGATCGGCGTCCAGTTCGATGGCGCCGTCCATGGTCAGCGACCTGTAGCCCATGGTTCCGGGGCCGATGATCGCCGTCATCAATTCCAGCACCTCGGGGTCGGTGGGCGGTGGGCTATTGATGATCGGAGCCACCCGGTGTTCCTCGGACTCGGGCAGGCCGATGTACGACTCGGCACCGAGCGGTCCTGCCACCTCCTCGGCGAGGAACGTGCCGAGCGTCCGGCCGTCGATCCGACGCACGATCTCGCCGACGATCCAGCCGTAGGTGATGGCGTGGTAGCCGTTGGCGGTACCGGGTTCCCAGAGCGGCTCCTGGGCCTCGAGCGCCCGCAGCACGGGCTCGACGGCGCAGAGTTCGTCGACCGTGAGCGGCACGTCGACGGCCGGGAGGCCCGCCGTGTGGCTCATGCACTGGGCGACGGTCACCCCCTCCTTGCCGCCGCCTGCGAACTCGGGCCAGTACCGGGCAACCGGCGCCTCGTCGTCGAGCAGCCCGCGCTCGACGAGCATGGCGGCGCAGATGGCGGCCAGGCCCTTTGTCGTGGAGAAGTGCAGTTGGAGGGTGTCGCGCTCCCAGGGTCGACCGGTCGTCAGGTCGGCCACGCCTCCCCACAGATCGACGACCGGTTCCCCGGCCACGTAGACGCAGCAGGCGGCGCCGACCTCCCCGGCGTCGGCGAAGTTGCCGGCGAAGGCGTCGGCGACGGCCCCGTACCCGTCCGCCACCTCGCCGTGAATGTGTTCCCCGTTCCCGGCCATGCACTCCCCCATTCGTTCCCGGGGCTCCCCGCCCGCCATGACCGGGGACCCTAGGCGTGTTCAGGCACCCAGTACGGCTCGGGCTGCAGCAAGGCGGGCCACGGGCAGGCGGGCCGGGGAGCACGACAGGTAGTCGACGCCCGCGGCCAGCAGGCGCCGGATCGAGACCGGCTCGCCGGCGTGCTCCCCGCACACGCCGACCTTGAGGCCTGGCGCGGCGCGGCGACCGCGCTCGACCGCCAGGTCCACGAGCTCGCCGACCGCCTCGTCGTCGAGCCGGTCGAACGGATCGTGCTCGAGGAGCCCCTGCTCGACGTAGGAGCCGAGGAAGCGCCCCTGGACGTCGTCGCGGGAGAACCCGAACGTCATCTGGGTGAGGTCGTTGCTGCCGATCGAGAAGAAGTCGGCGTGCGGCGCCAGTCGGTCCGCGACGAGGGCGGCCCGCGGGGTTTCGATCATCGTTCCGACGACCGGCACGCCGTCGTGGGCGACCTCGGCCGCCGCCTCCTCGACCCAGCGCCGGGCCGCCGCCAGTTCCGGCCCCGACACGGTGAGCGGGATCATCACCTCGACCTGTGGGTCGCCGCCAGCCGCCCGCCGTTCGGCCACGGCCCCGAAGAGTGCCCGGGACTGCATGCGGTAGAGCCCTGGCCGAAGGTGGGCCAGGCGGACCCCCCGGGTGCCGATCATGGGATTGACCTCCGCCCATTGGCGTGCCGCAACGAGGGTCCGGCGTCCCTCCTCGTCGAGGTCCCCTCGGACCTCGGCGGCGACCAGTTCCATCAGGTCGGGCAGGAACTCGTGCAGCGGCGGGTCGAGGAGGCGCACCGTGACGGGCAACCCGTCCATGGCCTCGAGGATGCCGACGAAGTCCTCCCGCTGGGCCGCGCCCAGCCGTTCGAGCGCCTCGGCCTCCTCCTCGTCGCTTCCGGCCAGGATCATGGCCCGCACGATCGGCAGCCGGTCGGGGGCGAGGAACATGTGCTCGGTCCGGCACAACCCGATGCCGACGGCACCAAGGTCGCGGGCGGCTCGAGCATCGGCGGCGGTGTCGGCGTTGGCGCGCACGACCAGTCGGGATGCGGCCAACTCGTCCGCCCACCCCAGCAGGACGTCCAGTTCGGGGGGCACCTCCGCCTCGGCCACCTCCCGGTCGCCGAGGGTGACCGCCCCCGTCGCCCCGTCGATGGCGATCGTGTCGCCCTCGCGGACGGCCCGGCCGCCGATCCGCACGTGGTCGTCGGCGAACTCGAGGTCCTCGGCACCCACCACGCACGGAATCCCCCAGCCACGGGCCACGAGGGCCGCATGGCTGACGAGGCCGCCGCGTGCCGTGAGGATCCCCTCGGCCACCGCCATGCCGGCCACGTCGTCCGGGGAAGTCTCGAGGCGGACCAGCACGACCGGTTCGCCTCGGTCGGCGGCGTCGAGCGCCGCCTCCGGGGTGAGGCGGACCCGTCCGACGGCGGCACCCGGCGAGGCCGGAATGCCACGGGTCAACTCCTCGGCACCGCTGCCCTCCCCGTGGGTCTCGGAGAACCGTGCGTGCAGCACCTGCTCGAGGTGGCCCGGGGTGACGAGGGCGACGGCCTCCTCCCGGGTCAGGGCGATGTCGGGATGCTCGACGAGGTCGACGGCGATCCGGAGCGCGGCGGCACCCGTGCGCTTGCCCCGCCGGGCCTGGAGGATGTGGAACCTCCCCTGCTCGACGGTGAACTCGACGTCGCAGAGGTCCCGCTGATGGCGTTCGAGGACGTCGAGGGTCCGGTCGAGCTCTGCGGCGGCCTCCGGGAAGTGGTCGGCCAGGTCGGCCAGGGGCAGGGTCACGTGGTCGCCGGCGACGACGTCCTCGCCCTGGGCGTTGAGCAGGAAGTCGCCGGTCCGTCGGCCCTCTCCGGTCGTCGGGTCACGGGTGAAAGCCACACCGGATCCCGACCGCTCGTCCCGGTTGCCGAACACGATCGCCTGGACGCTGCAGGCCGTCCCCAGGTCGTCGGCGATGCCCTCGTGGGCCCGGTAGACGGTCGCCCGTTCGCCGTTCCAGGAGGCGAAGACGGCGGCCACCGCGGCTCGGAGCTGCTCGAACGGGTCGTCGGGGACCCCCGGGGCGCCCGCTGCGGCGATGGCAACCCGCAGGTCGGCGATCAGCGAGCGGAGGTCGTCCGGTCCGAGGTCGGCCTCCCGCTCGACACCCGCGGCCTCGAGGGCACCGCGGACGACGGCGTGGAAGTCGACCGGTGCGTCGAGCACCACCGTGGCGTACGACTGGAGGAAGCGCCGGTGCGTGTCGAGGGCGAAGCGTTCGTCGGTCAGGTCGGCGAGGCCGGCGGTGGTTGCGTCGTCGAGGCCGAGGTTCAGGACGGTGTCCATCATCCCCGGCATCGAGACCGGGGCGCCCGACCGGACGCTGACCAGCAACGGGTCGGACGGGTCGCCCAGGCGGCGCCCCGCGCGCTGTTCGAGCCCGTCGAGCGCACGCCGCAGGTGGTCGTCGAGGTCGGCCGGCCAGCCCCCGTCGAGCACCCGGCGGCACACGTCGGTCGTGAGCGTGAACGCCGGCGGAACGGGCAGGCCCAGCACCCCGCCCATCTCGGCCAGCGACGCCCCCTTGCCGCCGAGCAGGAGCCGCCGTTCCTCGGCGGTCAGTCCGTCGGGCTCGTCCGCGAAGAGGAACGGCGGTCGTGCAGCCACGCCGGGACGGTACTGCACCCCCACACCCCGCCCGTGCGCCGAGGCGGGCCGGGCATCGGCCGCGTCAGGACGGGCGGTCGACCTCGACGAACACCTGGTCGAGCGACTTGCGCACCAGGTCGGGCACGCGGACCCCGTCGAGCGGGTAGCCGACCGGAAACATCACGAACGGGCGCTCGTTGTCGGGGCGGCCGAGGAGGGTCCTCAGGAATGCCATCGGCGACGGGGTGTGCGTGAGCGTGGCGAGGCCCATCCGGTGCAACGCCGTGATGAAGAGCCCGGCGGCGATGCCGGTGCTCTCCTTGACGTAGTAGTTCTTGCGGGTGGTGCCGTCGGGCCGCCTCTCGTAACGCTGCTCGAACAGGACCACAATCCACGGCGCGACCTCGAGGAACTCCTTGTGGTGGTCGGTGCCGAGTGGTGCCAGGGCCTCCTGCCACTCCGCGTTCATGCGGTTCTCGAGGTAGTTGACACGCTCCTCCTCCTCGGCGGCCGCCCGGATGGCGGCCTTGACGGCCGGGTCCCGGGTGGCCACGAACGTCCAGGGCTGCTTGTGGGCGCCCGACGGCCCGCTGGAGGCGGCAAGGACGGCCTCCTCGAGGAGCTCGCGCGGCACCGGGTCGGGGCTGAAGAGCCGCACGCTGCGGCGGCGCTCGGCCTCGACGCGGAAGGCACGGGCCCGCTCGAGCATCTCGGACTCGGGCAGCCGTTCGACGGCGTACTCGACGAAGGGGTGCGCAGCGGCGAGTTCCGGCGACGGATAGGGGTGCTCGTAGTGCGCCTGTTCGCTGGGCGCCTGTTCGCTGCCGTCCATCCCCACGTTGTACCGGGTGCCCGGGGTGAGAATCGAACTCACACGCCGCCGTAGCGGCCGCGGGGTTTAAGCCCACTGCGTCTACCAGTTCCGCCACCCGGGCGTACGCCGACGCTAGCCAGTGCAAACCCATGCCGCGGCGGCGGGATCGGCCAGGGGCAGACGGGAGACGCGTTCCGGACTCATGCCGCAGCGGCGGGATCGGCGACGGCCAGCCAGAGGGCCGACCGGATGGTGTCGGCCCGGCAGTTCCCCAGCCGATTGGCCACGATCACCCCTTCGATCATGTCGGCCAGCACCGCCTCCCAGGGGCGGTCCCGCACCACCACGGAGATGGTGGCGGTCGCGCCCCGACGACGGATGCTTCGCTGCACGTCGACCAGGCCGGGCGGGCTGCGGAAGGTGGGGACCTCGAGGCCCCGGAGCCGTGCCGCCCGACCGAGGGATTGGGCGGCCGCGGCGAACCGGAGGGTGGTCGTCGGTGGCCCGGTGGGCCGGCCGTCGGGCCACCGGACGGGTGCGAGAGGTGCGTGCTTCACGTTCATCACCCACGAGTCTGCGCAAGGGGTGTGACAATGACCGGGTGAGCGACGGACCCTCCGACCTGAACCCCGCCCAGCAGGCCGTCCTCGACGAGCTCGGCGCCCCGGCCGGCGACCGCCCCGAGTTCCCCGACGACCTGCGCCACCACCTCCGGGCCGCCGTCGAGACCGCCGTCGAGCCCCACCTCGACGCACTTCCGCCAGGCGACGACCTCTACATGACCAAGCACCGGCTGGGACGGGTGCACGGCTGCGAGGCGCGCTTCGTCGCCGAGGAGAACGAGGAGTTCGCGTGGAGCGTCCCGATCGCCCGCGGCACGGTCACCCACAAGGCCGTCGAACTGGCCCTCAACTGGCGCCGCGAGATCGAGCCGCCCGTGCTCGTCGACGAGGCCATCGCCCGCTACGAGGAGGACTCGAGCGGGCTCGGCGACTGGCTGCGCGGCTGCTCCGAGGTCGAACGGGCCGAACTGCGCTCCGAGGCCCTCGACGCCTTCACCAAGTTCGTCGAGTGCTTTCCGCCGCTCAAGCCCGCCTGGCGGCCGGTCACCGAGAGCCGCCTGCGGTCCGAGCTCTGCGACGGCCGACTGGCCCTCGTCGGCAAGGCCGACCTCACGCTCGGCGCCGCCGAGGGACGGCGCGCCGGCAAGGTCATCATCGACCTCAAGACCGGCGGCTTCTCACCCGTTCACCTCGACGACCTGCGGTTCTACGCCCTCATCGAGACCCTGCGCATGGGCGTCCCCCCACGCCTGCTGGCCTCCTACTACCTGGACCAGGCCCACCTGGTGCCCGAGGCGGTCACCGAGGACCTCCTGCTGGCCTCGGTGGCCCGACTGGTCGACGGCGTCCGCGTCCTCGTCGAACTCCTCCACCAGGAGCGCCCACCGGGCCGGCACCCCAGCCACGCCTGCCGCTGGTGCCCGCTCCGCACGGACTGCGCCGAGGGCCGGGCCTTCCTCGATGGCGACCCGGGCTTCGACGAGCCCGGCAGGTGACCGGCAGGTGACCGGCAGGTGACCGGCAGGTGTGATGTGACGGTCCCCTTCCCACGTGCCCACGTTGGGGGTGCTCAGGCGTCGAGGTGGCGCAGCCGACCGCTGCCGGCGAGGAAGAGGGCGGCGACAAGGAGCAGCACACCACCACCCACGACCACGGGCCGGACGTCGAACACGGCGATCAGCCACCCCATGAGCAGGTTGGCGAACGGCGCCGTGCCGATCACCCCCATCAGGTAGATCGCCATCACGCGGCCCCGGACCGCGTCGTCCACCTGGAGCTGCACCACCGAGTTCAGGTTCGACGCGGAGGTCAGGTGGACGGCACCGAGGGCGGCCAGGGCGAGGAAGCCCATCCAGAAGGCCGGCGCCAGGCCGAGGGCGGCCACGCAAGCGGCGTAGCCGAGCACCGCACCGAACTGCAGGCGCGACCGCTGAACCCGGTCCAGTTCGCCGGCGACGACCGGTGCGGACAGCACGGCACCGATCCCCTGCGCCGACGCCAACACCCCGAACCAGAACGGCGAGACCGTGAACACCTCCTCGGCGAACACGACGACCTGCTGGGAGATCGGTGCCGTGACGGTCATGACGAGCGTGATGGTGAGCACCGCGGTCCGGATGCCCGGCGAGTCGCGCACGTAGCGGATCGAGTCGCGGTAGCCGGTCAGCACGGCCCGCGCCCCCCGGTCAGCGGGGTCGAGGTCCTCGGGTCGGTGCAGGCCCGCCGGATCCATCAGCGACAGGCAGACCAGCACCGGTCCGACGAAGAGTGCGGCCGTGAGGAACGCCCAGCCGGGACCGAGCGTCCCGATCAGGAGGCCCCCGATGGCCGGCCCGACGGTCCGGGCGGCGTTGAACTGCGTGGAGTTGAGGGTGATGGCGTTGCGCAGTAGGTCCTTGGGGACGCATTCCGCCACGAACGCCTGCCACACGGGCAGCTGGACGCCCGCAACGCACCCGCTGGCGAAGAACAGAAGCACCCAGCCGGTCGGTGAGCGCATCCCGGCCGCCCAGGCCGACGCCATCGCCACGGCCACACCGCCGTAGGCGGCGTTGGTGACGAACAGCACGTTGCGGCGCCGCCGGGTGTCGGAGATGTGGCCGGACACCGGGTTGAGCAGCAGCATGGGGACGAAGGTGGCGAAGCCGGTTACGCCCACCCAGGCCGCGGAGCCGGTGATGCGGTAGGTCACGTAGGCGCTGGTGACGTGCGTGACCCATCGGCCGTTGTTGGTGACCAGGCCGCCGATCCAGAACAGCCGGTAGTTCGGGACCCGAAGTGCGGGGAAGCGGGCCTGTCCGGAGCGGGTCACGCGTTCGACAGTACGGGCGTCGCGATCTCCCCGGCTCATCGGCCCACCCACTGGCGGGGAGTTCCGCCCCTCCGCACGACGACCAATCGGCACGCGGGCGTGCCAGCGCCCGCCCCATCGTGGCAGGCTCACGACATGAGCCTGCTCCTCACCGAACTTCGGGACCGCGTGGCGGTCCTGACCTTCAACGACCCTGACCGTCGCAACGCCATCTCCGAGGCCCTGAACGCCGAGCTGGACGCCGCCTTCGACGAACTCGAGGCCGACGAGGGCGTCGGTGCGGTCGTCCTGACCGGCGCCGGCCGCGCCTTCTGCGCCGGTGCGGTCCTCGACGACCTGGTCGGCGCCGGCGAGAGCGAGGAGCGCAGCAGCGGCGACCTGCCGAGCATCTACCGCGGGTTCCTCCGGGTCGCCCACTCCCCGCTCGCCACGGTCGCCGCGGTCAACGGCGCCGCCGTCGGGGCCGGCATGAACATGCTGCTGGGCTGCGACCTCGTCGTCGCCGGGCAGTCGGCGAAGTTCGACACGCGCTTCCTCTCGATCGGCCTCCACCCCGGCGGCGGGCACACGTGGCGTCTCCGCAACCTCACCGACCTCTGGACGGCGAAGGCCATGGTGCTCTTCCAGCAGGTGCTCTCGGGCGAGGAGGCGGCTGCGCGGGGACTGGCCTGGGCTTGCGTGCCCGACGACGAGCTGCTCGAGGCCGCCGTCGGCTACGCGGAGTTGGCGGCGGCACACCCGCCCGAACTGGTGGCGAGCACCAAGGCGACCTTCGCCGCCGGCATGGCCGTCACCGAGTCGAACGAGGCGGTGACGCTGGAGATCACCCCGCAGATCCACTCGATGCAACAGCCGGCCTTCCTCGAGATGCTGGGCGTCCTCAAGGCTCGGATCGAGAAGAAGGGCTGAACCCGCCAGCCGAGCAGGTCAGTCCAGGCGGCAGGTCAGTCCAGCCACTCCCGGCTGAGTTCCTCGGCCCGGTCGGCCCACTCCTCGGAGGTGAGGGCAAAGCGGAGGTGGTCCTCCCAGCGCCCGTCGATCTCGAGGTAGCGCTCGGCTAGGCCCTCACAGCGCAGGTCCAACTTCTCGACCACCCGCCGGGACGGTCCGTTGTCCGGCACGATCGACACCTGCAGGCGGTGCAGGCCGACCTCCTCGAAGACGAAGCGGGCCGCCACGACCAGCGCCTCGGGGATGTAGCCATTTCCCGCCTGCGCCTCGTCGACCCAGTAGCCGACGTGGGCGTTCTGGAAGGCCCCCCGGACCACGTTCGACAGGTTGAGTTCGCCGACGAGGCGTCCCCCGCCGGGGCCCTCGCCGACGAACACGCCGAAGCCGTACCCGGTGCCCAACTGGTGCTCGCGGCGCCGGGCGGCGCAGCGGGCGGCGAACGCCTGCGGGTCCTGGGCGGGGTCGGCCTGTCCGGGCGGCCGGCGGGGCTCCCAGCCGGTCAGCCAACCGGCGTTTCGGTGCCGGACCTCCTGCCAGGCGGCGAAGTCCTCGACCTCGAGGGCGCGCAGGGCGACCCGACGACCCCGCAGGATGCCCGACCCGCTCATGGCGTGAGCTTCGGCGCTGCCGACTGGTTGCGGTTCCCGGTCACCGGGCCATGATCCCCGAGCGTGGGGCCTGCGGCCCAGCCCGCCGGACCTGTTCCGCCGGACACCGCGGAGGGCGCGCAGCGGGTCGGGTCGTGTGGCGCCTAGTCCAGGATCTCGGCGAGGGCGGCCAGCAACAGCGTGACGTTGCGCGGGCGGGCGGTGTGGCCCATGCAGCCGATGCGCCAGACCTTGCCGGCGACCGGTCCGAGGCCGCCGCCGATCTCGATGCCGTAGCGGCCGAGCAGGTACCGGCGCACGTCGGCCTCGTCCTGGTCCCGGGGCAGGCGGTCGAGGGGGATGTGCACCGATGTGACCTCGGGAAGGCGGTGGCCCTCCTCGGCGAAGAGTTCGAGGCCCATCTTCTGGAGGCCTTCATGGAGCATGTCGCCGCACTCCTGGTGGCGGGCCTGGGTGTTGGCGAGGCCCTCCTCCAGGATGACGCCGAGCCCGGCGTGGAGGCCGTAGATCATGGAGATCGGCGCCGTGTGGTGGTAGGCCCGGGCGCCGCCGCCGGTGACGTAGTTGGCGATCATCGCCATGTCGAGGTACCAGGACTGGCTGCGTTCGACGAAGCGCTCGATGGCCCGGTCGGAGACGGTGACCGGCGAGAGCCCGGGCGGCACGCCGAGGCACTTCTGGGTGCCGCTGTACGCAAGGTCGATGCCCCACGCGTCGACCTCGAGCGGGATGCCGCCCAGCGAGGTGACGCAGTCGACGAGCAGCAGGGCGTCGCCCTTGGCGGCACCGATCTCGGCGATGTCGTTGCGCACGCCGGTGGAGGTCTCGGCGTGGACGGTGGCGATGACCTTCGGGGAGGGGTGGGCGTCGAGCATCCTCTGGGGGTCGATGGCGCGGCCCCACTCCTCCTCGACGCGGACGACCTCGGCGCCGAGGCGGTCGACAACGTCGCACATGCGCTCGCCGAACACACCGTTGACGCCGATCACAACGACGTCGCCCGGCGCCACGACGTTGCAGAGCGTGGCCTCCATGCCGGCCGACCCGGTCGCCGAGACCGGGAAGGTCAGGGCGTTCTCGGTGCGGTAGACGGCGCGCAGGCGCTCGTTGGTCTCGTCGAGCAGTTCGATGAACTCGGGGTCGAGGTGGCCGAGAACCGGTCGTCCGAAGGCCTCGAGGACCTCCGGGTACGGGTTGCCGGGGCCGGGTCCCATGAGGAGGCGGTCACTGTGTCCCATGGCACGCCACCCTAGCAGAGACTTTCCCCTAAGGAAATGATCTTTCCTAAGGATAAAACTCGGGCGATCAGCCGGCCAGTTGCGCCGCCACCAGGCCGTCGAGGATGTCCGCCTCGGACACCAGGCACTCAGCGAACCCCAACTGGCGCATCACCTTCACCAGCACGCACAGCCCGCCCACGATCACGTCGGCCCGGGCCTCCTCCATGCCGGGGTTCTCCAGCCGCTCGGCCCGCGTCTCGGTGGCCAGGGTGCGGAAGACGTCCTCCAGGGCCTCCTTGGTGAGCCGGAAGTGGTGGATCCGGTCCCGGTCGTATTCCAGAAGGCCCTGTTCGACGGCCGCCGCACACGAGACCGTGCCGGCCAGCCCGACCAGCGTGCGGGCCTCGGCGACGCCCGGGATCTCCCGGAGCACGTCGTCGACGTGGCCCTCCACGATCGACAGGCACGACACCAACTCCTCGGGAAGCGGCGGATCGTGTTCGATCCACTGCTCCGTAAGGCGGACGCAGCCGATGTCACAGGACAGTACCCCCTCGGCCCGGGTCGTGCCCACGACGAACTCGGTCGACCCGCCGCCGATGTCGAGGATCAGGAACGGCCCGTCCGCCGGGTCCAGGTCGGCGGTCGCGCCGGCGAACGAGAGGCGACCCTCCTCCAGCCCGGGCAGCAACTCGGGCCGCACCCCGAGCGCCGCCTCGGCAACGTCGAAGAACTCGTCCCGGTTGGCGGCGTCGCGGGCGGCCGACGTGGCCGTGGCCCGGACCCTCGTGACGCCGTGGCGCTCGATGGCCTCCCGGAACTCCTCCAGCACCGCCACCACCCGGGCGACAGCCTGCGGGGCCAGGCGGCCGGTGGCGTCGACCCCCTCCCCCAGTCGCGTGATGCGCATCAGGCGCTCGACGGCCGTGGTGCCGTCGCCGACGAGCAGGCGCGTCGAGTTGGTCCCACAGTCCACGGCGGCCACCAGTTCAGCCATCCTGCCCCGCCTCCTCCTCGCAAAGTCGCTCGTCCACCCAACGTCCGACCGGGTCGTCGCCGCCCGCCAGGAACCAGGCGTAGTGGGCGTGCAGGCACTTGACCCCCTGCCGCGTGCCCCCCACACCCCCGGTGGGCCGGGGACCCTCGTGGTCCGGGGGTAGGGCGGCGTCGCGTCCGGCGGCGTACCGGGCGTGCGCTGCCGTCAACTCGTCGGGATCGACGGCTGCCTCGGCGGCCCGGACCCCTCCGGTCGACTCGAGCGTCCCGATCCGGGACCGAAGGTCCTCGCCGACCAGCCAGTAGCGCGTGGGCATCGGCCGACCGTCGTCGAGAAGCGGGTGGTTGCGGATCACAACCGGCGTTCCGGCGGCGTCCCGGACGACGACCTCGAAGCCCCCGAGGGGTGGCCGCCCGAGAAGCGCCTCGACGATCGCACGGTCATCGTCGGTGGGCACCGTCTCCACTCCCCCCACCGTCCCCGTCGTCTCCTAGGCGAGGACGAGGACGGCGACCACCACGACGACGACCACCACGGCCACCGGCAGCAGGCGCTTGAGCACCGGGGCGCCAGCGGCCTCGAGCAGGTCGACGGCCTCGGCCTCCGGGGCGTCGATGACGCGGGCACCCCCACGCTCCTCGGCCGCCTCGCCGGGGTCGTCCCCGGCGGCCCCGTCAGCTTCGCCCCCCGTGGCTTCGTCCTCGCCGACCAGGCCTCGCAGGTTGTCGGCGAACTGTCCCATGAGCTTCTTCGACACGTCGGCCATCACGCCACGGCCGAACTGGGCCACCTTGCCCGTGACCTTCAGATCGGTGGTGACGGTGACGCGGGTGCCGCCGTCGACCTTGACGAGTTCCGCCACGATGTCGGCCGAGGCGTTGCCGGCGCCACGGGTGTCGCGGCCCTCGGCACGAAGCACGGCCCGATGGGCGGCGTCGTCCTTCTCGGCGAAGCTGGCGGCCCCCTTGTACTGGGCGGTGATGGGTCCGACCTTGACCTTCACGATCCCGCGGTACTCGTCGCCCTCCACCTCCTCGAGCTGGGCGCCCGGCAGGCAGGGGGCGATGCGCTCCACGTCGGTGAGCACCGCCCACACCCGCTCGACCGGTGCCTCGACCTCGAAATCGTTGGTCAACTCCATACGCGCAGATCCTCCACGGTGTCGATGTCCCTCGGCTCGCCGGGGCACACTACTTCCACGACCTGGGACGCCTGCTGGGACAGGAGGGCACGAGCCCCCTCGTCGCCGTCCGCCGGCAGGTCCGGCCACCGGCTCGCCGCCACCTTGACGGGAGGGCGGCGCCGGCCACCGAACGTGGCGCACACCAGCTCGCCCGGCTGCTCGGCCACCGACCGCCAGGCGGACGCCGGCACGCCCGGCGTGTCGGCCAGGCCGAACACGATCGCGTCGTGGCCGACCGTCCGGCAGTGGGCCACGGCCACCTGAAGCGAACCCGCCTGGCCCGATGCCCAATCGGGATTCTCGAGCACGGTGGCGCCCTCGGGCAGGCACACCCCCAGGTCGACGGCCCCGACGACCACGACCAGTTCGTCGAGGGCGGCCTCGGCGGCGGCGCCCAGGGCGTGGGCGGCGACGGGTCGCCCGCCGAGGTCGGCCATCAGCTTGTGGCCGTCGCCGTCCCACCGGGAGGCGCCCCCGGCGGCCAGCACCACGGCCGCGACGCTCATCGGCCCGAACTCCGCAACGGACTCAGCCGTGGATCGGGCCCGACGCGTCGCGCAGGGCCCGAGGCGTGTGGCCGGTCCGCAGGGCGATGACTTCGGACACGATCGATATGGCGGTCTCCTCCGGCGTCCGGGCCCCGATGTCAAGGCCCAGCGGCGACCGCAGGCGGGCCTCCCCCGCCGCGTCGATCCCCGCCTCCCGCAGGCGTTCCAGGCGGCTCTCGTGGGTGCGGCGGGAACCCATCACGCCGAGGTAGCCGACCGCGGTCTCGAGGGCGGCCATGATCGCCGGGACGTCGAACTTGTTGTCGTGGGTCAGGACGCAGACGGCGTCGCGGGGACCCAGGTCGGCACCGACGCGTTCCAGCAGCCGGTCCGGCCAGTCGACGACGACCTCGTCGGCCAGCGGAAAGCGTTGCCGTGTGGCGAAGACCTCGCGGGCGTCGCAGACGGTGACCCGATAGCCGAGCACCTTGGCGACCCGGACCAGTGCCGACGTGAAGTCGACGGCGCCGAACACCAGCATCTGCGGCGGCTGGGCGAAGCTCTCGATGAAGACCCGTACGTGGTCCTCGCGCGCCTCGCCGTGCTCGCCGTAGTGGCGCAGGCCGCTGCGCCCGGCGGCCAGCTCACCGAGGGCGTCGCGCTCGACGACCCGGTCCAGGTCGTCTTCGCCGAGCGTGCCGGTGGCGCCGTCGGGGCGAACCAGCAACTTGGCTCCGGAGCCGGGACCCTCGACGATCGTGGCCAGGGCGAACGGCGACTCGTCGCGCAGCAGTCGGGCGACCTCGTCGAACACCGGGGTCTCCTGCGCGGCCACGTCTTCCCCTCCCCGCCCCTACCAGTCCAGGGGTTCGATGAACAGGTGGATGGTGCCGCCGCACGTCAGTCCCACGGCGAAGGCCTCGTCGTCGCTGTAGCCGAACGAGACCAGCCGACGGTCGCCCTGCTCGAGCACCTCGAGGGCCTCGGTGACGACCGCCCCCTCGACGCAGCCCCCCGACACCGAACCGGCGACCTCGCCGTCCTCGGCGACCGCCATGGTCGCCCCGGGCAGGCGGGGACCCGACCCCTCCAGGTCGATCACCCGGGCGAGGGCGATGCGCCGCCCCTGGGCTCGCCAGCGTTCGAGGTCTCCGAGGATCTCCCGCATGGCCCCAAGGCTACGGTGGTGCCATCGTCCGGACGCGACCGGCCCGCGGGCGGGACAGGGACTGGTTGTGGCCAAGAGGCCGGAGCCGGATCAGGCCTTGCGGTCGATGACCTTGCCGACGGTCTCGGCGAACTCGGAGGGACGCTCGACGACCCGGACGCCGCACTCCTTGAGGATCTCGACCTTCTCGGCGGCCGACTCGCCCGCCGACGACACGATGGCGCCGGCGTGGCCCATGGTGCGGCCCTTCGGTGCGGTCAGGCCGGCGATGTAACCCACCACCGGCTTGTACATGTGCTCCTTGGCGTAGGCGGCGGCCTCGGCCTCCTGGGGGCCGCCGATCTCGCCGATCATCACGACGACCTTGGTGTCGGGATCCTGCTCGAAGGCGGCCAGGTGGTCCTTGAAGGACGACCCGTTGATCGGATCGCCACCGATGCCGATGCTCGTGCTGACGCCGATGCCGGCGGCCTTGAGCTGCGAGGCGGCCTCGTACCCGAGCGTGCCGGACCGTCCGATGATCCCGACCTCGCCCTCCTTGTAGATGTGGCCGGGCATGATCCCGAGGAGGGCCTTGCCGGGACTGATGACGCCGGCGCAGTTGGGGCCGATGAGCTGCATGCGGCGCTCGGCCTTGTAGCGGCGCATGTAGCGCTTGACGGTCATCATGTCCTGGGCGGGGATGCCGTCGGTGACGCACACGGCGGTGCGCAGCCCGGCGTCGGCGGCCTCCATGAGGGCATCGGCGGCGAAGGGCGGCGGGACGAACACGATCGATGCCTCGGCACCCGTGGCGTCCATCGCGTCCTTGACGGTGTCGAACACGGGCCGGTCGAGGTGGGTGGTGCCGCCGCGGCCGGGGGTGACGCCGCCGACCACGTTGGTGCCGTACTCGATCATCTCCTCGGCGTGGAAGCTGCCGATGCGCCCGGTGAAGCCCTGGACCAGCACCGGGGTCTGGTTGTCGATGACGATGCTCATGCTGCGTTCTCCTTGGTGACGGCGTTGACGGCCTTCTCTGCGGCCTCGGCCAACGTGTCAGCGGTGATGACGTCCACGTCGCTCTCGGCGAGGATGCGGCGGCCCTCCTCGACGTTGGTCCCCGAGAGCCGGACCACCACCGGCATTTGGATGTCGAGCTCGTGGAGGGCCTTGACCACGCCCTCGGCGACCCAGTCGCAGCGGTTGATGCCGGCGAAGATGTTGACGAGGATCGCCCGGACGTTCTCGTCGGACCGGACCAGGTTGAACGCCTTGGCGACCCGCTCCGGGGAGGCGCCGCCGCCGATGTCGAGGAAATTGGCCGGCTCGCCGCCCGAGTGCTTGATCATGTCCATGGTCGCCATGGCCAGTCCGGCGCCGTTGATGATGCACCCGATGTCGCCGTCGAGGCCCACGTAGCTGAGGCCCCGGTCGTTGGCCCGCATCTCCCGGGGGTCCTCCTGCGACTTGTCCCGCAACTCGGACACCTTCTGGTGCTTGAAGAGTGCGTTGTCGTCGAAGGTCATCTTGGCGTCGAGCGCCAGCATGCGGCCGTCGCCGGTCACGACCAGCGGGTTGATCTCGAGCATGGTGGCGTCGAGGTCGCGGAAGGCCCGGTAGGCGGCCATCAGCAGGTTCGACGCCTCGCTCACCACCGAGGCGTCGAGGCCGAGGGCGAATGCCACCTCACGGGCCTGGAAGGCCTGGAGGCCGACGGCCGGCTCGATGACGACCCGGATCAGCGAGTCGGGGTCCTCCTCGGCGATCTGCTCGATCTCCATGCCGCCGGCACCGGAGGCAACCAGCATGATCCGCTCGGTCGTCCGGTCGAGGACGAAGCCGAGGTAGATCTCGCGGGCGATGTCGACCGTCTGCTCGATGTAGAGGCGGAAGATGCCGCGCCCGCGCTCACCGGTCTGGTTGGTGACGAGGCGGGTGCCGAGCATGTCGTCGGCGGCTTCCCAGACCTCCTGCTCGCTCTGGCAGACGCGGATGCCGCCGGCCTTGCCGCGGCCGCCGGTGTGCACCTGCGCCTTCACCACCCAGGCGCCGCCACCGATCTCGGTGGCGCGGTAGGTGGCCTGCTCGGGGCTGTAGGCGAGGCCGCCGACGGGGATCGGCACGCCGAACTCCGCCAGCAGTGACTTGGCCTGGTACTCGTGGATGTCCATCGGGTGGTCTCCGGTTGGTCCTGGTCAGGGGGTACGTCAGGGTCGGGTTCTCGGGTTCTCGGGTTCTAGCGGGCGTTGATGGCGGCGTCGGTGGCCACCAGGTTCTCGGCCATGCGGGCGGAGGCGGCGTCGATCATGCGGCCGTCCAGTTGGGCGGCGCCGCGGCCCTCGGCGGCGGCCTCCTCGAGGGCGACGAGGATCCGCTTGGCCCGGTCGACCTCGTCGGCCGGCGGGGTGTAGACGTCGTTGGCCAGTTCGATCTGGCTGGGATGGATGGCCCACTTGCCCTCGTAGCCGAGGGCGGCCGCCCGGCGGGCGCCGGCGGTGTAGCCGTCGGGGTCGTTGAAGTCGCCGAACGGGCCGTCGATGGCGCGCACGCCGTAGGCCCGGCAGGCGACGAGCATGGTGGAGAGGGCCTGGTGCCACTGGTCGCCGGGGTAGTCCTCGTTGAGGCCGCCGATGACGGTGGTACGCGCCCGACACGAGGCGGCGTAGTCGGCCACGCCGAAGTGCAGCGCCTCCATGCGGTCGCTGGAGCGGGCGATGTCGGTGACGTTGGCCATGCCGAGGGTGGTCTCGATCAGGGCCTCGAGGCCGATGCGGTGCTCGATTCCCATGGCCTCCTCGATCTGGGTGACCATGGCGTCGACCATGTAGACGTCGGCGGCGACACCGGCCTTCGGGATCAGGATGGTGTCGAGGTGCTGGCCGGCCTGCTCGACTACGTCGACGACGTCGCGGTACATGTAGTGGGTGTCGAGGCCGTTGATCCGAACCGACACCGTCTTGCCGTGGCCCTGCCAGTCGATGTCCTGGAGCGCCTCGATGACGTTCTTGCGGGCCTGCACCTTGTCGCCGGGGGCGACGGCGTCCTCGAGGTCGAGGAAGACGTAGTCAGCGGCGCTGTTGGCCGCCTTCTCGAATATGCCGGGGTTGGAGCCGGGCACGGCGAGCTCGCTGCGCTGCAGTCGCTGGCGCGGCGGCGGAAAGCGGGTGTGGCTCACGGCGGATCTCCGTTGCAGGTGCACGAGGCGTGGGAGCAGCGCGACTCGGTCAGGACGGCCAGCGGCAGCGGTGGCGTGGCACAAGTATTCACTGAATTCCACCTTGAGTCAAGAGATTTCACTGGCAGGAATCATGCCGGGCGTCTAAGTTACCGTCGTGCCCGCAACCGACGACCGCACCCCCGCCCCAGGGGCCGCCGACGCCGGCCTGCGCGCCGACATCCGGCGCCTCGGCCGGCAACTCGGCGACTCTCTCGTCCGCCAGCACGGACCCGACCTGCTGGCGACCGTCGAGGACGTGCGCCGCCTCGCCCGCGAACTCCGCCAGGGCGCCGGCGAGCAGCGCGCCACCGGCGAGCTCACCGACCTGCTCGGCACCGCCGGCGCCGACCAGGCCATCCGGCTCGTACGGGCCTTCACCATGTACTTCCACCTCGCCAACGTGGCCGAGCAGGTGCACCGCATCGAGGACCTCAACATCGGCGGCACCCGCGCCGACAGCCACTTTGACGAGACCGTCCGGCGCCTCGTCGACTCCGGCATCTCCCCCGGCGACGTGGCGGCACTCGTCAACCGGGCCGACCTCCAACCGGTCTTCACCGCCCACCCCACCGAAGCCTCCCGCCGATCGATCCTCAACAAGCTGGCCCGCATCTCGGACCTCATCGAGGAGCGCACCGAGCCGTGGCGGACAACCGCCGACCAGGGCCGCATCGACCGCCGCATCGACGAGCTCATCGAGGCCATTTGGCAGACCGACGAGATCCGCCACGACCGGCCCGACCCCTTCGACGAGGCCCGCTTCGTCCTCTACTACGTCGTGCAGACGATCCGCGACGCCGTCCCCGAGCTGCTCGACGACATGGCGGCCGTCCTCGAGGACCTCGGTGAACGGCTCGACCCCGAGAGCTCCCCCATCCGCTTCGGCTCCTGGGTCGGCGGCGACCGCGACGGCAACCCCAACGTCTCGCCGGGCACGACCCTCGCCGTGCTCGACCTCCAACGCCGCCGCGCCCTTGAACTCCTCATGGACGAGATGGCCGGCCTGTCCGACGAACTCAGCGTCAGCTCCCGCATCCGCGAGGTCCCCGAGGACCTCCGCGAGCAGGCCGCCAGCGACCTCGCCACGCACCCCGACCTCCTCCTCGGCACCGACCCACACGAGCCGTACCGGATCCGCTGCACCGTCATCCGACACCGGCTAGCCGAGACCCTGCGCAGGTCGGCCGACGGCTACGGGTCGCCCACCGAACTGGCCACCGAACTCGAGCACCTCGACCGGTCGTTGCGGAGCCACGGCGGCTCCCTGCTCGCCGACGGCCGCCTCACGCGCGTCCGGCGGATCCTCGCCCTGACCGGCTTCCACGTTGCCGCCCTCGACATCCGCGAGCACGCCGAACGGCACCACGAGGCCCTCGCCGGCATGTTCGAGTCCCTCGGCGTCGACTACGCCGGTGCCTCCGCCGCCGACCGGGCCGACCTGCTGGCGACAGAACTCCAGAGTCGCCGGCCCCTGGCGCCGCCGCACGGCTCCGGCGAGCACGACTGCCTCACGCTGTTCCGCACGCTGCGCCGCATCCTGGACCGTGACGGCGACGCCGTCGTCGAGAGCTACATCGTCTCGATGACCCGGGGGGTCGACGACATCCTCGCCCCGGTGATCCTGGCCCGCGAGGTCGGCCTCGTCGACCTCGGGCACGACATCGCCCGCCTGGGCTTCGTCCCGCTCTTCGAGACCATCGACGACCTGCGCTCGATCGGCCGGGTCATGCGCGAACTCTTCGACGTCCCCGGCTACCGCCGGCTGCTCGAGCTGCGCGGCGGACTCCAGGAGGTCATGGTCGGCTACTCCGACTCCAACAAGGACGGCGGGCTGACCACCTCGCAGTGGGAGATCCACAAGGCCCTGCGGGTCATCCGCGAGGTCTCCGAGGAGAGCGGCATCCGCATCCGGGTGTTCCACGGGCGCGGCGGAACCATCGGCCGCGGCGGCGGCCCCACCCACGGCTCGATCCTTAGCCAGCCCAACGGCGTGCTCGACGGCGAGGTCCGCTTCACCGAGCAGGGCGAGGTGATCGCCGACAAGTACGGCCTGCCCGAGATCGCACGACGCAACCTGAACCTGGCCGTCACCGCCCTCGTCGACGCCTCGCTGGCCCACACCGCCCCCCGCCACGACGCCGGCACCATCGACCACTGGTACGAGGTCATGGACCAGATGTCGACCGCCGCCTACGAGGCCTACCGGGCATTCGTCGAGACGCCCGGCCTGCCGGAGTACTTCACGACCTCGACGCCGGTCGAAGAGCTGGGCTCCATGAACATCGGCTCCCGTCCCGCCCGACGGCGCGCCGCGGCCGCCGGCATCAGCGACCTGCGCGCCATCCCCTGGGTGTTCGGCTGGACCCAGTCCCGCCAGATCATCCCCGGCTGGTACGGCGCCGGCAGCGCCATCCGGGCCGCACTCGACGCCGGCCGGACCGGCGACCTGCGGGACATGTACGCCGAGTGGCACTTCTTCCGCACCTTTGTCTCCAACGTCGAGATGACACTCGCCAAGACCGACCTGGCCATCGCCCGCCACTACGTGAACCGGCTGGTCGACCCGTCGCTGCACCACATCTTCGACCTGGTCGTGGCCGAGCACAGCCTCACGAAGCAGATGGTCGCCCAGGTGACCGGTACCGAACTGCTGGCCGACAAGCCGTTGCTGCGCCGCACCCTCGAGGTCCGCGACGCCTACCTGGACCCGATCAACGTGCTCCAGGTCGAGTTGCTGTCACGCGTGCGGTCCAGCGACCTCGGCGACACGACCGAACGAGGGGACATGATGCAGCGGGCGCTGCTGCTGTCCATCAACGGCATCGCCGCGGGCATGCGCAACACGGGCTGAGGGCCGTACCGGTCCCTACCTGCGGGTGATGGCGGCGGCGAGGGCCTCGAGGCTGTCGAGGTTGTGTCCCTCGAGGAACTCGTCGACGTGCGGGAGGGCGGCCGCCATGCCCTGGGCCAACGGGGCGTAGCCGGGGGCCGCCTTGAGCGGGTTGACCCAGACCACCCGGTGGGCCACCCGGGACAGGCGCTGCATCTGCTCGGCCATCACCGCCGGGTCGCCCCGGTCCCAGCCGTCGGAGAGCACCACCACCACGGCGCCGCGGGCCATGCCGCGCACCCCCCAGACGTCGTTGAATTGCCGCAGGCCGTCGCCCAGGCGGGTCCCGCCGGACCAGTCGGCCACCGCCCCGGCGGCGCTGCCGAGGGCGGCGTCGGGGTCGCGGGTCGAGAGTTCCCGGGTCAGGCGGGTGAGGCGGGTGCCGAGGGCGAAGGCCTCGACGTCTCGCCGGCCGACGATGGCGGCGTGCACGAACCGGATCAGCGTCCGGGCATAGGACTCCATCGAGCCCGACACGTCCAGCAGCAGCACCAGGCGTCGAGGCCGCTGCCCAGGCTCGGCAAACGCAAGCCGCAAAGGCTCACCACCGGTGCGCAAGGCGGCCCGGACGGTGCGCCTCAGGTCGGGTCGACCATGCCGGGAGGCGGGACGCAGGCGACGGTGGCGTCGAGTGGCCCCAAACAGACGGAGTCGGGCCATCAGGGCGTGGAGCTCGGCCAACTCGTCGTCGGAGCACTCGGCGAAGTCCTTCGACCCCAACACCTCGGTCCGCGACCAGCGCACGCTCAGGTGGTCGGCCTCCCGCTCGACGTCCCCGCCCTCGTCTGGCTCCGCGGCAGGGGCGTCCTCGTCGGCCACGTCGAGCACGAGGGTGATGGCGGCCTGCTGGGATGGAGCGCGCCCCACGGTCGGCGCGCCAGTCCAGTGGTGGGCGAAGACCCGGTCGTATACATCGGTGTCCTCGGGGCGCCGGAGCAGTGTTGCCCGACCTGACCAGTAGACGCCGGAACGGGTGTGCGCCCCCAGCTCGGCCACGGCCCGCCCGAAATAGAGCGTCGAGCCCAGGGGCACGTCGAGGCCGGCGAGGCGCAGTTCCTCCACGAAGCGAACCAGGTGACGGTCCAGAGTCAGGGCGGGTTCGGTCGACATCGGAACGCGGAACGGCGGGTCAGGCTCCTCGAAGCAGGCCCACGACCTCGCCGAAGCCTCGGGCCCGCAAGCGATCCTGGTTATCGCGGTACTTCAGCAGGGCACCGATGGTGAAGTCCATGGCCTCGGCGTCCAGATCGCCGACGCCGACGAGCACGAGGGCTTCGGCCCAGTCCAAGGTCTCGGCCACTCCCGGCGGCTTGTACAGGCCCATGTCACGCAACTCGGCGGCCACCCGGGCGACGTCGGCAGCCAGGGAGGCCGGCACGTGGGGGGCCCTAACCCGGAGGATCTCGATCTCGCGCTCGACG
>DEAL01000032.1 GCA_002346745.1 Candidatus Neomicrothrix sp. UBA2983 | reverse complement strand
CCCGACTTGAACAGGTCGTCCTGGAGGAAGATCTGGCCGTCGGTGATCGAGATCACGTTGGTCGGGATGAACGCCGACACGTCGCCGGCCTTGGTCTCGATGACCGGCAGGGCGGTCAACGAGCCGGCGCCGAGGTCGTCGCTCAGCTTGGCGGCCCGCTCCAGCAGGCGGCTGTGCAGGTAGAAGACGTCGCCCGGGTAGGCCTCGCGGCCCGGCGGACGGCGCAGCAGCAGCGACATCTGGCGGTAGGCCTCGGCCTGCTTGGACAGGTCGTCGTAGACCGCGAGGGCGTGGCCCCCGTTGTCCATCCAGTGCTGGCCCATTGCGCAGCCGGCGTACGGGGCGAGGTACTTGAACGGCGCCGGGTCGGACGCCGGGGCGACCACCACGACCGTGTACTCCATGGCCCCGTGGGCCTCGAGCACCGCCACGTTCTGGGCGACCGTGGAGGCCTTCTGGCCGATGGCCACGTACACGCAGTTCACGCCCTGGCCGGCCTGGTTGATGATCGTGTCGATGGCGATCGTCGTCTTGCCGGTCTTGCGGTCGCCGATGATCAGCTCGCGCTGGCCACGACCGATCGGGATGAGCGAGTCGATCGACTTGATACCGGTCTGCATCGGCTCGTGCACGGGCTTGCGGCCCATGATCCCGGGGGCCTGGATCTCCATGCGGCGCTGCACCGTGTTGGTGAGCGGGCCCTTGCCGTCGATCGGCTCGCCGAGGGCGTTGACGACGCGGCCGAGCAGGCCGTCGCCGACGGGCAGCGACAGGATGTCGCCGGTGGCCCGGACGGTCTGGCCCTCCTCGATGTCGTCGACCTCGCCGAGGACCACCGCACCGATGGAGTCCTCGTCGAGGTTCAGGGCGAGGCCCATCGTGCCGCCCTCGAACTGGAGCAGCTCGTTGACGGCGGCGCCGGGCAGGCCCGAAACGCGGGCGATGCCGTCGCCCACTTCGAGCACTCGGCCGACCTGGGTCTGCTCCAGGCCGGGCTCGAAGCCCTCGAGGTTCTTCTGGATCGCAGCGGCGATGTCCGCCGTGTTGATCGTGAGTTCAGCCATGGTTCCTTCTCGTCTCGGATGGCTTGCGGTCTAGCGGAAGCTCTCGCGGAGCTGGTTGAGGCGGCGTCGGACGCTGCCGTCGATGATGTCGTCGCCGATCTCGGTGACCACGCCGCCGAGGACGCTGGGGTCCTCGACCACGCGGACCTCGACGTCCTTGCCGGTCGCCGTCTTGATGGCGGCGGCCAGGCGGACGCGCTGGTCGGCGGTCAGGTCGACGGCGGCGCGCACGGTGGCGACCGCCTTGTTGCGGGAGGCGGCGCTGCGCTCGAGGAAGGCGTCGACGATGGCGGGCAGCTCGGAGGCGCGGCCGGCTCCCACCACCATCGAGACCAGCGCCGACGTGGTCGCCGAGGCCCGGCCGTCCAGGAGGTCGTCGACCACCTGGAGGCGTCGGGCCGCCGGGACGTCGCCGTCGGCGAGCGTCGAGCGGAGCTCGTCGTTGGACCGGAACGCCTGGGCGACGCTGAACAGCTCGTCCTCGACGGCCGAGAGGTCACCCTCGGCCGCCGCGACGGCGAGCAGCGCCTCGGCGTAGCCGGCCACGGCGGCGTCAGCCATTGGCTCCGGCCACCTCGTCGATGTAGGCGTCGATCAGGTTGCCCTGCACCTCGGCGTCGAGGCTCGACTGGACGACCCGTTCGGCGGCACCGAGGGCGATGCTCGACACCTCGGCGCGAAGGTCGGCGATGGCCTGGGCCTTGGCGGCGTCGGCCTCGCCGGCGGCACGCTCGCGGATACCAGCGGCGTCGGCCTCGGCCCGGGCGACCAGGTCGGCCCGAACGCGCTCGGCGTCGGCGCGGGCCTCGTCGATCAGCCGGGAGGCCTCGGCCTTGGCGTCGGCGAGGCGTGCCTCGTAGTCGGCCTTCACGGACTGGGCGTCCTGCTTGGCCTGGTCGGCCTCGTCGAGGTCGGCGGCGATGCGGGCGGCACGGGCGTCCATGGCGCCCTGCACGGCCGGGAAGCCCTTCTTGACCATGACCACGAGCAGGATCAGGAACGCCGCGCCACCCCAGATGATCTCGTTGACCTCGGGGAGGATCGGGTTCGGGGCCGAGAAGCACTTCTCGAGCTCGTCCTGGACGGCCTCGTCATGCAGCAGGTGCTCGTCGAGTTCGCCGTGGGCCTCGTGCTCGAGGACGTGCGCCATGCAGGCGCCCACGCTCTCACCCGAAGCCGCGGCGGGGCCGGCGAGGGCCACCAGCCCGACGAGGGCGATCAGCGGGGCCGCCAGCAGGCGGATCAGACGGTTACGCATGGGTTCGACTCTCTCTCGTTCGACCCGTGCCTCAGGGCATCAGGAGGATGAAGACGACGAACCCGATGAGGGCCAGCGCCTCGGTGAAGGCGATGCCGAGGAACATCGTGGTCCGGGCCATGCCGGCGGACTCGGGCTGGCGAGCCATCGCCGAGATGGCGTTGCCGACCACGGTGCCGATGCCGACACCCGGGCCGATCGCCGCGAGTCCGTATCCGAGGCCGGCCCCGATGGCCTTGAGGCCCTCGAGCATCTCACCGGCTGCCGTCTGCGCCAGAACGTTCAGCACTTTGGTTTCTCCTGGTTTCTGTTGGTCCGGGTCGGGTTGTCCGAATTCCGGGTGGGTTTGGACAGAGCTTGTTGGGTCGGGTGCTACGCCGCGCCTAGTGGGCGGGGTGCAGCGAGCCGCCGATGTACACGGCGGTGAGGATCGTGAAGATGAAGGCCTGCAGGACAGAGACGAGGATCTCGAAGCCGGTCATGAGGATGAGCATGGCGAACGGGGCGGCGGCGCCGACGTAGGTGGCGTCCCAGAGGGCGGCGGTCAGCACGGCGAAGGTGACCAGCAGGAGGTGGCCGGCGACCATGTTGGCCCAGAGTCGGATGGCCAGCGAGAAGGGCCGCACCACGAACGTGGAGACCAGCTCGATGGGGGTGACGATCAGGTACAGGGCCTTCGGCACGCCCGGGGGAAAGAGGGAGTTCTTGAGGTAGCCGCCGAGGCCCTGGGCCTTGACGCCGACCACGTTGTAGATGCACCACACGACGATGGCGAGAGTGATCGGGATGGCCATGCGGCTGTTGGCCGGGAACTGGATGCCCGGGATGACCTCGGTGATGTTCGAGAAGAAGATGAAGAAGAACATCGTGGTGAGGAAGGGCATGAACTTCTTGCCCTCGGGGCCGATGGTCTCCATGACGATCGACTGCTCGACGAAGGTCACGCCGGACTCGGCCACGTGCTGGACGCCGGCCGGCACGAGCGTGCCCCGGTTGCGCCCGGCGGCCAGGAAGATGGCCGCCGTGATGACCACGGAGGCGAGGTAGATCAACACCGTCTTGTTGACGGCGTAGTTGGTTCCTTCGAACAACATGGCCGGCCAGTTGAACAGGTGGCTGACCGGGGGGAAGTCGAGGGCGAGCACGTTCACGGGAAGCGCTACTCCTGGGTGGAGGTGGGATCGGTGGACGGTTCGTCGGCGACCCGACGGGCCGACGGCGCCAGGCCCGGATGGGCCAGCGTCATCGACACCCGCTTGGTCTCCGCGGCCAGCAGGCCGAGGTGGGTGACGAGCAGGGTGGCGGCGAAGGGCACGGCGGCGAACCAGCCGGTGCCCTTGAACGCCAGGGCGAACACGGCCAGCAGGCCGAGGCGCACGATGTAGCCGAGCAGCACCGCCCCGTAGAGGGCGTTGAGCGACACGGCGACGGCGCGGCCGATGATGGCGGCGCCGAGGAGGAAGTTGCCGGCGACGAGTACCAGCGCCAGCCCGGCGGAGACGAGGCCGTGGACGCCGTCGAGGACGGCGCCGAGGACGAGGAAGGCGGGCGAGACGATCGCTGCACGGCGCGCCAGGTCGCGGGCGATCTCACGCTCGGGGCCCTCGGCGGGCAGCACGACGTCGGACGCCTCGGCCACGGTGCCCACTAGACCAGCGGCCCCCGGGCCTGCCAGGCCTCGCGGCGCTCGGCGGCCTCGCGGTCGAGCTTGACCCGGTAGTCGCGGGCGACCTTCCAGGCGGCGTAGGACACGGTGACCAGCACGAGGGCGATCGTGAAGACCGGCGTGGTGCCGAGGGTGCGATCGAGCAGCCAACCCAGGACGCCGAAGATAGCGGGCGTCACCGCCAGCTCGAAGGCGGCGGCGAAGGCGTCGCCAAAGCCCTGCTTCAGTTCGCGCGCTTCAGCCTGCTGCATCGACGTGAGTCCTTGCTCAGGGGGGAACGGGACGGGGAGGGGGCGCCGGAGGCGGTTACGGACGGCCCCCTCAACGCTTGTGAATCTATTCTCATTGTCCCGTGAGGACAACCTCGCGCGCAGTCGTCATCGCGTGACGTTCGCCCCACCCGGGGACCGTTCACGACGCCCCTCCGGAGGCCCGGCTACTCCTCCCGGTACACCGGGTGGCGACCGGTCCGCAGCCGCGGGTGGAGCACCGTGAACAGCAGCAGGCACACCGCCGCGATGCCGGTCGGCACGATGGCGTCGCCCTCCCCCGTGTAGGTCGGCCACAGCACGAAACTCGACAGCAGCGCCGTCCAGCCCCACAGGATGAACACGGCCCGGCGGTGGCCGTGGCCCAGCTTCATGATCCGATGGTGCACGTGCTCCTTGTCGGCGTCGGTGACCTTGAGTCCCCGGGTGGCGATCCGCCGAATGATGGCGAAGGTCATGTCGAACAGCGGCACGCCCAGGATGAACAACGGTATGAACAGCGGGGCGAAGAAGAAGAACGACTGGCCTGAGAAGGGGGCGTCGGTGCGGCCACCCACCGACACCGTCGACGCCGCCATGAGGAGGCCCAGCAGCAGTGCGCCGCTGTCCCCCATGAAGATGCGTGCCGGGTACATGTTGTGCGGCAGAAAGCCGACGCAGATGCCGAACACCAGCACCGCCAGCAGGGCGCCCGGGTTGCCGTCGAAGAGCACCCCGGCGTCGCCGAGGCGCACCGCGTAGAGCAGGAAGGTGGCGGCGGCGATGCCGACGATGCCGGCCGCCAGCCCGTCGAGGCCGTCGATCAGGTTGACGGCGTTGGCGATGAGCACCACCCACACCACGGTGAACAGTGCGGAGAGGTCCGGCGAGAGCAGGACCATGTCGACGAACGGGATGCGCAGCACCAGCAGCGACACCCCGGCCAGCGACAGGACGCTGCCGGCGACGACCATGCCGGCGACCTTGGCCGGCGCCGAGACCGGACGGACGTCGTCGAGGACGCCCACGCCGCAGATCAGGACGGCCGCCAGCAGCAGGCCGAGCATCTCGCTGGGGGCGGCGAACACCGCCGCGAAGTCGCCGATGCCCCAGGCCACCCCGAGGCCGACGATGAGGCCGGCGAACATGGCGAGGCCCCCTAGCGTAGGGGTGGCGTGCTCGTGGACGTGGTGGCGCTCGTCGGGGGCGACGACGAAGCCGGCCGCGGTGGCCCGGCGACGCACCACGAAGGTGGCGAGTGCCGTGGTCAGCGCGGCAGCCACGCCGACAATCACGTAGGCGGTCGTCGGGGGCATCAGCGCTCAGGCACCACGGGGCCGGATCGGGCAGGCATCGCGAATCAGGCGGCGGGGGTTCGAACGAGCGCAGGCATCGCACCCAGTCTGTCGCGTGGAGCCGCCGTCGGGGGTCCGGTCGCCGGAGTGGCGGCGCCGGCGGGCCGGGCGGGGCTCAGTCGGCGTAGGGCGTGAAGCGGCCGCACAGGTCGGCCACGTCGGCACGCACCGCCTCGACCACCGCGTCGTCGTCGCGGCCGCGCAGGGTGCGGGCGATGAGCTCGGCGATCTCGGCCATCTCGGACTCCCGCATGCCCTGGGTGGTGGTCGAGGGCGTGCCGATTCGGACGCCCGACGTCACGAATGGTGAGCGCGGGTCGTCGGGCACCGTGTTCTTGTTGAGCGTGATGCCGGCCCGGTCTAGGACGTTCTGGGCCACGGCGCCGGTGCACTCCTCGTCGAAGGTGCGCAGGTCGACCAGCAGCAGGTGGTTGTCGGTGCCGCCCGACACCAGGCGGAAGCCGTGGCCGGCGAGGGCCTCGGCCAGGGCGCCGGCGTTGGCCACGATCTGGCGGGCGTAGTCGGCGAACGAGGGGTCGGCGGCCTCGCGGAACGCCACGGCCTTGGCGGCCACGTGGTGCTCGAGGGGTCCGCCCTGGGTGCCCGGGAAGATGGCCTTGTCGATGGCGGCGGCGTACTCGGAGCGGCTGAGGATGCAGCCGCCCCGGGGGCCACGCAGGGTCTTGTGCGTGGTGAAGGTGACGATGTCGCAGTACGGCACCGGGTTGGGGTGCACGCCACCGGCGATGAGGCCGGCGATGTGGGCGGCGTCGAACATGAGGAGTGCCCCGACCTCGTCGGCGATCTCGCGGAACGGCGCCGCGTCGATGATGCGCGGGTAGGCGGTGGCGCCGGCCACGATCAACTTGGGGCGGTGGGCCCTGGCCTTCTCGGCCAGTTCGTCGAAGTCGATGCGCTCGTCGCTGCCGGTGAGGCCGTAGGAGACGAACTCGTAGAGCATCGAGCTGGCGTTGACCGGCGAGCCGTGGGTGAGGTGGCCGCCGTGGTCGAGGCTGAGGCCGAGGACGGTGTCGCCGTGCTCGAGCACCGCCTGGTAGGCGGCCATGTTGGCGTTGGCGCCCGAGTGGGGCTGCACGTTGGCGTGCTCGGCGCCGAAGAGGGCCTTGACGCGCTCGCGGGCGAGGTCCTCGACCTCGTCGACGTGGACGTTGCCGCCGTAGTAGCGCTTGCCGGGGTAGCCCTCGGCGTACTTGTTGGTGAGCACCGAGCCGGAGGCCTCGAGCACCGCCGGCGAGACGAGGTTCTCGGAGGCGATGAGCTGGAGGGTGGTGTTCTGGCGGTTGCGCTCGTCCGCGATGTAGCCGAAGAGCTCGTAGTCGCGGGAGGAGGGCCAGGGCATCGGTTGCTCGCTTCTCGCTGGGGACCGGGTGCAGAGAGGCTAGCGGCCGTGTGTCCGACGCGACTCCGGTACTCCCGGTCAGTCGAGCACGGCGACGAGGGCGTCGAGGGCGGCGTCGGGCGGGGCGCCGGCCCGGCGGGCGACGACGAGACGCCGCGTCGCCAGCGGCGTGCGACGTGCCGGTGCGAGTGGTTCGGCGCCCGACTCTGCCTGGACGGGGGGCAGCACCGCCCAGCCCACACCCAGGCGGACCATCTCGCGGAGGACCTCGGGCTGGTTGGACTCGGCCACGACCTCGAAGCGAGCACCCAGGCCTGCGAGCGCGGCGGCCACGACGTGGCGGGTGTGCGAGCCGGCCGGGAACGCCACCCACGGGCCCCACGTCGACGGGTCGCCGACCCGGGTCCCGTCGGGGGCGTAGAGGAGGAGTGGCTCGTCCAGGAGCGGTACGGCGTCGATGCCGACCGGGGGTGTGGCCGGCTCGACGAGGACGGCGACGTCGAGGTCGCCGCGCCCGAGGGCGTCGAGGAGCGGGCCCGACGGGGCGACGGTGAGGTGCAGGTCGACGTCCGGGTGGGCGGTCCGGAAGGCCCGGATCCGGGCGGCCCGGTGGTGGACGGCGACGGCGTCGATGGCACCGAGGCGGACCCGGCCCGAGGCGCCGGTGCGGCGGTCCTCGGCCCAGCGGGCGAGGTCGCGGGTCTCGGCGACGACCCGGCGGGCGTGGGCGAGCACCTCAGCGGCATCGGAGCGCAGCAGGGTCCGCCGCCCCCGGCGCTCGAAGAGCGGCAGGCCCACCCGGCGCTCGAGTTCGGCGAGCCCCTGCGTGAGGGCCGAGGGGGTGACGCCGAGTTCCCTGGCGGCGGCGGCCCGCGTGGGGGCGTCGGCGGCGGCGACGAGGTACTCCAGCTGCTGGACGTTCAGGTTCGGGAGCACCGGGGTGCGGCTGTCTCGTGGCGGGGTGCCGGGCATGTCGGGGACCTTCACTTCTTTTTAGCTTTACTGAAATATAGTCGACGATCGTTCGGGATCCCTTAGGCTCGCTGAATGCCCCAGGACGCCCCCTCCTCCACCCCGACCGCCCTCGACATCGCCCCGGCCACCGGGAAGCTCGGGGTCCTCACGCCCGGCCTCGGCGCCGTGGCCTCCACCTTCATCGCCGGCGTGGTCGCTGCCCGCCAGGGCCTCACCGCCCCGATCGGCTCGGTCAGCCAGATGGCCCACATCCGCCTCGGCGCCCGCGACGACGACCGCAACCCGCTCATCCGCGAGTTCGTGCCCCTCGCCGAGCTCGACGACCTGGTCTTCGGCGGCTGGGACCCGATCTCGGCCAACGTGCTCGAGGCCGCCCGCACCGCCGGCGTGCTCGAGGAGCGCGACCTCGCCCCCCTCTCCGCCGAGCTCGAGGGCATCGTCGGCATGGACGCCGTGTTCGACCAGCGCTGGGTCAAGAAGCTCGACGGCGTCCGCGTCAAGGACATCGCCTCCAAGTGGGACCAGGCCCAGGCGCTCATCGCCGACATCGAGCGGTTCCGCACCGAGAACGACTGCGACCGCCTTGTCATGGTCTGGTGCGGTTCCACCGAGGCCTACCAGGAGCCCTCCGCCGTCCACGACACCGTCGAGGCCTTCGAGGCCGGCCTACGCGCCGACGACGAGAACATCTCGCCCAGCCAGATCTACGTGTACGCCGCCCTCATGAGCGACGTGCCGTTCGCCAACGGCGCCCCCAACCTCTCGGTCGACCTGCCCTGCATGATCGAACTGGCCGGGACCCGCGGCGTGCCGATCGCCGGCAAGGACTTCAAGACCGGCCAGACCCTCATGAAGACGCTGCTGGCCCCCGGCTTCAAGGCCCGGATGCTGGGCCTGCGCGGCTGGTACTCCACCAACATCCTCGGCAACCGCGACGGCGAGGTGCTCGACGACCCGGAAAACTTCAAGACCAAGGAGGTCTCGAAGCTGGGCGTGCTCGACACGATCCTCCAGCCCGAGTCGTACCCCGAGCTCTACGGCGAGATCGACCACGTCGTGCGCATCAACTACTACCCGCCCCGCGGCGACAACAAGGAGGGGTGGGACAACATCGACATCTTCGGGTGGCTGGGCTACCCGATGCAGATCAAGGTCGACTTCCTCTGCCGCGACTCGATCCTGGCCGCCCCGATCGTGCTGGACCTCGCCCTGTTCCTCGACCTGGCACACCGGGCCGGCCAGTCCGGCGTGCAGGAGTGGCTGTCCTTCTACCTGAAGGCCCCGCAGGCCGCCGGCGAGGCCGAGGCCGAGCACGACCTGTTCATCCAGCAGACCAAGCTCAAGAACACGCTGCGGGAGTGGATGGGCGAGCAGCCCGTCACCCACTCCGAGGCCGGCTGACCCGGGGAACGCCTCAGGCCGGGACCGGGTCCCGGCGCCAGAGTTCGGGGTAGAGGTCGGTGCCGATGCGGTCGCCCGGCGACAGCCCGACCGAGCGCATGACGTCGGAGTTGTCGGGGTCCATGCCCTCGGGTCGGAACAGCACTCGCACGTCGTCGCCCAGCCACTGGGTGTTGAACACCTTCAGGTCCCGGTCGGGCGCCAGGTTGCCGGACCCGCCGTGCACCATCCGGGCGTTGAAGACGACCACGTCGCCGGGCTCCATGGCCCAGCCGAGGATCTCGTAGTCGTCCCGGTTGCCCTCGATGTCGGGGAACGGGGCCGCGTCCTCGCCGAACTCGACCTGGTCACAGCCGTCGCCGGTGAGCGCCCCGAAGTTCTCCTGCACCAGCTTCTGGCGCCAGCGGTGCGAGCCGGCCACGAACTCGAGGGTACTCTCCCGGGCGACGGGCACGAGTGGCATCCACGCCGAGCAGGTGTCGAACCCCTCGACCGACCAGTACGGCTCGTCCTGGTGGAACGGCGTGCGGAACTGCTCGCCGGCCGTGCGGACGAACACCGCGTCGAAGAAGAAGTTGACCGCCTCGACCTGCATGAGCCGGCCGGCGATCTCGGCCATGTCGGACCGGTGGGCGAAGTCGCGGTACTCGGGGATGTGCAGCCACGACTGGCTGTCGTAGAAGGTGGAGCTGCCGGCGGCGTCCCGGTTCCAGAAGCGGCCCCGGGCGGACGGCTCGGCGATGTTGCGCTCGATGCCGGCCGTCAGCGTGGCGATCCACTCGGGGCCGAACGCCCGCCGCAGGCAGACCGCCCCGTCACGGGAATAGGCGGCGACCACCTCGTCGGTGACCAGCTCGGCGACGTTCACAGCACACCTCCCCATCGAGGCAACCGGCCCATCGAGGCAACCGGCCCATCTAGGCAACCGGCCCATCTAGGCAACCGGCCCATCGAAGTACCCGGCAGAATCGCGCCGCAACGTAGCAGGCGTGCCGTCTCAGATGTTGCTGGTGCGGTCCTGCCAGTACTCGTCCTTGAGGAGGCGCTTGTAGAGCTTGCCCGTCGGGTGCCGGGGCAGCTCGTCGCGGAAGTCGATGCTGCGGGGGCACTTCACGTCGGCCAGCTGCGACCGGCAGTGGGCGATCAGCTCCCGCTCGAGTTCGGGCCCGGGGACGGCACCCTCGGCGGGCTGGACCACCGCCTTGACCTCCTCGCCGAAGTCGTCGTTCGGGACGCCGAAGACGGCCACGTCGAACACCGACGGGTGCATCGTCAGGACGTCCTCGGCCTCCTGGGGGTAGATGTTCACCCCGCCCGAGATGATCATGTACGCCTTGCGGTCCGTGAGGTAGAGGAACCCGTCCTCGTCGAGGCGGCCCACGTCGCCCAGCGTCGACATGTCGGCGCCCAGCATCGCCCCAGCGGTCTTCTCGGGGTCGTTGTGGTACTCGAACGTCACCTCGGAGCGGAAGTAGACGCCGCCCTCCTCGCCGACCGGCAGTTCCTCGCCGTCGTCGCCGACGATGACGACCTCGCCCAGCAACGCCTTGCCGACCGTGCCCGGGTGGGCCAGCCAGTCCTCCGAGTTGGTGAACGTCAGGCCCGTGCCCTCGGTGCCGGCGTAGTACTCGTAGATCACCGGACCCCACCAGTCGATCATCCGGTGCTTCACGTCGACCGGGCAGGGGGCGGCGGCGTGGATGACGGCCCGCAGCGACGACACGTCGTAGCGCTCCCGGACCTCGTCGTCCAGCTTGAGCATCCGGACGAACATCGTCGGCACCCACTGGCTGTCGGTGACGCCGTGCTGCTCGACCAGGGCCAGGGCGTGCTCGGGGTCGTACTTCTCCATGACGACCACGGTGTTGCCGAGGCCTTGGTAGCCCATGCAGAAGCGCAGCGGGGCGGCGTGGTACAGCGGCGCCGGCGAGAGGTAGGTGCCGCCCGGCTGGGCGCCGAACAGGAATTGCGCCATCGCCGAGATCGACCCGCTGCTGCCGAGCGGCGTGGGCACGAGGTGGCGCTTCACGCCCTTGGGGCGGCCCGTGGTGCCCGACGAGTAGAGCATGTCGGTGCCGGCCGACCAGTCGGGATCGGCATCGGCGGACTGGGTGGCCACGGCGTCCTCGAAGGGGGCGTGGTCGGGCAGGGGCCCGCCGATCGAGAACCGGGCCTCGACGTTGGGCGTGGCGGCCGTGACCTCGGCGATCACGTCCTCCTTGTAGGGGGACGTCACGAACACCCGGGCACCGCAGTCGTCGACGATGTAGGCCAGCTCGTCGGCGGTCAGCCGGGAGGAGGCGGCCGTGTAGTGGAGGCCGGCGTAGTGGGCGCCCCAGGTCAGGGCCAGGAACTCGATGCGGTTCTCGAGGCAGAAGGCCATGTGGTCGCCGAAGCCGAGGCCGAGGCTTCGGAGCAGGTTGGCGATGCGGCACGCCTCGGCGTGGAGCTCGCCGAACGTCATCGTCTCGCCGCTGCCGGCCATGACGATGGCGGGCCGGTCTGGGGCCACGGCTGCCCAGTGGCCCGGGTACTCGGTCGGCGGGGGCGCGTCGGGCTGCTCGTCGGTCATGGCGTGGGAAGTTACCGCCGGTCGGCCGGCGGGGCCGAGGCGGACACGATCCCGGGCACGCTGTCACACGGGGTGCCTACTCTCGGTCCTGTCATGTCCGCCACGTTCACGTTCACGACCCACGGGACACCCGCCACCGCCGCACTGGGCGACGCCATCGCCGCGGCCAAGGGTGGCGATGTGCTGGCCCCGGTCACCGTGGTGGTGCCGTCCAACCTCGTGGGCGTGTCGGCCCGACGCACGCTGGCCGCCGGGCGGCCCGAGGGCCTGGCCGCGGTGCGCTTCGAGACGCTCCTCAACCTGGCCCGGCTGCTCGCCGGCCCCGCCCTCGAGGCCGGCGGCGGGGGCCACCAGCGGGTCACCGACCCCGTCGTGGCGGCAGCGGTCCGATCCGTGCTGGCCTCGTCCGCCGACCTGTTGCGGCCCGTCGCCGGCCACCCGGCCACCGAGCGGGCGCTGGTGCGCGTCCACCGCGAGTTGCGCGAACTCGACGCCGCCGACCTCGACGCCCTGGCCGCCACCGGGCCGCGGGCCACCGAGGTCGTGCGCCTCCACCGCGAGGTCCACGGTCGGCTGGACGGCCGGTACGTCGACGAGGTCGACCTGCACCGTGCCGCCACGGCCACCGTCGCCGCCGGCCACCCGCTGCTCGACGACCTGGGCGCCCTCGTCCTCCACCTCCCCGAGCGGCTGCCTGCGTCGGGGCTGACACTCGTCGAGGCGCTGGCCAACCGGGGGCCGCTGGCGGTGGTCGCAGCCCGCACCAGCGACGAGTCCGCCGACGATGCGCTGCGGGACCTGGTCGGGCGACTGGGCGGCGCCCTGCCCGATGCGCCACCCGTCGCCGCTGACGCCCGGCTGCTGGTCCGATCGGTCGCCGACCCCGACGAGGAGGCCCGGCTGGCCGTACGAGAGGTGATGGCCGGCGCCCGGGACGGCATCCCGTTCAACCGCATGGCCATCGCCCACCCCGGCACCGACCGCCACGCCCGCCTGCTCCACCAGCACCTGTCCGCCGCCGACGTACCGTTCAACGGCGTGGCGGGACGGCGCCTCGGCGACTCCCTCACCGGCCGCACCCTGCTGGCGCTGCTGGCCCTCCCCGACCACGACCTCTCGCGTACGGCGGTCATGGCCCTGTTGGCCTCGGGGGCGGTACTCGGCGTCGACGGCCTCCCCGTTCCGGCCGCCGCCTGGGAGCGCATCGCCCGCCGGGCCGGCGTCGTGGCCGGACTCGGCCAGTGGGGTGACCGCCTGCGCCGATACGCCGCCGACGAGGACTCCAGGCTCGCCGAACTCTGGGCCGAGGGCGCCGACGAGGGCGCGCTCCGGGGGCCCCGGGAGCGACGAGTCCGGGCCGAGCAACTGCTGGCCTTCGTGGAACGCCTCGCCGAGGACGTCGACCCGGCGCAGCGTTCCACCGACTGGCCGGGCCTCACCCGGTGGGCCCTCAGCCTGCTCGAGCACTACCTCGGCGCGGCAGGCGACCGGGCCGACTGGCCGGCCGAGGAGGCCGACGCCCACGACCGGGTCGGCGACCTGCTCCGCAACCTGTCCGGGCTGGGGGCGATCGAGTCGGCACCGGGTCTCGCCAACTTTCGGCGCGCCGTGGCCGACGGGCTCGACCGGGAGGTCGACCGCGAGGGCCGGTTCGGCAACGGCGTGTTCGTCGGCGGCATCGGCGCCACAGCCGGCCTCGACCTGGACCGGGTCGTGGTCGTCGGCCTGTCCGAGGGCGCCGTCCCACCCCGCCGCCGGGACGACCCGCTCCTGTCCGACGCGGTCCGACGGGAGGCCGGCGGGGCGCTGCCGGTCCGGGCCGACCACCAGGCCGACCTCCATCGTGCCGTGCTCGCCACGTTCGCCGCCGGCGCCCTCGACAAGGTGCTCGTCCACGCCCGCGGCGACCTCGGCGCCAAGGTCGAGGCCGTGCCGTCGCGGTGGCTGCTCGACGAGGTCGAGGCCGTCCTGGGCCGGCGTCCCACCCCCGAGGAGTTCACCGACCGCAGGAGGTTCGACGCCGACTGGTTCGACACCTCGGCCTCGTTCGCCCAGTCGCTCGAGCGGATCGACCAGCCCGCCGACGTCCACGAGTACGGGCTTGCGGCGCTTCTGCGCGAACGCCACCGCGGACTCCCGATCGACGCCAGCGACCGCAGGAACGGGGATGCCGTCCTCTCCCGCGGGATCGACCTGCACCGGGGCCGCGAGCAGCCGCACCTGACCCGGTTCACCGGGCTGGTCGAGGGCCACGACCTCCCCTCGCCGGCCGACGGCCGGACGGTCCTGTCCGCCACCCGCTTGGAGGCGTGGGTCAAGTGCCCGCACGCCTACTTCATGGGGCACGTCCTCGGCGTCGGCACGCTCGACGACCCGGCCGACGAGGACGGCATCACGCCCCGGGACCGCGGTTCCCTGGCCCACCAGGTGCTGGACCGGTTCCTCACCGAGGTGATCGAGGCCGACGACCTGCCCGACCACGACCGGCCCTGGGGGCCCGCCCACCGGGAACGGCTGGACCGCATCTGCGACGAGGAGTTCGCCCTCGTCGAGTCCCGTGGACTCACCGGCCGTCCCCTGCTCTGGCAGCGCGAGGGCGGGCGCCTGCGCCGGGCGCTGCACGAGTTCCTCCTCCACGACGACGCCCGCCGCGCCGGCGACCTCCTGACCCCGGCCGCCGCCGAGTTGGCGTTCGGGTTCGACGGCCACGAGCCGTTCGTGCTGCGGCTGGCCGACGGTCGGCGCCTCCGCTTCCGTGGCCGCATCGACCGGGTCGACCGGGCCGTCGGCGGCGGACTGGTGGTCACCGACTACAAGGCGGGGAAGCGGGGGCCCTACGTCAAGGTCTCCGAGGCGACGCCCGACCTCGACGGCCGCTTCCTCCAGCTCCCGCTGTACGGGCTGGCGGCACGCGAGCGGCTCGGCCCGACCGATGCCGACGTCGAGGCCCGGTTCTGGTTCCTCACCGACGGCGGGGGCGTGGTCGGCCATCCTCTCTCCCCTGCGGTGCTCGGCCGCTTCGACCACGTCCTCACCACCATCGTCGACGGCATCGAGGCCGGCTTCTTCCCCGCCCGGCCCCCAGAGCAGAAGGGCTACGGCTGCGACTACTGCAACCCCGACGACCTCGGGACCCGCACGCTCGAGGAGCGCTGGGAGCAGATTCGAGATGACGGGCGCCTCGACGCCTACCGCCACCTCATCGGCGACCTGGACGACGACGGCCCGACCGCGGTCATCGACCTCGGGGGCGACGGTGGCTGAGCGTCCTGACGGCCTCCCCGTCGACCAGCCGGCCCGCGACCGGATCGCCGCCGACCTCGGCGCCACCCTGTTCGTCGAGGCCGGGGCCGGCACCGGCAAGACCAGCGCCCTCGTCGAGCGCATCGTGTCGCTGGTCGTGTCCGGGGTGCCGGTCGAGCACCTGGCCGCCATCACCTTCACCGACCGGGCCGCCACCGAGCTGCGCGACCGGGTGCGGCGCCGGCTCGAGGACCTGGCCGGCGGCGACGGACCGGAGGCGGCGGTGGCGGCGACGGCACTCGTCGACCTCGACGGTGCCGCCCTGTGCACCCTCCACGCCTTCGCCCAGCGGATCCTCGTCGAGCACCCCATCGAGGCCGGGTTGCCGCCGGCGGTCGAGGTCATGGACGAGGTGGCGTCGCTGGTCGACTTCGACGAGCGGTGGGCGGGCGTCGTCGACGAGCTGCTCGGCGACCCGCACCACGCCTTCACAGTGCTGGTGGCCTTCGAGCTCGGCATCTCACTCGACCAGCTGCGCCGCCTGGCCCACCGCTTCGACGACAACTGGGACCTCGTCGATGCCCGCCTCGGGCCCACCGCCGAACCCACCCCGGTCGACGCCGCGTTGCTGCTGGCAGAACTCCGCGAGGTCGTCGACCTGCGCGACCACTGCACCGCCGACGCCGACACGATGCTCGACCGCCTCGACAACGTGGAGCGGTTCGCCGACGCCCTCGAGGCCACCGCCGACGACCCGCTGTCGGTCGTCCGCCTCCTCCGCGACGACGCCGCCAAGGCCGTCACCAACAGCCCGTCCAGGACCGGCAACAAGAAGCACTGGGCGGGGGCGATGCCGGTCGACGACGTGCGCGAACGGCTGCGGGAGGTCGGCGACCACGTCCGGGGCGAGGTCCAGCGGCTCGTCGACCAGGTCCTCGACCGACTCGTCGAGGTCTTGGGTCGGGGCACCGTGGCGGCCGCCGACCGGCGCCGGCGCCTCGGACAGCTCGGCTTCCACGACCTGCTGGTCCTGGCCCGCCGCGTCCTGACCGACCCAACCCACGGCCGCACCGTGCGGGCGGCGCTGGCCGAGCACTACCGCCACCTCCTGCTCGACGAGTTCCAGGACACCGACCCCCTCCAGGTCGAGTTGGCGGCCCTCATCGCCGACCCCGACACGGACACGGACGACTGGCGGCAGTTGCGGCCCCGGCCCGGCGCCCTGTTCTTCGTGGGCGACCCCAAGCAGTCCATCTACGGGTTCCGGCGGGCGGACATGGCCGTGTACCTCGACGCCCGTGCGTCGTTCGGCGGCGATGCCGTGCACCTCGAGCAGAACTTCCGCACCACGGGCTCCATCCTCGACTGGGTCAACGCCGTCTTCGACCGTCTGGTCGACCACGTCCCGCGTGCCCAACCCGAGTACGCGCCGCTCGTCGCCGCGAGGCCCGACGGGTCGGTCGGCCCGTCGGTGGCGCTGCTGGGTGCCGACGATGCCGAGAAGCGCGGCGCCGACGAAGTCCGGGCCACCTCCGCTGCCTCGGTGGCAGCCGCCGTGACCACGGCGCTGGCCGAGAAGTGGACGGTCCTCAAGGAGGTGGTCGGCGACGACGGCAGGCGGGCGATGGCGTGGATGCCCTGCGAACCACGCGACATCGCCATCCTCGTCCGGGGCCGCACGCCCGTCCATGCCCTCACCGACACCCTCGCCGCGGCCGGTGTCCCGCACCGGGTCGAGGCCGGCGCCGACCCGCTGGCCGCCGACGAGGTCCGGGACCTGCTCACGGTGCTGCGGGCGGTCGACGACCCCACCGACGAGCTGGCCCTGGCCGACGCCCTGCGCACGCCGCTGTTCGGCTGCGGCGACGACGACCTGTTCGAGTTCGCGTCGGCCGGCGGACGCTGGAACCATCAGGACCCCGGGGCCGGCAGCCTCCCCCCTGACCACCCGGTGGTCGCCGGAATGGCGTGGATCGCCGACCTCCACACCCGCCGCCCCTGGGAGAGCGCCGCTGGCCTGGTCGAGCATCTCGTCCGTGACCGACGGGCCATGGAGTTGGCGCTGTGCTCGCCCCGCCCGCGCGACGCCTGGCGGCGGATTCGGACCTTCCTCGACACCGCCCGGGCCTTCGGCCAGACGCGGGGCGGCGACCTGCGCTCCTTCCTGGCCTGGTGCCGGCTGCACTCGGCGGACGAGGTCAAGGTGGAGGAGGTCGTGCCGCCCGAGACGGACGACAACGCCGTGCGCATCCTCACCATGCACGCCGCCAAGGGCCTCGAGTTCCCCATCTGCGTGCTGGCCGACCTCGGCGGCCAGCGCAAGGGCGGCGGCCTCCAGGTCCACTTCCCCGACGAGGGGGGCATCGCCGTCCACCTGACGAAGGACCTCGCCAACAGCCGCCATCGCCGGCACGCCGACCGCCTGCTCGAGGCCGAGCACCTCGAACGGCTCCGGATCCTCTACGTGGCCGCCACCCGGGCAAGGGACCACCTCGTCCTGGCCCTCCACCGCAGCACCCCGAAGGACAAGCCCGACCACCGGGTGAAGGTCAGCAACGCCGAGATCCTCGCCTCGGCGTCCCGCGACCTCGACCTCCACGAGGAGTTGGAGCCCCATGTCCTGCCGCTCCCCGTCCTCACACCGCCCGACACCACGCCCCTGCCCGACCAGCCGGCGTGGCAGGCCGAACTCGACGAGGCCCATCGCCACGGCGCCCGCCGGGCGACGGTCGCCGCCACCTCCCTTGTCCCCGACCACGCGGGTCCCGACCCGGCACCGGATGCCGCAGCGCGGCGCTGGCACGGTGAGGCCGGGCGCCACGGTCCAGCCATAGGGCGTGCCGTGCACCGGGCCCTCGAGGTCGTCGACCTGGCGGGTGACGGACGGGCCCCGGCGCGCGAGGCCGCGGTCAGCGAGGACGTCGACGCCGAAGCCGTTGCCGCACGCGTGGCGGCTGCCCTCGCAGCACCCTCGGTACGGGCCGCCGCCGCCGCTCCGCACTGGCGGGAGCTCTACGTGGCGGTGCCCGTCGGGGACGTGCTCGTCGAGGGCTACATCGACCTGGCGTGGCGCTCGGTCGTCGACGGCGTCGACGGCGTCACCATCCTCGACTACAAGACGGACGCCTTCGCCGGCGACGCCGACCTCGACGCCAAGGTCGCCGGCTACCGGCACCAGGGCGCCGCCTACGCCCTCGCCCTCCGGCAGGCCACCGGACTCCCCGTCCACGACGTGGTCTTCTGCTTCCTCGGCGGGCCCGACGGCACGGGGGCCGTGGAGCGCACAATCACCGACCTCGCCGCCGCACAGGCCGAGGTCGAGGAGCTGCTGGCGGCCCAGGAGTAGCACCGACAGGTCCGAGGCCCTGCGGGCCGGGCGGGCTGGCTAGCGTCGCCGGGGTGAGTTGGCCGACCGACCACCCGCCGTTCCGCAGCGTGCTGTTCGCCCCCGGCAATCGGGCCGACGTGCTCGCCAAGCTGCCCCGATCCAGCCCCGACGCGGCCGTCATCGACCTCGAGGACGCCACGCCCGCCGACCAGAAGGCTGAGGGCCGGGCCATCGCCCGAACGGTCACCGCGGACCTGGTCGCCGCCCACCCCGACCTGTCGCTGCTGGTGCGGGTCAACGCCCCCGACACGCCGTTCTTCGCCGACGACGTGGCGGATGGGCTGGGCCCGGGCCTGGCCGGCGTGGTGGTCCCCAAGCTCGAGTCGCGGGCGGCCGTCGACGCCACCGTCGCCGCCCTGGACGCCGCCGGGCACGCCGACCTGCCCGTCATGGCCGGCCTCGAGACCGTGGCCGGCGTGGTCGACGCCCGCACCGTCACCACCCACCCGAGGGTGGCGTGGTGCTACTTCGGCGCCGAGGACTATGTCGCCGATCTCGGCGGCGTCCGAACGGCCGCAAACCACGAGGTGGCCACTGCCCGGGCTCAGGTCGCCCAGGCCGCTCGACTCGGCGGCATACAGGCCATCGATATGGTGGTGATCGACTTTGGTGACGATGAGCGGTTCCAGCGCGAGGCCACCGAGGCTCGCCACCTCGGCTTCTCCGGAAAGCTCTGCATCCACCCCGCCCAAGTACCCCTGGCCGCCGCCGTGTTCCGGCCGACTGCCGATGAACTCTCGTGGGCCACTGCGGTAACCGAGGCCTACGAAGCCGCCCTAGCCCGAGGCGACGCCTCGGTCGCCGTGGACGGCGAGATGGTGGACGAGCCAGTGGTTCGCCGAGCCCGGGCCCTCCTCGCCGACGCCGGCTGACCCGCCACCCAGGAGACCAAACGAACCATGGCCAGCATCACCCCTGAAGGCAAGGCCCTCTACGGCATTCAACTCCCCATCCAGACACTTACCCGGACGCTGGCCGATCCCTGGGAGGATGACGCCACCCCAGACGACCTCCTACGAGTCGCCCAAGCCGCCGAAGCTGCAGGGCTTGACTTCGTCGGGGTGTGTGACCACGTGGCTATCCCCGACAACGAGTACGCGTCTGGCATGCGCACTACTTGGTACGACCCCGTGGCCACTCTGGCCTGGCTGGGCGCCCGTACCGAATCCATCCACCTACTCTCGGTGGTACTCGTCGCCGCCTACCGCCATCCCCTTCTGACAGCCAGTTCGTTTGGAACTCTGGCCCACCTCACCGGCGACCGGGTGGTCCTCGGAGTAGGCGCCGGCCACGTGGAGGGCGAGTTCGAGGCCCTCGGTGTCGACTACCACCGCCGGGGGAGGATCCTCGACGAGTGCATCGACGCCGTCCGAGGGGCCTGGTACGACACTTACGTCAGTCATCAGGGCGACCAGTACTCCTATCAGGACGTTGGCGTCTCTCCGGGTCCGGCCTCGGGCGATCTGCCCATCTGGATCGGCGGTTCAGGAGCCCCCGCCTGGCGGCGCACTGGACGACGGGGCGACGGCTATATCCCCATGGGAGCGGCCCGCGACCAGTACCCGGAGATCATCGACACCATCCGAAGGGCCGCCGACGATGCCGGTCGGGGTGACGTCCGCTTCGATGTAGGAATCATGCCCGGCTGGGCCTACATCGGAAATCCCCCCGAGGGCCTCCCCCCAGCATGGCTGACCGGCGACCCAGAGCACATCGCCGCTGAGCTTCGAGCCGACCGTGAAGTGGGCGCCAACGTGTTCCACCTGAAATTCCGCGGCCGCACCCTCGAGGAATACCTCGACCAGCTGGCCGCCTTCGGCGATCAGGTCCGTCCCCTCCTCTGAGAAGAACCCGGAACCCAAATTTGCCGAGAATCCGGATCGAGGGTGGGACTGGCCCGCGGATCAGCGATCATGGGGGCCTGAAGTTGGAGGAAAGATGAAGGTCGACGACGACACTCAAAAGGCGCTCCTGCTGTTCAACCGGCGCGCCGAAGCCGCCGAGGCGGCCAAGGCCACGGAACGGCGACTTGCCAAAGCCACCAAGGCCAAGGACGAAGCGGCCGAGGCACTCAAGCGCGCCCAGGACGGTGGCGGCGGGGCACAGGCGGTCAGCGAGGCGGAGGCCACCTGGCGAGAGGCCGTCGACACTTGGCAGCGCCTACGCGACGGCGAGGAAGTCCCGGAGCAGAAAGCAACTCCTGCTGGAGGGGAGCCCACAGAGGAACCCGCCGACGACAAACCCGACAACGACGAGGACCCCGACAACGACGAGGACGCACCGGCTG
>DEAL01000033.1:13846-87167 GCA_002346745.1 Candidatus Neomicrothrix sp. UBA2983 | reverse complement strand
GTCTGATGCGCCCGCCGACGAGGACGAGACCGCCTGACCGGCGTGCCCGAGCGCACCTGCATCGGCTGCCGGAGCCGGGCGCCGGCCGACACGCTGGTGCGCATCGCCTGGTCGCCCACCGGGGGGCGACTGGTGACGGGTCCGGGCCATTCCGGGCGCGGTGCCTGGCTGTGTCCGGATGCCGAGTGCCTCGACCTCGCCATGCAGCGGGATGCGGTCGGACGGGCCCTCCGGGTCGGCGTGCCGGCTGCTGCAGCCGCGGAACTGGTCGCCGGCTGGGCGTCGACCGTGGCTGCCGCTGGCCCGCTGCCGGGCGGGTGAACGGCCCGCCGGGGCGATAGCGTCGCTTATCGGCCCGTCGGGCCGGCAGGCCGTGCTACCGCGGCATCCCCATCGAGAAGCAGGACGTCGAGACCACCGTGCCGAAGAACATCCGCGTCTACGAGTTGGCGCGCGAACTGGGGATGGAGAACACCGAGGTCCTCGACCTCTGTGGCGCCCTCGGAATCGGCGTCAAGAGCCACTCGTCGGGGATGGTCGAAGCGCAGGCGGACCGGGTCCGCCGCCGTGCCGAGAAGGAGGGGCTCATCCGTGAGCCCGCTCCCGAGCCGGAGCCGGAGCCGGAGCCGAGGCCGCGGTCGCGGCGACGATCGCTGGTCGCCGGGCCCCTCGCGTTCGCGTTCACGGTCGCGATCACGGGACCGCGACAGGGGCCGCGACCGCGACCGGGGCAGGGATCGTGACAGGCGGCGATCGAAAAAGAGCAAGAAGGAGAAGAAGAGGAGGAGAGACAAGCGCCGCCCGAGCGAGCACGAGAGCGAGAGTGAGGGCGAGGAGCCCAAGCAGAAGCAGCGGAAGCAGGAGGGCGGGGAGCCCGAGGGTGCGCCGAGCGCAAAGGTTGTGATACAGCTCGCGGATGGCACGAAGCTTCAACCTTCCGCTGCCAAACAGGGCTCTGACGGCAACTCTGACACCGAGGAGCAACAGGCAAAGCCGGAGCCGGAGACGAAGCCGGAGCCGGAGNNCCGGAGCCCGACCCCGAGCCGGAGACCGCTCCCGAGCCGGAGCCCGAGCCGGAGCCCGCCCCCGAGCCGGTCGAGGCAACCCCCGAGCCCGAGCGGCCTCGTAGGGTGATCTCCTCGAGCGGCTCCTCGGCGCCTCCTCGCCGGACGACCGAGCCCGAGACGACGGAGCCCACTGCTGCACCGTCGTCGGACGCACCGGTGTCGGACGAACCTACCGTTCCCGATCCGGCGGCCCGGGTCGAGGCGCCCGGAGGCCGTATGCCGGCCTCCGGCACCACCCCACCCCTCTCCGTGGGTGGCAAGCCCATTCCGCCGCCACCCGCCGGCCCCGGTGGCAAGCCCATTCCGCCGCCGCCCGGCCTGCGCCCCCGTCCTCCGGGCGGCCCGGGTGAAGGACCCACCGGTCGCCGCTCCGGCCCGCCGCCCGGTGACACCGGCGGTCGTCCCGTCGGTCCCGGCGGTCCTGGTGCACGTCCGGGTGGCCCCGGCGGTCGTCCGGGTGGTCCCGGTGGTCGTCCGGGTGGTCCCGGTGGTCGTCCGGGTGGTCCCGGTGGTCCCGGTGGTCGTCCCGGTGGTCCGGGTGGCAGGCGCCCACCCCGTCGTGGGGGTCGCCGCCGGCGTCGCCGCGAGGAACTCCAGCCGATGGACGTGCCGACCTACACGCCCGAGGACGCCGCCGTCCCCGAGGGCGAGGTGGTCGTCGAGCGGTCGACGACAGCCCAGGATCTGGGGCCCAAGCTGAACCGCACCGCCGCGGACGTGGTTCGTTTTCTCATGCAGCAGGGCGAGATGGTCACGGCCACCCAGTCACTCTCCGACGACATGATCGAGTTGTTCGCCGCCGAGATCGGCGCCGAGGTCCGCCTCGTCGACCCTGGCGAGGAGCAGGAGATCGAGCTCCTGGCCCTGCTCGAGGTTGCCGAGCCGGAGTACGAGGACGCCCCGATCCGTCCGCCGGTGGTCACGGTCATGGGTCACGTCGACCACGGCAAGACGACGTTGCTCGACCGGATCCGCGACGCCAACGTGGTCGACGGCGAGGCCGGCGGCATCACGCAGCACATCGGCGCCTACCAGGTCGAGCAGGACGGCAACGCCGTCACCTTCATCGACACTCCGGGCCACGCCGCGTTCACCGCCATGCGGGCACGCGGCGCCGACGCCACCGACATCGTGGTGCTCGTGGTCGCTGCCGACGACGGCGTCATGCCCCAGACCATCGAGGCCATCAACCACGCCCGTGCGGCCGACGTCCCGATCGTCGTGGCCGTCAACAAGGTCGACCGCGACAACGCCGAGCCGCAGCGGGTGCTCACGCAGCTGGCCGAGCACGAACTGGTGCCCGAGGCGTGGGGCGGGGAGACCGTCACCGTCGAGGTGTCGGCCCTCCAGGGGCTCGGCATCGAGGACCTGATCGAGAACCTGAGCGTGATCGCCGAGGTCGAGGATCTGCGCGCCGACCCCGAAGGGCGGGCCCAGGGCGTCGTGCTCGAGTCGCACCTCGACGTCGGCCGGGGATCGGTGGCCACCATCCTCGTCCAGTCCGGGACCCTGAAGGTCGGCGACCCCCTTGTCGCCGGTGCCGCGTGGGGACGCGTCCGTGCGCTGATCGACGACCACGGCCGGCAGGTCAAGGAGGCCGGACCGTCGACGCCGGTCGAGGTGCTGGGCCTGTCCGACGTGGCCGAGGCCGGCGACCGTTTCGTTGTGGCACCCAACGAGAAGGTGGCCGGTCGGGTCGCCGAGAAGCGGTCCCACTTCAAGCGCCAGGCCAACATCGGCCGTGACGCCCACGCCCTGTCGAGTGGGGCCCGCCTCGAGGACATCTTCGAGCAGATCCAGAAGGGCGAGGCGGCCACGTTGAACCTGGTGGTCAAGGCCGACGTGAACGGCTCGCTGGAGGCGGTCTGCGAGAGCCTGAAGCGGCTCGAGCGCGATGACGTCAAGCTGGCGTTCGTGCACCGGGCGGTCGGCGGGATCACCGAGAACGACATCCAGCTGGCGGGCGCCTCCAACGCCACCATCATCGGCTTCAACGTGCGCCCCGACCGCAAGGCCCGGGAGTTCGCCGAGGCCGAGAAGGTCGAGATCCGCACCTACGAGGTCATCTACCAGCTCCTCGAGGACGTCGAGTCGGCCATGGTCGGCATGCTGGCGCCCGAGTTCGAGGAGGTCGTCACCGGCGACGCCGAGGTGCGCGAGATCTTCTCGATCCCGCGCATCGGCAAGATTGCCGGCTGCTACGTCCAGAACGGCACGATCACCCGGGGCAGCAAGGTCCGCTTCCTGCGCGAGGGCACGATCATCTGGAAGGGCGAGGTCCGGTCGCTGCGTCGCTTCAAGGAGGACGTGCGCGAGGTCCAGTCGGGCTACGAGTGCGGCATCGGGCTCTCCGACTTCCAGGACCTCAAGGAGGGGGACGTGATCGAGACGTACGACGAGCGGGAGCTCGAGCGGACCTGACGCCATGGCCCGCAACCGTCATCGCAGCGGTGGTGCGCCACGCGGTTTCGATCGGACCGAGCGGCTCAACGAGTTGCTGACCCGCATCGTCGCCGATGAGCTCGAACGCATCGACGACCGGCGTCTCGACCTGGTGACCGTCACCGGCGTGGACACCGACCGCGACCTCAGCCGCGCCCGGGTCTACGTGGCGGGCGGCGCCGACGATGACGAGGCGCTCGAGGCGCTCGACGAACAGCGCTCCCGACTGCAGCGGGCGATCGGCGACCGGGCCCGCCTGCGGCGCACCCCGCCGCTGGTGTTCGTGGCCGACGAGGCTGCCCGCTCGGCCGAGCGGATCGAGGACATCCTGCGTGGCCTCCGGGACGAGTCCGACGACGGATCCGTCGGCGCCGGCGGGGATGGCTGAACGCCCGGCGGGGCCGGACGGCATCGTCGTCGTCGACAAGCCGTCGGGCTGGACCAGCCACGACGTGGTCGCCCGCTCCCGCAAGGTGCTCGGCACCCGCAAGGTCGGACACTCGGGGACCCTCGACCCGGACGCCACCGGCGTGCTCGTGCTGGGCGTCGGCCGGGCGACCCGCCTGTTGCGCTTCCTCACCCTGCTCCCGAAGCGCTATACGGCCACGATTGTGCTGGGCGCGGAGACCTCGACCCTCGACGCAGCGGGCGAGGTCACCGCGGTCCACGACATGTCGGGCGTCGACCGAGACGACGTCCTGCGTGCGGTCGCCGGACTGACCGGCGACATCGAGCAGGTCCCGCCGATGGTGTCCGCCGTCAAGGTCGGCGGGCGACGCCTCCACGAGATCGCCCGGGAGGGTGGCGAGGTCGAACGGGCGCCGCGGTCGGTCACGGTCCACCGCTTCGACGTGGCACCGACCGACGACCCCCTGCGCTGGAGGGCCGACGTCGAGTGCTCCTCGGGCACCTACGTGCGGACGCTGGCCGCGGACCTGGGAACCGCCCTGGGCGGCGGGGCGCACCTCACCGACCTGCGCCGGCTCGCGGTCGGCTCGTTCACGATCGCCGAGGCCCGGGACCTGGAGGATCCCGAGGTGCTGCCGCCGTCGGCCGGCGTCCGACACCTCGACGGCATTGCCGTGGACGAGGCACTGGCCGTCGACATCGGGCACGGGAAGGTGCTCGACCGGGAGCGCCTCGGCGTCGAGGGCGACGGCCCGTGGGCCGTCCACGGCTCCGACGGCTCGCTGCTGGCCGTCTACGAGCCCCACGGGCGGCGGACGAAGCCGACGGTGGTGCTGGTCGGCTGACCCTCGGCCCGGCGGCTGAGCCAGCGGTCGCGCCGGTGCCCGGCCCCGACCGGCCCGGTCGGTAGCCTCGGCGCGGTGGAGATCCGACGTGCGTTGACGCCCGCCGAGCCCGACGCACCGGGCACCGTCGTCACGATCGGCGCCTACGACGGCGTCCACGTCGGCCACCGCCAGCTGATCGCCCAGGTGTGCCGCATCGCCGAGGAGCGGAGCCTGCGGTCGGCGGTCGTCACGTTCGACCGGCACCCGGCGTCGGTGGTGCGCCCCGAGTCGGCACCGTTGCTGCTCACCGATCTCGACCAGAAGCTCGAACAACTGGCGACCACCGGCGTTGACGAGACCGTGGTCGTGCCCTTCGACGATGAGGCGGCCACCGAGTCGGCCGAGGCGTTCGTCACCCGCGTGCTCGTCGACTGCCTCGACGTGCGGGCGATCGTCGTCGGCGAGGACTTCCACTTCGGCCACCAGCGGCTCGGCAACGTGGCGCTGCTGCGGGCGATGGGGGAGGTTCACAACTTCGAGGTGCTGGGGCTGGGCCTCGTCGGCCTCGACGGGGCGCCGGCCCGCGACCACGAGCAGGTCTCGTCCACGTTCATCCGGCGGGCGCTGTCCCGGGGCGACCTCGTGCGGGCCAACGCCATGCTGGGCCGTCCCTACGAGGTCCGGGGCGTCGTCGTCCAAGGCGACCGACGGGGCCGGGAGCTCGGGTTCCCCACGGCGAACGTCAAGGTCGACCGCACGGTCCTGCTGCCCGAGGACGGCGTGTACGCCGGCTGGTTCGAGCGGGCCGACGGCTCCGTGCACGCCGCGGCGATCTCCCTCGGCACCCGCCCCCACTTCTACGCCGACGGCGACCTGCTGCTCGAGGCGCACCTGCTGGACTTCGACGACGACCTGTACGACGAGGCCGTCCGCGTTCGCTTCGTGGCGCTGCTACGGCCCCAGCAGGTGTTCGACGGGCTCGACGACCTGGTCGCCCAGTTGCACCGTGACGTCGAGGGTGCCCGGGGCGCCCTCGCCTGAGCGGCCCGGGAGGGGATCGTGGACCTCGGTGACGTCGTCCTGCTGGTCGTCGGTGGCCTGGTCGCCGGCACGGTCAACACCATGGCCGGTGGCGGGTCGCTGCTGACCGTGCCCCTGCTCGTCATCGCCGGCGTGCCGGGGAACATCGCCAACGGTTCGAACAGGGTGGGGATCCTGGCCTCGAACCTCACGGCAGCGGCGGCGTTCCGACGGCTCGGCGTGTCGGGGATGTCGCGCATGCTGCCGGTGCTGATACCGGTCGTCGCCGGGTCGCTGGTGGGGGCGCTGCTGGTCTCCCGGCTGGCCGACGAGACGTTCGAGCGGACCTTCGGCGTCCTGATGGTGCCGCTGCTCCTGCTGTCGCTGCGGCCGCCCAGGGTGTCCGCCTTCGGCCCGGACGCCCATCCCGCCGCCTGGCCTGCGCCGGTGGCGGCGACGGTGTTCTTCGGGGTGGGTTGCTACGGCGGCGCGTTCCAGGCCGGCATCGGGCTGCTGTTGGTGCTGGCGCTGTCGCAGTCGGGCCTGGACCTGGTGGTGGCCAACACCGTCAAGGTGGTCGTCATCCTCGCCGTGACCGTGACGGCGCTGCCCGTGTTCGTCGTCGGCGGCCGGGTGGACTGGGGACCGGCCCTGGTGTTGGCAGCCGGCTTCGCCGTGGGTGGGGCGCTGGGTGCACGGATCACGGTGCAGAGCGGCGAGCGTGTGGTCCGGCCGGTGCTGGTGGTCGCCGTGCTGGGCCTGACGGGTCGGCTCCTCGGCCTCTGGTGAACCCGGGGCCGGCGGCGACTGGGGACACCGCCCACCCCCACCGGTAGGCTGCCTGGGCCGGACCCCCCGTCCGGCACCGACAACAGAGTCCTCGGGGTTGGGTGAAAGTCCCGACCGGCGGTGAGTCGACGACCGTCCCGTGCCCGGCACGGGGGTCGGCGACAAGCCCGCGAACCTCCGGCGCCGGCGACGGTTCCGGGGGCCGACCAGGTGGGATTCCTGGGCCGACGGTCACAGTCCGGATGGGAGAGGACATCGCAGACTCGACTCGGCTGGTCCCCTCGGGGCCGGTTGGGCCGTCGGCTGCGACGCCCGCTCCCTCGTCCCGGGGCGCAAACCGACAGGGACAGAGGGCACAGATGTTCACGGGCATCGTCGAGGAGACGGGCAACATCCGCTCGGTGTGCGACACCGGCGGCGGTCGCCGCTTCGTCGTGGGCGCCGATGTGGTGCTCTCCGACGTCGCCCTCGGTGCCTCCATCGCCGTCGACGGCTGCTGCCTCACCGTCACCGACTTCGGCACCGACGGGGAGGGCACCTGGTTCGCCGCCGACGCCGTCCCCGAGACCCTCGACCGCACGACCCTGGGGGACGCCGACGAGGGCGATGTGGTCAATCTGGAACGCTCGATGGCCGCCGATGGCCGCTTCGGTGGGCACATCGTGCAGGGCCACGTCGACACGGTCACCGTGTTGGCGGCCGCGCAGCACTACGACGACGGCTCGCGACGCCTGACCTTCCAGCTCCCGGCGGCGCTGGACGGCCAGGTCGTCGAGAAGGGCTCCGTGACGCTCGACGGCGTGAGCCTGACGGTTGCCTCGGTCGACTGCGGCGTCTTCGACATCGCCGTGGTGCCCCACACGCTGGCGGCCACCACGCTCGGAGGGTTGGCCGTGGGCGACGCCGTGAACGTCGAGGCCGACGTGATCGCCCGCTACGTGGCCGGCCTGGTCGCCGCTGGACGACTCGGCCCCCGGACCCCCTATCCCGATCCCAACGAAGGCCCCGATCCCAACGAAGGAACCGACTGATGACGTTCGCCACCATCGACGACGCCGTCGAGGCATTCGCCCGCGGCGAGTTCCTCGTAGTCGTCGACGACGAGGACCGCGAGAACGAGGGCGACCTCATCATCGCCGCCGACGCCGTGACACCCGAGAAGATGGCGTTCATGATCCGCCACACCAGTGGCGTGATCTGCGCCCCGATGTCCGACGCCCGGGCCGACGACCTCGACCTTCCCTTGATGGTGGTCGACAACACCGAGTCGATGCGTACCGCCTTCACGGTGTCGGTCGACCTCGTCGAGGGCACCTCGACGGGCATCTCGGCCCACGACCGGTCGCTCACGGTGAACGCCCTCGCCGACCCGGAGCGCCACAGCGCCGAGTTCGCCCGGCCGGGCCACATCTTCCCACTGCGGGGGCGCCACGGCGGCGTGCTGAAGCGGGCCGGCCACACCGAGGCCGGTATCGACCTCTGTGCCCTGGCCGACCGGGAGCTGGTCGGGGTCCTCTGCGAGATCGTCAACGACGACGGCACCATGGCCCGCCTCCCCGAACTCATCGAGTTCGCCGAGGAGCACGGCCTGCTGCTCATTTCGATCGCCGACCTGATCCGCTATCGGCGCAAGCACGAGAAGCTGGTGGAGCACTTCGCCTCGGCACGCATCCCGACGCGGTACGGCGACTTCACCGCCCACGCCTATCGGTCGACCCTCGACGAGGACGAGCACGTCGCCTACGTGCTCGGCGACCTGTCGTCGGTCGAGGCGCCGCTGGTGCGGGTCCACTCCGAGTGCCTGACCGGCGACCTGCTGGGGTCGATCCGCTGCGACTGCGGATCGCAGTTGGACGCCGCCCTCGAGAAGGTCGGCAGCGAGGGCATCGGCGTCATCGTGTACCTGCGGGGCCACGAGGGCCGTGGAGTCGGCATCGGCCACAAGCTGCGGGCCTACGAGCTCCAGGACGAGGGACTCGACACGGTCGATGCCAACCTCAGCCAGGGCCTGCCGGTCGACTCGCGCGAGTACGGGGTGGGAGCCCAGATCCTCTCCGACCTGGGGCTCACGCGGATGCGGCTCATGACCAACAACCCGGTCAAGTACGGGGGCCTCGAGGGCTACGGCCTCGAGATCGTGGGCCGGGAGCCGCTGCGTACCACCCCGCACCCGGAGAACCTCCGGTATCTCGAGACCAAGCGGGAGCGGCTGGGACACCTGCTCGACGATGGCGGGGAGGTTGGCGCATGAGGGACCTTTCGGCCGAACTGGACGGTTCGGGCCTGCGGGTCGGCATCGTCGCCGCACGGTTCAACGACGCCATCGTCGGGCAGATGCTCGACGGTGCCCATGCCCGGTTGCTGGAGCTGGGCGTCGCCGACGACGACATCTCGCTGGCCTGGGTGGCCGGCGCCTTCGAGATCCCGCTGGCGGCCCGCTCGATGGCGGCCTCGGGCGATGTCGACGCCGTGGTCTGCCTGGGCTGCGTGGTCCGCGGCGAGACGCCGCATTTCGACTATGTCGCCGGCGAGGCCGCTTCGGGGATCCTCCGGGTGGGCCTCGACACCGGCGTGCCGGCGATCTTCGGCGTGCTCACGACGGACGACATGGCTCAGGCCGTCGAGCGGGCCGACGTGGCCCGCGGCAACAAGGGCGCCGACTGCGTCGATGCCGCCGTCGAGTTGGTGCAGCTCCTGCGCCGCTTGGTCTGATCGGGGTCAGCCCTCGACGCCTTTCAGCACGGCTGGGACCCGTCAGCCAGCGGCCTCCTCCACCACGGCCGCCACATCCTGGCCGTGCGAGAACTCCACCAGATTTCCGTCGGGGTCGGCGAGGGCGCAGATGTAGCCCACGGGTGCCGGCAGGTCCTGGGGCTCCCAGGCGAGGCAGCCGGCGGCCCGCCCACGGGCAGCGACCTCGTCGACGGCCCTCCGGCTGTCGAGCTCGATTCCGAGGTGGGCGAACGGCGCCAGCGTGGCCTGTGGCAGCGCACCGGCATCCACCTCGAGGGGGCCGAGCAGCACCAGCACGAACGGGGTGCCGGACCGCTCGGGCTCGGCGATCCACGCCACCTGCCCGTCGGGGTCCGTTCGGCGGTGCACGACCCGCAGTGGCGTGTGCGCCTCGTACCAGGCCGCCGAGGCGTCCAGGTCCCCGCAGGGCAGTGCCAGGTGGGTGAGGCGGCCGGGCGGGTCGACGGCAGGCTCCATGGGGAGAGCGTACGCAGGCGTGACCGGGTCATCCGGACGGCTGCCGGAGAGGGGCGTGGCCAACGGCACCGGCAGGTGGGCGTCCGGGGTTCCACCGCTAGCCTTACTCCCCGAGGACGACCCGACCGGGTCGTTCGGGTCGGACAGGAACCCTCCGGCCCGCCGTATGGCTTCCGGTGGCGCACAGCGCCCCAGGAGGCCGGGTCCGACACCCGAGGAATCCCATGCCGACCAACCTGCCGCCCAAGGCCGACACGATCGTTGAGCACCGTCTGCACGAGACCGACACCGGTTCTCCCGAAGTGCAGATCGCGTTGCTCAGCGACCGCATCAACCACCTCACCGAGCACCTGAAGGTCCACAAGAAGGACCATCACAGCCGGCGGGGCCTGCTGATGCTCGTCGGCCAGCGTCGGCGGCTGCTCGACTACGTCATGGACAATGACGTCGAGCGCTATCGGGGGATCATCGCCAAGCTGGGGCTGCGGCGCTAGCAGGCATTCGCATCGGACGGCCTCCGGGCCGTCCGGATCGCGTCGGGGCCGGACCGCGGATCGCGGGTTCACCGACAACCTGATCGACGACGCCGGATTGCCGGCGGCCGTCAGTGCCAGTTGCGTGCCGCTCGGCCGCGCACCCTCGGGGTGGACGCGGGTCGGGAGGTATCCGACTGGGAACTGGAGGCCGGCGGTCGCCCAGCATCGTCGGTTCGCCACGGGGGAGGGACCCCCGGGGCCACACCAACCCAAGGAAACAACTTCATGAGCAATCCCCAGAGCGTCTCGCACACTTTCAGCGGGACCGACAAGACCATCTCGTTCGAGACTGGTCGCCTTGCCGGCCTGGCCGGCGGTGCCGTGCTTGCACAGCTCGGTAACTCGACCGTCCTCGTGACGGCCACCGGCGCCAAGGCGCCACGACCGGGGGCGGACTTCTTCCCGCTGACGGTCGACATCGAGGAGCGCATGTACGCCGCGGGCAAGATCCCCGGCTCGTTCTTCCGTCGTGAGGGCCGTGCGCCCGAGTCGGCGATCCTGACCTGCCGCCTCATCGACCGCCCGCTGCGGCCGATGTTCCCGGACGGGTTCCGCAACGAGGTCCACATCGTCGGCACCGTCATGGGCGCCGACATGGAGAACCCCCACGACGTCCTGGCCCTCAACGGCGCCTCGGCGGCCCTGATGCTGTCGGGCATCCCGTTCGACGGCCCCGTCGGCGCCGTGCGCATCGCCTGGTCGGCTGCCGGCGAGTGGGTCGCCCACCCGACCTACGAGGAGGGCGCCGACTCGGCGTTCGAGATGGTCGTGGCCGGCCGCCTGCTCGACGACGGCGACGTCGCCGTGATGATGGTCGAGGCCGGCGGCACGGAGGCCACCTGGGAGGTCTACGAGGCCGGTGCGCCCAAGGTCGACGAGGCCGTGCTGGCCGACGGCCTGGAGTTCTCCAAGCAGTTCATCCGCGAGGTCATCGAGATCCAGATGGAGCTGGTGGCCGCCGTCGGGGCTCCCGCGACCATGGACTACACGGTGTCGGTCGACTACAGCGACGAGATCCTCGCCGCCGTCGACGCCGCCGGCCGTGAGCGCATCGCCGAGACGCAGGCCATCGCCGACAAGTCGGAGCGGGGCGAGGCCGAGTCGGCCGTCAAGGCCGCCCTGCTCGAGGAGTTGGCGTCGCAGTTCGCCGACGTCGAGGACGCCGACCGCCAGATCGGCGCCGCCATCCGGTCGGTCACCAAGTCGGCGGTCCGCCAGCGGATCGTGTCCGAGGGCGTCCGCATCGACGGCCGCGGGCCGGCCGATCTCCGTCCGCTGTCGTCGGACGTCGGGGTCATCCCGACCGCCCACGGCTCGGGCCTGTTCCAGCGCGGCGAGACCCAGGTGCTCAACTTCACGACCCTGGGTACCGGCCGCATGGACCAGATGATCGACGGCATCGACCCGATCGACCGCAAGCGCTACATGCACCACTACAACTTCCCGCCGTTCTCGACGGGCGAGACGGGCTTCATGCGTGGCCCGAAGCGCCGCGAGATCGGCCACGGCGCCCTCGCCGAGCGGGCCGTGTACCCGGTGGTGCCGAGCTTCGAGGAGTTCCCGTACACGCTGCGCCTCGTCTCCGAGGTGCTGTCGTCGAACGGCTCGACCTCGATGGGCTCGGTCTGCTCGTCGACCCTGTCGCTCATGGACGCCGGTGTGCCGATCAAGGCGCCGGTGGCCGGCATCGCCATGGGCCTCGTGCTCCACGAGGGCCAGTACGTGACGCTGACCGACATCCTCGGTGCCGAGGACGCCTTCGGCGACATGGACTTCAAGGTGGCCGGCACGTCCGACTTCGTGACCGCCCTGCAGCTCGACACCAAGATCGACGGCATCCCCGCCGACGTCCTGGCCGGTGCGCTGAACCAGGCCAAGGAGGCTCGCCTGGCAATCCTCGAGGTCATGGCCGGCGCCATCGCCGAGCCGCGGCCCGACGTCGGCGAGCACGCCCCGAAGATCGAGAGCTTCGAGATCCCGGTCGAGAAGATCGGCGAGGTCATCGGCCCGAAGGGCAAGATGATCAACACGATCCAGGCCGAGACCGGCGCCGACATCAGCGTCGACGACGACGGCATGGTCGGCGTGGTGGCGATCGCCTCGCCCGACCGGGCCAAGGTCGAGGAGGCCAAGCGCCAGATCATGCTGATCGTCGACCCGCCCACCGCCGAGGTGGGTGCCCGGTACGCCGGCAAGGTGGTCAACATCACCAAGTTCGGGGCGTTCGTGAACATCCTCCCGGGCCGTGACGGCCTCGTGCACATCTCGAAGCTCGGTGGCGGCAAGCGCATCGACAAGGTCGAGGACGTGCTCGAGTTGGGCCAGGAGATCGACGTGGTGGTCGAGGACGTCGACCCGAACGGCAAGATCTCGCTCAAGCCCGCCGGGGACGCCCCGCAGCGCGACGAGAAGCCCGCCGCCGAGGAGGCCCCGATCGCCGACGAGGCGCCCGCCGCCCCGGCCGACGACGCCGCCGCCGAGGAGGCCCCGATCGCCGAGGCGGCCCCGGTCGCCGAGGCGAACGGCAACGCCGACGACGACGTGGTCGTCGTCGAGGCCAGCTTCGAGGACGCCTTCGCCTCGGAGCTCGAGAACGTGCACGGCGACCTCGGCAAACCCGCCCCCAACCGCGGTGGCGGTGGCGGCGGCCGCCGCCGGGGACGCTGAGCGCCTTGACCGACGGGGCCCGGACGACGGGCCCGAACGTCTCGGCCGTGGACGCGGGGCAACCCGCGTCCACGGTCGAGACGACCTTCGTCGACGACGGCCCGACCGTCGTCTCCGAGCACTGGGCGGGGGCGCACTCCGTCTCGGTGGGCGTCTGGGTCGGCGTCGGCAGCCGGGACGAGCCCGACTGGGCGTCCGGGGCGTCGCACTTCCTCGAGCACCTGCTCTTCAAGGGGACCGAGCGGCGGTCCGCCCGTGCTATCGCCGAGCTGGTCGACGCCTCCGGTGGCGAGATGAACGCGGCGACCGGCAAGGAGTTCACGGCCTTCTACGCCCGCCTCCCGGCAGACGGCCAGGATCTCGCCGTCGACCTGCTGGGCGACGTCCTCTGCGACCCGGCGTTGCGCCCCGAAGACGTCGAGACCGAGCGCCGGGTGATCCTCGAGGAGCTCAATCTCCAGGAGGACGATCCGGGCGACGTGGCGGCCACGCTGCTCGAGGAGGCGCTGTTCCCGGGCCACGCCCTGGGCCGGGAGGTCCTCGGCACCCGGGAGACCGTCGAGGCGCTGGACCGCAGGTCGATCGCCGCCTTCCACGACCGTTGGTACCGGGCGCCCAACCTGGTGCTGGCGGCGGCCGGCGCCGTGGACCACGGTCGCCTGGTCGAACGGGTCGCCGCGGCATTCGCCGACCGTGGTGGCGGCGAGGCACCGGTGCGCACGCCGCCCGACCGGCTGCCCACGGAGGGCCGCACGCTGCGCCGGCCGACCGAGGCCGTGCACGTGGCGTGGGGGTGGCGCTCGCTCGACCGCCACGATCCCCGCCGGCGCGCCCTGGCGCTGGGCACCCACGTGCTGGGCGGTGGTCTTTCCAGCCGGCTCTTCCAGGCCGTCCGCGAGGACCGGGGACTCGCCTACAGCGTGTTCGCCGGCCCGCACCTGTACGGCGACGCCGGCGCCCTGACCGTCCACGCCGCCACCGACCCGGACCGGGCCGGCGAGCTGCGTCGGGTGGTCGAGACCGAGGTGGCCGAGGTGGCTGCCGACGGCATCACCGCCGACGAGCTCGAGATCGCACGCCGGGGCTTCGAGGGCGCACGCCTGCTGGGCCTCGAGGACTCGGGCAGCCGCATGACGAGGCTCGGCAACGGCCAGAGCCTGTACGGGCGGGTCGAGCCGCTGGAGGAGTTCGTCGAACGCCTCCGGGCGATCCGCCTTGACGAGGTCAACGCGGTGCTCGCCGAGGTGCTGGCCCCGGACGCCACTGTGGCGGTCGTCGGTCCGGGTGCCTGACACGGCCCGGCGACTGCACCGAATCCGCCCCGGCCGCGCCACGGCCGGGCGCTAGCCTCGCCGCCATGGACACCCCCGACGGCACGGTCGCGCGCCGCGTCGGCGTGCTGGGCGCCGCCGGGCGCATGGGCCGCACCACCTGCGACGCCGTGGCGGCGGCCCCCGACCTCGACCTGGTGGCAGTGGCCGATCCGACGGCGGTCGGCGACGAGGTCGCCGGCTGCACGGTGCTCGACGGCGTCGAGGCGGTCGTGGCCGTCGGCGTCGACGTGGTCGTCGACTTCACGGTGGCCGACGCCGCACGCGCCAACCTGCCCGTGCTGGCCGCCGCCGGCGTGCACGCCGTGGTCGGCACCAGCGGCCTCGGCGACGACGACCGGGCGGCGCTCGACGCCGCCTTCACGTCCAGCGCCTGCCTGATCGTCCCCAACTTCGCCCTCGGGGCGGTGCTGATGCAGCGCTTCGCCGAAATGGCGGCGCCCTGGTTCGACACCGCCGAGGTCATCGAACTGCACCACGACGCCAAGGTCGACGCCCCCTCGGGGACTGCCCTGGCCACCGCCGAGCGCATGGCCGCGGCGTCGCCCGACTGGGCCGAGGACCCCACCGAGCGAGAGGTCGTGCCCGGGGCGCGGGGCGGCGCCGGACCCGCCGGCATCCGCCTCCACGCCGTGCGGATGCGGGGCATGGTCGCCCACCAGGAGATCGTGCTGGGAACGACCGGCCAGACGCTGACGATCCGCCACGACTCCATCGACCGGGACTCCTTCATGCCCGGCGTGGTGCTGGCGGCCCGGGGCGTCGACGGCACGGGCTGCGCCGTCGGCCTCGACGCGCTGCTCGGCCTCTGAGTCGCAGCGTGAGCGCCTGGCCCGGGGCGCGACGGCTGTCGCGGCCGTGGTGGGTGGCCTCCCATCTGACGATCGTGGCCCTGCTGGTCGCCACGGTGAACCTGGGCCTCTGGCAGCTGCGGCGCCTCGACCAGCGGCAGGCCCACAACGCGCTCGTCGAGGCCCGAGCCGACCTCGAGCCGCTCGCCTTCGAGCCTGGCGTGCGGTCGTCGTTCGACGACCTCGAGTTCCGGGCGGCCCTGGTCACCGGGACGTTCGACCCGACCCGGCAGGTCTACGTCGTGAACCGGTCCAGCGACGGCCTGCCCGGCGTGCACGTCGTGACGCTCCTCGCCACCGACTCCGGCGACCTGGCCGTCAACCGGGGCTTCGTGCCCCGACGGCTCTACCTGGAGGGCGTCGCCGACACCTGGGCCCCGCCCGTGGGCGAGGTCGAGGTGGAGGGGCTGCTGCGGGCGTCGGGGACCTCCCGGGGCGGCCACGGTGACGAGGTCGAGCGGGTCGACGCCGTCGACCTCTCGGCTCGGTGGGACACGTTGCTCCCACCGGTGCACCTCGACGCCGAGCCGCTGGGCGACGTGCCGTACGCCCTGCCGGCGCCGGACCTGGGCGAGGGCCCGCACCTCTCCTACGCCGTGCAGTGGTTCGTCTTCACCGCGATCGGCCTGGTCGGCTATCCGCTGGTGCTGGTGCGCCTGGCACGGCGGGAGCCCGAGGCCGACGAACCCGTCGACGCCCTTCTCGCCTCGGACAACGACGACCTCGAACCCTGAGCCCGTGACCCCCGCTGGTACCGTGGCCGCCATGCCCGTCACGAGCGATCCGGACCTGCGCGCCGTCCACGGGCTCCGGGTGCGGGGCTTCGCCGACACGCCCGAGCTGGCAGACGCCCTGGGCTTCGCCGGGACCGACCTGGCGGCCCGCCTGGGCGCACTCGAGGAAGCGGGGTACGTCCGGCGCCGCGACGGGCGCATGGCCGGCTGGATGCTCACCCCTGAGGGGCGTACGCACGGCGAGGCGCTGGTCGCCGCCGAGCTCGACGCCGCTGGCGCCCGCAGCGCCGTCGATGGCCTGTACCGGCGCTTCCTCGAGGTCAACCAGGGGTTCCTCGCCCTGTGCACCGACTGGCAGCTACGCACGGTCGACGACGAGCAGGTGGTCAACGACCACGCCGATCCGGACCACGACGCTGCCGTCATCGCCCGGCTCGGGGAGGCCGACGCGGTCGTCCAGCCCGTCTGTGCCGAATTGGCCGGCCTGCTCGAGCGGTTCGACGGCTACCGTCGGCGGTTCACCGAGGCGCTCGACCGCGTCCGAGCCGGCGAGGTCGAGTGGTTCACCAAGCCGATGATCGACTCATACCACACGGTGTGGTTCGAACTGCACGAGAACCTGCTGGCCACGCTCGGCATCGAGCGGGCGAGGGAGGGAGAGTCCACGTGACGACGCAACCCCGGTTCGGGCGGGTGCTGACCGCCATGATCACGCCGTTCGCCGAGGACGGGTCGCTCGACCTCGAGGGGGCGGTCGAACTGGCCCGCTGGCTGGTCGAGCAAGGCAACGACGGCCTGGTGCTGGCCGGCACCACCGGCGAGTCGCCGACCCTCACCCAGGACGAGCAGGTCGCCCTCGTCGAGGCCGTGGTCGGGGCCGTCGACGTGCCGGTCGTCGCCGGCGCCGGAAGCAACGACACGAGGTCAGCGGTCCGCAACACGGAGCGATGTGCCGAGGTGGGTGCCGACGGGATCCTCACCGTCACCCCCTACTACAACCGCCCGTCGCAGGCCGGGCTGGTCGACCACTTCACGGCCGTTGCCGAGGCCTCCGGCCTGCCGGTCATCCTCTACGACATCCCGCCCCGGTCGGGCCGAAAGATCGAGACCGGCACGCTGCTGCGCCTCGCCGACGAGGTCGAGACCATCGTCGGCGTCAAGGACGCGGCGGGCGACGTTGCCGAGACGGCCCGCCTGGTCGGCGCCGCCCCCGAGGGCTTCGAGGTCTACAGCGGCGAGGACGCCCTCACTCTGGCGCTGCTGGCGGTCGGGGCGGTGGGCACCATCAGCGTGGCCACCCACTGGGCCACGCCCGAGACGGTCGCCATGTTCGACGCCTTCTTCGCCGGCGACCACGAGGCCGCCCGCCAGCTCAACCGCCGCCTGATCCCGTCGTACGACTTCGAGTCGGGCGACCTGCGGCCCAATCCGGTGCCGAGCAAGGCCATGATGAAGGTGCTGGGCCTGCCGGGCGGCGACTGCCGCCTGCCAATGGGGCCCGAGCCGGACCACCTCCAGGACGAGGCCCGCCGGGTGCTGGCCGACCTCGGCCGCGGCTAAGCGCTCCTCCGACCGGGACGCCCGTGGCCGCACCCGTCACCCTCACGTTCCTGGGCGGCCTGGGGGAGATCGGCCGCAACTGCGCCGCCCTCGAGTGCGAGGGACGCATCGTCCTCCTCGACTGCGGGCAGCTCTTCCCCGACGACCTGCCGGGCGTGGACGCCGTCCTGCCGGACTTCTCCTGGCTGCTGGAGCGGGCCGACCGGATCGAGGCCTGCCTCGTGACCCACGCCCACGAGGACCACATCGGCGGCCTGCCGTACCTACTTCGCCACGTCGAGATGCCGATCTACGGGTCGGCGTTCACGCTCGGGATGGTGGCCGGAAAGTTGGAGTTCGCCGGCCTGCCCCGTCCGGAACTCGTGACCCTGGCCGACCACGACCGTCGACGGATCGGCCCCTTCGACTGCGAGTTCCTGCCGGTCACCCATTCCACGCCCCAGGGCCTGATGACGATCTTCGGGACGCCCCAGGGCCGGATCCTGCACTCCAGCGACTTCAAGCTGGACCCGACGCCGGTCGACGGGCGGGTCACCGACCTGCCGCGCCTGCGCCAGTTGTCGGGCGATCCGGGCATCCGCCTGCTGCTGGCCGACTCCACCAATGCCGACTCGGCGGGTTCGTCATCGTCGGAGTCGGCGATCGGCCCCGTGCTGGAGCAGGTGTTCGCCGAGCACGAGGGTCGGCGGATCGTCGTGGGCGCCTTCTCCAGCCACGTGCACCGCATCCAGCAGGTGGCCGCCGCCGCCGCAGGGACCGGCCGAACGCTCGTGGTGCTGGGCCCGTCGATGGTCCGCAACGTGACCCTTGCCCGCGAGCTGGGCCTGCTGCGCATCGACGACCGGATGCTGGCCACCGCCGACGACCTCGAGGGCCTCGAGCCCGCCCGCACCTGCGTGGTCTGCACCGGCTCCCAGGGCGAGCCGCGGGCCGCACTCAACCAGATGGCACAGGGCCGCCACCGGTTCCTGACGGTCGGCGAGGACGACACCATCGTGTTCTCGTCGCACCCGATCCCGGGCAACGAGGCGGCGGTGTCGCGGCTCCACAACGCCCTGGCCCGCCGGGGTGCCAAGCTCGTGCACAGCGGCCAGTTGGGCGTGCACACCACCGGCCACGGCAAGCGGGAGGAGTTGCGGGAGTTGCACGAGGCGGCCGACCCGGAGCTGTTCATCCCGGTGCACGGCGAGTACGCCCACCTGGTCGCCCACCACGAGTTGGCGCTGGAGCGGGGGATGGCGCCCGACCGGGTGCTGCGCTGTACCGACGGCGATCAGGTGCGCCTCACCGACGACGGGCTGGAGCTCGCCGGTCGGGTCTCGGACGAGTACGTGATGGTCGACGAGCGGGGTCGCCCGGTGGGGGAGGACCTCGTCGAGGAGCGGCGCTCGCTGTCGGGTGAGGGGTTCGTGCTGGTCCGGGTGGTCGTCGACCTCGGGCGGGGGCGGCTGGCCGAGCCGCCACTGGTGGAGAGCCGGGGCTGGGTGGACGCCTCCGAGCGCGACCGGTGGGGGGCCGACGTGGCCGGCGCGGTCCGGGAGGCGGTCGAGGCGGCCCTGGCCGAGGGTGTGCACGACGCCGAGGAGTTGACGCGGCGCACCCGTCGGGCAACCGGGAAGCTGGTGTCGTCGGGGACCGGACGGCGGCCGGCCCTGGTCCCGGTGGTGGAGGTGCGGGGCCGGCCCGGCGGCAACCGGGACGCGGTCGGCAACCGGGGCGATCGCCGATCCGGCAAGGCGGGCGAGGCAGGCAAGTCCGGGAACGCTCGCCGCCGAAAGGGCCGCTGACCTGCCGCGACGCGGGCAGGGCACCCCGATCCGGGCACCCCCCGGTGGTACGTTGGCACCACGATGAGCAGCAAGTCCGCGAGCCCGTCCACCGGGCGTTCCGCCAAGCGCACCGCACCCACCAGGGGAGCGGGGGGGACGAAGGGCGCGACGACCCGTGCCGACACCCCCCGGGAGCGTTCGGGCACCGAGCCGCTGACCCGGCGGATGCTGCGGGCCGCCTTCGCCGACCGCGGCAGCGAGTTGCTGGGCCTGTGCCTCCTGCTGGGAGGCCTCCTGGCCGGCCTCTCCATCTACTTCGAGCGGGCGGGCATCGTCGGGCGGGTCGTCGACGACGCCGCCAGCTGGACGGTGGGGCTCACCAAGCTGGTGCTCCCGGTGGCCATGGTCCTGCTGGGCTTCGCCATGTTCCGCGAGCGCCACGAGTTCGGCGAGATCACCAGGCGGATGCCCGTGGGTGGCGTCCTGTTCCTCGCCGGGCTCACCGGACTCTTCCACCTCGGGCGTGGCACGCCGGGCATCGACGACGGGGCCGACGCCCTCGGTGGCGCCGGCGGCCTGCTGGGTCTCGGTGTCGGCGGCGGTCTGGACGCCGCCGTGGCCACCTGGGGTGCGGTGCTCCTGCTCGTCGGTCTGGTGCTGGTGGGCCTCGCCGTGGTCACCCGCACCACGGTCCGGCAGGCAGCGGCGGGCACCGTGCGCGGCCTGCGGCCGGTCGGACGGGCGCTCCGCGACGGCCTTGGCAACCTGATGACCCCACCCGGCGACCCCGACGCACCGGTTTTCCACGCACCTGTGCCGGCGCCTCCGCCTGAGCCGGAGCCGGCCCCCGAGGCCGCGCAGGCCGATGGCGATCCGGCGCCTGCTGAGGAGTCGGTGCCGAAGCGGCGGCGCAGGAAGAAGGCCGCCGTCGCCGACCCCGCCACCGGCGAGCAGCTCACCATCGAACTGGGTCCGGCGACCGCCGGTTCGCCCTGGAAGCTGCCGACCGCCAAGGGGCTGGCCCGCTCGGCGACCCACGACGTCGACGCCAAGGCGGTCGAGTCGCGGGGCCAGCGGCTGGTCGATGCCCTCAACGCCCACGGCGTCGAGACCCGGCTGGTCGACATGACCGTCGGCCCCACCGTCACCCGCTACGCCCTCCAGGTGGCGGAGGGCGTCAAGGTGGCCCGGATCACGAACCTCGCCAAGGACATCGCCTACGAGCTGGCGGCGGCCGACGTGCGGATCCTCGCCCCGATCCCCGGGCAGCGGGCGATCGGCATCGAGGTCCCCAACGAGGAGCGCGAGACCGTGGCGTTGGGCGACATCCTGGGCTCGACCGAGGCGGCGAAGGCCACCCATCCGCTCGAGGCCGCCATCGGCCGCGACATCAACGGGCGGCCGGTGATGCTCAACCTGGCCACGATGCCGCACATCCTCATCGCCGGCGCCACGGGGGCCGGCAAGTCGTCCTGCATCAACGCCCTCGTCACGTCGATCCTCGTGCGGTCCACGCCCGACCAGGTGCGGATGATCCTGATCGACCCGAAGCGCGTCGAGATGGGGCAGTACGAGGGCGTTCCGCACCTGCTGACCGCGCCGGTCACCGACCCCAAGAAGGCCGCCAACGCCCTCCACTGGGCGGTCAAGGAGATGGAGCGCCGCTACGACATCCTCTCCGAGTGCGGCTTCCGCGACATCGGCGGCTACAACGCCGCCTACGACCGCGGCGACCTGCAGACGCCGCTGGGCCTCACCGACGAGGATGGCGAGCCCACCCGCTACGAGCGGATGCGGTTCATCCTCATCGTGGTCGACGAGCTCTCCGACCTCATGATGGTGGCGGCCCGCGACGTCGAGGACTCGATCTGTCGCATCGCCCAGATGGCCCGGGCGGTCGGCATCCACCTGGTGGTCGCCACCCAGCGGCCGTCGGTCAACGTGATCACGGGCGTCATCAAGGCCAACATCCCGGCCCGGCTGGCGTTCGCGGTGTCGAGCCTCGCCGACAGCCGGGTCATCCTCGACCAGCCCGGCGCCGAGCGGCTGGTCGGCAAGGGCGACATGCTCCTGCTGGGACCTAGTTCGAGTGCGCCGCAGCGCATCCAGGGCGCCTGGGTGGGAGAGGACGAGGTCCGCCAGGTGGTGACGGCCTGGCGCAAGCAGGCCCGTTCGATTCGCGAGTCCGGTGACACCGAGTCCGAATCGGCCGAAGAGGTCACCGACGAGACGCCGGTGGTCGACAGCACCGCCGCTGGCGGGTTCGTCGGCGAGGGCGACGGCACCTCCAGGGCGCCCGACGCCCCGGCACCGGCCCCGTCATCGATCGACGACATCACCGCCGAGCCGGCGCGCACCGGGGGTGGCTCCTCGGACGACGACGAGCTCTTCGAGGAGGCCCGCCGCCTAGTGGTGTCCAGCCAGCTGGGCTCCACCTCGATGCTCCAGCGCAAGCTGCGGGTCGGGTTCGCCCGGGCGGGCCGACTCATGGACCTGCTCGAGGAGGCCGGTGTGGTCGGCCCCTCCACGGGCTCGAAGGCACGCGAGGTGCTCGTCGCTGACGACCAGCTCGAGAACCTCACCGAGCAGGGCTTCTAGCCCGGGCGCCGGGGCACCGGTAGCGTCGCACCGTGCTGGTGAACCTGCTGCTGTTGGCGGTCGGCCTGGCGGGGCTGACCCTCGCCGCCGACCGGTTCGTGCTGGGCGCCGCCCAGGTGGCCGCCCGGCTGCGGGTTTCGACGGTGGTGACCGGCGCCCTCATCATCGGCTTCGGGACGAGCGCCCCGGAGCTGGTGGTCTCGACCCTGGCGACCCTCACAGAGGGTGCCGAGGGCACCGCCCTGGCGGTGGGCAACATCGTCGGCTCCAACATCGCCAACCTGACCCTGGTGCTGGCTTTGCCGGTGCTGGTCTTCGGCAGGATCGTGCTCGAGGAGGGGGTGAAGCGGCAGGCGGCGCTCTCGGCGGGCGGCGTGACGGTTTTCTTCCTGATCGTCTGGCTGGCCGATCCGTCGGCATGGTGGGGCCTGCTGCTGCTGGTCCTGACCGGCGTGGCGTTGCGGCTGGTCTTGTGGCTGGGCGACCGTTTCGGCGGCGTGCCCCCGCCGGACACCAGCGAGGGCGCCGCACCGTGGTTCTGGAGCGTCATCGGATTGGTCGGGACCGTCGGATCCGCCTGGCTGGTGGTCTGGTCGGCGACGCGCATTGCCGAGGACCTGGAGTGGACGGGAGGCTTCGTGGGCTTCGCCCTGGTGGCGTTGGGGACGTCGCTACCCGAACTGGTGACGGTCCTGGCGGCCGCCCGACGCAACGAGTCGGGCCTCATCGTCGGCAACCTGCTGGGCTCCAACCTCTTCAACTCGCTCCTGGTAGGCGCAGCGGTCTTCCTGGCCAACGGGTCCAGAACGCTCGACGAGGAAGCCGGCGTGGGGCTCTGGGTGGTGGTCGTGCTGGTGGCGGTGAGTTGGCTGGTGATCACCTTCATGCGGAGAGGTCGACAGATCTCACGGGGTGAGTCGGGAATCCTCCTGTCCTGCTACGTCACGGTGCTGGTCCTGATGGCGGCGACGGGTGCCACGGCCTGACCCGGGCCCGGTCGCCTCGGCCCCGAGCCCGTAGCCTGAGGGGTCCATGGGCGACCCCACTTACCACCTCGTCACGCTGGGCTGCCCGAAGAACCAGGTCGATTCGGACAAGCTCGAGGGCGTGCTAGCCGCCGACGGCCTGTCACCGGTCGGCGAGGCGGGCGACGCCGACCTGATCGTCGTCAACACCTGCGCCTTCATCGAGGAGGCCCGCCAAGAGTCGATCGACACCGTCCTGGCCCTCGCCGACGAGCGCCGTGACGGTGCTCGGCTGGTGGTGACCGGGTGTATGGCCGAGCGCTACGGGGGCGATCTCGAAGCCGCGCTCCCGGAGGTCGACCGGGTGGCCGGCTTCGGCGTGCCGGTCACGCTGGGACGCCGATCGGGAGCCGACGCAGCGCCGGCCCCGGCCTTCGACCTGTTGAACCTGCCGCGGCCGGCGTCGACCCGCCCCTGGGCGTACGTGAAGGTGGCCGAGGGCTGTGACCGCTCGTGCGGCTTCTGCGCCATCCCGAGCTTCCGGGGTCCGCAGCGCAGCCGGTCGGTCGAGTCGATCCTCGCCGAGGTCGAGGCGCTGGAGGCGCGCGAGGTCGTGCTGGTGGCCCAGGACCTGGCGTCGTTCGGCCGGGACCAGGGCGTGGGGGAGCGGGCGATCGTGCCGCTGGTGGCGCAGGTCGCCGAGCGGGTGGACCGTGTGCGGCTGCTCTACCTTTATCCGTCGGACCTCACCGATTCGCTGGTCGAGGCCGTGCTGGCTACCGGGGTCCCGTACTTCGACCTGTCGCTCCAGCACGTGTCGCGTCCGCTGCTGCGCCGGATGCGCCGCTGGGGCGACGGGGACCGCTTCCGGGAGCGCATCGCCGCCATCCGCTCGGCAGAGCCCGAAGCGGTGTTCCGGTCCAACTTCATCGTGGGCTACCCGGGCGAGACCGAGGAGGACCACGACGCCCTGCTGACGTTCGTGGAGGAGGTCGGGGTCGACTGGTGCGGCTTCTTCGCCTACAGCGAGGAGGCGGACACGTACGCTGCCGGCCTCGACGGGACGGTCCCGGCGGGGCTGGTGGCCGAGCGGTTGGCCGAGCTGGGCGAGTTGCAGGACGGGATCACGGCCCGTCGCCGGGACGAGTTGATCGGCTGCGAGGTCGAGGTGCTGGTGGACGAGCCGGGGGTGGGGCGCACCTGGCGCGAGGCGCCCGAGATCGACGGCGTGGTCATGGTGCCCGAGGTCCTTCCTGTGAGAGGCTTCCACTCCGTGACGGTGACCGGGGCGCTGGGCCCCGACCTGGAGGCGGCGTGAACGAGTCGGTGCAGTCGGGGAGTTGGCGGTGGACCTGACCAGGCACCTCGGCACGGTGGTGAGTCCGGCCAACCTGGTCACGCTGCTGCGTCTGCTGCTGTCGCCGGTGCTGTTCGCCATGGTGCTGGCCGCCGAGGACCGGGGCGGAGTTTCGTGGGGGGCGTTCCTGCTGGGACTCGTGCTGGCCGCCTCCGACCTGGTCGACGGCGTCCTGGCCCGCCGCCGGGGCACGGTGAGTCGCTGGGGGGCGTTCCTCGACCCGTTCGCCGACAAGGTCGTGGTGATCGGCGTGGCGGTCTGCCTCGTGATGGTCGACCGCTATGCCTGGCTGCCGGTGGCGCTGCTGGCCGTGCGGGAAGGCGTGATCACGCTCTACCGGCTGTGGTTCGTGCGGCGGGGCCTAGCGGTTCCGGCCCGCAGGTCGGCCAAGTGGAAGACCACCGTGCAGGGTGCGGCGCTGCTGATTGCCGTCCTGCCGCCGATCGAGGACGCCGACTGGCTGGTGACCTCCTCGCTGTGGGTGGCGGTGGCGTTCACGCTGGCGACCGGCGCCCAGTACCTCGCCGACGGCAGCCGGGCCACCAGCACCACCGGCGCCTGAGGCGTTGTTTCGGGGGGTCGTCGATGCGGTGTGAGGTCGTCGCCGTCGGAACGGAGCTGCTGCTGGGGCAGATCGTCGACACCAACTCGGCGTGGCTGGGCGAGCAGCTGGCCCTGGCGGGGATCGACTGCCACCGGCACACGGCGGTGGGTGACAACCGGGAACGGATGCTGGCGGCGTTCCGGGAGGCGCTGGACCGCTCGGACGCGGTGATCGTGACCGGGGGGCTGGGTCCCACCCAGGACGACATCACCCGGGACGTCCTCGCCGAGCTCATGGGCGTCGGGATGGAGCGCGACGAGGCGATCGCCGCCGAGATCGAGCGCCGCTTCTCGGGGCGGGGACGGGCCATGCCGGCCAACAACCTGCGCCAGGCCGACGTACCGGTCGGGGCATGGACGATGGCCGAGATGCCGGGCACGGCCCCGGGCCTGGTCTGTCCGGTGGGGGAGCCGCCCGACCAGAAGGTCGTCTACGCCGTGCCGGGGGTGCCCAGGGAGATGCACGCCATGGTCGAGGGCACGGTGCTGCCCGACCTGCGCCGCCGGGCCGGGGCCGAGGCCGTGATTCGCTCGAGGGTGCTGCGCACGTGGGGCCGCTCGGAGTCGGGCCTGGCCGAGGTGCTGGCGGACGAGATCGAGCGCCTGGACGCCGAGGGCGGACCGACGCTGGCGTTCCTCGCCAGCGGCATGGAGGGGCTCAAGGTGCGCATCACCGCCAAGGGCGCCGACGAGGCCGAGGTGGCCGAATTGCTGGCCGACGAGGAGGCCCGGGTGCGGGAGATCGTCGGGCCGGTGGTGTTCGGCGTCGACGACCAGACCATGGAGTCGGTGGTGCTCGACGAGCTGGTCGCCCAGGGGCTGACGCTGGCCACTGCCGAGTCGCTGACCGGCGGGATGGTCGGCACGCGGCTCACGGAGGTGCCGGGGTCCAGCCGGGCGTTCGTCGGGTCGGTCGTGGCCTACGACGGCGACGTCAAGCGGGACGTCCTGGGAGTGCCCGACGGCCCGGTGGTGTCCGAGGCGGCCGTGGTGGCGATGGCGGAGGGCGTCTGCCCGGTGCTGGGCGCCGACGTGTCGGTGGCGGTCACGGGCGTGGCCGGCCCCGACCCCCAGGACGGCGTCGAGCCGGGCACGGTCTGGATGGCGACGAACGTCGACGGCGACGTGGAGGCGGTCCGGATCCGGTTCCCGTTCGACCGGACCCTGACCCGCCAGTTCACGGTGATCTCGGTGCTCGACCTACTCCGCCAGCGCTTGTTGGCACGCCGGTCCTAGGAGGCAGAGGGGTCCCCGTGCGGCTGTTCGTGGCGGCGTGGCTGTCGGTGGAGGTTGCCGACGCGCTGGCCGGCCTTCCCCGGCCCGAGGCGCCCGGCCTGCGCTGGACCCGGCCGGACCAGTGGCACGTGACGCTGCGGTTCCTGGGCGAGGCCGACCCCGGCGAGGTGACGGCGGCGCTGGACGAGTTGGCGGCGACGCCGGCGGTGGCGGAGTTGGGGCCTGTGACCCGGCTGCTCGGGAAGCGGGTGGTGGTGGCGGCCGTGGCCGGGCTCGACGACCTGGCGGCGTCGGTCGTGGCGGCCACGGCGGGAGTGGGGGAGCCGCCCGAGGAGCGGGCCTTCACCGGCCACCTCACGCTGGCCCGTTCGAAGGGGCCGGTCCCGCCCGGCGCGGTGGGCACGCCGGTCGCCGGGTCGTTCCTCGTCGACGAAGTGTGCCTGGTGCGCAGCCGCACCCTGCCAGAGGGTGCCGCCTACGAGACCCTGGCCCGGTTCCGGCTGGGGTGAGGCCGGACGGTCAGTCCTCGTCGGCCGGATCGAGGAGCAGGCAGGCCGAGTTGATGCAGTGGCGCTCACCGGAGGGTCGGGGGCCGTCGGGGAACACGTGGCCGAGGTGGGCGCCGCAGGAGGCGCAGGTGACTTCGGTGCGAACCATGCCCAGGCTCTGGTCGACGTGGCGGTCGACGAGGCTCTCGTCGACCGGCTCCCAGAAGCTGGGCCAGCCCGACCCCGAGTCGTACTTGGTGGCGCTGTCGAACAGGGCCTCGCTGCACACCACGCAGCGGTAGGTGCCGGCCCGCTTCTCGTCGACGTACTCGCCGCTGAAGGCCCGCTCGGTACCGGCTTCCTGGGTGCAGTGGTACTGCATGGGGGTCAGGCGCTGTCGCAGTTGGTCGTCGGTCCCGGGGGCGTCCATGGGCCGGACGGTAGCGCGGCCACCGGAATGCTTGCATCGAACGTCTGTTCGCACTTACACTCGTGTCATTCACCCGCCAGTCGGGCACGACCCACCGGGGCTGTCACACCCCCTCCGTAGGTTCGCCCGCATCGATCACCACCGATCCAGCACGCGAACCGCACCGGGAGAACGGAGCAACACCATGAGCAAGGTCCGCAAGAACACCGACGCACCCCCCGTCACCAACGTCGACGGCGAGGGCCGCGGCAAGGCCCTCGACCTAGCCCTCAGCCAGATCGAGAAGCAGTTCGGCACCGGCGCCGTCATGAAGATGGGCGACAAGGGCTCGATGGCCATCGAGACCGTCCCCACCGGCGCCCTGGCCCTCGACCTGGCCCTCGGTATCGGTGGCCTGCCCCGGGGCCGGGTCTGCGAGATCTACGGCCCGGAGGGCTCCGGCAAGACCACCCTCGCCACCCACGTCGTCGCCGAGGCCCAGCGCAACGGCGGCATCTGCGCCTACATCGACGCCGAGCACGCCATGGACCCGACCTACGCCCGGGCCATCGGCGTCGACGTCGACGAGCTCCTCATCTCGCAGCCCGACACGGGCGAACAGGCCCTCGAGATCGCCGACATGCTCATCCGCTCCGGCGCCCTCGACGTGGTCGTGGTCGACTCGGTCGCCGCCCTCACCCCGCGGGCCGAGATCGAGGGCGAGATGGGCGACTCCCATGTCGGCCTCCAGGCCCGCCTCATGTCGCAGGCGCTGCGCAAGCTCACCTCCAACCTCAACAAGTCCAAGACCATCTGCATCTTCATCAACCAGCTGCGCGAGAAGATCGGCGTGATGTTCGGCTCGCCCGAGACCACGCCGGGCGGCCGGGCGCTCAAGTTCTACTCGTCGGTCCGGCTCGACATCCGTCGCATCGAGGCCATCAAGGACGGCGTCGAGGTGGTTGGCAACCGCACCCGCGTCAAGGTCGTCAAGAACAAGTGCGCCCCGCCGTTCCGGCAGGCCGAGTTCGACGTCATGTACGGCAAGGGCATCAGCCGCGAGGGCTCGGTGCTCGACCTCGGCGTCGACCTGGGCGTCGTCAGCAAGTCGGGCGCCTGGTACACGTACGGAGGCGAGCAACTGGGCCAGGGTCGCGAGAACGCCAAGCGGTTCCTCGCTGAGAACCCCGAGGTGATGGTCGAGGTCAGCGACCGCATTTGGCGCGAGGTCGCCCCCGAGGAGCCCGAGGCGGACTCGAGCGCCGTGGAGGGCGGCGACGCCCCGCTGGTCGACGCCGCCACCGGCGAGATCACCGGCGACGGCTTCACCGAGGCCGACGACCTGCCCATCAGCCTCGACGACTGACTGGCGCGGCGGCCCTGACCGGCCGTACCGACGACGGGGTCGGTCCGCCCTGCGCGACCACCCGCCGGGCGACACCGTGCCGGGTGGGCCCTAGCCTGTTCGGCGTGACCAGCACGTCCCCGGAGCCCCCCCGCACGCGCACCTACGCCGTGCGCACCTACGGGTGCCAGATGAACGAGCACGACAGCGAGCGCATCGCCGGCCTGCTCGAGGCTGACGGGCTCGTGGCGGCCGCCTCCGAGTCGGAGGCCGACGTCATCGTCCTCAACACCTGCTGCATCCGGGAGAACGCGGACAACAAGCTCTACGGCGCCCTGGGGCACCTCAAGGCCCTCAAGGCCGAGCGGCCCGACGTACAGGTCGCCGTCGGCGGCTGCCTCGCCCAGAAGGATCGCGACCTGATCCAGCAGCGGGCCGCCCACGTGGACGTCGTCTTCGGTACCCACAACGTCCAACGGGCCGCGGAGTTGCTGGCCGAGGCGAGGCAGCACGGCCCCGTCATCGAGATCCTCGAGGAGACCGCCCGCGACGACGCCGAGGCCTTCCCGTCGGCCCTGCCGGCGCGCCGCGACGCCGACCACAGCGCCTGGGTCACCATCCAGGTCGGCTGCGACAACTCCTGCGCCTTCTGCATCGTGCCGGCGGTGCGCGGTCCGGAGATCAGCCGCCCGTTCGGTGAACTCGTGGCCGAGGTCGAGGGCCTCGCCGCCGACGGCGTCACCGAGGTCACGCTCCTGGGCCAGAACGTCAACTCCTACGGCCGGGACCTCACCACACGCCTGCGCACGATCGACGCCGGGCCGGCCGACGCCTACGAGGCCGGCGCCGACTGGGCGGCCGACGACCGGCGACGTCTCCGCCCCCTCTTCGCCGACCTGCTGACCGCCGTCGGCGACGTCGGGGGCATCCGTCGCGTCCGCTACACGAGCCCGCACCCCAAGGACCTGCGCCCCGAGACCGTCGCCGCCATGGCCCAGTCGCCGGCGGTCTGCGAGCACCTCCACCTGCCGCTTCAGTCGGGTTCCGACCGGGTGCTGGGGGCCATGCACCGCGGCTACACGGCCGAGCGGTACCTCGAGCGCCTCGCCGCCGCTCGAGCCGGGATCGACGACCTTGCCGTCTCGACCGACATCATCGTGGGCTTCCCGGGCGAGACCGAGGACGACTTCGAGCGGACGCTCGAGGTGGTCGCCGAGGCGGAGTACGACTCTGCCTACGCCTTCGTCTTCTCGCCCCGACCGGGCACCGAGGCCGCCGAGCGTCAGGACGAGTTCGTCGACCACGCCGTCTGCGTCGAGCGCTTCGAGCGACTCCAGGCGGTCCTGCGCCGCTCCTCCCGCCGCCGGCACGAGGCCCGGGTGGGACGGATCGAGGAGGTCCTCGTGGAGGGACCCGCCAAGCGGGGACCCGACCAGGTCACCGGACGCACCCGCCAGAACAAGCCCGTGCACCTCCCGGCCGCCGAGGGCCTGCGCACCGGCGCCTACGCCGAGGTGCGGATCACCGCCGCCGGCGGCCACTACCTCTTCGGCGAACTGCTCGAGGTGACCGCAGCGCCGGCCCACCGGCGCCGCATCCCCGTCGCCTCGGCCTGAGGTCCGTCGTGGTCGCCCCCAAAGGGCACCTCCTCCTCGTCGGCACCACCGCCTCGGGCAAGTCGGCCCTCGGCCTCGAGGCTGCCCGCCGGCGCCCGGGCGTCGAACTGGTGTCGATGGACTCCATGGCCCTCTACCGGGGCATGGACATCGGCACCGCCACGCCGTCTGCGGCCGAGCGGGCCGAGGTCCCTCACCACCTGCTCGACCTGGCCGACCCGTCCGAGGACTACAGCGTCGCCGACTTCCAGCGCGCGGCCCGGGCGGCGCTGGCCGACATCGGGGAGCGGGACGCACGGGCCGTCCTGGTCGGCGGTACCGGCCTCCACGTCCGGGCCGTGGTGGACGACCTCGACATCCCCGGCCGGTTCGCCCAGGTGCGTGCCGGCCTGGACGCCGAGCCCGACACGCCCGCCCTGCACCGCCGCCTCGCCGAACTCGACCCCGTGGCCGCCGGGCGCATGGAGCCGACCAACCGCCGCAGGGTGGTGCGCGCCCTCGAGGTCACGCTGGGCTCGGGCCGGCCCTTCTCGTCGTACGGGCCTGGCCTCGGGCAGTACCCCGACACGCCATTCGCCCAGGTCGGCCTGCGGGTGCCCCGGGACGTCCTCGACGCCCGGATCGCCGAACGCTTCGCCCGGATGATGGACGAGGGCCTCCTCGACGAGGTGGCGGGCCTGCTGGAACGGCCCGAGGGCCTCTCGGCGACCGCGGCCCAGGCCCTCGGCTACCGGGAGCTGGCCGTCCACCTGCGGGGCGGGTGCACGCTCGACGCCGCCGTGGAGGAGTCCGTGGCGGCCACCAGGCGGTTCGCCCGGCGCCAGGAGCGCTGGTTCCGCCGCGACCCGCGCATCGCCTGGGTGGACGTCGGGGACGACCCGCTGGCGGCTCTGGACGAGGTGCTGGCCGCCTTCGACGCCTGTGCCCCGTGAGCGACCGGGAACCGGGCGTGGGGGACCGGTTCCGGTGGGCGAGACTGTCCACGTGCAGTTGAGCCACCACGCCTCCCTCGGCAACGACTTCCTCGTCGCCTTCACCGACGCGGTTCCCGCCGACGCCGCCGACCTGGCCATCCGCCTCTGCGACCGCGCCACCGGCATCGGGGCCGACGGCCTGGTGTTCGGCACGCCGGTCGACGAGGTCGGGGGGGATGGCGACCGACTCCGGTTCACGCTGGTCAACAGCGACGGCAGCCCCGCCGAGGTGAGCGGCAACGGCCTCAACTGCTTTGGCCAGGCCGTCGCCCGTCGGCGGGGGCTCACCAACGCAGACCTAACGGTCGAGACCGTGGTCGGTCCCCGGGAGGTCGCCGTCGTGGGGACACCTGGCGACACGGAGGTCCGGGCGACTGTCGACATGGGTGCCGCAGCACCCGGACCAGCGACCCTTGGCCTCGAACTCGACCTCGGCGGACCGACGGCGGGGCGCCACGGCACCGTCGACCTCGGCAACCCCCACCTGGTGATCGAGGTCGACGACGTCGACGCCATCGACCTCGGCGTGGTCGGTCCCGCCCTGGAGGCCTTCTTCGCCCCGGTCGGCTGCAACGTCCACGTGGTGGCGGCCGTCGACGACGGCACCATCCGGATGCGCCCCTGGGAGCGGGGGGCCGGGCTCACCCAGGCCTGTGGCAGCGGCGCCTGTGCAGCCGCACACCTGGCCCGCGGGTGGGGCCTCATCGGCGACCGGGTCGAGGTCCGGATGCCGGGCGGTACCGGGGTCGTCACCTTCGGCGAGCGGCTGTCGCTGGCCACGACATCCGTCCACCTCGGCGACCACGAGGTCGAGGCCACCCGTGGGTAACGCCTCGGGTCGGGACGACCCGTTCGAGGAGGACCGGACAGTCGACGCCGAGACGCACCGCGGCGCATTCGGCGAGTACGGCGGCGAGTCCCGGGGCCTCATCGAGCGCACGTTCCGGGAGCGGATCGTGCTGGCGGGCGTGGCACTGGGCCGCGACGATCCCGAGGTGGTCGACGCCTCGATGGACGAGCTGGCCCGCCTGGTCGACACCGCAGGGGCCGACCCCGTGGCCCGGGTGCTCCAGCAGCGGGACACCCCCGACATCGCCACCTACGTCGGGAGCGGCAAGGCGGCGGAGATCCGCGACGTCTCCGGGGACCACGACGCCGACACGGTCGTGTTCGACAACGAACTCACGCCCGCCCAACAGGGCAACCTCGAGACGATCCTGAAGCGGTCCGCCCTCGACCGCACGGCCGTGATCCTCGACATCTTCGCCCAGAACGCCAGCAGCCTCGAGGGCCGTGCCCAGGTCGAACTGGCACAGTTGCGCTACCGCCTGCCGCGCCTGCGCCGGTCGGGCCGCACGTTCAGCCAACAGGGCGGCGGCATCGGCACCCGGGGCCCCGGCGAGACCCAGTTGGAGGTCGACCGGCGCCGGCTCATGCGTCGGGTCCGCAGGCTCGAGCAGGAACTGGACAGGATCCGGCGCACCCGGGACACGCAGTCCAAGGCGCGGCGGCGGACCAGCAACCGCTCGGTGGCGATCGTGGGCTACACGAACGCCGGCAAGTCGACGCTGCTGAACCGGATGACCGACGCCGGCGTGCTCGTCGAGGACCGCCTCTTCGCCACCCTCGACGCCACGACCCGCCGCCTGCAACTGCCCGGCGGCGAGGCCGTCTACGTGACCGACACGGTCGGCTTCGTGCGCAAGTTGCCGCACCAGCTGGTCGAGGCCTTCCGCTCGACGCTGGACGTGGTGGTCGACGCCGACCTGCTGGTCCACGTGGTCGACGCCTCGGCAGCCGACCCCTACGGGGACATCGACGCCGTGCGGGCGGTGCTACGCGAGATCGGCGCCGACGGCGTGCCGGAGCTCTACGCCTTCAACAAGGCCGATGCCGATCCGTCGGCAGCCGCCCGGCTGACGGCACGCGAGGAGGGTTCCGTCGCGGTGTCGGCGGTCACCGGGGAGGGCATCGACGACCTCCTCGCCGTCGTCGGCCGCCGCCTCCGGGCCGCTACGCGACTGGTCTCGCTCGTCATCCCCTTCGACCGGGGCGACGCCCTGGCGAGGGCGCACCGGGAGGGCGAGGTCCTGGCAGAGTCGTCCGACGAGGCCGGCTGGCGCATCCGGGTGCGCCTGGACGAGGGTTCCGCCGGGCGGCTCGCCGAGTTCGCCCACGGGGGAGAGGACCCCGACCGGGGCGAGGAGGAGGAGTGAGCGTGGACCAGGGGGACCGGAAGGGCTTCGTCCCGCCGCCGTATCCGTACGATCTGCTGGACGAGGCGCGGGCAGCCGCCGCGGCGCTGCCCGGCGGCGCCGTCGACCTCTCGATCGGCACGCCGGGCGACCCCGTGCCCGACGTGGTGGCCGCGGCCCTCGGGGCGGCGGTCGACCCGGCTCGGCCGTATCCGCCGTCGGTGGGCAGCGCCGACCTGCTGGGCGCCGTGTGCGGCTGGTTTGACCGGCGGCTCGGCCTGTCACTCGAGCCCGCTGCAGTGGGGGTCTGTGTGGGCACCAAGGAACTCGTGGTCGGCCTGCCCCAGGTGCTGCGCCTGCGCGATCCCGGCCGCGACACCATCCTCTACCCGGCGGTCTCGTACCCGTCGTACGCCATGGGCGCGGAGCTGGCGGGTTGCCGAGCGGTGCCGGTGGCCGTCGATGCCGAATGGCGCATCGACCTCTCCGCCATCGACGAGGCGGATGCCGCCCGCGCCCTCGGACTCTGGGTCAACACGCCCGGAAACCCGGCCGGGGCACTTGACGACCTCGCCGCCGCGGCCGCCTGGGGTCGGGAACGCGGCGTGCCGGTGCTGAGCGACGAGTGCTACATCGAGTTCACCTGGGACGGTTCGCCGCGCTCGATCCTCCAGCACGGCACGGACGGCGTCCTGGCCGCCCACTCCCTCTCGAAGCGTTCCAACCTGGCCGGCCTGCGGGTCGGCTACTACGCCGGCGACGCCGAACTGGTCCACTACCTGCGGGAGGTCCGCAAGCACCAGGGCTTCATGATCCCCGGCCCGGCCCAGGCGGCGGGTGCGGTCGCCCTCGGCGACCAGGCGCACGTCGAGGCACAGGCCGGCCGCTACCTCCGGCGGATGCGGCTCCTCGTGGAGCTGCTGGCGGGCCTCGGCATCGAGGCGACGCTGCCCCAGGGGGGCTTCTACCTCTGGGTGGCCGCCCCCGATGGTGACGCCTGGGGGCTCACCCGGCGCCTGGCGGAGACGCTCGGGATCGTGGTCAGCCCCGGCGAGTTCTACGGGCCGCAGGGCTCCGGTCACGTGCGCATCGCCGTCGTGGCGCCCGACGACCGCCTGGACCTCGTCGCCGAGCGGGCCGCGGCCGCGTCGTAACCACGCGGGCCCCGAGGGGCCGGTCGGTAGCCTGTCGACCATGTCCGACCTGCAGGCACGTATCGAAGAACTCTGGGCGAACCGGGACTCGCTGGCCCCCGAGGACGCCGACGCCAACGCCGTCATCCACGAGGCCATCGACCTCCTCGACCGGGGCGAGGCCCGGGTTGCCGAACCCGGCGGCGACGGTGTGGTCGTCAACGAGTGGCTCAAGCTGGCGATCCTGCTGCTGTTCAAGCAGTCGAAGATGGAGACCATCGAGGTCGGCCCCTTCGAATTCGTCGACAAGATCCCGCTCAAGCGCGACTTCGCGGCGCGGGGCGTTCGGGTCGTCCCCGGCGCCCAGGCCCGCTGGGGCAGCTTCCAGGGATCGGGTGTCGTGATGATGCCCAGCTACACCAACATCGGGGCCTATGTGGGCGGCGGCACCATGGTCGACACCTGGGCCACCGTGGGCTCGTGCGCCCAGATCGGCCGCAACGTCCACCTCTCTGGCGGCGTCGGCATCGGCGGCGTGCTCGAGCCGCCCAATGCCGTGCCGGTGGTCGTGGGCGACGAGTGCCTCATCGGCAGCCGCTGCATCGTGGCCGAGGGTGCACGCGTCGGTGACGGGGTGGTGCTGGGCGCGGGCGCGGTGCTGACCGGCTCGATCCCCGTGTTCGACGCCGAGACCGGCGACGAGTTGGGGCGCGGCGAGATCCCCTCGTGGTGCGTCGCCGTGCAGGCCACGAGGCCCCGGGCCTTCCCCGGCGGCGAGTTCGGCCTGCCATGCGTCCTCGTGCTGCGCCGGCTCGAGCAGGGCGAGCGTCACGACAAGTCCGCCCTCGAGGGCATCCTGCGCACCCACGGCGTCAGCACCTGAGCCGGCTCCCGCCCCGAGCCGCCCCGACCCACCGCGTCCGATGACCGACCTCCTGGCCCTGACCGCCGAACTGGTCGACATCCCGTCGGTCAGCTTCGAGGAGGCCGCCCTCGTGGCGCACCTCGAGGACGAGTTGCGGACCGTGCCGGGCCTGGCCGTCGAACGGGTGGGCGACAACCTCGTGGCCCGCACCGACCTCGGCCGCCCGCACCGGTTGTTGCTGGCCGGCCACACCGACACCGTTCCGGGTGACGCGGCGGCGGGTGCCCGGATCGAGGGCGACACGCTGTGGGGGCTGGGCGCCGCCGACATGAAGGGCGGCCTGGCGGTGATGCTCGAGTTGGCCCGCACGGTCGCCCAGCCGGCCGTCGACGTGACCTGGGTGTTCTACGCCCGGGAAGAGGTGGCCCGCGAGCACAGCGGCCTGGTCGAGTTGTTCGACGCCGTGCCCCACTTGCTCGAGGGCGACGTGGCGATCCTCGGCGAGCCCACCGCCGGCGCCGTCGAGGCCGGCTGCCAGGGCACGATGCGCTTCGAGGTACGGCTGCGGGGCACGCGGGCCCACACGGCCCGGCCCTGGATGGGCCGCAACGCCATCCACCGGGCCGGCGCCCTGCTGTGGGCCCTCGACGCCTACGCTCACCGGGAGCCCGAGGTCGACGGCTGCCGCTACCGAGAGGCCCTCCAGGCCGTCCATGTGGAGGGCGGGGTGTCGGGCAACGTGGTCCCGGACGAGGTGCTGCTGCGGATCAACCACCGCTACGCCCCCGACCGCACCGGGAACGAGGCCGAGACGCACGTGCGGGCCGTGATGGCCCCGTTCCTCGAGGAAGGGGACACGGTTGAGCTCGTCGACCATGGGCCGGCGGCGCAGCCCGGGATGGGACATCCGCTCCTGGCGTCGCTCGTGGAGCGCTCGGGTCTCGAGGTCCGGGCCAAGCTGGGTTGGACCGATGTGGCGTTCTTCAGCGAGCACGGCGTGCCGGCCGTGAATCTGGGGCCGGGCGACCCGGCCGTGGCCCACATGGCCGACGAGCACCTGGAACGCTCGATGCTCGAGGTGGGCTACGAGGCGCTGCGCACCCTGCTCGCCGAGGGCGTCTGAACCGAACCGTTTCGGTATCCGGTCGCTGGCGTCTGAGCGCCGGGCCCCCAGAGGGGGAGGGGCGCGGCGCTCAGAGCCGGCGCAGGACCGTCACCACCCGGCCGAAGACCTTGACCTCGTCGGCGGGGTGGCGCAGGTCGGGGTAGTCGGGGTTGGCGGACGCCAGCACGACCTCGGCGCCGTCGCGGCGGAAGTGCTTGACCGTGGCCTCTTCGTCGGCCTCGCCGGGGATGCCGGCCACGACCAGGTCGCCGTCGTCGCCCGTGGCCTGCGAGCGCACGACCACGTAGTCGCCGGCGAAGATGCCGGCCCCGATCATGGAGTCGCCGCGCACCTGCAGCATGAAAAGTTCGCCGTCGCCGGTGAACTCGGCGGGCAGCGGCAGTGACTCCGTGATGTTCTGGGCGGCCAGGACGTCGGTGCCGGCCGCCACCTCGCCGACGAGGGGTACGTGTCGCACGGCGCCGCGCTCGACGGCGACGCCGGACTGCGGGTCGAGGCACACCTCGATGGCTCGGGGCTTGCTGGGGTCGCGCTTCAGGTAGCCCTTGTCCTGGAGGGTGCCGAGGTGGGAGTGGACCGTGGAGGGGGAGGTGAGCCCCACGGCCTCGCCGATCTCGCGCACCGATGGCGGATAGCCGTGCGTCCGGGAGTGCTGGTCGATGAGTTCGAGGATCTGGCGCTGGCGGGCGGTGAGCGTGGTGTCGGTCATGGTGTGGCTCCCTCGATCGGGGCGGTCTGGCTTTTGGGCGATCGTCGATTGGGGGTTGACATCGAACATCTGTTCGATAGTGTGATGGTATCGAACGGATGTTCGTCGGACATATGTTCTCCGAACAGGCGTTCCATGTCAAGCACCCCAGCACTGTCACACCCCATGGAGAGGATGAGGCCATGACCACGACGATGCTTCCCCTCGAGTCCCTGGCCGCCGTCCGGGGATCGGTGCGGCCCGTGCCCGCCCACGTGTACCGGCGACGCCGACTGGTGGCGGTGCTCCTGGTTGCCGCCCTGGTGTTCTGCACCACCCTCGTCGCCGGCGAACTGGCGGGCCGGGTCACCGGCACGCCCGGCACCACGCCCGCCGGCGCGGCGGGGGAGCCCGTCGTCTACGTGGTGCAGCCCGGCGACACCCTCTGGGCCATCGCCGAGCGCTTCACGCCCGCCGGGGTCGACCGGCGCCACACGGTCGACCGCCTCGCCGAGGTCACCGGCGGCGCACTCCTCCAGCCCGGCCAGCGGATCGTGCTCCCGGTGGGCTGAGTGCCCACGGGGTCGCGCGCCCTCCCCTCGGCCACCTCGGCGGCGGGCGCCGCCTCCCGGTCAGCCGGCCAGCCAGCGGCAGAAGAGGAAGCCGTCCTCGGCCAGCACGTGGGCCAGGCGCAGCGGCAGCGGCGAGGTGACCGGTGGCCCTGCCAGCAGGCCCGCCCCGCCGCCGACCAGACGGGGCGACACCGTCACGCACCACTCGTCCACCAGCCCGGCCCGTGCCAGCTGGCCGTTGAGGCCCGGCCCGCCCTCGCACACGACGGTGCCGGCGCCACGGGCGTGCAGGTCGGCCAGCAGCCACGTCGGCTCGACGCGCTCGCCGTCGGCCACCACCACCTCCGCCACGCCGGCCAGGGCCGCGAGCCGCTCGGCCCGGGCCGCCGAGGTGGTGTACACCAGCGGCGGCGGGTCGGACGGGTCGCCGCCGGTGAACAGCGGTGCCGCCGGGTCGAGGTCGAGGCGACCCGACATGACCGCCAGGCGCGGCCTGGGGGCCTGGTTCCGGGCCGTCCGGCGTTCGGCCACGGGCGTCGGGGGCGTGCGGGGTGGGCCGTAGCCCTCGGCACGCACCGTGCCGGCGCCCACCAGTACCACGTCGGCGAGCCCCCGCAGGATCCCCAGGAGCGACCGGTCGGCGTCGCCGCCCAGCGGCCCCGAGCGGCCGTCCACGGCGGTCGCCCCGTCCACCGAGGCGACCATGTTCACGAGCACCCACGGCCGGGCACCCGGGGCGGGGCGTTCGGGGTCGTGGTAGGACGCCACGGGGTCCACCGAGGTGGGTCCGTCGGGTGGATCCCCGGTGGGAAGGAGTCGCTGCACGCCCCGACCGTACCCGGCGCCACCCCGACGGCGATCGGCCGGAACCGCGGGACCGTCATGGGCGCTGGCCGGGGACGCACCGCCTGTGGACGGCTGTGGACAAGGTGCCCGTCGTCCACCGGCATTTCCACAACTCGTGCCCTTCCCGTCCACAGGGCACCCTCCCTAGGGTGGCCGTCTGGACGGGACCGTCGGCCAGGGAGACCGTCACACCCCGTCCGCACGCTGGCGGCGCCAACGGGACACGAGGAGCACCTGACATGACCATGCTTCCCGAGCGCGGGGTTCTCGGCATCCGCCGGGTGTTCACCGAGGCCGGCACGCACCCCTATGGCGCCGTCGAGTGGGAGTGGCGCGACGCCCGGCTGGTCGACCACCGCGACGGCTCGGTGGCGTTCGAGCAGCTCGACGTCGAGGTGCCGGCCGGCTGGTCGGTCAACGCCACCAACATCCTCGCCCAGAAGTACTTCCGGGGGACCCTCGGCACGCCCGAGCGGGAGTCGTCGCTGCGCCAGGTGGCCGACCGCGTCGTCGACACCATCGCCGCCTGGGGTGCCCGCGACGGCTACTTCGCCGACGGCGACGAGGCCGCCGCCTTCGCGGACGAGCTCAAGCACCTGATCGTCACCCAGAAGGCCGCCTTCAACTCGCCGGTCTGGTTCAACATCGGCGTCCCCGACACCCCCCAGCAGGCGTCGGCCTGCTTCATCCTCTCGGTCGACGACGAGATGACGTCCATCCTCAACTGGTACGTGGAGGAGGGGGTCATCTTCAAGGGCGGCTCGGGCGCCGGCGTCAACCTCAGCCGCATCCGCTCCTCGCGCGAGTCGCTGCGGGGCGGCGGCACCGCCAGTGGCCCGGTCAGCTTCATGCGGGGCGCCGACGCCTCGGCGGGCACCATCAAGAGCGGCGGCAAGACCCGGCGGGCCGCCAAGATGGTCGTCCTCGACGCCGACCACCCCGACGTCGAGGAGTTCGTCTGGTGCAAGGCCCGCGAGGAGCACAAGCTGCGGGCCCTCGAGGCGGCCGGCTTCGAGGTCGGCCTCGACGGCTCCGACGCCCACTCCATCCAGTACCAGAACGCCAACAACTCGGTCCGGGTCACCGACGAGTTCATGCAGGCGGTCGTCGACGACGGCGACTGGGACCTCACCGCTCGCACCGACGGCGCGGTAATCGACACCCTGCGGGCCCGCCGGCTGTTCCGCCAGGTGGCCGAGGCGGCCTGGGAGTGCGCCGACCCGGGCCTGCAGTTCGACACCACCATCAACCACTGGCACACGGCGTCCAACACGGGCCGAATCACGGCAAGCAACCCTTGCAGCGAGTATGTCCATCTCGAAAACTCGGCGTGCAATCTGGCCAGCCTGAACCTGCTGGCGTTCCTCGGCGAACACGACGGCGACACCGACGCCATCGGCGGGTTCGACGTCGACGGGTTCCGGCACGCCGTCGAGGTGGTGTTCACCGCCCAGGAGATCCTCGTCGGCAACGCCGACTACCCGACCGAGCCCATCGCCGAGACCACCAGGGCATTTCGGCAGCTGGGACTCGGGTACGCCAATCTGGGCGCGCTCCTCATGGCGCTGGGCCTGCCCTACGACAGCGACGGGGGCCGCTCGGTCGCCGCCGCCATCACCTCGCTCATGACCGGCCACGCCTACCGCACCTCGGCCCGCCTGGCCGACCGGCTGGGCCCATTCGCCGGCTACGAGGCCAACCGCGAGCCGATGCTGCGGGTGCTCGACCAGCACCGCGAGGCAGCCGAGTTGCTCGTCGACGACGCCGCACCGGTCCTCGTGGCGGCCAGCCGCGAGGCCTGGTTCGAGGCCTGCGCCCTCGCCCAGCGGGTCGGCGTCCGCAACAGCCAGGCGACCGTGCTGGCCCCCACCGGCACCATCGGCCTGCTCATGGACTGCGACACCACCGGCATCGAACCCGACCTGGGGCTGGTCAAGACCAAGCGCCTCGTCGGCGGCGGCACCATGTCCATCGTCAACCGCACCGTGCCACGGGCGCTGGAGCGGCTGGGGTACGACGAGGAGGCGGCCGCCGCCATCGTCGACCACATTGACCGCGAGCACTCGGTGGCCGGCTGCGACGCCCTCGATCCCGACCACGCCGACGTGTTCGCCACCTCCATGGGCGACCACGCCATCCACCACCTGGGCCACATCCGGATGATGGGAGCGGTCCAGCCGTTCCTGTCGGGCGCCATCTCGAAGACCTGCAACATGCCCGAGGACGTCTCCGTCGACGACGTCGAGGAGCTGTTCATGGAATCGTGGCGCCTCGGCCTCAAGGCGGTCGCCATCTACCGCGACAACTGCAAGGTCGGCCAGCCGCTCGCCTCGGGCACCGAGCAGTCGGCAGCGGAGACCGTCGCCGACGCCGTCGCCTCGGTGGCGTCGGCCGAACCGGTCCGCCGCCGCCTCCCACGCTCCCGCCGATCGCGGACCTTCGAGTTCCGGGTCGCCGACTGCAAGGGCTTCGTGACGGTCGGCGAGTACGAGGATGGCCGTCCGGGCGAGATCTTCGTCCGGGTGTCCAAGCAGGGTTCGACCCTCGCCGGGATCATGGACGCCTTCGCCATCTCGCTCAGCCACGGGCTGCAGTACGGCGTGCCCTTGCGGGCCTTCGTCGAGGCCTTCACCGGCATGCGCTTCGAGCCGGCCGGCATGACCGACGATCCCGACCTGCGGATCGCCACCAGTATCATCGACTACCTGTTCCGCCGGCTGGCCGTTGAGTACCTGACCCCGGCCGAGCGGGCCGAACTCAACATCCTCACCACGGGGGAGCGTAGCCAGCCCACCCTGCCCGGGGTGGAGGAGACGGCCACCGAGACCCGCCAGGGTCACGACGTGCCGCCCGACCCACCCTCGGTCCCGTCGGCCGGCCAGTTCGCCGCCCAGTTGGCGGACGGCGGCTCGACCGGCAGCGCCGACGCCCCGCTGTGCATGACCTGCGGCGTGTCGATGCGCCGTGCGGGGTCCTGCTACGTGTGCACCGACTGCGGCGCCACCAGCGGGTGCTCGTGATGCCACGGGTGTGTCGAGGCGTGGAACGGCCGCTGGTGAACGTGGGGATGCTCCCGGGGAGAGACTGCTGATGGCCCGGCTGCGGTTCTCGTTCGGCACCATGGGCTCGGGCAAGAGCACCCTGGCGCTCCAGATCCACCACAACCTCTCCTCACGTGGCCTGCACGGGTTCCTGTGCAGCCAGCTGGACCGGGCCGACGGCCGGGTCACCAGCGCCCTCGGGGTCTCGGCCGACGCCGTCGAGGTGGGACCGCGGCTCGACCTCTTCGAGCTGGCGCTGGCCATGGCAGAGCGCCACGGCCGCCTCGACTACGTGGTGTGCGACGAGGCCCAGTTCTACGCCCCGGCGCAGGTCGACCAGCTGGCCCGGGTGGTCGACGAGCTGGGTGCCGACGTCTATGCCTTCGGCCTGCTCACCTCATTCCAGGGTCGCCTCTTCGAGGGCACCCAGCGGCTGCTGGAGTTGGCCGACGAATCCAGCGAGGTCCAGGTCGAGGCCCGGTGCTGGTGCGGCGAGCGGGCCACCCACAACGCCCGCCTGGTCGATGGCGAGCAGGTCTACGACGGACAGTTGGTGGTGGTCGACGACCCCGACGACCACCAGGTCACCTACGAGCTGCGGTGCCGCCGGCACTGGCTGGCCGGCGACAGTGGCGACGCCCCCCGGGTCACCGCCCACGCGGCCATCGTGGAGGCCTGAGAGGGTTTCTCCGACCCGCCTCAGCCCCGCGGGTCGTGGTGCAGGTGGGCGCTGACGTCGCCGGTGAGGTCCAGGCGCGAGTAGTCGCGTTCGGTGAAGCGCCACTCGCCGTCCACTTGCTCGAAGCGGTCGTGGTAGCGGCCGGCGGCGACCACCTGCAGCGGCCCGTCGCCGACCTGCTGGAGCACCGTGTAGCGGCTGCGGCTCGTGGCGGTACCGGACTCGGCGTCGATCTCGAGCACGGGATTGGAGACCACGTGCTGGGTCCGGGGCGTGCCGTCCTCGTGGATCACGAGGATTGACCTCCACAGGGCGAGGATGCCGTCCCGGTCGAGCACGGTGGGGGCATCGGGGTCGAGGACGATGCGGGCGTGGGTGAAGAGGTCGGCGCAGGCCTCGAGCTCCCCGGCGTCGATGAGCTCGGCGTACCGGTACAGCAGGTTCGTGATGGCGGTGGCGTGGTCCATCGAGGTCATGTCCCTGCCAGCCTGAGGGTGGTGGACCAGACATCGTCCTCGACGTCGACGGCGTCCGGCACCACGCGGTCGGCGCCCGGCAGGCGGGCTCCCGGCTGCTCGGCGATGGCGGCGGTCAGGCCTGCCAGACGCTCGGCGAAGGCATCGCCGCTGTAGCCCGACGGGTCGATCACCACGTAGAACTGGCCGAGGTCGTGTGGTGGCCCCTCGGGTGTCTTGAGCGGCGGCACGTCGATGCTGAGGCGTCCACCGGTCAGCCCGGCGGCCAGCAGTTCGACCAAGAGGCCCAGCCCGTAGCCCTTGTAGCCGCCGGCGGACACCAGCGAGCCGGCCAGTGCGGCGTCGGGGTCGGTGGTGGGGTTGCCGTCGGCGTCGACGGCCCAGCCGAGGGGGATCTCCTCGCCGGCGGCGGCCGCCATCGTGATCTTGCCGAGCGCCACGGCGCTGGTGCTGAAGTCGAACTGGAAGGCGACGCCACCGTTGCCGTCGGGGACTGCCATGGCGAACGGGTTGGTGCCGAGCACCGCCGCCGAGCCGCCCGGCGGGGCGACTCGGGGCGTTGCGTTCGTGGCGCCGATTGCCAGGAACCCCGAGTAGGCCAGTTGCTCGGTGAAGTAGCCCAGCGAGGTGCAGGTGTGGGTGTGCTCGACCGACAGGCCGCAGATCCCGTTGGTCCGGGCGGCGGCGACGGCGTGGGGGAGTGCGGCGGCGAACGCCGACTGGGCGAAGCCGAGGCGGCCGTCGACGCGTACGGCCCCGGGGCGATCGATGGTGACCACCGGGTCGACGTCGCCGGCGATGCGGCCGGTCTCGAGCTGCCGGCAGTAGCTCTCGAGGTAGTAGAGGCCGCAGATGCGATTGCCGTTGCCCTCGGCCACCCGGACGGCGTCGGCGACGTGGGCGGCGATGTCGGGCCGGCAGCCGTGGCGCTCCAGCGCCCGCCGGGTGGCGTCCTCGATGGCGTCCAGCAGTACCTCGGGCATCAGATTCCCCCCTCCCCTTCGACGTGTGCGGCGTCGAGCACCGATTCGGCCACGAGGAAGTCGTGGGACCGGCCGCGGAGCAGCCGCCAGAGGTCGGCGTCGACGGTCACGCCGTGGTTCAGGGCGTCCTGCGAGCGTTCGGCGATGCGTGCGTCGGCGGTCGGGTCGGGGTCGCCGACGGCGAGGTCGAGTGCCGCCACGAGGTCAGTTCCGGGACGACCATCGGGGCTCGGGGTGCAGCAGATGCCCCGCCGGTCGAGGTCGCGGATCGACCGTGCCAGCACGGCCAGTGGCACCGCTGGCTCGAGGTCGATGCGGGCGGTGCCGGTGGTGCGGGCCTCCACCTCGGCACCCGTCATCCGGAACGGGACGTGGGCGGCGTCGGCCAGTCGGTCGCCGTCGGCGGCCACGAGATCGGCCCAGGCGGCCAGGCCCCCGCCGTGGTGGACCTCGCAGAAGGCGATCTCGACGGCCAGGCGGTCGGCCAGGTCGGCGTTCAGGCCGAGGGCGCGGCTGGCGCGGTGGATCTCATCGACGACCTCGCGGGGGGCGACGGTGACGGCCATCCCGGTCAGTCCCCGAAGACCTGGCCGAAGAGGCGCAGCCAGTTGCCGCCGAGGACGGCGTCGCGCTCCACGGCGGCAAAGCCGACCTCGTCGAGGCCGTCGGCCAGCGACGGGAAGTCCTGCGGGCCCTGGAACCAGTCGGGCCACGGCGGGAAGGGCGGGATCTCGTCGGGGTTCCTGGGACGGTCCCAGCGACCGTTGCGCATCCATCCGAGGGCGTCGGGGCTCCAGCCCACGACGGCGTCGGTGCCGATGGCCACGTGGTCGACGCCGACCATCTCGGCCAGGTCGGCGAGCATGCGGCAGTAGGCGGAGCGGGGCACGTCGGCGCCGCCCATGAACAGCGGGTAGAGCGTGCAGCCGATCACGCCGCCCCGTGCGGCGAGTGCCCGGATGAGGTCGTCGGGCTTGTTGCGGGCGGAGTCGCAGAACGAGGCCGGGTTGCCGTGCGTGACCGCGATCGGGTTGGCCGAGGCGTCGATGGCGTCGCGGCCGGTCACGTTGCCGACGTGCGAGATGTCGACGAGGACCCCGGCCTCGTCGAGCGCGGCGACCATGCGGTGGCCGGCCCGGGTCAGGCCGCCGTCGTGCGGCTCCCAGCAGCTGGATCCCAGGTGGTTGGCGATGTTGTAGGTGAGTTGGATGACGCGGACGCCGACGTCGGCGAAGATCCCGGCCATCTCGGGGTCGTCCCCCAGCATCGAGCTGTTCTGGAAGCCCAGCAGGATGCCGAGCACGTCGTCGGCGGCCGCCTGCTCCATCTCGGCGACGCTGGTGACGATCCGGACGACGTCGGCGTTCTGGCGGGCGAAGTGCCGCCACGAGCCGATGCGGGTCATGGTGCCGGCCATGTCCTCCCAGACGCCGCAGGTGGCGTGAACCACGTCGACGCCGCCGGAGCGCACCTGCTCCACGACGGGTCGGCTCCAGTCGTTGATCTCGAGGCCGTCGACGACCAGGGGGTTCTCCAGGCTCATGCGCTCGCCTCCGTGGGGCGTGGGGGCCACACCCAGTCGTCGGTGGTTTCGGGACCCAGGTCGTCGCAGCGGGGCGCCCCTTGGAAGAGGGTCACCCGCAGCCAGTCGGTGGACTTGGGCGAGTAGTTGTCCATGCCGTACATGGCCAACTGGAAGCGTTGGACCTCGAGCGGGAGGTAGCCGGCCGCGCAGGCGTCGTCGCGGGGCTCCCCGTACGGTTGGCCGCCGCCGAGCAGTCGGCGCACGGCGCTGGCGTGGTGGGGGGCCTCCGCCAGCAGGGTGCCCACGGCTGCGTCGTCGGGCAGGTCGTCGAGGCAGCGGCCGAGGGCGTGGAGTCGCCGGGCCACGTCGATGGCGACGTCGTGGTTGTCCGGTTCGAGGGCGGACCGCACCACCCTTCGGGGCTCGTCGCTGTTGTCGGAGATGACCCACCAGTAGTGGCCGTCGCCCTCGAGGTCGAGGCCGTCGAGCCAGGCGTAGCGCTCGCCGAGCAGGCTTCTCAGGTCGGCGGCGGTGGTGAGCGGGTCGACCACGACCTCCTCGTCGACCCGGAGGAAGTGGTCGACCAGGTCGTCGTCGAGCCCCTCGTCCAACTCGACGAGGAGCGAGACGACGAGTTCGCAGGTCTCGACGTCCTCGTCCTCGGCCCAGCGGAACAGTGCGTCGAACGGCGCCGGGTCGCCGGCGACCTCGTCGATGCGGGCTCGGACCCGACGGGCGCGCCCGGCCAGGGTCGTCGGCCCCAGCCACGGGGGTCGGTCGCCGCCGCCGATGGTCTCGAAGTGCACGACGGCCCGGTCGACCCAGCGTCGGAGGGTGTCGAGCCGCTTGGGCGTGGCCGGCAGGGACCGGACGTTGGCGAGAGCGAGCTCGCGGACGCCCGCCCAGGCGTTGAGCACCCGAGGGTGCTTGAAGGCGTAGGGGACCAGGCCCAGCCCGGTGGCGTTGCCGAGCCCGAAGTAGCGCCTCCAGTCGCCGGCGAACCGGACCGCTCGGTCGCCGCCACGGGCCCGGGCACAGTGTTCGACCTGGTCGTAGCCGAGTTCGCGGAACATCCAGGCGCAGAGGAACTGGGCCCGGTAGGGGGAGCGCAGGGGGTGCCCCTCGGGGTAGCCGAGGTACGAGCGCATGCCGAACTTGCCGTTGCCGTAGAAGGCGGTGCTGCGGAGGATGTAGCCGGCGTCGGCCACCTTGTCGGCCTCGGGTTGGAGTCCGGCGGCCAGCCGGTCGACGAGGTAGCCGAAGAAGCGCACGCTCCGGTTGCCCCGGGTGAGGACGAGCACGCGGGGATCCAGCCGGGCGTCCTCCTGGCGTGGTACCTCGCGGCGCAGCACCTCGAGGTAGTCGGCGTCGACGGCGCCGTCCACGAGGGCGCCGCAGACCTCCCAGGCCTCGGCGATCACCCGGTCCGTGTGGAGCGACTCGTCGACGGTGGTCGTGAAGGCCACGAAGTCGAAGACCCGGTCACCGGCCTCGGTGCGGTAGATGGCGTGGCCACGTCCCTCGGCGTCCATGTCGAGCTCGACCAGCCGGGCCTGCCAACCCTCCCGGGCGGCGCGGCGCAGCAGCGTGCGGCTGAAGCTGTAGCGGGTGAGGCGTGCGGCACCCAGCTGGCGGGGCGCCATGACCACCTCGGGAGAACGGAGCTCGTGGCGGCGTTCCGCCAGGGCCTCGTCGAGGCCCTGTGGTCGGAGGGCCACCTCGCTCATCGCCGGACGCCGGGTCGAACGGAGGCTGCCCCGGTCACCGGCTGGTGCCGGGCCGGATGTAGGCCGTGCGGGTGCGGGTGAAGAAGTCGACGGCGGTGTCGCCCTGTTCGCGGGCGGCGTGCCCGGACGAGTTCTTCTCGCCGCCGAACGGGGCGTGTATCTCAGAGCCGGTGGTCGGGGCGTTGACCTTGATGAGGCCGGCTTCGAGCTCGTGGACGGCCCGGTCGATACGCCACAGGTCGTTGGTGAACACCGACGCCGAGAGGCCGAACTCGGTGTCGTTGGCGAGGGTGAAGGCCTCGTCGTCGGCGTCGACCCGCAGCACGGTGCTGACCGGGCCGAACACCTCGTCGCGGCAGATCGAGAGGTCGGGGGAGCCCGAGAAGAGCGTGGGGGCGTAGTAGCAGGGGCCGTCGGGGGTGCCGGCGTTGACGGCAACGGCCTCGGCTCCTTCGCCGAGGGCGGCGTCGACGGCCTCGGCGACCTCGGCACGGGCACCGCTGGAGACCAGCGGGCCGATCTCGGTGCCCTCCTCCCGGCCGTCGCCGACCCGGAGCGCCTCGACGGCGGACGCCATGCGGTCCAGCAGTTCGTCGTGGATGTCGCCGACGGCGATGACCCGCCGGGTGGCGGTGCACTTCTGGCCCGTGGCGCCCATGGCGCCGCCGACGGCCCCGGCGACGGCGAGGTCGAGGTCGGCGTCCTCGAAGACGATGCACGGGTTGTGGCCGCCCAGTTCGAGTTGCACGCGGCCGTTGCGGGCGGTCACCACGTCGCGAATGCGCTGGCCGACGGGCACGGAGCCGGTGAAGGTGACCCCGTCGACGCGCTCGTCGGCCACCATGGCGCCGCCCATGGAGCCGGGTCCGAGGATCAGGTTGAGCACTCCGGCGGGGACGCCGGCGTCGTGGAGCAGGTGGGCGATGGCGACCGACAGCAGCGGGGTGTCGCTGGCGGGCTTCCAGACCACGGTGTTACCGGCAGCCAGGGCCGGGGCCAGCTTCCAGGCGGGGATGAGGATCGGGAAGTTCCATGGCGTGATCACGCCGACCACGCCGAGCGGGGCCCGGACGGTGCGGATGGTCTCGCCGGGCACGTTGTTGGGGAAGATCCGCTCGCTGGACATCTTGGCGATGGCGGCCTGGTAGCGGAATGTCTCGGCGGCCAGGGTGGCCTCGCCACGCGACTCGGCGAGCGTCTTGCCCTCCTCGACGGTGCAGAGCAGGGCCAGGTCGTCGGCCCGTTCGTCGAATAGGCGGGCGGCCTGTTCGAGGATCCGGGAGCGCGCCCCGAAGGAGAGCGATCGCCAGGCGGATCGGGCGTTGACGGCTGCGGAGACGGCGTCGGCGGCCGTTCCGGCGTCGCCCAGCGGGTACTCGCCGACGGGGTCGTCGGGGCGGGCGGGGTCGAGGCTGACACCGGTGCCGGCGGGGCCCTCGGTGACCCAGTCGCCGCCGATCAGGTGGGCTCCGGTGGGGGCGATGCTCGGCATCCGGGAAGTGTAGGAGTGTCTCGGATGATGCGGTTCGTGGCGGTTGCCCGCGGGGACGGGAGACGGTCACGGGGGGTACGGTTCAGGCGTCAGCGCCGTCAGCCGACACGGAGCATTCCCAGGACCATGAGCGACTACCGCGCCCCCCTCGACGACATCCGCCTGGTCCTGCGCGAGGTTGCCGACGTCGAGGGCGTCTGCGACCTGCCCGGCTACGAGCACGTCGACGCCGACACCATCGACGGCGTCCTCGACGAGTTCGCCCGCTTCGTCGAGGAGGTGGTCGCCCCGACGCACCGCATCGGCGATGCCGAGGGCTGTTCGGTGGAGGACGGCGTCGTCACCGTCCCGAAGGCCTTCCACGACGCCTACGACCAGTACCTCGCCGCCGGCTGGGGGGCCGTCACCCAGGCACCCGACTACGGCGGCGGCGGTTTCCCGTCGCTGTTCCAGACGGTGATGACCGAGATGCTGGGGACCGCCTGCCGGTCCTGGACGATGGGGCCCCTGCTCACCGTCGGCGCCATCGACGCCCTCCACACATTCGGCGACGAGCGCCTCAAGGAGACCTTCCTGCCGCGGATGGTGTCGGGCGAGTGGACGGGGACCATGAACCTCACCGAACCGCACGCTGGGTCGGATGTGGGCGCCCTGACCTCCCGGGCCGAACCCCAGGGGGACGGCACCCACCGGATCTTCGGCACCAAGATCTTCATCACCTACGGCGAGCACGAGCTCACCGAGAACATCGTCCACCTCGTGCTGGCCCGCACGCCCGACAGTCCGCCCGGAACCAAGGGCATCTCCTGCTTCGTGGTGCCCAAGTACCTCGTGGAGGAGGACGGCAGCCTGGGTGCGCGCAACGACGTCACGTGCGTGTCGGTCGAGCACAAGCTCGGCCTGCACGCCAGCCCCACCTGCGTGCTCTCGTACGGCGACGCCGGCGACGGGGCGGTCGGCTACCTCATCGGCGAGGAGCACCAGGGCATGCGGATCATGTTCAGGATGATGAACAACGCCCGCCTCGGTGTCGGTGTCGAGGGCCTGGCCGTGTCCGAGCGGGCGTTGCAGCTGGCGGCCGGGTTCGCCCGGGAGCGCCGCCAGGGCCGGGCCATCGGCGCCCCGAAGGGGGAGATGTCTCCGATCGTCGACCATCCGGATGTGCGCCGCATGCTGCTGACGATGCGCGCCTCGGTGGACGCGATGCGCTGTCTGCTGTACCTCAACGCCGCCACCCTCGACATGGCCGCCCGGCACCCCGACCCCGACGTGCGTGGGGCGGCATCCGACCGGGCCGAGCTGTACACCCCGATCTCGAAGGCGTGGAGCACCGACCTCGGCGTCGAGATTGCGTCGATCGGCATCCAGGTGCACGGTGGCTACGGCTACATCGAGGAGACCGGGGCCGCCCAGATCCTGCGCGACTCCCGCATCTCGCCGATCTACGAGGGCACCAACGGCATCCAGGCCATGGACCTGGTGGGCCGCAAGCTGCCGATGGGCGGCGGGTCGGTCGTACTGTCGCTGCTCGACGAGATCGGCGACCTCGACGCCGAGTTGGCGGCGGCCGGCGACGAGCTGGCGGCGGTCCGGGAGGGCCTGGCCGACGCCCTCGCTGCCGTGCGGGAGGCCACCGCCTGGCTGATGGAGCACGGCCTGGCCGACCCGCGCCACGCCCTGGCCGGCGCCACGCCCTACCTCAAGATGTTCGGGGACCTGCTGGGCGGCTGGCTGCTGGCCCGCCTCGCCCTGAAGGCCGTCGCCGGCGACCACGACTGCCTGGCGCTGGCCGACAAGGTCGTGGTCGCCCGCTTCTGGGCCCAGCAGCAGCTGCCGCTCGTCCGGGGCCGCCTCGGCGCCGTGACCGCTGGGGTCGACGACCTGCTGGCCCTCGAGGCCGACCGGTTCGCCGTCTCGCCCGACTGAGCGGGATTCCGCCCTCGTGATCGCCGCAATTCCGAGCCCGTCGTCGGGTTCGTTCGGCCTCGGGCCACTCGAGATCCGCGGCTACGGCATCATGATCGCCCTCGGTGTCGTCGTGGCCGTCTGGTGGAGCCAGCGCCGCTGGGTCGCCCGGGGCGGGACCGCCGAGCAGGTCTCGACGATCTCCCTGTGGGCGGTCCCCGCCGGCCTAGTCGGGGCACGCCTCTACCACGTCGCCACGGACTGGCGTCGGTTCCAGGGGCGCTGGGAGGACGTGCCGGCGGTCTGGCAGGGCGGCCTGGGCATACCCGGCGGACTGGCGGCCGGGGTGATCGTGGGCGTCCTCGTCGCTCGTCGACAGGGGATCTCCATGGGCGGGGTGCTCGACGCCATGATTCCGACACTGCCGGTCGCCCAGGCCATCGGCCGGTGGGGGAACTGGTTCAACCAGGAGTTGTTCGGCCGGCCCACCGACCTGCCGTGGGGGCTGCGCATCGACGCCGGCCACCGACCGACGTCGCACCCGGTGGCCGAGACGTTCCACCCGACCTTCCTCTACGAGGGCCTCTGGAACCTGGCGTTGGCGTGGGTGCTGGTCCGGGTGGACCGCCGCGGCGTCCTGCGGCCCGGCTGCCTCGTCGGCCTGTGGGTCTGCGGCTACGGGCTGGGCCGACTCTGGGTCGAGTCGCTCCGGATCGACCATGCCTCGCTGCTGGCGGGCGTCCGGGTCAACGTCTGGACGAGTCTCGTCGCCATCCTCGTCGGCGGTGCGGTGGCCCTGTCGGGACGCGACAGGATGGGGGCGCGATGAACAGCGCGTCTCCCGACCAGTACCAGCGTGTCGAGCGCACGTTCGCGTTCATCGACCTCTCCGGGTTCACGTCGTTCATCGACACGGAGGGTGACGGAGCGGCGCTCGAGCTGCTGCACGGCTTCAAGTCGGTCGTCCGGCAGATCGCAGCGAAGAAGGGCGTGCGGATCGCCAAGTGGTTGGGCGATGGGGCGATGCTCGTCGGCACCGAACCCGAGCGAACCATCGAGGTCGTCATCGAGATCGAAGAGGTGATCGACATGAGCGAGTCGCCGCTGAAGCTGCGGGCCGGCATCGCCAAGGGACCGGTCCTGCTCGTCGAGGGTGAGGACCACATCGGCGAGGCGGTCAACCTGGCGTCCCGGCTGTGCGACGTGGCCGAACCCCGCCAGGTCCTGGCGCCGGCGCCGATGGTCTCGTCCACCCTCTTCGTGAACTGCGAGGTCGAACCGGTCGGGGACTTGGCCATCAGCGGGATCGCCGAGCCGGTCGAGGTCGTGCGCCTGCTGCCCGAGGCCGGCCACCCGGTCGGCTGAGAGCCGGTCCATGTCAACGCCCTTCGAGGAAGCCGTGGCCGGGGTGCTCGACGAACTCGGCAGCGGCGAGGTCGTCACCTACGGCGAGGTCGCCGCCGAGGCGGGCTTTCCCGGGGCACATCGGGCGGTCGGCCGGTTCCTCCGCGACCACTCGGGCCATCCGTGGTGGCGGGTCGTGACGTCGACCGGGCGGCTGGTACCGGGGCTCGAGGCCGAACAGGCCCGCCGGCTGGGGGACGAGGGGGTCGCCGTCCGCGACGGGCGGGTTCGTCCGGCCTGAGGCCCCTCCTGGAAGCCGTTCCACGGTTGCCCGGACCACGCCGCTAGGGTGGGGGCACCGTTCGGGCGGAGTCGACCGCTGGTGTGTCGGCCCCGGACGGCCTCGTCGCCCGGGAGAGCGGTGGCGGGAAGCCCGCACGACGCTGCGGGCGACGAGTTCGGTGGCACCCGCTGCCGGGAAACACGGTGCACATGACCACGACCGGGTTCGCCGACCTGGGCGTCGACGCCGACCTGGTGTCCGTCCTGGCCGAACAGGGGGTCACGTCCCCGTTCGCCATTCAGACCCTCACCATCGCCGACGGCCTCGCCGGCCGCGACGTCTGCGGCAAGGCCAAGACCGGCTCGGGCAAGACCCTGGCCTTCGGCCTTCCCCTCATCCAACTGCTGTCGAAGGCCGAGCCGGGGCGCCCGACGGGCCTCGCCCTCGTGCCCACGCGCGAGTTGGCGGTCCAGGTGTGCCGGGAACTCGAACCGCTGGCCGCATCCCGGGGCATCCGTATCCACGCCATCTACGGAGGTGCCCCGATCGAGAAGCAGATCAGTGCCCTGAAGCGGGGTGTCGAGTTCGTCGTCGCCACGCCGGGCCGCATGATCGACCTCATCGACCGTGGCGAGCTCTCCGTGGAGGGCATCGAGCGCATCGTGATCGACGAGGCGGACCGAATGGCCGACATGGGCTTCATGCCCCAGGTCGAGTGGATTCTGCGCGGCATCCGGGGCGAGCACCAGACGCTGTTGTTCTCGGCCACGCTCGACGGGATGACCGCCGGCCTCATCAGCCGCTACCAGGACGACCCGGTGATGCACGCCATCGAGGACCGGGAGCCGACGGTCGCCGAGATGGAGCACCGGTTCCTCGCCGTCCACCAGATGGACCGCGTGCGGGTGGCCGCTGCCATCATCCGCTCCTCCAACCGCACGATTCTCTTCACCCGCACCCGCTGGGGGGCCGACAAGCTGGCGGCGGCGCTACTCGACGAAGGCGTCGACGCGGCGCCCATCCACGGCGACCTCCGCCAGGAGAAGCGGGAGAAGTCCCTGCGGGACTTCTCCGAGGGTCGCATCCACGCCCTGGTCGCCACCGACGTGGCGGCCCGAGGCATCCACGTCGACGACGTGGACGTGGTCATCCATCACGACCCGCCCTCGGACGCCAAGACCTACGTGCACCGTTCGGGCCGCACGGCACGTGCGGGCGAGTCGGGCCTCGTCGTCAGCCTGGTGCTCTGGAACGAGGAACTCGAGGTGCGCAAGTTGATGCGCCGACTCGGCATGAAGCACCCGATCGTCGAGATCTTCTCCAACGATCCCCGCCTGGCGGACCTCAACGCCTGGGATCCGGCGGCCGACGCCGCCTGATCGGGGCATACCCCGGTGTCGGCTCCGGGGCGCCCCGGCGCCGACACGGCACTCCTCGACGCTGCACGGTCGGCAGGCGCCTCCGGCGACCCGGTCCGACTGGCCGAGGTCGGCGCACGCCACGAGGCCGCCCTCGCCGTCGACGACCGTCGCGGCCGGGGGGCCTTCTACACGCCGGGCGACGTCGCTGCCGCACTGGTGGCGGCCACCGTGGAGCGGGGACCGGTGTTGGATCCCGCCTGTGGAGCGGGGGTGTTCCTACTGGCGGCGGGGAACGAGCTGGCACGCCGTGGCGCCGATCGCCGGACCGTCGCCACCACGCTGCTCTATGGCGCCGACACCGATCCGGTGGCCGTCGCCGTCACCCGGGCGGCACTGGCCGGCTGGGCCGGCGTCGACGCCTCGGAGGTGCGCGGCGTCGTCGAGGCCGACGTCCTGCTGGCGGGTCGGTCGGCCTGGTCCACGGCGCCACATGGTGGCTTCGGCGCCGTCGTCGGCAACCCGCCGTTCCTCGGGCAACTCCGAGCCGGCACGTGGTTCACGGCAGGGCAACGTGAGCAACTGCGCGAGCGCTTCGGCGGCCTGGTGGGCGCCTACACGGACGCCGCCTGGCTGTTCCTCGCCCTGGGCCTCGACCTGCTGGCTCCCGGTGGGCGCTGCTGCCTGATCCAGCCCCAGTCGCTACTGGCGGCCCGTGACGCCGTGGCGGTGCGTGAGGTGCTCCTGCGGGACGGCAGCCTCGTCGCCCTCTGGCTGGACCGGTCGGGGGTGTTCGGTGGCCGGACCATCGTGTGTGCGCCCATCCTCCAGCGTGGGAGGACGGGGGGCTCCGACGTGGCCCTGCTCGCTGACCGTGGCGTCGCCCCGGTCGACACGGTGCCGCCCCCGGCGATCGGGGACGGGTGGGGTGGGCTGGCCGCCCCGCTGCTCGGCATCCCGGCCGTGGCGCCGCACGCCGATGGCGCGATCGGCGACCTCGCCGCTGTGACGGCGGGGTTCCGCCAGCACTACTACGGCCTCGTCGATGCGGTTCGTGAGAACGGTGGAACGCCGGGCCGACAACTCGTCACGACCGGCCTCGTCGACCCACTCCGGTGCCGGTGGGGGACCGCACCGGCCAGGTTCGCCGGCCGGAGGTGGCATTGGCCGGTGGTCGACCGGGAGCGCATCGGCGATCCGGAGGTGGCCGCATGGGTTGATGCCCGGCAGGTGCCGAAGTTGCTGGTCGCCTCCCAGACCAGGGTGGTCGAGGCGATGGTCGACGAGGAAGGCGATGCCGTGCCAGTCACGCCGCTCATCGTCGTGGAACCCGACCCGGCCGACCTGTGGCGGCTGGCAGCCGCCCTGTCAGCGCCACCGGTCTCGTCGCTGGCCGCGGTGGCGTCGGCGGGGGCGGGACGCTCGACGGGTCGGGTCCGGCTGACCGCCCGCCAGGTGGCGGCACTGCCGCTGCCGGCCGACGGCGACGCCTGGTCGGTGGGCGCCGAGGCGGCCCGATCGATCTGCGGACAGGCCGGCGGTGCCGGGGAGGATCTCTGGCTGGCCTTCGGCGAGGCCATGTGCCGGGCCTACGGGGTACCGGCGGACCCGCTCCTCGACTGGTGGTGGAGCGGCCATCCGGCGCGTCCGGCCCCTCCCGGCGCAAAGTCCTGACCCGGTGTTGCCGCCACCCCCTACACTGTCCCGAAACATCACGAGCGGCCCGGCACCCGCCGGGTCCGGCAACCTGGGACGGACACCCAAGGTGCCCGCTCGCCCGGCGTCCACGGTGAACTCGTGGGAACCGGACGGGGATGTGGTTCCGGCCGAACGGCCGGGGCAACGAAGTGTCCGGTGGCGGCGTCCTCGCCGACCCACCGGCAACGGGCCGGCAGGGTGTCTACCCCGACCAACGGGAACGGACGAGCGATGAGCAGCGACGACGATTGGCAGGCGGACGACCTGTCACGCCGTGACCTCGACGCGTACGTGCACCCGCGCGGCTACACGCCGGACCTGCCGGTCACCGGTGCCTGGCAGCCGGGTGACCCCGAGGGCGACCGGCGGTTCCACCGGGTCGGCGCCGGTCGGCCGTTCGCCCTCGAGGGCGGCGGCGTGCTCCCCGAGGTCACGATGGCCTACGAGACGTGGGGTGACCTCTCGCCGGACGCCGACAACGCCATCCTCCTGTGCCATGCCCTCACCGGCGACGCCCACGCCCATGGTGAGGTCGGCGACGGCCACCCCACCCCCGGCTGGTGGAACGGCGTCGTCGGCCCGGGCTGTGCCGTCGACACGGACCGGTATTTCGTGGTGTGCGTCAACGTCCTCGGTGGCTGTCAGGGCTCGACCGGTCCGGCCTCGACCGACCCCGAGACGGGGAGGCCGTACGGGTCGACCTTCCCGACCGTCACGGTGCGCGACATGGTCCGGTGCCAGGCGTCGGTCGCCGACCACCTCGGGGTCGACCGCTGGCTGGCCGTCGTCGGCGGGTCGATGGGCGGGATGCAGGCCCTCGAGTGGGCCGTCATGTACCCCGACCGGGTGCGTGCGGTGGCGCCGATCGCCACTGCCCTCGCCGCCAGTGCCTGGCAGATCGCCTGGAGCGCCGTCGGCCGCACCGCCCTCGCCATCGACCCACGGTTCCGGGACGGTGACTACTACGACGCCGAGCCCGGCGACGGCCCGCACGCCGGACTGGCAATCGCGCGGTCCATCGCCCAGATCCACTACCGCAGCGACCCGGTCTTCGGCGACCGCTTCGGCCGGGACCTGGTCGACCCCCGGCACGTGTTCGGCCGCTGGGACCGCTTCCAGGTCGAGTCGTACCTCGACTACCACGGCGAGAAGTTGGTGCGCCGCTTCGACGCCAACAGTTACCTGCTGCTGAACCGGGCCATGGACCTCCACGACGTCGCCCGCGACCGCGGTTCCTTGGACCAGGCGCTCGAGCGCCTGGCGCCGGTGCCGTTCCTGACCCTGAGCATCACCTCCGACATCCTGTACCCGACGGCCCAGCAGGCGGCCCTGCGGGACGCCGTGCGTGAGGCCGGCGGTCGCTGCGACCATCATGTGGTCCAGAGCCCGGACGGCCACGACGGCTTCCTCGTGGCGACCGACCAGGTCGGCCGGGCGCTGGGCCCGTTCTTGGAGGAGACCCACGCTGATGGCTGACGACGAGACTCCCGATCGGACCCCTGTCCCCGACCAGCAACCCGAGACGACAGTGGTCACGTCGGGCCGCAGCGAGGGCGAGACCTCGCTGGCGCCCGTGCTGTACCCGACGTCCACGTTCGCCTTCGAGAGCGTCGAGGAGGGGCGGCGCATGGCAACGGCCGTCGGGGCGGAGCGCTTCTACAGCCGCTACGGCAACCCGACCGTCAACGCCTTCGAGTCGGCGATCGCCGAACTCGAGGGGGCCGATGCCGCCCGATCGTTCGCCTCGGGCATGGGCGCGATCAGCGCCGTGGTGCTCGGACTGTGCTCGTCGGGCGACCACGTGGTGGCCCAGCGCCAGCTCTACGCCGGCACCCAGTTGTTCCTCCAGACGGTGTGCCCCCGCCTGGGCATCGACGTGACCTTCGTGGACGGCACCGAGTCCGGTGCCTTCGAGGCTGCCATCCAGCCGGGCCGCACCATGCTGGTGTTCGCCGAGTCGCCGGCCAATCCGCGCCTCGACCTCGTCGACCTCGACGCGCTGGGGGCGATCGACCGGGCCACCACGGTCGTCGACTCCACGTTCGCCACGCCCCTCGGGCAGAACCCGATCGCCCACGGCGTCGACCTGGTCGTGCACTCGGCGACGAAGGGCATCGCCGGCCACAACGACGCCACGATCGGCGTGGTGGCCGGCTCCGAGGACCTGGTGGCGTGGCTGTGGGGCTTCGCCGTGTTGCACGGCGCCAACGCCTCACCGGCCGACGCCCTCAATGCCCACCGGGGCCTGCGCACGCTCGGGGTGCGCCTCGCCCACCAGACCGCCACCGCCCAGCGGCTGGCCGAGCACCTCGAGGCACACGCCGGCGTCGAGACCGTCTGCTACCCGGGCCTCGACTCGCACCCGCAGCGGGACCTGGCCGTCCGGCAGCTGCGGACCCCCGGTGGCCTGCTCACGTTCGACCTGGCGGGTGACGCCGAGACGGGCCGGCGGTTCGTCGAGTCGGTTCGGCTCGCCCACCGGGCGACCTCGCTGGGCGGCCCGGAGACGCTGGTCACCCATCCGGCCAGCACCACCCACGTGGGCCTCACGCCCGAGGAGATGGAGGCGACCGGCATCGGGCCCGGGACCATCCGGGTTTCCTGCGGCCTCGAACACGCCGACGACGTCGTCGCCGACCTCGACCAGGCCCTGGCTGCCGCCGTCCGAGAACCGTCGACCCGGGACAGGGCCGCTTCGGGTGGCTAGCATCGGCGGACCGGAGGGGACAGGCGAGCGAGGACGGATATGCGGGCAGCGCGGAGCAGGAGGGTCCCGGCAGCGTTGCTGCTGGCCCCGGCACTGTTCCTCGGTGCCCTGTGCTTCGCTGTCCCCGCCGCCGCCCAGGTCACGACCGTCGAGACCGTGCCCCCCGAGATCGACGACGAGGGCCGAATCACCTCCGAGCGGGTCGACCAGATCGTGCTGACCCTGCGGGTGGTCGCCGTCCTGGTGCTGGCCGCTGCCGGCGTCTACTGGTGGCAGACCCGGCCGGACCGGGTGGTACGTGCGGCGGTGGCCCGCGGCGAACTCGAGCGAGCCACGGCGCTGGTCGAGGAGGACGTCGGGGAGGGTGAGTTGCGGTCGGATCCGGTCGATGAGGTGGTTGAGGAGTCCGAGGAGGAGTCCGACGACGGTTCTGACGGCACGACGGGCGAGGCCCCAGAGACCGAGGACGTCCACGAGGAGAGACAGGCCAATGGGTCCGCTGCGCCCTCAGGGGGAGCACCGCCCCGGGGGCGTTCGTCGGCCGAGGTGTTGGCCGATGTGGCCGCGACGATCGGCGACCGGCTGGCGCCATAGGGTGGAGCGATGGGCGACCAACTCGACCTGCCGGCCATGCTCGAGCGCTTCCGCGAGCGTGCCCAGGCGGTCCGCGACAGGCCGCTGCCGCCCATCGGCGGCGAGGAGCGGCTGCGGTTCATCGAGCAGGCACAGTTGGACTTCCAGGACTTCGCCATCATCGGTGACGCCGAGGCCACCCTCGAGGACGGGATCCTGACCCTGCGGGTGGACCTTTCGGGGGACGCCGACGAGAACTGACGTCGGCGGTCGTTCGGTGAGCCCAAGGACCGCCTAGGCGTGACAACCGGGGACGTTATCCCTGGCGGGATGGGGTGGGTTGATCCGCCGATACAGTGGCGCCCGCTGCGGACGTAGCTCAGTTGGTAGAGCATCACCTTGCCAAGGTGAGGGTCGCGGGTTCGAATCTCGTCGTCCGCTCCACGCGAACCCCCTTTCCAGCAGGGGGTTCTGCGGTCTTTCTTCTTCCCCGTGCGTCCTCGTGGCGCCACAGGTCGTCGGCGATGGCCGCCGCCCCCTTGCCCACCGCGCCGGCGTCGAGTGCCAGCAGCGCCTCGAGGCGCACCATGCCGTCGAGGCCGGCCACGATCGAGACCCGACGGCGATCGTGCCGCCGCTGCGCCTTTTCGATGTCGTCGAGGTCGCGATCCTGGCGTCGCACGAAGTCGTCGACGATGCCAGCACATCGCCGTCGAACACCTCCCGCAGTGCCCCGACCGCCCGGTCGACCTCGGAACCGCACACCCCGTCGATGCCCCGCCCCGCACAAGGGGTGCGACAGTCCCTCCGGTCCTCCCGGCAGCGACCGTGCGCACGTGATCCGAGGCCCGCCCCCGATGACCTGCGCCCAATTTCACCTGGGGATCAGGCCTAGACGACGATCCTGCCGACCATCCAGGGGTGGGGGGTGCAGAAGTAGTCGAACGTCCCCGGCTCGTCGAACGTCCCCGGCTCGTCGAACGTGAACGAGAACGTCGAGGAGCCCAGCGTCCCCACGAGGTAGGCGGCGGCGATCGCCGAGTCCGAGAGGCGAAGGCCGTCGGACAGGTGCTGGCGGAACACCGGCACGCCGATGGACTGTCCGGGGCCGGTGAGCATGCCGACGATGCTGGCCAGGGCGACCATCCGCCAGCCGTAGAAGCCGGCGGGGGAGCGACGCCCCGGTCGACCGTCGGACGTGTGGGCCATCGCCGGACGCTAGCCAGCCCCGGGCGGTTGGCGCCCGACCGTCGCCCGCGGCCATGCTCTGGGCGTCAGGAACGGGAAGGCCCCGGGGAGGCTCGATGCGCGCTGCAGTCCACGAGGGGCGGGACCACCTGGTGCTCGTCGACGACCTCGACGTCGAGGAGCCGCGGCCGGGCGAGGTCCTCGTCAGCGTGTCGCACTGCGGGATCTGCCACTCCGACCTGTCGTTCCTCGATGCCGGCCTCGGCAGCGATCAGCCCATCGTCCTGGGCCACGAGGCGGCCGGCACCGTCGAGGCCGTCGGGCCCGGCGTCACCACCACGGTGCCGGGCGACCGGGTGCTGCTGACCCCCCTCGCCCCGTGCGGCCACTGCTACTGGTGCGCCCGGGGCGAGCCGACCGCCTGCGAGTCCGCCCACGCCTTCCTCGGCGGCACGCGACCCGACGGCAGCACCCCGTTCTCGCGCGGCGGTGACCCCGTGCTGCGGGGGGTCGGCGTCGGCGCCTTCTGCGAGCAGACGGTCGTGCCCGAGTCGGGTGTCGTCCGCCTCGACTTCGACACCCCGCTCGACGTGGCCTGTGTGCTCGGCTGCGCCATCCAGACCGGCGTCGGCGCCGTGGTCAACACGGCCGGCGTCGAGGCCGGCGCCACGGTGCTGGTCACCGGCCTCGGCGGCATCGGCATCTCGGTGGTGCAGGGCGCCCGCCTGGCCGGGGCGTTGCAGGTGATCGTGTCCGACCCGGTTGCCGAGCGACGCGAGGCGGCGCTCCACTTCGGGGCGACGCTGGCGATCGACCCCCTCGTCGACGATGTGCCGGCCCGGGTACTCGAGGCCACTGGGGGCGTCGGCGTCGACTACGCCTTCGAGGCCGCCGGCGTCGCCGCGCTCGTGTCGACCTGCCTCGACGCCACCCGTCGCCACGGCACCACGGTGGTGGTCGGTGTGGACGCCACGATGGCCACCACCGAACTCCTGCCCGTGATGCTGGCGCTCCAGGGCAAGCGGATCCTGGGCACCCTGCTCGGCGACTGCCATCCGCAGCGGGACATCCCGATGCTGGTGGCGGCCTGGCGGGCCGGCCGGCTCGACCTCGAGGGCATGGTCAGCCACCGCCTCGACCTGGCCGAGGTCAACGAGGGGATGGACCGGCTCCGGCAGGCCGCCGGCATCCGCACGGTCCTGGAGGTCGCCGGCTCGTGAACGTCGGTGCGACCTGGTCCGGTGACGTCGTGTCGCTGGTCGAGGCCTTCCGCAACGGCGAGCGGTCGCCCGTCGAGGAGGCTCGGGCCGTCCTCGACGCCATCGCGGCCAGCGACCTGAACGCTTTCTCCCACGTCGACGCCGACGGCGTCCTCGCCCGCGCCGAGGCCGCCGACGCGTCGCTCCCGCTGGGCGGGGTTCCGGTCGGGGTCAAGGAGTTGCACCGGGTGGAGGGCTGGCCCGACACGCACGCCTCGCTGCTGTTCGCCGACGAGGTGGCGCCCCACGACGGGACGATGGTCGCCCGCCTGAAGGCGGCCGGCGCCAACCTGGTCGGACTCACGACCGCAAGCGAGTTCGGCGGCCTCAACTGCTCGACCACGAAGCTCAACGGCGTGACGCGCAACCCCTGGCGCCGGGACGCCACCGCCGGGGGCTCCTCCGGTGGCAGCGCCGCGGCGGTGGCCGGCGGACTGGTCCCGATCGCCACCGGCGGCGACGGCGGCGGCTCGATCCGCATCCCGGCGGGCTTCTGCGGGCTGGTCGGGATGAAGGGCACCGCCGGGCGCATCCCGCGGGGCCCGCAGACGACGATCGGTCCCCAGACCGTCGTGTCGGGATGCCTTGCCCGTTCGGTGCGCGACGCCGCCCGCTGGTACGACGTGTGCGCCGGCTTCGATGCCCGCGACCCCTACAGCCTCCCGACCGAGGACGGATGGGAGGCGAACCTGGGGGCGAAGGACCTGCGGGGGCTGCGGGCGGTCGTCGCCCCCGACCTCGGGTCGGCAATCCTCGCGGACCCCGTTCGGCAGCGGGTCCAGGAGGCAGGCCAGCGGCTGGCCGAGGCGCTCGGCCTGGAACTCGTCGACGTCGACGTGTCGCTGCCCCGGCTCGCCGCCGAGTGGGCGATCGCCAACCAGGTCGGCCTCTACCAGGTGGTCGCCGACCGCTGGCCGGGCTGCGAGGAGCAGATGACCCGCTCGATGGCCTTCGGCGTCCGGATGGGGCTCGAGCGCTTCGACCTCGAGGTCGCCGCCCGTGTCGAGGCCACCCGCACCGAGGCCAACGAGCGCATGGCCGAACTGTTCGACCGGGTGGACCTGGTCGTCTGCGCAGCCAACCCCGACGTCGCCTTCCCGGCAGAGGTCGAGTCCAACAACCGGGTGGCCGGCGAGCGCGTCCCCGTCGGGAACAACGGCGCCCTCACCATCCCCGCCAACGTGTCCGGGAACCCGGCGATCTCGGTGCCGGCCGGGCTGGTCGACGGACTGCCCGTCGGCCTCCAGGTGATGGGCCGCCAGCACGAGGACCGCATGGTCCTCGACGTGGCGGCGGCCTGGGAGCGCCTCGAGCCCTGGCCGCTGGTCGCACCCTGACGGCGGAACCTGTCAGCATCCTCCCGTGCAGCCACTGGGCCCGATCGTCGACGCCGGTGACCTCGGACGGCTCGACGCCGTCCTCTGCGACGTGCGCTGGTACCTCGGCGGGCGTTCCGGCCGCGAGGCGTACGAGGCCGGCCACCTGCCCGGGGCGGTGTTCGTCGACCTCGACCGGGACCTGACGGCGCCGCCCAGCACCACCCAGGGCCGCCATCCGCTGCCCACCGCCGAGGCGTTCGCCGCCGCCCTCGGTGCACTGGGCATCGGCCCCGACGACGCCGTCGTTGCCTACGACGACAGCGGCGGCATGAGCGCCGGACGCCTGGTCTGGATGCTGCGCGTGCTCGGGCAGCCGGCGGCGCTCCTGGATGGCGGCATCGGCGCCTGGGACGGCCCGCTCGAGGCCGGCTCGGCGACGCGTCCGCCCGTCGAGTGCCCGGTGCGGCCCTGGCCCGACGGGGCGTTCGCCGGCATCGAGGAGGTGGCCGCCGCGGCCGCCGGCGGGATCGTCCTCGACGCCAGGGCCCCCGAGCGGTACCGCGGCGAGGTCGAGCCGGTCGACCCGCGTGCCGGCCACGTGCCGGGGGCCCGCAACGCCCCGTTCGCCGCCAACCTCGGGGACGGGGGCCGGTTCCGGTCGCCCGACGACCTCCGCGCCCACTACGAGGAACTCGGGGTCGGGGAGGCCCTCGGGGTGGTCGCCTACTGCGGTTCGGGGGTCAGCGCCTGCCACGACCTCCTGGCCATGGAACACGCCGGCCTCGGTCGGGGACGTCTCTACGTCGGGTCCTGGTCGCAGTGGAGCGCCACCGGCCGCCCGGCCGCCACCGGCGGGGAGCCGGACCGCGACGACTAGACGTACGTGCTGCCCTTCGGGGCGCCCTCGTCCTTGCGAAGCGCCACGTTCACTAGCGCCGGCTTCCCGGAGGCGAACGCCCGCTCCAGTGCAGGGCGGATCTCCTCGGGGCGCTCGCAGTGCTCGCCGTGGCCGCCCATCGCCTCGACCACCCGGTCGTAGCGGGTGGGGGCCAGGTCGACGGCCACCTTGCGGTCGGCGCCGTAGATTCCGACCTGGGGCCGCAGCATCTGCCCCCAGGCGGCGTCGTTGCCGACGATTCCGACGATCGGCAGGCCGAAGCGCACCGCCGTGTCGTATTCGAAGCCGTTCAGCCCGAACGCCCCATCGCCGTAGATGATGAGAACCCGGCGGTCGGGGAAGGAGTGCTGGGCAGCCAGGGCGAACGGCATCCCGACGCCGAGGGTGCCGAGAGGCCCCGGGTCCATCCAGCAGTTCTCCCGCAGCACCGGGATGACCTTCGACGACTGGGCCACGATGTCGCCGCCGTCGCCGATGAGGATGGTGTCCTCGTCGATGAAGTCGCGGATCTCGGCGGCGAAGCGCAACGGGTCGACGGGGCTCTCGTCGGAGGTGAGCTGCGCCTCGAGGGCGGCGGCCGCCTCGTCCTCGCCGGCCCGCAGCTCGTCCGACCAGGTGCCGAAGTCGAGCCCGCCTCCGGCTGCCAGCAGGTCGGTGAGGTGGTCGAGGGAGGTGCCGATGTTGCCGACCACGCCCACGTCCGCCTGGCGGTTCTGTCCGATCAGGGTGGCGTCCATGTCGAACTGGACGATCCGTGCGTCGGCGGGCACCGAGTCGCCGAAGCGGAGCCGGAAGTCCAGCGGCGCACCGGCCAGCACGAACACGTCGCAGGACTGCATGGCCGCACGCCGGGTGCGGTTGAAGAACTGGGGGTGGTCGGCCCGCAGCATCCCGCGCCCCATGCCGTTCAGGTAGACGGGGATCCGGCAGGCCTCGGCGAAGCGTGCCAGGGCGGTGCCGCCCTGTGACCACTTGACGCCCGTGCCGGCCAGCATGACGGGCCGCTCGGCGCCGGCGAGGACGTCGAGTGCCGCCCGCACGTCGGTGGGGTCGGGATGGACCGTCGGCGGCGTGGTGCGGACGGCGGGGAAGCGGGTCTCCTCGAGCGAGGCCGGGGCCATCAGGACGTCCATCGGGATCTCGAGGAACGCCGGGCCCGGCACGCCCGACACCGCCGTGCGGACCGCCATCTCCACGTACTCGGGGATGCGGTGCGTCTGGAAGCAGGCGTCGGCCCACTTGCTGATCGGCCGGACCATGCCGACGTGGTCCATCTCCTGGAGCGAGCCGCGCCGCAGGTTCGAGAACGGGCCCTGGCCGCCGATCACGAGGATCGGGGAGTTGGCCCGCCAGGCGTTGGCGATGCCGGTGACGCCGTCGGTGACGCCCGGGCCGGCGGTGAGCACGGCGCAGCCGATCCGTCCCGGGTTGAGGCGGCTGTAGGCGTCGGCGGCGTGCACCGCCGCCTGCTCGTGGCGGACGTCGATGATCGGGATGCCCTCGTCGAGGGCGCCGTCGTAGATCGGCATGACGTGGCCGCCGGTCAGCGTGAAGATGGCGCCGACCCCGGCCTCCCGGAGCGCCCGGGCGCAGAGCTTCCCCCCGTGGCTCATGTGTCGAGCCCCTCGGCCTCGTCGTCCTGGCTGGCCCCGGGCGCCCACGGCGGCGGGCGCTTCTCGAGGTACGCCCGCATCCCCGCCTTCGCCTCGTCGCCCCGAAACAGGGACGACGAGAGCTCGCTGGTCCAGGCGAACGCCTCGTCCCGCGGCATGCCGGGGACCCTGGCCAGGAGTTGCTTGCAGGCCGCCAGTGCCTTCGGACCACAGGCCAGGACGTCGGCCACCACCGCGGCCACGGTGGCGTCCAGTTCGTCGGCCGGCACCGCCTCGTTGATGATGCCTAGCCGGGCCGCCTCGGGGGCCAGGAAGCGGTTGCCCCGGAGGAAGGCGGCGCTGGCGTCGGCGTGGCGCATCCGAGGCAGGCACAGCACCGAGATCATCGACGGGGCGACCCCGATGCGGGCCTCGGTGAAGCCGAAGCGGGCGTCCTCGACGGCCACCGAGAGGTCCATGGCGGCCGCCAGACCCATCCCGCCGGCCACGCAGTGTCCGGCGATGCGCCCCACGTAGACCTTGGGCGACTCGGCGAAGCGGGAGAACAGGCGGGCGGGGTCGGCGTCGCGGCGTCCGCCACCGCCCGAGCCGGAGGAGCGCTCCGACAGGTCCGCCCCGGCGCAGAACACCCGGCCGGAGTTGGTCAGGACCACCACCCGGACCTCGGGGTCGGCGTCGGCGTCGTCGAGTACGTCGGTGAGCTCGCCGACCAGGCGGCCGCTCAGTGCGTTGCGGTTCTCCTCGTCCGCCAGGGTGACGGTGAGGATTCCGCCGTTCCGTTCGGCCAGCACGACGGCCATCAGTGGCCGCCCGCCTCGGGGCCGTCGGTGGCCGGTCCGGCGAACGCCTGCGCCCGCAGCAGCCAGTCCCTGGCTACGTCGCCTTCGACGACGAGGCCGGTGTCGTCCACGTGGCGCCGCTGGGTGACGACGAGGCAGAAGTCCTCCGCCGTGCCGGCGACCCGGTCGGCAGCGTCGTCGGGCCCCCAGACCCACTCGGCCCCCGACGGGGCGGCCAACTCCACCCGGACGTCGCCCTCGGGGACTTCCATGCGCCGGTTGACGTACGACCAGCCCCGGGTGATCACCCCCAACTGGGCGACGTGCCGGAGCCGGTCGGACGCGGCGCGCTCCAGTCCGAGGGCGTCGACCACGTCCTGGCCGTGCGCCCAGACCTCCATGAGGCGGGCGGTGAGGAAGGACTTGGACCCCATCGACGGCCCGTACCAGATGACCCGGGTGTCGTCCTCGAGGGTCGCCGCCGCCTCAGCCAGGGTGCGGCGGTTCGCCCGCCAGGCGGCGAGGACCTCGGCGGGGGCCATCCGGCGCGCCGGACCGAGGACGAAGTCGTCCACGGACTCGTCGCCGCCGGAGGCGCCGAGCAGGTCGTCGACGACGGTCCGGAAGCGGTCCGGGTCGGTGATGGCCAGTGCCGCCGTCCCGTCGAAGTAGGTCAGGTGGGCGACCTGGTCGGCGACGCTCCAACGCGGACTGGCCGTCGGCATCGCCCAGGCCGCGTCGTCGACGCCGGACAGCAGGTCGTCGAGCACCTGTTGCTCGGCTGCCAGGTCGGCGGCCACCTCGGTGACGTGCATGGCGGGCTCCTCGGGTCGTGGGGTCAGGGGCGTGGGCTGGTCAGGCCGCGCAGCAGCAGGTCGAGGACCGCGTCGGCGGCCTCCTTCGGTGTGGAGCGCAGCGTGGTGAAGACGTCGAACTGGGCGAAGTCGCGGCCGAGCGACGCCATGACCCGGGCCACGGCGGCGGTGTCGAGGTCGTCGATGTCGCCCTGTTCGACGGCGAGGTCGAGGAGGCGCCGGGTGACGTCGACGAGGTAGTCGGAGTGCCGGTCGCGCAGCTGCTGGCCGGCGGGCAGGGTGGCGAGGTCGCGGGCCCAGGCCTCGGTGGTGCGGGCGACGGCCACGTTGGCGGCCTCGAGGTAGGCGCGGATGGCCTCGAGGGGGCGCATGTCGGAACGGAGGGCATCGCGGGCTGAGCGTCCCACGCTGCGCAGGTTGCGGTCGACCACGGCGAGCACCAGTTCGTCCCGGCTGGGGGCCAACCCGTAGAGGGTGCGCAGGGAGCAGTTGAGTCGGGACGCCAGGTCGGCCATCGTGAGGTGGGCGAAGCCGTCGTCGAACAGTTCGACCAGCCGGTCGAGCACGTCGCGCTGCCGGTCGGTGAGCTGGCGCACACGCTCGCGCGACAGGACCGGCTCCGGTGGGGGGACCTCCCGGAGCAGTTCCAGCAGGTCGGTGGCCGTGGCGGTGCTCACGGTGCCTCCAGGAGCGGGGCGGGGACGTCGACCACGCGGGCCCGCAGCCACTCGCCGAGGCTCTTGGCCTGCCCGTCCTGGCGGGTGGAGGCGGCCACGCCCTCGCCGAGGATGCCGCGGAGCACGAAGTTGACCGACAGCAGGTTCGGCAGCGGGTGCCGCTCGATGTCGAGGTCGGCGGCCTCCGGGAGGAGTTCGCGCAGGCGCTCGACGGTGAGGAAGCGGTCCAGCCACGCCCAGGCCTCCGGAGTCCGGGCGAACACGCCGAGGTTGGCGTCGCCGCCCTTGTCGCCGGAGCGGGTACCGACCACCCGGCCGATCGGGGCAGGGATCGTCTGCCCGTCGGGGACGGCCGCGTCGGGGCCCGGGGCCGGGTCGACGACGACCTCGCCCGCCGGCGCGGACGACTCCACCACGGTCCGATCGCCGTTGAGCAGCACGACGTGCTGGGGGACGAGGTCGGCCGGGACCAGGCCGGCGCGGTGCACGCCGAAGGCCCTGGCGCTGGTGCCGCTGCGGGCGGCGAAGAATCCGGGGATCGAGGCGAGGGCCAGCTCGTTCATGGCGTTGAAGACACCCCGGTCCACCTTGCGCTCGTCGGCGTCCTTGACCGTGAGGCACCACTGGGCGACCGCCTCCTCGTTGGAGGCCGGGTCGTCCTTGTCCGTGTACACCACGCGGCTGTGGACCTCGTCGAAGTCGTCGGGCTCGTGCGGGCAGGCCCGCCAGAAGGCGGCCTCGACGAGGGCGGCCTTCTCGTCGACGTCGAGGCCGGTCAGGGCGATGGCCAGGTCGCTGCGGTAGCCGCCGAGGCGGTTCATCGAGACCTTCAGCGCCGGCGGCGGCGGCTCGCCGAGCGTCCCGGAGATGCGGACCCGGTCGGGGCCCTCCTGCTCGAGGCCGATTGTGTCGAATCGTGCGGTCACGTCGGGGCCGAGGTAGCCGGGGCCGCCGATCTCGTAGAGGAGCTGGGAGGTGACGGTGCCGACCGTGACGGCGCCGCCGGTGCCGTCGTGCTTGCCGATGACCGACGAACCGTCGGCGGCGATGTCGGCCCACGGGAAGCCGGGCCGGTCGAGGCCGGGGACCTCGGTGAAGAACGAGTAGTTGCCGCCCGTGGCCTGGGTGCCGCACTCGATGATGTGGCCGGCGACGACCGCCCCGGCGAGGGCGTCCCAGTCGTCGCGGGCCCAGCCGTGGTTCCAGGCGGCCGGGGCGCACACGATGGCGGCGTCGGTGGTGCGGCCCGTGACGACGATGTCGGCGCCCCGCTCGAGCGCCTCGACGATGCCCCAGCAGCCCAGGTAGGCGTTGGCGCTCACGAACCCGGAGGGGTCGGCGAGCGGCTCGCCGGTGACGAGGTCGGGGAGGTCGTGGCCGGCGGCGAGCAGGTCGTCGAGCCGGGGCAGGAGGTCGTCGCCGGCGACGTAGGCGATCGTGGGGGAGAGTCCCAGGTTGTCGGCCACCTCGGCGACCGCCTCGGCGCAGCCGTCGGGGTCGAGGCCGCCGGCGTTGGCCACGACCCGGATGCCGCGGTCGAGGCAGGTGCCCATGACCTCTTCCATCTGGCGGACGAAGGTGCGGGCGTAGCCGCCGCCGGGGCGCTTCGCCCGGGTGCGGGCCAGGATGAGCATCGTGAGCTCGGCCAGCCAGTCGCCGGTGAGGGCGTCGATGTGGCCGCCCTCGACCATTTCGGCGGCGGCCGAGACCCGGTCGCCGTAGAACCCGGAGCAGTTGGCGACGCGGATCGGGTCGGCCATGGTCAGGCCTCGCTCCCGTCGGTTTCCCCGTCGTCGGGCTCGAGCACCATCAGCGCCGTGCCCTTCTCGACCTGCTCCCCGACGGCGACGAGCACCTCGGCGATGGTGCCGTCCTCGGGAGCGGCGATGTGCTGCTCCATCTTCATGGCCTCCATGACGACCAGCGTCTGTCCGGCCTCGACCCGGTCGCCGGCGGCGGCGCGTACCTCCAGGACGACGCCGGGCATGGGGGCGACGAGGCCGCCGTTGACGTCCTCGCTGCCGGGCACGGTGAAGCGGGGCGCCACCGAGAACGCGACGGTGCCCGAGGGAACCTGGACCCAGAGGTCGTTCCCCGAGCGGGTGACCCGACCGGCCCAGCGGCGGCCGTCGACCTCGACGTCGATGCCGTCGGGGGACCAGTCGTGGATCCGGGCGGTGGAGGCACCGTTCACGGTGAACGAGCCGTCGCGCTGCGCCCGGTAGCCGACCTCGTGGGCCTCGTCGCCGTGGGTCAGCACCACTCGCTCGTCGGGTAGGCGGGCGTTGCGCCACACCGCCGGCAGGTGGGCGAGCACCCCGGCCTCCGCCCGGTTGCTGCGCAGCAGCCACATGGCGACGGCCACGGCGGCGCGGGCCAGGTCGTCGCCGGTGCGGGGGGTCGACGGGGCGTGGCGTTCGATGAAGTCGGTGGTGGTGTCGCCGGCGAGGAAGGCCTCGTGGCGGAGTGTGGCGACGAGGAAGTCGCGGTTGGTGGTGACGCCGCCCAGGTGGCTGCGCTCGAGGGCCAGGGCGAGCCGGCCGGCGGCCTCGGCCCGCGTGGGCCCGCGGGCGACCACCTTGGCGAGCATCGGGTCGAAGTCGACGCCGACGTGGGAACCGGCGGCGACCCCGGCGTCCCAGCGCACGGCCGGGTCGTCGGCCGGCACGAAGGCGTGGAGTGTGCCCGTGGCGGGGAGGAACCCCTGATCGGCGTCCTCGGCGTAGAGGCGGGCCTCGATGGCGTGGCCCGACGTCGCGAGGTCGTCCTGGGTCCAGCCCAGCGGCTCGCCGGTGGCGACGCGGAGCTGCTCGCGGACCAGGTCGATGCCGGTGACCTCCTCGGTGACGGGGTGCTCGACCTGGAGGCGGGTGTTGACCTCGAGGAAGAAGAACTCGCCGGTGGCGTCGTCGACGAGGAACTCGACGGTTCCCGCCGACCGGTAGCCGATGCCGTCGGCCAGCCGCAGTGCGGCGTCGCACATGGCGCTCCGGAGGGTCTCGTCGGCGAACGGCGACGGCGACTCCTCGAGCACCTTCTGGTGCCGGCGCTGGATCGAGCACTCGCGCTCGCCGAGGTGGACGAGGTTGCCGTGGGCGTCGCCCAGCACCTGGATCTCGAGGTGGCGGGAGCGGGGCACGTAGCGCTCGAGGAACACCCGGTCGTCGCCGAAGGCGCCGAGGGCCTCCCGCTGCGCCGACGTCACGGCCTCGTCGAGGTCGGCGGCGGACTCGACGAGGTGCATGCCCTTGCCGCCACCGCCGGCGGCCGCCTTCACGAGCAGCGGGTAGCCGACCTCCTCGCCGTCGGTCGGGTCGTCGGAGGACGGGAGGGTCGGAACCCCGGCGGCCACGGCCGCCTCCTTGGCGGCCAGCTTGTCGCCCATGGTGCGCACCACCTCGGCGGTCGGCCCCACCCAGACCAGGCCTGCCGCCTCGACGGCCTCGGCGAAGCCGGCGTTCTCGGCCAGGAAGCCGTAGCCGGGGTGGACGGCGTCGGCCCCGGTGGCGAGGGCGGCGGCGACGACCGCCTCGGCGTCGAGGTAGCCGCCGTCGGGCAGGCGCACCGCCTCGTCGGCGTCGGTGACGTGTGGCGATCCGGCGTCGGCGTCGACGTACACGGCGACGCAGCGCAGGCCCATCGACCGTGCCGTGCGGAACACCCGCCTGGCGATCTCGCCCCGGTTGGCGACGAGGACCGAGGTGAGGCTCACAGCCTGAACACCCCGTAGTTGGGGGCGCCCTCCACGGCCCGGTTGCGGACCACCGACAGGCACATCCCGAGCACGGTGCGGGTGTCGCGGGGGTCGATGATGCCGTCGTCGCTGATGGCGCCCGAGGCCACGAGGGCCAGCGAGTCGGCCTCCTGCTTGGCCTCGACCTGGCGGACGATCTCGGCGTCGGCCTCCTCGTCGAACTCGAGGCCCTTGCGGGCGGCCTGGCCGCGGCGGACCATCGACATCACGCCGGCGATCTGCTTGGGGCCCATCACGGCGATCTTGGCGGTGGGCCACAGGAACGTGAAGCGGTTGCCGTAGGCCCGTCCCGACATGCCGTAGGTGCCGGCGCCGTACGACGACCCGATGATCACGGTCAGGTGGGGCACCGTCGAGTTGGTGACGGCGTTGATCATCTGGGAGCCCTTCTTGATGATCCCCTCGGCCTCGAAGTCCTTCCCGACGACGAAGCCGGTGATGTTCTGGAGGAACAGCAGCGGGATGTCCCGCTGGTTGCAGAGCTGGATGAAGTGGGCGCCCTTCTCGGCTGACTCCGGGTAGATGACCCCGTTGTTGCCGAGGATGCCGACGGGGTACCCGTGGACCGAGGCCCAGCCGCACACCATCGAGGAGCCGTAGCGGGGCTTGAACTCCTCGAACCGTGAACCGTCGACGACCCGGGCGATGACGTCGCGGACGTCGACGGGCTGGCGCAGGTCTCGGCTGACGAGGCCCAGCAACTCCTCGGGGTCGTGGACGGGCTCGTCCGCCGTGAAGCTGGGCGGCGGGCCCTCCTGGCGCCAGTCGAGGTGCGAGACGACCTCCCGGCACATGCGGATGGCGTCCATCTCGTCCTCGGCCAGGTAGTCGGCCAGGCCGGAGTCCTCGGCGTGCTTCTGGCCACCGCCGAGGGTCTCGTCGTCGGACTCCTCGCCGGTGGCCATCTTCACGAGCGGTGGTCCGGCGAGGAAGACCTTGGACTGCTCCTTGATGAAGATGTTGTAGTCCGACATGCCCGGCTGGTAGGCGCCGCCGGCGGTGGACGAGCCGAACACCACGCACACGGTCGGGATGCGCAGCTTCGAGAGTTCGATCATCTCGTAGAAGAAGCGGCCGGTCTCGGCGAAGTGGTCGACCTTTGCCGAGAAGCTCTTTCCGTCCTTGTCGCGCTTGGAGCCACCGGTCTGGACGCGGAGGTCGGCGCCGGCGGACTCGACGAAGCTGATGTAGGGGATGCGGTTGTCGCGGGCGACCTCGATGGCCCGCATCCACTTCTTGGCGGCGTACGGGGTGAGGGCCCCGCCCAGCACGGTGGGGTCGTTGGCGAGGATCACGCACTCGGTGCCGGCGATGACCCCGATGCCGGCGAGCATGCCGCCGCCCATCGTGTAGGTCGTGCCGTAGCCGGCCAGGGGACTGATCTCGAGGAAGGGGCTGTCGGGGTCGAGCACGTTGGCGATGCGCTCGCGGGCGGGGAGCTTGTTGCGGGACCGCAGGCGGGCGGTGGCCTCGGGGCCGCCGCCGGCCTCGGCCTCGTCGAGCAGCTCCTCGATGACGTCCAGTTGTTCGAGCACGTCGGCCCGGTTCTGGTGGAAGGCGTCGCTGGTGGTGTCGACCGTCGAGCCGAGGACGGGGGCGAGGGAGGTGCGTGCCACGGGGAGAGCGTAGGCACGGTAATCCTGTACCTGTCAAATTACCGAAGCGTCCGTGCGACGTGGGGCCGCCGTCGGTCCCGGGGATCAGGTGATGATCGGATCGCCCCCCACCGGCGCCGTCGGGCCGCCGTCGAGCACCACCTGGGTCTTGAACATCTTGTCGGTCACCCGCTGGTTGCCGTCATCCCACAGCGGCCACAGGTAGTCGATGATCCAGTACACGCCGATGACGCTGTTGACGAGGGTCGGCACGATGAACCGGCCCACCCCGACGCCGCCGCCCGGCTCCACGCCGGTCCCGATCCCCGTGAGGCGGATGCCGGCCATCCGCTTCCCCGGCGTGGTGCCGGTGACGCCCTGGCGGTAGCCGAACAGCCAGACCTGCCACGCGAACCAGGCGAGCCCCGCGAGGCCGCCGAGGAGCATCATCGTCCCTCCGGCTGCGGGCTCGCCCTTGTCGCTGGCGTCGATGGCGGCGGCCAAGCCGATGATGAACACGACGATCGGCACGATGCCGACGGCCGCCACGATGAGGAAGTCGACGATCGCAGCCTGGACGCGCTTGCCGTAGCCCGCCGGCGCATGGGTCGGGACCGTCGGCTCGTTGGTTGCACCCTCGAAATACGACATGGCCAGCCTCCTGTCCCTTGTGACCTCAGCGTGGAGTCTCCCATACTCTGACCGGACCTGCAGGTCCGGTCCCGAGCAGCGGAGCGAGGAAGGCCCTCCCTACACTGCGGCCGATGAGCGAACGCGAGTGGGGCTTCCGGACCCGGGCACTGCACGCCGGCGGGCGGCCGGACCCGACCACCGGCGCCCGGGCCGTGCCGATCTACCAGTCGACGAGCTTCGTGTTCGAGGACACCGCCGACGCCGCCGACCTGTTCGCCCTCCAGAAGTACGGCACGATCTACACCCGCATCTCCAACCCCACGACGGCCGCCTTCGAGGAGCGCATGGCCAGCCTCGAGGGCGGCATCGGCGCCGTGGCGACCTCCAGTGGCCAGGCCGCCGAGTTCCTGACCGCCGCCGCCCTCGCGGCCACCGGCGACAACCTGGTCACCTCCTCGGCCCTCTACGGCGGCACCCACACCATGTTCGACGTCACCCTCGGCCGGTTCGGCGTCGAGGCCCGGTTCGTCGACGGCGACGACCCCGACGCCTTCGCCGCCGCCATCGACGACCAGACCCGGTTCCTCTACACCGAGGTCATCGGCAACCCGTCCGGCTCGGTGGCGGACCTCGCCGCCCTCGCCGACGTGGCCGCCGCCCACGACCTGCCGCTCGTCGTCGACAGCACCTTCGCCACGCCGTACCTGTGCCGACCCATGGAGCACGGCGCCGACATCGTCCTGCACTCGGCCACCAAGTTCATCGGCGGCCAC
>DEAL01000033.1:0-13559 GCA_002346745.1 Candidatus Neomicrothrix sp. UBA2983 | reverse complement strand
GCCACCAAGTTCATCGGCGGCCACGGCACCTCCATCGGCGGCGTCGTCGTCGAGTCCGGGCGCTTCGACTGGGGGTCCGGCCGCTTCCCACAGATGACCGAGCCCACCCCCGGCTACAACGAACTGCGCTTCTGGGAGAACTTCGGCGAGTTCGCCTTCTGCACGAAGCTGCGGGCCGAGCAGCTGCGCGACGTCGGCGCCTCGCTGTCGCCGTTCAACGCCTTCCTGCTGCTCCAGGGGCTCGAGACACTGCCCCAGCGCATGGACGAGCACGTCGCCAACGCCCAGCGGGTGGCCGAGTTCCTCGACGGCCATGACGGCGTCGGCTGGGTGGCCTACGCCGGCCTGCCCGACTCGCCATACCACGACCTGGCGCAGCGCTACCTGCCGCAGGGGCCGGGGGCGATCTTCACGTTCGGGGTGGCCGGTGGGCGGGAGGCCGGGGCCCGGTTCATCGAGTCGCTGCAGCTGGTCAGCCACCTCGCCAACGTGGGCGACGCCCGCACGCTGGTCATCCACCCGGCGTCGACCACCCACCAGCAGCTCTCCGACGAGGACCTCGAGGCCGGCGGCATCACTCCCGACATGGTCCGCCTGTCGGTCGGACTGGAGGACGTCGAGGACGTGCTGTACGACCTCGACCGGGCGTTGGGGCGGGCACGGGCATGAGCGACCACGTACCGATTGACGGCTGGACCGAGCCGACCGCCGCAGAGCGCCTCGATATCCTGCGGGCGACCCGCACGGTCGCCATGGTCGGCGTGTCTCCCAACCCGGCTCGGCCGTCCAACTTCGTGGCGACCTACCTCGTCAGCTCGTCGGCCGACTACGAGGTGTACTTCGTGAACCCGACCGCCGACGAGATCCTGGGCCGACCGTGCGTGCCGTCCCTCGCCGACCTGCCGATCACACCCGACCTGGTCGACGTGTTCCGCCGCCTCGACGACGTGCCCGGCGTTGCTGAGGAGGCCGTGGCCGTCGGGGCCTCGACGTTCTGGACGCAGTTCGGTCTCTGGAGCCCCGAGGCGGCATGGACCGTCCTCGACGCCGGCGTGGGCCTGGTGATGGACCGCTGCCTCAAGGTGGAGCACGCCCGGTTCGCCGGCGGCCTGCACCTGGCCGGCTTCGACACCGGCGTCATCGAAGCCCGCCGGGGCTAGCGGGGTTCGAGCACCACCAGCGGGATGTCGCGGTCGGTCTTCGCCTGGTAGTCGGCGTAGCTCGGCCAGGCGGCGAGTGCGGCCGGCCAGCGCCGGGACTTCTCCTCGGCGTCGGCGGTGCGGCCCACCAGTTCGTGGACCTCCGCACGGTCCTGGAGGGTGACCTCCGGGTTGGCCAGCAGGTTCAGGTACCAGACCGGGTTCTTCGCGGCGCCGCCCATGGAGGCGATCACCACGTAGTTCTCGCCGTCGTGGACCCGGACCAGCGGTGTGCGCCGCAGCTTGCCGGTCCTGCGGCCGGTGGTGGTCAGGATGATGCACTCGGCGCCGTTGAACTCGAAGCCGTCCGCTCCGTCGGAGGCGAGGTAGCGCTCGACGTGGTCGGCGACGAAGTCGACGGGGCTGGACTCGTAGGCGTCGTCGGTCATGCGCCGAAGGTAGGCCGGTGCCTCATGCCTTGACGACCCTGCTGCGGGTCAGCCTGTCGTGCCAGGTGCGACCGTCGCGGTCCCACAGCATCCAGAGGTATCCGAGGAAGAACGGCATTGCGGAGAGGAAGCGGGTGAAGAGGCGTGCGATCGCCCTTCCCATGCCGAGGGGAGCGCCGTCCTCGGCACGGACGACGCGGAGTCCGGTCAACCGCTTGCCCGGGGTGCCACCCCGGCGGCCCTCGAGGTAGCCGACGTAGACGAACACCGCCACGAGGAGGACCACGAGCAGCCAGAGTCCATAGACGGCCTCCGAACCGCTGGTGAGGACGTCACAGGCGTACGTCGAGCCGTCGTCCTTCTCGCAAACGCCCGGTTCCTTCGGAAGGACCTTCTGTGCGGCGGACGAGAGTGAGCCGACGGGAACCGCGAAGATCATCCAGTCGAGGACGACGGCCCCGAGCCGGCGCCAGAAGCCGGCGTCGACCAGGTCGCCGATCGGAACCGGAGGACGTTCCGGCCGGGGCGTCGAGTTGCGCCGCCGTCGCCGGCGCTCCGGGCGGGGGGTGCCGCCCATGCCCTCAATGGGGCCGCCGGTCTGGGCGTAGGGGTCGAAGTCGGTCACGGCGACACCGTAGGGGTCACGGCACGAGCACGGCGTGTACCGGGGGCGGGCCCTCGCCCTCGCCGGCCATCGTGGCCAGCAGGTCGGCGGCGCCCTCGAGCGGCTCGACCCGACGGGCCACCTTCCGGAACGGCCAGCGGTCGCTGGCCAGCAGGTCGAGGGCCCTCCGGTACGCGGGGGCGTCGACGCCGAGGGCGCCCAGGAGCCGCAGCTCCTTGAACACGACGTGGTCCGGGTGGAAGCCCGGGGTCTCGTCGCTGTTGCGGGTGCCGGCCAGCACCACCCGGGCGTCGACGTCGGCGATCCCGACGGCCTGGCCGAGGGCGGCGGGGGCGTTGGCGGTGACGTCCACGACCACGCTGGCGCCCCGCCGGCCCGTGGCCGCCCGCAGTGCCGCCACGGGGTCCTGCTCGGCCACGTCGACGACGAGGTCGGCGCCGAAGTCGCGGGCCGCTTCGAGCCGGGGGTGGTCGTTGGGGCCGTGGCCGGTGACCATCACGGCGTCGGCACCGGCCTCCTTCGCGGCGGCGGCCGAGGCCAGGCCGCGGATCCCCGGGCCCAGCACCGCCACCACGTCGCCGGGACCGGTTGCCGGGAGCTCGGCACCCCAGCGGATCCCGGCACCCACCGGATTGAAGAGCGTGGCGTCGACGGGGTCCAGGACCTCGGGCACCGGCAGGACCATCGAGTCGGGGGCCAGCCAGTGGTGCTCCGCCCAGCCGCCCGTCAGCCCGGGCCCGTTCGCGAGGGGGGAGAGGCCGTAGGCGGTGCGCAGTCCGTTCGACTCGCAGCGGCGGTAGGCGCCGGACCGGCAGGGGTCGCAGGCCCGGCACGACCGGAAGCACTCGACGGCCACCCGGTCCCCGGCGGCCACGCCCCACGCCTCGGCGGCGGCATCGCCCACCTCGAGCAGCGTGCCGACGGTCTCGTGGCCGGGCACGAGTGGCGTGGGCAGCGGGAGGGCGCCGGTGAACAACTCGTGGTCGGTGCCGCAGAGGCCGCAGGCCTCCACGGCCAGCAGCGCCGTGTCCGGGGTCGGCGCCGGGACGGTCAGTTCCCGGAGGTCGAGCACCCGCGGCGCGTCGAGCACCAGTGCCCGTGACGTCGCCGGTCGTTCGGTCATGCTCGGCCTCCCCCCGCTGCCTAGCGTACGGCCCACGTCGATCAGGGAAGGGTTCGGAGACGCACATGACCGGGGAGCGCATGCCGGGGGCCGGCGGTCGACGCCTGCCGACGCTCGACGCCGCCGAGGCCCGGGCCCGGGCCGCCGAGGCCGGCATCCCCGAGGGCATGGCGGACCTCAACGTGTTCCGCATCCTGCTCCACAACCCTTCGGCTGCAGCCGCCCTCAACGGGCTGCTGCACCGCCTCCTCTGGAGGGGTACCCTCGACGCCCGACTGCGCGAACTCGTGATCCTGCGGATCGGCTGGGTCAGCGGCGCCGTCTACGAGTGGACCCAGCATTGGCACGTGTCGCTGGCGCTCGACCTCGACGAGGCCGACCTGGTCGCCGTGCGCGACTGGGAGGCCCACCCGGGCTTCGGCCCGGTCGAGCGGGCGGTGCTGGCGGCGACCGACGAGACACTCGCCGACGGTGTCATCGGCGACGCCACCTGGGCGGCCTGCGCCGAGCACCTCGACGCGGCGGTGCTCGTGGAACTCGTGGCGGTGATCGGCAACTGGGGCCTGTTCGCCCGGCTGCTGCGCAGCCTCGACGTCCCCCTGGACGACGGCATGGACCCGTGGCCGCCCGACGGCCGCGGCCCGGAAGGAGCAACCCCGTGAGCGCCCCCGACCTGGAACTGGTGAACCCCGGCTTCGTGGACCTGATGGTCGGCCGGCAACCCGAGGGCGGGATCGACGGCTACCTCGGCCTGGTGGTCACCGAGGCCGAGGCCGGCCGGCTGGTCGTCGAGTTCGAGGTCCGCGACGACCACCTCACGTTCATCGGGAACATGCACGGCGGCTGCCTGGCGGCGCTGTGCGATCACTGCCTCGGCGTCGTGCTGTACCCGGTGATGCCGCCCCGGTCGTGGGCGGCGACCACCGAGTTCAAGGTCAACTACCTGCGACCGGTCACCGGTGGCACGTGTCGGGCCACGGCGACGATCGTGTCGATGACGAAACGCATGGCGGTGGTGTCGATCGAGGTCGAGAACGAGGGTCGGCTGGCCGCCGTCGCCCAGGGAACCTGCACCGTGAAGCTGGCCGAGGAGAAGCCGGCGTCCGACGACGCCACGGCGTGAACGGCCGGCAGGCCGAGGTCCGCCGCCGATACCATGACCCCGCTCCCGCCCCCGGGCGGGAGCAGGCACCGGTGCCCGAGCGGACCAAGGGAACGGCCTGCAAAGCCGTAAAGCCGCGGGTTCAAATCCCGCCCGGTGCTCGACGATCGGGGCGGCCCACCACCGAGGGCCGGGGCGGCCGATCAGGGGAGAGCACGCCATGACCGATGAGGCCGGAACCCGGAACCAGGACGGCGACGATCGGGGAGACCACGCGGGTCCGCCCCATCCACACACGCCGCCGATGGGAATCTCGGCGGTGCGGCCCGGCGATCCGCCGCCGATGGCGCCCGAACTGCCGGTCTCGGGTCGACGCCCCGAGCGTCCGGCTCCCAACTGGCTTGCCGCCATGGTGGCCTCGGCCGGGGTGGTCCTGTCGCTGATCGGCCTGTTCCTGCCCTGGACGGTCGTCGTCGGCACCGGCAGGGTCGTCGCCATCGGCTGGGACCAGACCGGGGTCGCCGCGCTGGTGCTCCTGCTCGGGATGGCTGCAGCCGCCGCCACCGGTGCCCAGTGGTCGGGCCTGCGCGGCCTCGGCGTCAAGTCGGTGCTGCTCGGCACCGGCGGGGTGCTGCTGCTCCTGGCCGGCCTCGAAATCGGCGATGTCCGGAGCCTCGCACCCGCTGGCAGTGAGGAGTTCCGGGTCGGGTCCGGCCTCCTCGTCCTCGCCATCGGCAGCGTCCTGCTGCTGGTCGCCGCCCTCCTCGACCGCGGCCCGTGGACGCCGTCCCGCGGCTAGGGGTCAGTCGAACTCGTAGGTGTAGGTCTCGCCGTCGACCTCGACGGTGACGCCGGTGCTGTCCTTGGTGGCGACGGCAGTGGAGCCGCCCGCGGATTCGACGGTCATCGTCCTGCCGTCGGCGGAGATGGTGGAGGTGGCCCCCGTCTCGGAGGAGATCGTCGTCGAACCGTCCGCTGCGAGGGCAGTCTGCACGCGGCCGGCGATGCCGGCCCCGGGGTCGAAGGTGCGGCTGAAGTCGGGTCCGTTCACGGTGATCGAACCGTCCTGGGCCATCGTGATGTCGAGTTCCGTGCCGTTGCCGAGGATGACCTGCATGCTGCCGTCGGCGGGGTTTCGCTGCACGGACCGGATGCCGCCCGCTTCGGTCACGTAGTCGTACTCGACCCGGGTCGAACCGTCGGCGCCGGTCGTGCTTGTGACCGTCGTGCCGTCGGCACCCTCGTTGACCCAGCCGTCCTCCCGGACCGAGCGCACGGAGGTCGTGCCATCGGGTGCGGTGGTCACCTGGTCGCCCTCTGGGGAGGTGACGATCTCGGTGCCGTCGTCGAGCACGACGCGGTAGGAGCCATCCTCGAGCCGACTGGTCGTCTGGCCGCTTCCGTCGGGCCGGGCGATGCGCGTGGCCCCCGTCATCGGGTTGTGCTCGATGACGCTGCCGCTGGAGTCGGTGCCGACGATGGTGCCGTCCTCGAGCCTCCTCAGCACGTAGACGTTGCCGCTGGCCTCGGTATGCGACCCGATCCCGGTCGCCGGGTCGATCCGGGTGACCGCCCCGTTCGGGTGGTCGACCTGCACCGTGCCGTCGGCGAGGGTCGTCCGCGTCTCGGACAGGCCGGACGGGCTGGTGCGGACCGCCGTCCGACCGTCGGCGGAGGTCGACTCGGTCCAACCGTCGCTGAACACGGTGAAGCGGCCACCGTCCTCGCCGACCATGGTCTGGCTGTTGAGTCCCCACGGGTCGGTCCAGGTCTCGCTGCCGTCGACGAAGGCCACCTGGGTGGATCCGTCGGCCCGCCGCACGACCAGGTTGCCCCCCTCGTCGAGCGTCGCCGTGTCGACGCTGCCATCCGGGTACTGGTGCTCGAACGTGCCGTCGGGGCGCTCGACCCGACGCGAGCCGTCGGAGGCGGTCGTGATCAGGTCGCCCGTGGACTGGTCGACGGTGACCTCGAACGTGAAACCGGAGGCGTCGCGCCACGAACGCCGGCCGTCGCCGTGGTCGACGAGTTCACTCCCGTCTGCATAGGTCGTGAGTTCGCCGCCGTCGCCCAGGTGCACCGAGGAGGAGGTCTGGCCGGTTCCGCTGGTGTGGGTCCGGGTGCCGTCGGGACGGATCGTGGTATGGGAGCCGTCGGAGTGGGACTCGACGACCCGGCCATCGGCGTGGGTGCGGACCGTGCTCCAGGTGCCGTCCGCCCAGACGGTGTGCGTCGAGCCGTCGAGACGGATCGTCTCGACGGCTCCGTCAGCCCAGGTCCGGGTGACGGAGCCGTCCTCGTTGGTCTCCTCGGAGGGTGGCAGCCGCTCCTCGACGTTGCCCTCGGTGTCGACGGCCAGCGTTCGGCCGTCGTCGCACCAGGTGAACGAGGAGCCGTCGGCGTACGTCTCGGTGGTGCAACCGGACGCGTCGTCGCGGGTGGTCGTCGGCCGCTCCCAGGTCGAGACGCGCCCATCGGGACTGGTGTGAGAGCCGGTCCCGTCGTCGCAGCGTGTGCTCGAGCCGCCGTCGCCGTGTTCGGTCTCCCAGCAGCCGCTCGCGCTGTCGTAGGTCGACGTGTGGGTCCCTCCGTCGACGTCCGTCCAGGTGCTGGTGCCGTCCTCGCACCAGCTGTTCGTCGAGCCGTCGGTGTTGTTCTGCGTGGTGCACCCGGTCTCTTCGTCGTAGGTCTCGGTCCATTCGTAGGTCCGTCCATCCCGGTCGGTCCGGACACCGGTTCCGTCTTCGCATCGGCGTTCGGTGCTGCCATTGGCGTTGACCCGTTCGGAGCACTGCGTATCGGGGTCGTAGGAGGAGGACGACCCGTCGGCGCCGACCCAGGAGCGGGAGCCGTCGTCGCAGATGGAGCTGGACCCGCCGTCGGCGTGTTGCTTCGACGCGCAGCCTGTCTCGGAGTCGTAGACCTCCTCGGACCAGATGACCGTCCGTCCCATCGGGCCGGTGCGTGAGCCGGAGCCGTCGTCGCAGTCGATGTGGACGCCGCCGTTCGACTCGGTTCGGGTCGTGCAACCCGAGTCGGCGTCGTACTCCATGACCCAGGTGTGGACCCGGCCGTTCTGGTCGGTGCGCGAGCCGGAGCCGTCCTCGCACCAGGTGTGGGACGAGCCGTCGGCCTCCTCCGTGGTGGAGCAGCCTGTTTCGGAGTCGTAGAGCGTCGTCGAGGTGTTGCCGTTGGCGTCGACCGTGGTGGTGGTGCCGTCCCCGCACCAGGTGTTGCGACTGCCGTCGTAGCGGGTCTCGGTCGTGCAGCCACTCACCTCGTCGTAGGCGGTCGAGGAGGTCCGGCCCTTGTCGTCGGTGCGAGTGTTCGTGCCGTCGGGGCACCGGACTTCGCCCGACCCGTCCTCGTTGGTCCGGATCGTGCAGCCGCTGTCGGGGTCGAGGACCTCGCTCCATCGCTGGACCCGACCGAATGCATCCGTCCAGGAACCCGTGCCGTCGTCGCAGCGCACCTCCTGGGAGCCGTCGGAGCGCGAGGTCGTTCGACAGCCGCTCTCCGGGTCGATGACCTCGGTGAACGTTCTAGTCTGCCCGCGGCGGTCGGTGTTCGAGCCGGAGCCGTCGGGGCAGCGGGTATGCGAGGAGCCGTCGTGGCTTTCGGTGATCCTGCAGCCGGCGTCGTCGATGCGCGTGACCGAGGTGTTGCCGAACTCGTCGGTCCGAAGGCTGGTGCCGTCGTCGCACTCGACCGTCACCGCCCCGCTTCCGTAGGCACGCGTCCGGCAGCCGTCGTCGTCGACCTCCTCGGTCCACGTCTGGGTGCGGCCGTGCTCATTTGTGTACGAGCCGGAACCATCGCGGCAGTGGACCGACGAGGTTCCGTCGGACATGGTGCGGCTGTTGCAGCCGGTGGAGTCGTCGCGGACCTCGGTCCACTCCTCGACGTTGCCGTTGGGGTCGGTGCGCGAGCCCCGGCCGTCCTCGCACGACACGTTGACGGAGCCGTTCGACTCGGTGCGGGTGGTGCAACCGGTCGCCGGGTCGAGGGTCGACTCGGACAAGCGCTTGCCGTCGGCATCCTCGGTCCAGCTCCGGGCCCCGTCGTCACATCGGAAGTTGCGTGAGCCGCTGCGGTCGGTGGTGACCTGGCAGCCGGTCTCGGCGTCGGTGGCGGTCTCGGAGGTGCGCTCGCCGGAGGCGTTCGCGTTCCAGCCGGTGCCGTCGTCGCAGTGGCCGCGGACGGTTCCGTCGACGTTCGTGGTGATCCGGCATGCGCCGTCGCGCACCCAGTCGGAGGTCCGGTTGCCCAGGGAGTCCTCGCTCCAACCCCAGGCGTGGTCGCCGCAGGAGTGGTGGCGGGTTCCGTCGGCGTTGACCCGCACGTTGCAGCCGGTCTCGGCGTCGGTGGCGGACTCGGAGGTGCGCTCGCCGGAGGCGTTCTCGCTCCATCCCGTGCCGTCGGGGCACCAGCCTTCCCGCCGTCCGTCCGACCGGGTCGTGATCCGACAGCCCGTCTCCGCGTCGGTCGCGAATTCGGAGGTGCGTTCCCCGGTGACGCTCTCGTTCCAGCCGGTGCCGTCGTCGCAGTCGGTGCGCCGGCTCCCGTCGGCGTTGGTCGTGATCCGGCAGTCTCCCTCCCGGGCCCACTCGGCGGTCCGGGTGCCGTCGCTGGCTTCGCTCCAGCCCCGGGCTCCGTCGTCGCAATGGCCGTCCGTTCGACCGTCCGTCCGGGTGGTGATCGTGCAGTCGCCCTCGGTGGCCCAGGTGCGGTCGACGGTGCCGTCGGCGTTCACCTGTCGCCCGGAGCCGTCGTCGCAGCTGATCCGCTGGGAGCCGTCGGCGTTGGTGGTGGTCCGGCAGCCGTCGTCCGACTCGACGGACTCGGATCGTTCCCCACCAGCGTCGACGTGCCAACTGGTGCCGTCCTCGCACCGGCCCCGTTCGGAGCCGTCGGCGTTGGTGGTGATCCGGCAGGTCCCTTCCCGGACCCAGTCGGAGCGCGAGCCCTCGGCGTCGATGTCCCAGCCGTAGTTGCCGCTGTCGCAGTAGTGCTCGACGCGGCCGTCCGTCCGGGTGGTGACGGTGCAGTCGCCCTCGGTGACCCAGGTGCGGTCGCGGGTGCCGTCGGCGGTGGTCTGCCAGCCGGAGCCGTCGTCGCAGCTCTGGCGTTGCGAGCCGTCGGCGTTGGTGGTGGTCCGGCAGGCCCCTTCCCGGACCCATTCGGAGCGGGCCCCGTCGGTGTCGACCGCCCATCCGGAGGCGCTGCCGCCGCAGTTGCCCTCGACGCGGCCATTGGCATGGGTGGTGACCTGGCAATCGCCCTCGGTGACCCAGGTGCGGTCGACGGTGCCGTCGGCGTTCACCTGTCGCCCGGAGCCGTCGTCGCAGCTGACCCGCTGGGAGCCGTCGGCATTGGTGGTGGTCCGGCAGCCGTCGTCGCCGGTGGAGGTGTCGGAGCGCGTGCCGTCGGCGTTCTCCTGCCAGCTCGTCCCGTCGTCGCAGGAGCCTCGCCGGGATCCATCGGCGAACGTCGTGGTCCGGCAGTTGCCGTCGTAGGTCCAGTCGGAGCGCGTGCCGTCGGCATCGACGTTCCATCCCCAGGCGCCGCGCTGGCAGTAGCCCTCGATGCGGCCATCGGCGCGGGTGGTGATCCGACAGTCGCCCTCGGTGACCCAGGTGCGGTCGCGGGTGCCGTCGGCGGTGGTCTCCCAGCCGGAGCCGTCGTCGCAGCTCTGGCGTTGCGAGCCGTCGGCGTTGGTGGTGGTGCGACAGTCGTCGGACTTCGTCCAGTCGGAGCGGCTGCCGCTTGTGTCGACGTTCCATCCCCAGGCGCCGCTCTGGCAGTAGCCCTCGACGCTGCCATCGGCATGGGTGGTGACCCGACAGTCGCCCTCGGTGACCCAGGTGCGGTCGCGGGTGCCGTCGGCGGTGGTCTCCCAGCCGGAGCCGTCGTCGCAACTCTGGCGCTGCGAGCCGTCGGCGTTGGTGGTGGTACGACAGCCGTCGGACTTCGTCCAGTCGGAGCGGCTGCCGCTTGTGTCGACGTTCCAGCCGTAGGCGCCCTGGGCGCAGTGGCCCCGGCTCGAGCCGTCGGTGTTGGTGGTGATCGTGCAGTCGCCCTCGGTGACCCACTCGGCGGTGCGGTTGCCGGCATCGTCCACGATCCAGCCCGTGCCGTCAGAGCATCGGGTCTCGTTCTCGCCGCCGCCGCCGATCCGTTCCTCGCAGGTGACCTCCTCGGCGTCCTGGGCCGCGGCCTGCGTGGCGGTCACGGCCGCGAGGAGGCCCGCCACAGCCAGTATGCCGGTCAGTCGCTGACGTGTTCGCACCCTGCCTCCGCGTCGTCGTTTCGGCGGAGCCTAACCCTGCCGGCGTCATCCCTGGAGTCGAGCGCCCGGTTGTCCGACCGGGGGGCACCGCTACGCTGTGGCGCTCCGGGGCCGTTAGCTCAGTTGGCTAGAGCACCTGCATGACGCGCAGGGGGTCGGGGGTTCGAATCCCTCACGGCCCACTCTGGTGACCAGCGGAGACGCTGGTCGCTGTCGCGTTCACCCCCCCCTAAGGGGGAGTGGCAGACTCAAGTCGTGAGACGCCTCGCGGTTCCATTTGTGGCCCTGTTGGCGGCTTCAGCCTGCGGGGGTAGTTCGGACACGGCGGCACCGACCACGACGACAGCACCGACCACGACGACGGCACCGACCACGACGACGGCACCGACCACGACGACGGCACCGACCACGACGACGGCACCGACCACGACGACAGCACCGACCACGACGACAGCACCGACCACGACGACGTCGCAAACGAGTACCTCTTCGGTAACTACCTTCCAGCAGTCGACCGAGTCTGGCTCGTTTCCAGCAGAAGTCCAGAGCGCATTCCAGGCTGTTGTGGACGAAGAGTTTGCTGGTGCTCAAGAGAGGGCAGGGATCTCGGTCGCTGTTTACGCCGATGGCGTCGTGTGGGCCTACGCGCTAGGTGAAGCGTCTTCGACTGCGAACATGACAGTCAGCACACCGATTCCCATCGGGAGCACGTCGAAGACGTTCGTCTCGGCGTTGATACTGGCCCAAATTGAGCAAGGTCTCTACGAAGCAACTGACTCCCTGCAACAGGTTCTGTCTGGTCACCCCGATTACGAGTCGTTCGACAAGAGCAAGATCAATCCCGACGTCACCGTCGAGCAGATGCTCTCGATGCGCTCGGGGTTGCCCAACTACAACGACAACCGCGACGGCGTCAGCGGTCATTTCAAGAGCGCGACTTGGAAACCTGCCGACAACATCAACTTGGTTCAAGACGCCTTCGTTGAGACTGGAGCCTTTGACTACAACGACACGAACCTCGTACTGCTCGGGCTTATCGCAGAATTCCAAGGAGGTCAGAGCCTCGGCGAGCTCTACCGGAAGACCTTCTTCGACCCACTCGGTATCTCGGCCGCACTGCCACCACACGACGAAGTGCCCTCAGGCACCGCACAGCCCTACGGAGACCTTGCCCCGTTCGCCGAGGGTTTCGGCAACATTGTCGAGGCAGCCCCATATGGCCTTGACCACTATTGGCGTGGCCAAAGCAGGATCCGTTGGCCCTGCTGCGGTCTCATCTCCACATCTGAGGACCTCGCGCGTTGGGGGTACAACCTCTACAGCACAAGTGGTTCGGCGCTCACGGAGCCTGCTCGAACAATGCTGTTCGAGTCGCTTGTCTCAGATCCAGTCATGTACCAGGGAGTCATGCAGAACTATGGGTACATGACGACACAGAGGGCATACGAGCGGTCGGGGATTGGAACCGTTGCCACGGTCGGCCATCCAGGAGGGGGTGGTGGGTATTCGACCTTGATGCGTTACGCGCCTGAACTTGACCTATCGGTCGTGGTTCTGGCCAACTCCTTGCTCCACGAATCAGGGACCTGCTCCGCTGACCCAACTCATCGAGACGTACGTAATTGCCTTGCCGCAAGGATCTTCGCCGCCTTCGCGCAGCAGTAGATAGAAGCATCCCTGAGTTCGGCGTCTGCCCGCGTCAATGGGCGGGGATTGACGACTTGCTCTTCTGCCTGGCGATGTCGGATCAACCGGCGGGCTTTCTCGGTAAGCGCGTGGTTGGGTCGACCCTTGACGGTCGCCTCCAGGAAGCCGTCTTGGCGGGCTCGCCGTACCAAGTAGAGAGTCGGCAGCGATCGCGTCTGGACCACGATCGAGCGCTATCGGCAGGGGCGCGGCGGTTTGTCGCCTTTGGCGCCGGATGGGATCATTGGGAGTCCAGACCCGACCAAGAGAAGGACGACGAGGATGATTTTTCTGCTCGAAGAGGAGATCGCGGAGGGCTTCGAGGTTTTCAAGGCCTGGTTCGAGACCGAAGCCATTCCACAGATCGAAGCCGCGGGGGGAGCCTGCCTCGTCTGCGGTGTCGATGCAGAGAACGAGAATATTCTCCATTTGGTCATGGAGACGCCTTCGATGGAGGTGGTCGAAGGGTTCATGGGCTCCGAGGAGTTCACCAAGGCTCGGCAAGGCGCTGGAGTCCTTGTCGAGACCACCAAGATCACGGTCCTGAAGCAGTAGGGGCTCACACCCCGTCGGAGGTTCGCGAACCGGTCCGTCCTGACAAGGGCGAAGTGTCTCCGACGATGAATGGTTCGGGGCTGACGGCTCTCACGAGAGATGCGCGCATTCGTGCCATCCGGTCCGGTGCGGGCTGAGGTGGCGAAGGCGGAGTCTGCTCTTCCGACCCGGCGGGCACGGGGTCGGACGTCTCGACGGGCCGATCTGCCAGTCCGCACAAAGGGTTCGCGATGGCAGGGAACGCGGATAAGAGGGCGGGCGTCGGCCTGAGGTCGCACTCAACACGGGCCTCCTCGCAGAGCTTGTCCAGGTCGCCGAAGCGAGCGCCGAGGCAGACCCCGCCGGCCTCCTCACCGACCTGTTCGTCCCGTTCGGCAACGCCGTCGGACCCGGCGCCCACTTCGTCGTAGACGCCGCAAGGTACCCGGCGCGACCCTTCACGGTCGTCGTCGGCGACATCGCCAAGGCCCGCACCCGCAAGGGCACTGCACGAGTGGAGTGACTCGATTGTCGGAACGGCTCAGGGGTTGCCGAAGCCGCCGTCGCCGCCGGGATCGCCGAAGCCGCCGCCGGGTTCGGGTTGGAAGCCTC
>DEAL01000017.1:33954-51100 GCA_002346745.1 Candidatus Neomicrothrix sp. UBA2983 | reverse complement strand
CGCCCGCCACGGGCGGGGCGGCGTGTCCCGGGTGCGCCTCCAGAATGGCCGTTCAGCCGGCGTCGGGCTGGTGGAGGAGCCCCAGTTCGGCGAGGCGCGGCACGGTCTCCTCGACGCCGGTACCGAGGATGGCGGCGAGGGCCTGGAGGTCGTCGCGACGAATCGTCAGGACCCGGCCGTTGAAGTCCTGGCGCTTGACCTGGATGATCGTCAGGTAGCGGGTGATCATCTCGGCCTCGGAGCCCTCGGCGTCGCGGAGGCTCGCCAGGTCCATGACGACCTTCTGGGGGGCGGCGGCGCCGTCGACGCCCGGATCGACCTCGTCGACGGGCAGCAGCTGGTCGACGGGTACGTCGTAGAAGCGGGCCATGCGCTGAAGCCGGGGAACCGAGATGGCACGCTCGCCGCGTTCGTAGGCGCCCAGCACCGAGGCCTTGAACTCCGAGTCGGAGCGGGCCTCGACGTCCTGCAGGGAGAGCCGCTTCTGGCGTCGGATCTGGCGAATCCGCTCTCCCACCTGCCGCCGGTACTGGAGGTCCTCGTCCTCGGTCATGGTTCTTCGCCGATCCTTGGGGGTCGAGAGGGTCCGGGGGTGCCGGTGGCAGCTCCGCGCCGGCCACCCGGCGTGGCCGCCGATGGTAGCCATGGCCGCGGTCCGTGACAAATGGGCGGGTTCCGGCGTCGAGGGCGCAACCCGCGAGCACTCAGTGCGTTGGCGCCACGCGACCGTCACGCAGCGCGGTCAGGAGGGTCGCCGCCGCGATGGCGGCGGTCTCGGCCCGCAGCACCGTGGGCCCGAGGTCGACGAGGTCACGGCCCGCCACCTCCTCCGGACTCCAGCCGCCCTCGGGGCCAACCAGCAGGACGTGGTCATCGGTGGCGAGGGGCCGCCCCCCGGAATGTGCGAGGACGGCACCCGTTCGGGCGGCCACGTGCGCGGCCGCCGTGACGGGCTCGACCTCGGGCAGGTGCGCCCGGCGGGACTGCATCCCGGCCTCCCGGGCCACCCGCCTGAAGCGCTCGTGGTTGGCGGCCTGCTTGGCGGCGTCCCAGCGCACCACCGAGCGGTCGGCCAGGAGTGGCACGATCCGGTCGACGCCCAGTTCGGTGAGCTTCTGGACCACCAGTTCGGGCCGACCACCCTTGAGCAGCGAGAAGGCCACGGAGACCTCGTGACGGGGCGGAGGGACCTCGCACACCTCGCCCTCCGCCTCCAGGTACGGGCCGAAGCGGCAGGCCCGCCAGCGTCCTGCCCCGTCGCCGGCCGTCAGCGGGTCGCCCGCACGCAGTCGCAGGGCCCGCTCCAGGTGGTGTCGATCGTCGGGATCCAGTCGGAGCAGGTCGAGGTCCTCCACGTAGACATGGGGGCCACCGCTCCCATCGAGTGCCGGTGCCGCCATGCTCCGTGGCGCCTCAGCGGAACGCCTGGCGGATCTTGGAGAACAGCCCCTCGCCGGCCTCGAGCACCGGGTGGCCGCGCAGTTCCGCCAGGCGTCGCAGAAGGCCCTCCTCCTCCTCGGTCAGGTCGACGGGCGTGTCTACGTGGACCTCGACGAGCAGGTCGCCCCGCCCTCGTCCCTGCAGGCGGGGAACGCCGCGTCCGCGGAGTCGGAACACCTCGCCGGCCTGCGTACCCGCCGGGACCACGAGTTCCTCGGTGCCGTCCAGGGTCTCGTAGTCGAGGCGCACGCCGAGTGCCGCCTGGGTGACCGGCAGGTGGAGCCGGTGGAACAGGTCGTCGCCGTGGCGTTCGAACAGGGGGTGGTCGGCCACCCGGACCCGGATGTTCAGGTCGCCGGGAGGGCCGCCGCGCGGACCAACGGCACCGCGTCCTGCCATGCGGAGCCGTTGACCCCCGTCGACCCCGGGAGGAACCTGCACGCCGAGGGTGGCCTCCTCGAGCACCCGTCCGCCACCACTGCACTCGCTGCAAGGTCGGTCGATCGTCTCGCCCCGACCGCCGCAGTCGCCGCAGACGCCGGTGGTCATCACCTGTCCGAGTACCGACTGGCGGACCTGCCGGACCTGACCGCTGCCGCTGCAGGTACCGCAGCGCGAGGCATAGGTGCCGGGCGCCGCGCCGCTGGCCTCGCAGGCGTCGCATGCCACGGCGGCCAGCACGGTCACCTCGGTCTCGCAGCCGAACACCGCCTGCTCGAACGTCAGGTGCAGGTCGGCGGCGAGGTCCTCGCCGGAGACGGGACCCCGCTGCCCGGAACCGAAGCCGCCGCCGAAGCCACCGCCAAAAAACGTCTCGAACAGGTCGCCCAGGCCGCCGAACGGGTCGCCAGCGATGCTGCTGGTGGCGCCGTCGTTGCCGAAGCGGTCGTAGCGGGCGCGGCGCTCGGGGTCGGAGAGGGCCTCGTAGGCGGCGGTGGCCTCCTTGAAGCGGCCCTCAGCCTCGGGGTCGCCGGGGTTGGCGTCGGGGTGGAGCTCGCGGGCCAGCCGCCGGTAGGCCTTCTTGACCTCGTCGGCCGTCGCGTCCCGGCCGACGCCGAGCACCTCGTAGTGGTCGCGGGGCATGGGCGTCTACTCAGCCCTCGGTGAGGTGGTTGCCCAGCCGGCTGCTCACGACCGCCACCGTGGCGAGCGCCTGGGGGTAGTCCATCCGGGTGGGGCCGAGCACGGCGATGGAGCCGGCCTTGTCGCCGTCGATCTCGTAGGGGGCGACCACCAGCGAGCACTCGGCCAGCGGTTCGACCCGGTGCTCGGTGCCGATGGCGACGCTGAGGCCCCGGTCAAGGATGTCGCGGATGAGTCCGACGACGAGGTACTGGTGCTCGAGGACGTCCAGCACCTGGCGGACCAGGGTGACGTTATCGAAGACGCCGGCGACGCGCGAGGTGCCGCCGACGAAGGCCTCCTCGAGGTCCGCTGCCCGGTCGGCCAGCAGCCCGAGGGCGACGCCGACCACGCTGTCGACGGCAGGGTCGCCGGTGGCGGGCGCCTCGGGCACGTCGCTCAGGCGTCGGCCCACCATGGCTCCGGAGAGGTGGGCGGTGGCGATGGCGAGCGCCGACTCCGGTACCTCGTCGGCGAACTCGAGGGCCTGCTTATCGACGGTGCCGTTGGCCATAACGATGACCAGCAGGGCCAGGTGTGGACCGAGTCCGACCAGTTGGATCGAGCGGACGTCCTGGTGGTCGCGGTCGGGGGCGAGGACGACCGCCGGGCTGCCGGTGAGGTCCGACAGGAGGGTGCTGGTGTCGCGGAGCATGCCCTCGAGTTCGTTGTGGGAGCGGGCGAAGAAGGCGCTCACCTGCTCGCTGTCGGCGGCCTCGAGGCGACCCGGGCCGCCGAGTCCGTCAACGAAGAAGCGGTAGGCCTTCTCGGTGGGAACCCGTCCGGCCGAGGTGTGGGGCTGGACGAGGTAGCCCTCCTCCTCGAGGTGGACCAGTTCGCTGCGGATGGTCGCCGTGGAGACGTCGACGCCGGAGCGGTCGGCGACGCGGCCCGACCCGACGGGGTGGGCGCTCTCGACGTACTCCTTGACGACCGCACGCAGGATGGCGGCCTTGCGATCCTCGAGCATGCCCCGATGCTACCGGCGCCCGGGCCCCCGCTCCGGGCTGTGGAGACTCAGTCCTCGAATCAGAAGGCTCCGGGCTGTGGGCTCCGGGCTGTGGAGACTCAGTCCTCGAGGCGGAGGGCGGAGACGAAGGCCTCCTGGGGGACGTCGACGCGGCCGATGGACTTCATCTTGCGCTTGCCCTCCTTCTGCTTCTCGAGCAGCTTGCGCTTGCGGGTGATGTCGCCGCCGTAGAGCTTGGCGGTGACGTCCTTGCGGTAGGCGCGGACCGTCTGGCGGGCGATGACCCGTCCGCCGATGGCGGCCTGGATCGGGACCTCGAACTGCTGGCGTGGGATGAGCTCCTTGAGCTTGGAGGTCATCTTGCGCCCGTAGGCGTCGGCGGCGTCCTGGTGGACGACCATCGAGAAGGCGTCGACCGCCTCGCCGTGGAGGAGGATGTCGACGCGCACCAGCTTGGAGGCCCGGAGGCCCACCGGTTCGTAGTCGAGGCTGGCGTAGCCCTGGGTGCGGCTCTTGAGTTGATCGAAGAAGTCGATGACGACCTCGGCCAGGGGCAGCAGGTAGCTGATCTCGACCCGCTCGGGCGACAGGTAGGTCATGTCGACGTACTCGCCGCGCCGCTCCTGGCAGAGCTCCATCAGGGCGCCCGTGTGGGCCGTGGGGGTGATGATCTTGGCCCGCAGCCAGGGTTCCTCGATGCGGTCGATCTCGCCGGCGGGCGGCAGGTCACAGGGGTTGTCGATGTCGAGGGCCTCGCCGCCGGTGCGGGTGACCCGGTACTCCACCGAGGGGGCCGTGGTGATGAGGCTGAGGTCGAACTCCCGCTCGAGCCGCTCCCGGACGATCTCCATGTGGAGGAGGCCCAGGAAGCCGCAGCGGAACCCGAAGCCCAGCGCCCCGGAGGTCTCGGGCTGGTAGGTGAAGCTGGAGTCGTTGAGCCGCAGCTTCTCGAGGGCCTCCCTCAGGTCGGAGAACTCGTCGCCCTCGATCGGGTACAGGCCGGAGAACACCATGGGCTGGGGCTCGCGGTACCCCTCGAGGGGCGACTGGGCGGCGCCACGGGCGGTGGTGACGGTCTCGCCGGAGCGGGCCTCACCCACGTTCTTCACGCCGGCCAGCAGGTAGCCGACCTCGCCGGGTCCGAGCGCGTCGACGGGGGTCATGTCGGGGCGGCGAACACCGATCTCGTCGACCTCGTGATTGACGCCCGCCTGCAGGAAGCGCAGGTTGTCGGTGGCCCGGATGGTGCCGTCCACCACCCGGATCGACGAGACCACGCCTCGGTACTGGTCGAAGTGGCTGTCGAAGACGAGGGCCCGCAACGGCTCGTCCGGGTCACCGGTCGGGGCGGGCGTCTGGGCCACGACGGCGTCGAGCAGCTCCGCCACACCGTCGCCGGTCTTGGCGCTGATGGGGATGATCTCCTCGGCGGGGATGCCGAGCACCTGCTCGATCTCCTCGGCGTAGCGCTCCGGCTCGGCGGCCGGGAGGTCGATCTTGTTGAGGGCGGCGACGATCTCGAGGTCGTGCTCGAGGGCCAGGTAGCAGTTGGCCAGGGTCTGGGCCTCGATGCCCTGGGCGGCGTCGACCACGAGGATCACGCCCTCGCAGGCGGCCAGCGACCGGCTCACCTCGTAGCCGAAGTCGACGTGGCCGGGGGTGTCGATCAGGTTAATGACGGCGTCGCCCCACTCGAGGCGCACGCTCTGGAGCTTGATCGTGATGCCCCGCTCCCGTTCGAGGTCCATCGAGTCGAGGTACTGGTCCCGCATCTGGCGGGGGTCGACGGCGCCGCAGAGCTCCAGCATGCGATCGGCCAGCGTGGACTTGCCGTGGTCCACGTGGGCGATGATCGAGGTGTTCCGGAGGCGGGAGAGGTCCATCGCCGCCTGACGGTACCGGGAGCGGGCCGCGGGACGCGTGAGGGACCGCGTGACGGGTGTCCCGCCGGTTCCGGGAGGGGTCGCCCGTCGTGTTGCGGGGCGGCGCCGCTAGCCTTGGCGGTCGCCGTTGCGAGGCACCGGCGCGTCAGCGAGCCAGCGGGCAGCCTGCCCCGACTCCCCCAGCACGAAGGACCTGCGCCCCCGTGGCCAACATCAAGAGCCAGATCAAGCGGAACCGCCAGAACGAGAAGCGTCGCCTGCGCAACCGCACCGTGCGCTCCGAGTTGCGCACGCGCACCAAGGCCGCCATGGCCGCCGCCGAGGCGGGCGAGGGCGGTGCCGAGGCGCTCGCCGCGGCCATGCAGCGGATCGACACCGCCGCCGCCAGGGGCGTGATCCACGCCAACTCGGCCGCCCGCCAGAAGTCCCGCCTCCAGAAGCGCATCAACGCCCTGGGCGAGTGACCCCGGAGCCGCCCCCGGCGCCCCACGTGTTCCCCCCTGGCTAGCGGCGGTTCATGCTGGCCAGGCGGGCCACCAGCACCTCGGCCACCAGTTCCGGTGGCCACGCCGTGCGTCCCCGCATGTCGAGGTCGGCGTCCGCCAGCAGGCCGACCGACCGGCCGATGCGCTCCCCACCCATCCGGCGGCTGACCGTCAACGCCTTCTTGGCCGGGAACCCCTTGATGCCGAGCACCTCGGCGGCGCCATGCTTGTCGGCGATGCCGGCCCCATCGAGGCGCAGCAGCCGGGCGTAGTGCCCGTGGAGTGCGGCCAGGACTCCGAGCGGGTGGCGGTCGCCGGCCTCCAGCATGCGGTGGAGCCGGTCGATGGCCTTGGGGACGTCCCCGGCGTCGATGGCGTCGGTCAGTTCCCATTGCGGCACCTGGCCGGCCTCCCCCAGGTAGGGGGCCACGTCACCGGCACCAACCTCGGTGCCGGGTCCGAACACGGCGGTGAGGGTGGCCAGCATGCCGACCACCCGTGCCCGGTCCTCGCCGAGGCGTTCGGTGATCAGGCGCCTGGCCGGCCCGTCGAGGCGCACCTCGGCGTCCTCGAGGCGTGTCGCCAGCCAGTCGTCGGCCGCGCGTCCCCGCCCGACCGAGCAGGCCTGCACCCGGCCACCGGCGGCGGTGACGGCCTCAGTGAGGGACTTGGGGACGGCGTTGAGCTTCTGCTGCTTCGGGTCGACGCCCCGCTCCCAGACCAGCACCATGCGGGTGTCGACGAGGCCCTCCTCGAGGAGGGCGACAAGGGGCGCCACCTCATCCTTGGTGCCGAAGCGGCCGACGTGACGGCCGACGACGACTCTGCGGCTGGTGAGGAAGGGCGGCGTGCGGGCGGCGTCGAGCAGCCGGGACGGCGAGAAGTCGCCGTCCTCCTCCTGCCGGTAGTCGGCCTCGGTGAGTTCCTCGAGGGCGAGGGAGCGGTCCTCCCCGTCGAGGGCGGCGTCGACGGCGGCACCGACGGCTTCGCCGACCAGGGCCTCCTCGTCGCCGGTGATGAGCAGGACCGGGACCGTCATCCCACCGGCTCCCGTGCGGCCCGGGGGTCGGCGGCGAGGACCGCCGCCATGAGGTCGGCCACCCGACGGGCGCCCCGCACGTCGTGGACCCGGAGGATGCGGCAGCCGCCGGCGATGCCGAGGGCGTGTGCCGCCCAGGTGCCCTCGGCGCGGTCGTCCACCTCGGTGCCGTGGAGCGCTCCGAGGAACCCCTTGTTGGAGGCGGAGAGCAGGACCGGCCAGCCCAGGTCGGCCAGGTCCGTCGAGTGGCGAAGCAGTTCGGCGGACATCTCGGGCGTCTTGCCGAGATCGAGGCCGGCGTCGAGGATGATCCGCGGCCGGGGGATGCCGGCGGCCTCGGCCCAGCGTCCCCGCTCGGCCAGGAAGTCACGGACCTCGCCCCGCAGGTCGGCGTAGCGGGGCTCCGGGTCGGCGATGCGCGGTCCGATGCGGACGTGGGTGGCCACGACCGAGGCACCGTGGCGGGCGCAGGCCTCGAGGAAGGTGGGGTCGGCGAAGCCGCTGATGTCGTTGCCGATGCAGGCGCCGGCCTCGAGGCCTGCCTCGACTACGGAGCCTCGGAAGGTGTCGACGGAGATGGCCACGTCGAAGCGTTGCCGCAGCGCCTCGACGGCGGGGACGATCCGGTCGACCTCCTCGGCGGCGGTCACCTCCGGGCCGGGTGCGGCCCGGGCGCCGCCCACGTCGAGGATGTCGGCGCCCTCGGCGACGTGCCGCTCGGCGAGGCGGAGGAACTCGTCGAAGTCCCAGTGCCGGCCCCGGTCGTAGAAGGAGTCGGTGGTGCGGTTCAGTATCGCCATCACGACGCAGCGGTGGGTGACGTCGAACGACCGGTCGGGGCCCAACTCGAGGAGCACGTGGCGACCGTACACGGCACCGTCGGTCAGGGTGGAGCCAGTCGCCGGACCCGGAGGTGGCCGGCCGGATGGTCCAGGGTCCAGCGATCGCCATCCACCTCCAGCACGGTACCAACCGGGGGCGTACCCACCCCGTCGGAGTTGGGTGGCCCCCAGAGTTCGACGCCGGGATAGCGGCTGCGCAGTGCCTCGGCGACCTCCGTGGCGACCGGTTCGCGGAACACGAGGAGCATCGGTGCGGGGAGGTGCGGGCCGGCGTCCGAGGACGCCGAGGGGGGGACGTGCTCGACGGCGCCGAGGGGAGGGAGGAGAACGGGAGGGTGCGGGCGCTAGAAGAGCGCCGAGGTGAGTCGCCGGCGCCAGTCGGCGGTGCGGGGGTCGTCCGGTCCGAGTACGTCGAGCAGGTCCACGAAGGCCTGCCGGGCGTCCTCGTCGTCCCGGACGGTTGGCAGGAGTTCGGCCAGTCGGCCCTCGACGTCGTCGACGGCTTCGGTGCGGGCCAGGGCGGCGAGGTGCCGGGCCTCGGGGGTTTCGGGAATGCGGGCGAGGAGTTCGAGCGCCTCCTCCCGGTCGCCGGCCGCCGACCGCTCGACGAGCAGGGCTGCCAGTGCCGTCACCGGCTCGGCGTCGTCGGGCGTGGTCTCGAGCGCTCTTCGCAGTGCGTCCTCGTCATGGGGGTCGAGCGCCGGCTCGGCGTCCTCGGTAGCGCCATCGGGAAGCAGGCGGGCCACGAAGTCCCGGACGAACGCCTCCCCCTGGGCGCCCATGAAGGAGTCGGCGGGCCGTCCGTCGACGATGGCGTGGACCGCCGGGATGGACTGGGCCCGGAAGGCCTGGGCGACGGCTGGGTTCTCGTCGACGTTCACCTTGGCGAGCACCACCCGCCCCCCGGTCTCACCGATGACCTTCTCGAGGATCGGGCCGAGTTGCTGGCAGGGGCCGCACCAGGGGGCCCACAGGTCGACGACCACCGGCACCTGGGTCGAGCGTTCGATTACCTCGGTCTGGAAGGTGGCGTCGGTGACGTCCATGTGGCGTGGGCTCCGTCGGGACACGGTTGCGGGGACTTCGGGGGTCAGGGTAGAGAGCACTCCCGGCGGCTCCACTACCGTGCCCGTCCATGACCGGGGAGCAGGCCACGCCGGGGATCGATCCGCTCCCGTTGCAACAGTGGTTCGAGGAACGCGTCGACGTCGTCGGTGACCTCGCCTTCTCCCAGATCATCGGAGGCCGCTCGAACCTCACCTTCACGGTGTCCGACGAGGCCGGTAGCCGCTGGGTGCTGCGGCGTCCCCCGTTGGGCCATGTCCTCGCGACCGCCCACGACATGTCCCGCGAGCACCGCCTCATCAGCGCCCTCGCCGGCAGCGGCGTGCCGGTGCCCGGGATCGTCGGACTCTGCGAGGACGAGGCGGTCAACGGTGCCCCCTTCTACGCCATGGAGTTCGTGGAGGGACGCGTGGTGCGAACCCACGAGGACGCCATCGACGTGGGCCCCGACCCGCTGGGACGGATGGGCGCCTCGCTGGTGGAGGTGCTGGCCCGCCTCCACGGCCTCGACGTCGATGCCGTCGGGCTGGGCGACCTGGCCCGCCGGGAGGGTTACATCGAGCGGCAGTTGAAGCGCTGGCGGTCGCAGTTCGAGCAGTCCACCACCCGGGACATCCCGAACGTCCTTGCCGTCCACGAGCGCCTGGCTGCCCGCATCCCCGAGCAGCAGGGCGTGGGGATCGTGCACGGCGACTACCGCCTGGACAACTGCATGATGAGCGGGGACGGCGGCGTGGCCGCGGTCCTCGACTGGGAGCTGTGCACCCTGGGCGACGTACTCGCCGACCTGGCGGCCATGGTCGCCTACGCCGACCAGCGGGCTGCCGGGGACACGCTGCTCAACACCTCCGCCGAGGGCTATCCCACGGCCGACGAGGTCCGGGCGATGTACGCCGCCCACAGCGGCCGGGACCTGGACGGCTTCGACTTCTACCTGGCGTTCGCCCACTGGCGCACCGCCTGCATCGTGGAGGGCGTGTATGCCCGCTACGAGGCCGGGGTGATGGGCGAGGCCGATCCGACACTGGTCCGACTGTTCGGCGACCGGGTGCTGGCGCTGGCCGACATCGCCGCCGAGTGCGCGGCCCGTCTCCCGTGAGGAGGTCGCGATGAGCGAGGAGCGCCTCCTCGTCCGGATGGAACGCCCCGACCTGGAGTCGCCGGTGCTGGTGGTCGCCCTGGACGGATGGATCGACGCCGCGGGGGCCGCTGCCGACGCCGTATCGCACCTCCTGTCGGGCGGTGGTCATGCCGTCGTCCGCTTCGACACGGACCGCCTGTTGGACCACCGGGCCCGACGGCCGACCCTCCGCCTCGTGGACGGGGTGGCGCGTGGCCTGGAGTGGCCCCGCATCGAGGTGCGCTTTCTGGACCACGTGGAGGGCCGGGACGTGCTGCTCCTCCACGGGGCCGAACCGGACCACGAGTGGCGTGCCTTCGCCGCCGAGGTCGTCGACTGCTGCCGTGACCTCGGGGTCGTGCTGGTGGTCGGCCTCGGCGCCTATCCGGCGGCGGTTCCGCACACCCGACCCTCGCGCCTGGCCTGCACGGCCGGCAGCGAGGAGTTGACGCAGCGCCTGGACTTCGTGGCTGCCTCCCTGGAGGTGCCCGCCGGTGCCCAGGCGGCGATCGAGGTGGCGGCGACGGCCGCCGGCATCGACGCCGTGGGACTGTGGGCGCAGGTCCCCCACTACCTGTCGGCCACGTCGTTCGCTCCGGCCACGGAGTCGCTGCTCGAGGGGCTGGCGACGCTGCTCGGGGTGGACCTGGGACTGGCTCCGGTCACGGAGCAGGCCCTGGCGGCCCGGACCCGCCTCGACGAGCTCGTGGCCCGCGACCCCGAGCACGTCACGATGCTGGAGAAGCTCGAGGCCATCTACGACGACCTCCACGATTCGCGGGCACAACTGCCCAGCGGCGAGGACCTGGCAGCGGAACTGGAGCGCTTCCTTCGCGAGCAGTAGGCCCGGGGGTGGCGTAGCACCGGTCCCGGTCAGACGACCAGGTTGACCAGTTTCGGCGGCCGGGCGATGACCTTGCGGGGGACGGCGCCGTCGAGGAGGGCGGCCACCTTGTCCGAGGTGAGAGCGGCCGCCTCGGCACCGGACTCGTCGAGGTCGGCGGGGACCTCCAGTCGGTCTCGGACCTTGCCGTTGACCTGGACGACCATGGTGACGGTGTCGTCGACGAGCATGGCCGGGTCGGCCTCGGGCCAGGACTGCTCGTGGAGGTGGCCGCCGTTGCGGGCCTCCCAGAGTTCGGCGCACAGGTGCGGGGCGGCGGGCGCCATGAGCAGCAGGAGGGCGTCCACAGCGGCGTCCAGCGTGGGGCCGTGGGGGCCGTCGTCGGCCTGCACCCAGCGGTAGACGAGATTGGTGAACTCCATGAAGCCGGCGATAGCGGTGTTGTAGGACCAGCGGTCGTACTCGTCGGTGATGCGGGCGACGAGCCGGTGCGTGGCCTTGTCGACCTCCGTGTCGGCGGCGGTGGGCGACCCGTCTCGGGCACCGGCCGCCAGGTCGCCGCCGGGAACGGCGAGGCGCCAGACACGGGCGAGGAACTTGGCGCAACCGTCGATGCCGAAGTCCTCCCAGTCAACGTCCTCCTGGGGTGGCTTGACCTGCAGGTGGGCGAGGCGCAGGGCATCAGCACCCTGGTCGTCGAGGATCTCCTCGGGGGCGATCAGGTTGCCCTTAGACTTGGACATCTTGGCCCCGCCGAGGCGAATCATGCCCTGGGTGAAGAGGCGGGCGAAGGGCTCGCGCAGTCCGGCGGGGGCGACGCCGAGGTCGGCCAGGGCCTTGGTGAAGAACCGGGCGTACATGAGGTGGAGGATGGCGTGCTCGACGCCGCCGATGTACTGGTCCACGGCCAGCCAACGGGAGGCAGAGGCCGTGTCGAAGGGAGCCTCCTCGTTCCACGGGTCGGTGAACCGCAGGAAGTACCAGGACGAGTCCACGAACGTGTCCATGGTGTCGGTCTCGCGCCGTGCCGCTCCCCCGCAGGCGGGACAGGTGGCGCCGAGGAAGCCCTGGTGGGTGGTGAGGGGCGACCTGCCGGTGGGCATGAACTCGACGTCGTCGGGCAGGTCGATCGGCAGGTCCTCGACGGGAACCGGTCGCTCACCGCAGTCGTCGCAGTAGACAATCGGGATGGGGCAGCCCCAGTAGCGCTGACGGGACAACAGCCAGTCGCGGAGCCGATAGTTGACGGTGCGTTCACCGAGGCCCCGTTCCTCGAGCCAGTCGATGGCGGCAGCCTTGGCGTCGTCGACGTGGAGCCCGTCGAGGAACTCGCTGTTGATGGCGGGGCCGTCGCCGAGGTAGGCCTGCCCGTCGAAGTCGCCGGGCGGCTGGACGGTGCGGACGATGTCGCAGCCGTGAGCCTCGGCGAAGTCCCAGTCGCGCTGGTCCTGGCCGGGGACGGCCATGATCGCCCCGGTGCCGTAGGTCATGAGCACGTAGTCGGCGGCGAAGAGCGGGATGTCCCGTCCGGTGAACGGGTTGACGACACGGCCGCCGATGTCGATGCCGCGCTTGTCGAGGGCGCCCTCGGTGGAGAGCCGGTCGATCTCGGAGCGGCCGGCCAGCGAGGCCCGAAAGGCCTCGACGTCGTCACGGCGGTCGTCGGTGGTGAGTTCGTCGATGCGGGGGTGCTCGGGCGAGATGACGGCGAAGGTCATGCCGAAGCTGGTGTCGGGCCGGGTGGTGAACACGGCCAGCGGTTCGACGTCGGTGCGGGCGTTGCCGTCGACGTCGGCGATCGGCAGGCCGAACTCGGCGCCCTCGGATCGGCCGATCCAGTTGCGCTGCATGACCTTGACCTTGTTAGGCCACTCGAGGTCGTCGAGGTCGTCGAGGAGCTCCTGGGCGTAGGCGGTGATCCGGTAGAACCACTGCTCCATGTCGCGGTGCTCGACGACGTCGCCGGAGCGCTCGCAGGTGCCGTCGGACAGGACCTGCTCGTTGGCGAGCACGGTGACGCAGCCGGGGCACCAGTTGACGGGAGCCTCGCCCCGGTAGACCAGGCCGGCCTCGTGGAACTTGAGGAAGATCCACTGGGTCCAGCGGATGTAGTCGGGGTCGTGGCTCTTGACGACCCGCCGCCAGTCGTAGGCGGCGCCGATGCGGCGCAGCGAGGCGGAGAGCAGCTCGATGTTGGCTTCGGTGTTGATGCGGGGGTGCGTGCCGGTCTGGATGGCGGCGTTCTCGGCGGGCAGCCCGAAGGAGTCGAAGCCGATCGGCGAGAGGACCCCGTCGCCCCGCATGGTGCGGTAGCGCACCAGCAGGTCGCCCATCGTGTAGTTGCGGACGTGCCCCATGTGCGCCGGCCCCGACGGGTACGGATACATCGAGAGCACGTAGTAGGGCGGCCGGGGGTCGTCGTTGTCGACCTCGTAGGTGCCGTCGTCGAGCCATCGCTGCTGCCAGCGGGCCTCGATGGCCTGGGGGTCGTACGGGGTGGACACGGCTGACGAGGCTACCGATCGGGGCATCGGATGGCGGCGTGTTCCTGGTCCGCTCCGGGCACCCGCTTGGTAGTCTGAGCGCTCCCCGGGGCTATAGCTCAGTTGGAAGAGCGCCTCCATGGCATGGAGGAGGTCGGGGGTTCAATTCCCCCTAGCTCCACCGAACGCCGCAGGTCAAAGGGCCTGCGGCGTCTTCGCCTCCGGGGTCAGGTGTCGGTGGGGCACCAGGTCGAGTCGTAGCCGGTGTGGTCGGTGCTGCGGGTGCAGCCGGTGCCGCGGATCGGCTGGGTGAAGTACCAGGTGCCGTCGGTGTTGTGGCTCCATGACCACTCGCCGAAGCCGTCCCCGTCGCACCAGATGTAGATGGCAGCGTTGGAGCCCGAGGTGACGGAGCAGCCGGACTGCGCGCTGCTGGCGGTCAGGGTCCACGTGCCGTCGACGGCGTTCCACCAGGAGGAACCGTCGTCGCACCAGCCGGACTCGTCGCCGTTGTCGTACCAGGTCAGGCTGCAGTTGGCGTTGTACGCCGGGCCGGTTGGGTATTCCGAGGGACACGAGTAGTCGTAGTAGCCGTCGGTGTCGGTGGTCGTGGTGCAGCCGGTCCAGACGTTGGTGACCGTGGTGGAGACATAGCCCGAGGCGCTCGTCCACCAGGACCGGTTCTGTTCCCAGCCGGAGCCGTCGCACCAGCCCGAGGAGCTGCCGTTCGAGGAGGCCGTGACCGAGCAGCCCGAGTCGGCGCTGTGGGCGGTGATGGACCAGTAGTCGTCGCTCCCCCACCAGAAGGACGTGCCGTCGTCGCACCAGCCGGACTCGTCGCCGTTGTCGTAGGCCGTGAGGGTGCAGTTGGCCTTCGCGATCGGAACGATCGAGGTGGTCGTGGTCGTGGCGAGAAGGGTCGTCGTCGTGGTCGTGGCGAGAAGGGTCGTCGTCGTGGTCGTGGCGGCAAGGGTCGTCGTGGTGGTCGTGGTGGTGGTCGTGGTGGTGGTCGTGGTGGCGGGAAGGGTCGTCGTGGTGGTCGTGGTGGTGGTGGCCGACTCCGGGCACCAGGTCGAGTCGTAGCCCGTGTTGTCGGTGGACCGGCTGCAGCCGGTGGTGGCGTCGACAGTGGTCTGCCCCCAGGCGCCGTCGGCCGCGCTCCACCAGGAGGAACCGTCCGGGCACCAACCACTCGAGGAACCGTCACTCGAGGTCGACGCTCCACAGCCTGCGTCGTCGACCTCGGTCCGGCTCCAGAATCCGTTGGCACCGTTCCACCAGGAGGATCCGTCCGGGCACCAGCCCGACTCGGAGCCGTCCTCTCCGTACGTGACGGTGCAGCCAGGAGCCAAGGTCGTCGTCGCGGCATCGAGCCAGGTGGTGGTCGCCGCGTCCACCCACGTCGTACTGGTGAGCTCGACCGAGGTCGTCGACGACACATCCGCCCACGTCGTGCTCGTGGGATCCGCCCACGTCGTCTTCGGGTTCTCGCCGCCCGCGCCATCTGGGCACCAGGTCGAGTCGAGGCCGGTGTGGCCGGTGGTTGTGGTGCAGCCGGTGGTTGCATCGACGGTGGTCTGGCCCCATCCACCATCCGCACGGTTCCACCAGGACGTGCCGTTCGGGCACCAGCCGCTCGACGAGCCGTCACTCGAGGTCGCGAATCCACAGCCGGTTGCGTCGACATCGACTCTGGTCCACGATCCGTCCACCCCCAGCCACCACGAAGAGCCGTCCTCGCACCAGCCGGACTCCGAGCCGTCGTCATTGATCGTCAGTTCGCAGCCCTCCTCGACCGGGTCCGCGCTGCTGCCCTCCGCCTCAGTGATGTCCACGAGGAGTTCGGGACACCACGTCTGATCGAAGCCCGTCGAGTCGGTGGTCCGACTGCAACCGGTCGCCAGGTCCACTGCGGTGTGCGAGGTGTAGCCGTCAACGCCGACCCACCAGGAGGTGCCGTCCTCACACCAGCCGGACTCCGAGCCGTCGTCGTAGAACTCACGTGTGCAACCTTCAGGCAACAGCTCGTTGACGCCTCCCGGAACCGTCGTGGCGACCACCACGTCAACCTCGGCGGCGGTCTGGAATCCGAGGTCCGGGCACCAGGTCTCGTCCATGCCGGCGGAGTCGGTGCTTCTGGTGCAGCCCGTCGACGGGTCGGTGAGCGACTCGGAGCGGTAGCCGGTGCCGTCCTCGTACCAGCTGCGCTCGGGCAGACCACTCCCGTCGCACCAGCCTGATTCCCAGCCGTCGCTGGAGGTCGTCGTCCAACATCCCGTCACAAGGTCGACTTCGGTGCGGCTCCAGGTGCCGTCGGCGTCATGCCACCAGGAGGTGCCGTCGTCGCACCAGCCGGACTCGGAACCGTCCTCGAAGAGGTCGATCGTGCAGTCGTCGGGATGAACGGTTGCCGCCCAGGTGGTCGTGGGCGCGGGTGTCGTGGTCGTCGCGTCGGCCGGGTCCTCGTCGCCGATGGGTCTCGTCGTCGGTGGCGGGGTCTCGTCGATCCCGTCGAGCAGTCCCTCCTCCTCGGCGGCCCGGACCTCGGCGGCTGCGGCCTGAGGCTGGCTGGCCTCGGCGCCATCCTCGACGCTCACCGCCACGTCCAGGCGCTCGTCAGCGCGCTCGACCTCGACCTGTTGGACGGTCCGGCCCTCGACGTCACGGAAGTCGATGTTCGAGGACGCTTCCTCGAGGGTGGCGACCACATTGACCTCCTTGGGGACGTCGATCGTGATGTACTCGGCCTCGGTGGCGAGCGCCACCTGCGACTCCTCGACGGAGTCGACGGCCACGCGGAGTTCCGTGGCACCGGAGGCGATGGCGACCTCGGCCTGCCCGAGGACGGCGACGGAGGCGGTTCCCGTCTCGGCGATGGCTGTAATGCGGCTCTCTCCCTCGAGGGACAGGGCCACGTTGCGCTCTGGAACACGGACGAGGGCGGTGTCCGCGCCGTAGGTGCCGGCCCGGATCACAGCCACGACGCCGTTCTCGCCGGGGACGGCCGTGTCACCGGAGACCCGGGTGGCGCCGCCGCCGGCGCCGATGGTCAGCGCCCAGTTGCGGTCCTCGGCGGTGACGGCCAGCAACAGGCCGGTTCCGGTACCGGAGCCCGAGAAGGGCTCAGGAAACGGCGCCTCGCGGACCGACAGGGGTGACAGGTCCATCCGCTTCCCGTTGCCGGTCCAGGCTTCGGGGTCGGTGAGTTGGTCGGCGCCGAAATAGCCGAAGCGCCAGGAGTCGTTGACGGGGTCGACCTCGATGTAGCGGTCGCGCTGGGGCCAGTTCGGGTCGTAGACGAGGATCACGGCCCGCCCGTCGGGCTGCCACTCGATGCCGCGCGGGAGCACGCTGTGTCCTCCGCCGCCGGTGTAGACCCCGAGCGTGTACTGCTCGTGGGACGGGTCGGCGAAGGACGCCTCGAGTTCGGCGACGATGTCGGCGACGGAGCGCTTGCGCCACTGACGCGTGGCGTTGATGAGGTCGTCGAGGTACTGCGTGCTGAACAGGCGGGCGACCCGGCGTTGGACGTCCTCGGTGAGGGGCAGATCGCCGGTGAGGGGTTCCTCGCCGACGAGGAACCGGTCGAGGGCCGAGACGGTCATGCCCTCGCAGACGCCGTAGCCCATGGAGGTGGCGACCATCTCGATCCACTCGGCCGCAGCAGGCCGAGGGGTGCAGGGGCCCTCCGACTCGACGCACACGGCGTCGGCGCCGAACAGGGCGATGGCGTCCTCGACCCCGAAGGCACCGGCGTCGCGGCCCCGATAGTTGCGGAACGACCACCCGTCGTCGAACAGGTCGAACCTGGTCGACTGGTCGGGCGCTGCGGTCGTGGTCGCGGTTCCGGTCG
>DEAL01000017.1:31053-33582 GCA_002346745.1 Candidatus Neomicrothrix sp. UBA2983 | reverse complement strand
TCGTGGTCGCGGTTCCGGTCGTGGAGACGGTCGCCGCGGTCGGGACGGTCGTCGCGGCGCTGTCGGCGGGAGTCTCCGGGCTGCTGGTCGTCGGCTGGGTCGAGGCCTGCGGTGTTGGCAGTGTGGTGGTGATGCGCACAATGGGCTCGAAGTCGGGGGCAGCGTCACCTCCTCCGCCGCACGAGCCGGCGACGAGCAGTGCGGCAACGACGACGACCAGCGGCCCCCGACGGCCCCCGACGTACCCGCACCCCCTCCGCACGGCCGGCACGCTAGATCAGCCCCGCCGGGCCTGTCAGATCAGCCCCGGTCGAGGCCGACGAAGAAGGTCAGCAGGTACGTGCCGAACGCCTGTGCCTCGGTGACCCCATGGCCGCCTGCGGCGAACTCCAGCACCGCGGCCGCATGCACCGCCCCCTGACGCATGGGGCGAAACGCTAGGCCGACTCCGACGGGGCCGTTACCTCACCCCTCAGCGAAATCAACTCGCGAGCAGTCGGACCAAAGGCGTTCGAGGTCGTAGTGGGCGCGGGTCTCCTCGTCGAAGACGTGGACCACGAAGCCGGCGTAGTCCATCAGCACCCACTGCCGGGTGTCCCGACCCTCGACGCGCACCGGGCGCGGACCGCCGGCCAGCGCCACGAACTCCTCCACGTCGTCGACGATGGCCCGGACCTGTCGGGCGTTGGCGCCGCTGGTGACCACGAAGAGGTCGGTGACCGCCAGCACGTCGCCGACGTCGATGACGACGGTGTCGCGGCCCAGTCCCCCGTCGGCGGCATGGGCGGCTTCGAGCGCCCAGCGGCGCGGGTCGACGTCCGAGTCCTCCACGGGCGGCGACGCTATCCGGACACGGCGTCGCCGAGGAGGGTCGTGGACGCCTCGCCGTGCTCGGCGGCGAAGTCGGCGCCCAGCACGACGGTCAGGTCGGCGGCAGGACTGAGCAGCGGGTCCTGGAGGGTGCCGCCGCCCACGACGACCGCCAGGCGGGCCGCCTCGGCCTCCAGGGCCGGATCCCGGTACAACACCCGCGTGCCGATCACGTCGAAGTCCTCGTGGTTGCCCACCACCGACACCTCCGCACCGGCGGCCACCAGCAACTGTCGGGCCAGCTCGTCCAGGGTGAAGTCTCCGTGCCCGTTGAGCAGCCGCACCGTGGTGCGGGCTCCGGGCGCGGCCGGGATCGGGAACGGGAAGGTCTCGATCACCGTGCCTGCCACCCAGTCGGGCGCCGGATCGAGCGACGGCCAGGCCACGACCCGCAGGTCGCCACCGCTGATCGCCCGTACCACGTCCACGACCTCGATGGCGATGGCCGGCAGGCGCTCGTCGGGGTCGGTCGCCGCACCGACGGCCTGGAGCCACGCCCGCCACCAGGCCTCCTGGCGGGACACCCGCCGGATCGGATCCTCGAATGCCTCTGCCAGCCAGCCGGCCGCGTCGGCACCGGCCACCACCTCGCCCTCGGAGGTCACGTCGATCGGTCCGGCCGGCTCCACCAGGCTGGTCAGACGGGCCGGGGTCAGCAACGCGGTGCCGCCGACCTCCACGTCCAGCAGGCCGACGACGGCGGCCCGCAGCCCGGCCTCGCCACCCGCCGCGTAGGCGTCCACGAGGGATCCTCCACCCGAGCGCGACTCGGGCGGAAGCACCAGCACGGTGCCGCCCCCGTTCTGCCGGTCGGCCACCGCCAGGACGGCCACGCCGGTAAGCCCGCCGCCGTCGTCCTCGGACGCGGCCAGCAGCGACCAGGTCTGCTCCACGAACGCCTCGAAGCCCGGCACGGTCGGGTCGGTGACCACCTCGACCATCTCGCCCTCCTCGCTGTCGAGGACCCGGTCGAAGCCCTCGAGTACGAGGAACGCCGACCAGACGGCGGCGGCGAGCAGCAGCAACGGGAAGCCCCACCGCCAGAGTGGTGGCAGCGGCGGCGTCGGCACCCGCTGACGAAAGCGCGGTGGGTGCGTCGGGACCTCGAGCCGCGGCCGCGGCGGTGGCGTCGACCCCTCGCGTGCCTCCTCAACGCTCACGGTCGCCCGCCCGCCCCGTAGAGCCCGAGGTCTCGCACCACCCGGTCGACGCCCTCGGGCACAAGGCCGGTGCACAACTCGCCGGCGGCGTAGCGGTCCCGAAGTTCGCTGCTGGACAACGCTGGCAGGTCGACGTCCAACTCCTCCACCGCCCAACCCGGTGGCGCACCGCCCTCGGTTCCCGACCGTCGCATGACGACGATCGTGGCACGGTTGCGCACCTCTGTGGGGCGCAGCCAGGTGTCGAGCAGGGCGGCGGCATCGGCGCCCAGCAGGAGCAGCAGCTCGGCACCGGGGTACTCGCCGGCCAGTTCGGCCAAGGTGTCGGCCGTGGCCGATGGCCCCTCCCGGCGGACCTCCCGGTCGTCGAGGCGCACCACGGCGTCCAGATCGGGGCGATCCGCCAGCAGCCCCTCTCGCAGGGCCGCCGCCATCGCCAGGCGATCGGCGGCCGGCGTGACCTGCCCCGCTGCCGTCTTCTGCCACGGGTCGCCGGTGA
>DEAL01000017.1:30251-30760 GCA_002346745.1 Candidatus Neomicrothrix sp. UBA2983 | reverse complement strand
TCTTCTGCCACGGGTCGCCGGCCACCATGACGAGCAGTCGGCCGAGGGCGAGGTGGGCGACCGCCGCCTCGATCGCCGCCGCATGGCCGGCGTGGGGCGGGTCGAAGGTGCCGCCGAACACACCGATCCGCATGGGGGCAGGCGCCGCGGCGTCGGTCACGGGGGGAGCCTACCCAGTGGGCATGCAACGGAACGGACGACGCCGGGACGCCCTTGGCATCCCACATCACGGGAAATACCAACCATTCAGGGTTGCTGGCCTGCGATTATTCAGGGCCGCTGACCTGCGATTATGCATTCATGTGCCACCAGTCATACGGTTCGGGCTTCCCTTCGACCACGATCTGTGCTTGTATGTGCACTCGTCGGAGCAGCCGAGACCCCGATGAATCGGAACGGCTCCTACCCCTTCGCAATTCGCCGGGTGCCAGCGCGCGGTCCCAGATCCCCCCAACACCACAGAAGAGTGTGAGCAGAAGATGAGTGATTCCGTCGGCCAGTACCTGAAC
>DEAL01000017.1:0-29948 GCA_002346745.1 Candidatus Neomicrothrix sp. UBA2983 | reverse complement strand
CAGTACCTGAACGAGATCGGCATGGTCCCCCTCCTGAACGCCCAGGAGGAGCGAGAGCTGTCCCAGATCATCGAGGCAGGCGCCGAGGCCCGTGCCAAGAAGGAGGCCGGCGAGACCGGCGCCGCCCTCGACCGGGCCATCCGCAAGGCCGCCCAGGCAAAGGACCGGTTCATCCGTTCCAACCTGCGCCTCGTGGTCAGCGTCGCCCGCCGCTACCCCCTGCCTCCCGGCATGGAGTTGCTCGACCTCATCCAGGAGGGCAACCTCGGCCTCGAGCACGCCGTCGACAAGTTCGACTGGCGCAAGGGCTTCAAGTTCTCCACCTACGCCACCTTCTGGATCCGCCAGGCCATCGGCCGGGCCCTCGACCAGAAGGCCAGCCTGGTCCGCCTCCCCGGCGACCGCTCGGCCAGCCTGCGGGCCGCCCTGCGGGCCGTCTCCGGCAACGGCGACGAGCTCGACGAGGAGCACGCCCGCCTCCACCGGCTGACCACCCCCACCTCCCTCGACCGCACCATCGGCGACGACGACAGCAACGAGTTGGTCGACCTCCTCCCCGACGCCACCCCCGGACCCGAGGCCGAGGTGATGGACCGGGCCGAGAACGAGAGGGCCATGGGCCTGCTCGACGTCCTCGACTCCCGTGCCCGCTACGCCGTCGAGCAGCGCTTCGGCCTCCATGACGGCCGCAAGCGATCGTACCGCGAGGTCGGCGAGGAGCTCGGTGTCACCGCCGAGGCGGCCCGCCGCCTGGTGAAGCGTGCGGTCAACACGGTCCGCGACCGGGCGTCCGAAGTCGCCAACGACGCGGCCTGACCGGCCCCACCGCCTGCCGGCCCGGCCGGTGGGCAACCGGCGCACACCTGCCGATATTCACCGGCGCGCGCGCCCTCCCCGTAGGCTTTCGCCGTGGACACCGAAACCCGCACCGGAACCCCCTCGCGTTCCGGCCCCGACTGGGATCCGCGCTCGTGGCGCGACCGGCCGGCCCTCCAGCAGCCCGTCTGGCCAGACGACGCCGTCCATGAGGCGGTGCTCGACGAGATGCGCGAGTTGCCGCCGCTGGTCTTCGCCGGCGAGGCCCGCGACCTGACCGAGGCGCTCGCCGCGGTCACGCGCGGCGAGGCGTTCCTGCTCCAGGCCGGCGATTGCGCCGAGTCCTTCGACACCTCGGCCGACTCCATCCGCGACCGCCTGCGGGTCATCCTCCAGATGGCGGTCGTTCTCACCTACTACACCGGGGTCCCCGTCCTGAAGGTCGGCCGCATCGCCGGCCAGTTCGCCAAGCCCCGCTCCAGCGACACCGAGACCGTCGACGGCGTCGAGCTGCCCTCCTTCCGCGGCCACATCGTCAACGACATCGGCTTCACCGAGGGCGACCGGGTCGCCGACCCCACCCGCCTGCTCACCGCCTACCACCGGGCTGCCGCCACCCTCAACCTGCTGCGGGCCTTCACCAAGGGCGGCTTCGCCGATCTCTCCCGCGTCCACCAGTGGAACCGCGAGTTCGTCGCCGACAGCCCCGCCGGGCAGCGCTACGAGGAACTGGCCGGCGAGATCGATCGGGCCGTCCAGTTCATGCGGGCCTGCGGCGTCACGTCTGACCGCCTGGCAGAACTCAGCCAGGTCGACTTCTACACCAGCCACGAGGCGCTCCTGCTCGGCTACGAGGAGGCCCTCACCCGCCGCGACTCCCTCACCGGCGACTGGTACGACTGCTCCGCACACATGCTCTGGATCGGCGAGCGCACCCGCCAACCGGACGGCGCCCACGTCGAGTTCCTGCGGGGCATCCACAACCCCCTCGGCTGCAAGGTCGGCCCCACGGCCACCGCCGACGAGGTGTTGGCCCTGTGTGAGGCGCTCAACCCCGACCGCACCCCAGGTCGCCTCACCCTGATCACCCGCATGGGCGCGACCAAGGTCGTCGACAGCCTGCCGCCGCTGCTGGAGGCCATGCGCGACGCCGGCCATCCTGTGGTGTGGGTGTGCGATCCGATGCACGCCAACACCTTCACCGCCGACGACGGCCGCAAGACCCGCCACTTCGACGACGTCCTGGCCGAGGTGTCCGGCTTCTTCGCCGCCCACCGCTTCGTCGGCACCATCCCCGGCGGCGTCCACCTCGAGCTCACCGGCGACGACGTCACCGAATGCCTTGGCGGCGGTGCCGAGGTCGCCACCGCCGACCTGGGCCAGCGTTACGAGACCATGTGCGACCCCCGCCTCAACGGCCAGCAGAGCATCGACCTGGCGTTTCGGCTGGCCGAGTTGCTGCGCAACGGCCACCGGTAGCGGGAGCGCCGGCCCGCTACACCAGCTTCTCGACGAAGGTCTCCAACTGGCGCAGGTTGCGCACCTCGTACACGCCGTCGCAGTGGGTGCCGTACTCCCCCACGATCGAGTCGCCGGTGTCCCAGTAGGCCCGGGGTTCGGGGTTCAGCCAATAGACCTTGCGGGCCCGGTGCTGGACCTCCTTGAGGATCCACGACTGGGAGGCGTGGTAGTTGTTGCGGGCGTCGCCGAGGACCAGAACCGTGGTCTTGGGGCTGATGTCGCGGTTGAAGCGCTCCCAGAACACCCCGAGGGCGTGCCCGTAGTCCGAGTGCCCGTCCACCCAGACCACGTCGGCCTCGGTGTTGACCCGGTGCACCGCCTCGCCGATGTCCTCGACGCCCTCGAAGAAGCGGGTGACCTCGTCGAGGCCGTCGATGAAGACGAACGAGCGGACCTTCGAGAACTGGCTGCTGATGGCGTAGACCAGGTGCAGCGTGAAGCGGGCGAACGCCGCCACCGACCCGGAGATGTCGGCCACGACCATGATCTCGGGCTTGGCGGGCCGCGGGAACCTGAACTTGGGCTCGGCCGGCACGCCGCCGTAGCTGAGCGAGTGGCGCATGGTGCTGCGGAAGTCGAGGGGGCCCTTGCGGCCGTGGCGGCGCTTGCGGGCCAGGCGCACGGCCAACTTGCGGGTAAGCGGGTAGATGGCCTTGCGCAGGTTGGCCAGCTCCTCCCGCGAGGCGTGCATGAAGTCGACGTCCTCGGGCAGGGGCTTGCGCAGCGTCTTGGCCATGGCGTCGACGCCCCGGTCGGCCACCAGCCGACGCCGGATCTCGGCCTCGATCTCGCGCTTGAGCTGCTCGATCCGGTCGGCGAACTCGTCCCGCTCGAGGCGCTCCTCGAGCGGCGTGAGGTCCTCGGGGGCCTCGTCGCGCGAGGCCTCCATGAGGTTGTCGAGCATCTCGTCCAGCTCGAGGTTGCGCAGGGTGCGGTACAGGTAGTACGTGCCGCCGACGGGCCGGCCCGGCTCCATGCCGGCGTAGCGGGTGACCGCTTGGCGGGCGAGGGCGGCCAGCATGGCGGCGTCACCGTTCATGAGCGCCTTGAAGAGCATCTCGGCCAACTGCTCGGGCGTGAGCGCCTGCATGCCCCCGCCGCCGCCCTGGGGCTGCTGACCCTGGCCGGGAGCGAACTCGGCGTCCTCGTCGGCCGGGGCGACGTCGTCTCCCTCCCGGATCACCTCGTACTCGGGTCCCCGCAGCGAGAAGTAGACCTCGAAGACGACCTCGAATGCCTTCCAGTGCGCGTGGTTCTTGACCAGGGTGGCGCCGAGGGCGTACTTGAAGGCCTCCCGGTCCTCGATCGGAACGTGGGTGACCGCCTCCATGGCGTCGAGGTTCTCGGTCAGGCTGACCGGCAGGCCCGCTCGGCGGAGCTCGACGATGAAGTCGCTGAGCAGGTCGAGGAGCGGCTTGTCTCCGGCCCGGGTCGGGGGTTCGGCGAGGCTCATCGTCGGGTCGGAGCGGATCGTGGGGCGGAAGCCCGGGGCCGGCTCAGTCTCCGGCAGTCAGGTCGTCCGGATTGTCCGCGAACTCCTTGACCGCCTTGTCGATGTCGGTGCGGTACTTGAGCAGGATGTTGACGGTCTCGGTGGCCGTCTCGGCGTCGACCTTGTCGATGCCGAGCAGCACGAGGGTGCGGGCCCAGTCGAGGGTCTCCGACACCGAGGGGTGCTTCTTGAGGTCCAGTTGGCGGATCGAGCGCACGATGCGGGCCACCTGGTCGGCGAGGTTCTCGTTGATGCCCTCGACCTTCGCCTCGACGATCTGGCGCTCCCGCTCGAGGTCGGGGTAGTCGATGTAGAGGTAGAGGCAGCGGCGCTTGAGCGCCTCGGAGAGCTCCCGGGTGGCGTTGGAGGTCAGGAACACCAGCGGCACCTGGTTGGCGGCGACGGTGCCCAACTCGGGGATCGACACCTGGTACTCGGAGAGGATCTCGAGTAGGAGCGCCTCGGTCTCGACCTCGACCCGGTCGACCTCGTCGACGAGCAGCACGACCGGCTCCTCGGCGCGGATCGCCTCGAGCAGCGGCCGAGTCAGCAGGAATTCCTCGGAGAAGAGGTCCTCCTCGATCTCGGACCAGGCGTCGTCACCCTCGGCCTGGATGCGCAGGAGCTGCTTCTTGTAGTTCCACTCGTAGAGGGCCTTGGACTCGTCGAGGCCCTCGTAGCACTGCAGGCGGATCAGGCGTGCGCCGGTGATGGCGGCGACGCTCTTGGCCAGCTCGGTCTTGCCGGTGCCGGCGGGACCCTCGACGAGGATGGGCTTGCCGAGCCGGTCCGCGAGGTAGACGATGCCGGCGATGCCCTCGTCGGCCAGGTAGTTGGCGTCGGCCAGCGACTCGCGCACGCCGGGGACGTCGGCGAAGCGGGGCTCGTTGGCCGGGGCTACAGGGTTCGACATGGCGCCGAGGCTACCGAGGGGTCACTTCCGGTCCGGCATCAGGAGGGGGTGGCGGTCGGATTTCACAGCGGCCGGGTTCGCTGGACGCTTCAACCCCGGACCTGGCCGCCGCCGCGCACCACGTACTTCTCGGTGGTCAGCTGCGCGAGGCCCATGGGGCCGCGGGCGTGGAGTTTCTGGGTGCTGATGCCGATCTCGGCGCCGAAGCCGAACTCCTCGCCGTCGACGAAGCGGGTCGAGGCGTTGACCAAAACGGCGGCGGCGTCGACCTCGTTGCAGAACCGCTCGGCGGCCGCCTCGTCGGTGGTGACGATGGCCTCCGAATGCCCGCTGCCGGTCTGGTTGACATGGTGGATGGCCTCGTCCAGGTTCGTGACCACCCGCACCGAGAGCTTCAGGTCCAGGAACTCGGTGGCGTAGTCGTCGTCCTCGGCCACCCCGATGGACGGGGCGATCATCCGCGACCGGCCGTCGCCCACGAACTCCACGCCGTCGAGGGCGGCCAGGGCCATCGGCAGGAACTCGTCGGCCACGTCGGTGTGCACGACGAGGCTCTCGGCGGCGTTACAGACCGAGGGCCGCTGCGTCTTGGCGTTGTGGAGGATCGACACCGCCATGTCGAGGTCGGCGGCGGCGTCCACGTACACGTGGCAGTTGCCGTCCCCGTCGATCACGTAGGGCACGGTGGCGTTCTCGAGGATCGAGCGGATCAGCGACGGCCCGCCCCGCGGAATCAGGCAGTCGATACTGTCCCGCAGGCGCATGAACTCGACGGCGGCCTCGCGGCTGACGTCCTCGACCAGCACCAGCGAGTCGGCCGGCAGGCCCGTCCCGGCGACGGCCGCCCGGATCGATGCGGCGATGGCCCGGTTGGACTCGAGGGCGGCCGAGGAGCCCCGCAGGAACGCCACGTTGCCGGACTTGAGGCACAGTCCGAAGGCGTCGCTGGTGACGTTGGGGCGCATCTCGTAGATGATCGCCACGACGCCGAGCGGCACCCGGACCTTGGAGATCGCCAGGCCGTTGGGGCGGTCCCAGGCATCGGTGACCTGGCCCACCGGGTCGGGCAGTTCGGCCACCTGGCGCAGGCCCGAAGCCATCCCCTCGAGGCGGGACTCGTCGAGACGCAGGCGGTCAAGCAGGCCGGGGGCGATGCCCTCGACCTCGCCGCGCACGAGGTCCAGTTCGTTGCCCTCCAGGATCTGCCCGGCGTCGGCCAGCAGGCCGTCGGCGGCGGCGCGCAGGGCGTCGTCCTTCTGCGCCGTGGTCGCCACGGCGAGGGCGGGAGCCACTCCGCGGGCGCGGCGGCCCAGGTCGGGAATGGTCGAGGTGGTGACGCTCACGGGAGTGCAGGCTACCGGCACCCCCTCCCCCGCTCCGCTGCCCACGTGCCCCCGCCGGCCCGGCCTACCTCTCCGATTCCGGGCCGAGAACTAGGGTCGACCGCATGGAGGAGGCTCCCACGGCGGACGGCGGCGAGCACCCGCAGGGCGCCCGCTCGGTGGCTTCGGGGATCCTCTGGTCCCGGCTCGCCGGGCTGCTGCGCGAGTCGCTGCTGCGTTCGGTCCTGGGCCTCGGCCCCGCCGCCGACGCCTTCGGTGCCGCCCTGCGCATCCCCAACGTGCTCCAGAACCTGCTCGGTGAGGGGTCGCTGTCGGCCTCGTTCATCCCCGTCTATTCGCGGCTGCTGGGCGAGGGCCGCGACGAGGAGGCCGGGAGGGTGGCGGGCGCCGTGGCCGGCCTCATGGCGGTGCTGTCCGGCGGCCTCGCCCTCTTCGGCATCGTCTTCGCCCGACCACTCACCTCGCTGTTGGCCCCCGGCTTCGACGGGCCCCGACACGAGCTCACGATCGACCTCATCCGGGTCACCACAGCCGGCGTCGGCTTCCTTGTGCTGTCGGCCTGGTGCCTCGGGGTGCTCAACAGCCACCGGCGCTTCTTCCTGCCGTACGTGGCGCCGGTGCTGTGGAACGGGGCCCAGATCCTGGTGCTTCTCGCCGCACTGTTCGCCGACTGGGAAGCTGAGGGGGCGGCCCGGGCGCTGGCCTGGGGCCTCGTGGCCGGCGGCCTGCTCCAGTTCGGGATCCAGGCCCTGGCAGTGCGGACCCTCCTCCCCGAGCTGCGACCCGGCCTCGACCGCAAGGATCCCGGCGTCGTCGAGGTGCGACGGCGATTCGTTCCTGCCGTGCTGGGGCGCGGCGTCGTGCAACTCTCCGGCTACGTCGACCTGGTGCTGGCCTCCCTCCTCGCCACCGGCGCCGTCGCCGCCCTGCTCTCGGCCCAGGCCCTCTACCTGCTCCCGCTCAGCCTGTTCGCCCTCAGCGTTGCCGCCGCCGAACTGCCCGAGATGTCCCGCGCCGGCGACACGGCGGCACTCGCCGGGCGGACCTCCGCCGCGCTTCGGCGCACGGCCTTCTTCACGGTGTTCAGCGGCGTGGCCTATGTGGCAGTCGGCGAGCCGATCGTGGACGCTCTGTTCGGCTGGGGGGCCTTCGACGCAGACGACGCCCGGGTGGTGTGGCTGGTGCTGGCCGCCTACTCACTGGGGCTTCCCGCCACCTCGGTCTCCCGGGTGCTCCAGGGGACCTGCCACTCGGTCGGCGACACGGCCGGTCCGGCCCGCATCGCCGGCATCCGTGTCGTCGTGGCCGCCGTCGTCGGCGTGGCGCTCATGTTCCAGTTCGACGAGGTCTGGGTGCTCGACGGCGACTTCGGCACCGGCACCCTCGGCATCGGCACCGCGGCTGCCGCCCCGCACCTCGGCGCCGCCGGCCTGGCCCTGGGCTCGGCGGTGGCCGCCTGGGTCGAACTGGGACTGCTCTCCGGACGGGCCCGCCGGGCGGCCGCCGACCTCCCCTCCCCCGCCGGAGCACTCGGATCTCTGGCGGTCCCGGCCTCGCTGGCCTTCCTCACCGGTGCCGCAGCGAAGCTGCTCCTCGGCGGGCTGCACCCGCTCCTGGCCGCCCCGCTGGCGCTCGGCGTCGCCGGCCTCGTGTACCTGGCGGCGGCCTTCCGCACCGGCGTCCCCGAGGCCCACCTGATGCTCGGCCCGATCCGCCGCCGTCTCTGGGACTGAGCGGCTTCCCCCCGCCGTCAGCGCGGGAGGACGACCAGGTCGTCGGCGTGGATGACCTCGTGCGGGACGCCCTCGGGCAGGTCGCCCGTTCGGCGACCCAGGTGGGCCCGCAGCAGCGCCGAGTCGTGGCGCACGATGCCCTTGGCGAAGACGGTGCCGTCGGGATCGACCACCTCGACGGCGTTCCCCGACTCGAACCTGCCCTCCACGCCGGTCACGCCGGCCGGCAGCAGCGACACCCGCCGCTCCTCCAGCGCCCGCCGTGCGCCGGCATCGACCGCCACCTGGCCCGAGGAGCCGACGGCGAACGCGATCCAGAGTCGGCGTGCCCCCAGCCGGCCCTCGCGGGCGCGTACGAGGGTGCCCACGCCCGGCCGACCGGCCACGGCGTCGACCACGACGCCCTCGCGCCGGGCATCGGCGATCACGGCAGGCACCCCGGACCACGAGGCGATCTTGGCGGCCGCCAGCTTCGAGGCCATGCCGCCGCTGCCCCGTACCGTGCCGGTACCGCCGGCCAGGCCCTCCATCTCGTGGTCGAACTCGATGATCTCCTCGATGAGCGACGCCCCGGCGTCGAGGCGCGGGTCGGCGGTGAACAGGCCAGGCGTGTCGGTCAGCAGCACCAGCAGGTCGGCCTCGACCAGGTGCGCCACCAGTGCGGCGATCCGGTCGTTGTCGCCGAAGCGGATCTCGTCGTCGGCGATGGCGTCGTTCTCGTTGACCACGGGCACGACCCCGAGTTCGAGCAGGCGGGTGAGGGTGCCGCGTGCGTGCAGGTACTGGGCCCGCACGAAGAAGTCCAGCGGGGCCAGTAGCACCTGTCCGGCGATGAGTCCGTGGCGTCCCAGCGCCTCCTGGTAGGTGCCGATCAGGTTTCCCTGCCCCACAGCCGACACGGCCTGGAGGGTCACGGCGTCGCGGGGCCGCCGGTCACCGCCCATGCCGAGGTCGTCCAGACCGGCGGCGATGGCCCCGGAGGTGACGACGAGCACCCGGTGACCCTCGCCGCGCAGTGCCGCCACTTCGTTGCAGAGCTTGGCCACGAGGGCGCGGTCGACCTTGCCCTCGTCGTCGGTGATCGACGAGGACCCGACCTTGACGACGACGGTCCTGCCGGCGGTGCTCACGAGTCCTCTTCGTAGTCGAACTCGAGGCGGCCGATACGGACGGTTTCGCCTTCCTTCACCCCGGCACAGGCGAGGGCCCGGTCGACGCCCATCGAGCGCAACTTGCCGTGGACGTACTCGAGGGCGTCCGGGTTGGTGAGGTCGTTCAGGTTGACCGTGCGGGCGATGTGCCTGTCGGCGATCTCCCAGGCGCCGTCCTCGCCGCGGGTGACGGCCACGCCCTCGGGCTCAGGCCGGTGCACCACGACCGGCGGGCCCTCCACGTGGGTGGCCCGGACCTCCTCGATGGCGTCTCCCATGCGGTGCACGAGGGTCTCGAGGCCCTCGCCGGTGAGGGCCGACAGGCGATCGCCGTCGAACACGGCGTCCTCCCCGGCCACGTCAGCACGGGATCCGACCACGATCCGGGGACGCTCGAGCAGGTCCGGCTGGTAGGCCCCGAGCTCCTTCAGGAGCACCTCGAGCTGCTCGCCGGGCGGTCGCTCGACGGTCGGCGCCAGGTCCAGCATGATGACCAGTATCCGTGCCCGCTCGACGTGCCGCAGGAAGCGGTGGCCGAGCCCCTTGCCCTCGGCAGCTCCCTCGATCAGTCCGGGGATGTCGGCCACGACGTACTCGCCGCGTCCCTCGGGCCGCACCACGCCGAGGTTCGGCTCGAGCGTCGTGAACGGGTAGTCGGCGATCCGGGGCTTGGCCGCCGAGATCCGCGAGATGAGGGTGCTCTTGCCGACGTTCGGGAAGCCCACCAGCGCCACGTCGGCCATGAGCCGCAACTCGAGGCGCAACCAGCGTTCCTCCCCCTCTTCGCCCTGTTCGGCGAAACCCGGAACCCGCCGCTTGTTGGAGAGGAACTTGGCGTTGCCCTTGCCGCCGATCCCCGCCTCGGCGACGAGGCAGCGGTCGCCGTGGCGGACCAGGTCGGCCAGGCGCTCGTCGGAGTAGAGGTCGTGGACGCTCGTGCCCTCCGGCACCTTGAGGACCAGGTCCTCGGCGGCACGGCCGTGGCGCTTGCCGCCCGACCCGTGCGTGCCATTGCCGGCCCGTCGGTGAGGATGGTCCTTGAACGCCAGCAGCGAGGCAACGTTGTGGTCGGCCACCAGCCACACGTTGCCGCCGTCGCCACCGTCGCCGCCGTCGGGTCCGCCCTTGGGCACGTGGGCCTCCCGACGGAAGGACACGGCGCCGGCCCCGCCGTCGCCGCCCCGGACGTTCAGCCCGCACTCGTCCACGAACTGCGACATGCCCAAAAGCCTACCGACGGCCCCGCGAGGGACCGGGGCTCCGTCCCCATCGGGCCGGACGTAGGGTGGCCGGATGCAGGAGGAGCACCCGGCCGCCACTCGAGAACAGGTCTGGGCGTCGACGATGGCCGGACACGGTGCGGGCGCCGACCAGGCCGACCTGCGCACGGCGCATGCGGACAGCCGGGCCGCGATCGAGCCCGGTGTGCTCCTCGAACGCGAGGCCCGCGAGGCCGACGGGCCCCACCCACGCAATCCGGCTGCGACGTCCTCTCCGGGCGCCGGCCACCGGGCCGTCCCCGAGGCGGCCGACCCCCTGCGCACCTGCTTCGAGCGGGACCGGGACCGCATCCTGCACAGCACGGCCTTCCGGCGCCTCGCCGGCAAGACCCAGGTGTTCGTGTTCCCCGAGGACCACCAGCGCACCCGCCTCACCCACGCCCTCGAGGTCGCCCAGGTGGCCCGGGCCGTCGCCGCCGCCCTCGGCCTCGACGCCGCACTGGCCGAGGCCATCGCCCTGGGCCACGACTGCGGCCACGGCCCCGGCGGACACGCCAGCGAGGACGCCCTGTCCCCCTACGTGGACGGTGGCTACGACCACGCCCAGTGGGGTGCCGACGTCACGCTGGCTCCGCTGAACCTCTGCGCCGAGACGCTCGACGGCATCCGCAACCATTCGTGGTCACGTCCGGCCCCCGCCACCCCCGAGGGCGAGGTCGTGAGTTGGGCTGACCGGATCGCCTACGTCTGCCACGACTTCGAGGACGCCGTCCACGCCCGGGTGGTCGACCCGGAAATGCTCCCCGACGGGGTCCGGTTCACCTGCGGCGACACGCGCCGCTCTCAGCTGGGAACCTTCATCGACGCCGTGGTCCGAACCTCGGCCCGCAGCGGACGCATCGGCATGGACCACGCCACCGCCGACGCCCTCGCCGCCTTCCGGGACTTCAACTACCGGCACATCTACCTGCGCCCCGACTCGGTTCGGCAGGCCGAACAGGTCATCGACCTGCTGCGGGCACTCGTCGAGCACCTGCTGGCCACCCCGGACGACCTGCCCGGGGAAATCCGGGAAGTCGAGGGTCGGGAGGCCGCCGTCGTGAACTACGTGAGTGGGATGACCGACCGCTTCGCCTGCCGGAGCGCGGTGCAACTCCTGGGTTGGGACGCGGAACGGCTCCCCCGAGGCGTCGGAGGAGCCGGTTCGGGGCCGTGAACCCGGGGAGTCCCGGGAGTCGGCCGGATTACTCGGTCGGAAAGGCGGGAACTAGTCCACCAGCACGTCGACGAGCTTGCGCCCGCCACGGCTGCCGAACTTGACGACGCCGTCCGCCGTGGCGAACAGGGTGTCGTCGCCACCGCGGCCCACGTTGACGCCGGGGTGGAACTTGGTGCCCCGCTGGCGGATGATGATCGAGCCGGCGGTCACCTGGGTGCCGTCGTAGACCTTCACGCCGAGCCGCTTGGCCTGGGAGTCTCGGCCGTTCCTGGTGGAACCGCCGCCCTTGGTCTTGGACATGGTGGAGTCTCCCTCGTTCGGGGATCGAGCCCGCCCGCTAGCCGCGGGCGATGCTCACGATCTCGATCTGGGCGTAGTGCTGGCGGTGGCCCCAGCGGCGACGCTGGTTGCTCTTGTTCTTGTAGGTGAACCCGCGGATCTTGGGGCCCTTGGCGTCGCCCACGATCCGGGCGGTCACCGTGGCCCCGGCCAGCGCCTCGGGCGTGGCGAGCACCTCGTCGCCCTCCACGAGGAGGACGGGGCGGAGTTCGAGATCGCTGGAGGCCTCGCCGAGCCGCTCGACGAGGAGTTGCTGCCCCTCCTCGACCCGGTACTGCTTGCCGCCCGTGGCGATCACTGCGTACTTGGAATCCTGTGCCATAGCCCGCACAGGCTACCGACGGCGCCCGGGAGCGCCACCGGCGACGGCGGCCACGGCGCGAGCCGTCGGGTGGTCCTTGGTCACGCCCTGCCTCCGGCCAGCAGCAATTCCTGGTCCAGGGACACCCCACGGCCGTCGCAGTCCTCGCAGAGGCTCGAGAAGCTCTCGAGGAGACCCTCGCCGATGCGCTTGCGGGTCATCTCGACCAGGCCCAGGTCGGAGATGTCGAACACCTGGGTCCGGGTCTTGTCCCGGGCCAGGGCGTCGCGCAGCGTCTTGGCAACGGCGTCGCGGTTCTGGCGCTCGTCCATGTCGACGAAGTCGATCACGATGATCCCGCCGATGTCGCGCAGGCGCAGCTGGCGGGCGATCTCCTCGGCGGCCTCCAGGTTGTTCCGGAACACGGTCTCCTCGAGGCTGGAACGGCCCACGTTCTTCCCGGTGTTGACGTCGATCACGGTCAGTGCCTCGGTGTGCTCGATGATGAGGGAGCCGCCGGAGGGCAGCCAGACCTTGCGGTCGACGGCCTTGCGGAGCTGTTCGTGCACGTGGTGGCGCTCGAACAGCGGGAGCGGCTCGCTGTCGGCGTCGTAGAACTGCACCCGGTCGGCCAGCGCCGGGTTGACACTCTGGACGTAGGTCGAGACCTTCTCGTAGAGGTCGCGGTCGTCGATCATGACGCCCCGGTAGTCCTTGGTGAACTCCTCCCGGATGAACCGGAACACGGCCTCCGGCTCCCGATACAGCAGGCTCGGCGCCTGGGACTTCTTGGACAGCGCCTCGATGTCGTTCCACTGCTGGACCAGCCGGCCGACGTCGCGCTCGAGTTCCTCGGCGGTGATGTTCTCGGCGGCGGTGCGCACGATGATCCCGTGCTGGGCCGGCTTGACCCGGTCGAGGATGCCCCGCAGCCGCTTGCGCTCACCGTCCGGGAGGCGCTTGGAGATGCCGTAGGTGGTGCTGTTGGGCACCAGCACCACGAAACGGCCTGGCAGGGAGACCTCCTGGGTCAGGCGGGCGCCCTTGTGGGCGATCGGGTTCTTCGTGACCTGACAGAGGATGGTCTGCTTGGCGCGGAGCACCTGCTCGATGCGGGCCTTGCCCCCGCCCTCGACCTCCTCGGGGTCGAACTGCAGGTCGCCCCGGTAGAGCACGGCGTTCTTGGGCGTCCCGATGTCGACGAAGGCCGCCTCCATGCCGGGCAACACGTTCTGGACCTTGGCCAGGTAGACGTTGCCGTGGATCTCGCTGACGTCGTCGGCGGGCCGCGACAGGTAGTGCTCGATGAGGTTGCGGCCCTCGAGGACGGCGATCTGGGTGCCACCCTCGGTGACACTGACGCACATCAGGTAGCGGCCGATGGGCTTGCCGCGGCGCTCGCGGCCGCGACGCGACTTCAGCGTCTCCTCGTCGAGTTCGAGGGGGCTGTCGTCGGTGATCGCCTCGACCGGCGTGGACTTGCCGCGGCCGCCCTTCTTTTGGGACTGCTGCTGGCCGCCCTTGTTCTTCTCGGACTTCTGGGCCTGCTGGTTCTGCTGGCCGCCGCCACCACGGCCACGGCCGCCACGGCGACGCCGGCGACGCTTGCCGCCCTGGCCGCCGCCCTGGTTGCCGTCGCCTCCCTGCGCCTCCCTGCCCGCAGGCTCCGACCTGGGTCCGGGAGGGGGCGGGATCGGCCCTGCCGAGCCGATCGGGGGCGGCGGGGGCGTCGTTCGGGCGGCGAAGCCGCTACCGGCGTTGTCGCCCTGTTCGGTTGCGTTCTGACTGGTGTTCTCGGGGCGCTGTTCGCCCATGGTCTTGTTCCCTTCTGTTCACGCCCGTGTCCCCACGAGCGCGGCAGAGACGGCAGCCGTGGCCGGGAGCGGGAGGGGTTCGGTCAGCCCTCGCTCCTGCCAGCCCGTCCACCGGTCGCCCTGCATGATCAATTGGTTCCTGTCGAATTCGTCGTCCGGACTGGTGCCCGGCTCCTCGGCTTCTGCCTCGATCCACTGGTGCATCCTGCACACGGCCCGGGCCCGAAGGGGCGGATGCGCGTCCCCTGCCGCCACGAGGTTGCCGGCCTCCAGCAACTCGCTGGGGCGGAGCGCCCGCGGTCGCGTGCCGAGGACGGCACGCAGGCGAACACTGCCGCCAACCCCCGGGACGGACGTGCCGCCCTCGGCCTCGGCCTCGGCCAGCATGTCGAGCGCGTGGACGAGGGGGCGCACGTCGTCGGTGACCCGCTTTCCCTTGCGCTCCCGTTCCAGGGGCAGTTCCCCGGCCGCTAGGACGCCGGCGACCCACGCTCGGGCCTGTTCGTCCGGGAGGTCCGACGGCTCGGACCCGGTGCCCGCCACCGCTATCTCCCACGTGCAGGCCACGACCGCCTCCTGGAGAGAGGGGCCGCCCCGCTCGATCGGCGCCACGCCCTGGACGTCGATGCCCGCCGGCAGCGCCGCGTCCAGGCGCCGGCACAGCTCATCGTCCAGCTCGACCTCACCGGCTCGGACCCGGTCCAGCTCGATGTCGAGGTACTCCCCCACCGAGGCGCAGCCCGTGGGCAGCGCCAGGCCGAAGGAGAGGCGAGGTCGGGGCGAGAACCCCTCGCTGTAGGCCACCGGCATGGCCACCCGCCGCAGGGCCCGCTCCCAGACGCGGGCCACGTCGCGGTGACTGGTGAACCGGACCTTGCCGTGCTTGGCGAACCGCACGCGCAGTCGGGGGTTGAGCGGGGCGTTCACGAGCCCGCTTCCCGCCCGCCCGCGCCGACCAGAAGCTTCACCGGCACCTCGCCGCCGGTGGCCAACTCCTGACCGGTTCCCTGGCTGCCGCCCGCGGGCGGCACCGCCGAGGCCACGACGTGCTCGATGCCGTAGCCGGTGCACGCCCCGCAGTCGTAGCAGGGCGTCCAGCGGCAGTCCTCGAGGCCGACCTCGGCGAGGGCGTCCCGCCAGTCCTGCCACAGGAAGTCCTTGTGTAGCCCGGCCGAGAGGTGGTCCCACGGCAGCGCCTCGTCCTCGCGGCGATGCCGGTAGACCAGGTCCTCGAGCGTGAGTCCGGCGCGCTCCAGCGCCGACAGCCACAGGTCCAGGTCGAAGTGCTCGCTCCACTCCTGGAAGACGCCGCCGTTGCGCCAGACGTCCTCGACGACAGCGCCGAGACGCCGATCGCCACGGCTGAGGAGCCCCTCGACCACGCTGGCCCGAGGATCGTGCCACTTGAGCTGCACGCCCCTGGCCTTGCGGGCGGCGTCCCGCAGGAGGCCCACCTTGCGCCGCAACTCGGCCTCGGTGTTCTGCCCGAACCACTGGAAGGGCGTGAACGGCTTCGGCACGAAGCCGCCGACCGAGACCGTCACCGACGCCCCCTTGTGGTGTCGGCGGCCGATCTCCACACAGTTCTTCGCCAGCTCGACGATGCCGAGCGTGTCCTCGTCGGTCTCGGTGGGGAGCCCGGTGAGGAAGTAGAGCTTGACCCGACGCCAACCGTTCGAGAAGGCGGACTCGACGGCCCCGTAGAGGTCCTCCTCGCGGATCAACTTGTTGATGACCTGCCGCATCCGCCAGGTGCCGGCTTCCGGGGCGAAGGTGAGGCCGGTGCGGCGCGCACGTTGGATCTGCCCCGCGATCCCCACGGTGAAGGCGTCGACGCGCAGGCTGGGCAGCGACACCGACACCTGCCCGCAGGCGTCGTCGGAGACCGTGTCGGCCACGACCTCCTCGATGCCCGAGAAGTCGGCGGTGCTGAGCGACGTGAGGGCGACCTCGTCGTAACCGGTGCGGCGGAGGCCGTCGGCCACCATCGTGCGCACCTGCTCGGCGGGACGCTCCCGGACCGGACGCGTGATCATCCCCGCCTGGCAGAAGCGGCAGCCACGCGTGCAGCCCCGGAAGACCTCGACGTTGAGCCGGTCGTGGACCACCTCGGTCAGGGGGACCAACTGCTGCCGGGGGTAGGGCCAGTCGGCGAGGTCGGCGACCGTCCGCTTGGGCACCTCCGCCGGTGCCGCCGGATGGTTCGGCGCCACGGACGCCAGCGTGCCGTCGTCGTGCCAGGTGGCCTCGTAGAGGCCCGGCACATAGACGCCCTCGATGCCGGCCAGGTCGGCGAGCAGCCCCGGCCGGTCGATGCGGCCCGCCCGCTTCCAGGCGGCCACCAACTCGTTGATCTCCGAGACGACCTCCTCGCCGTCACCCAGCACGGCGGCGTCGACGAAGTCGGCGATGGGCTCGGGGTTGTAGGCGCAGTGTCCCCCGACCAGCACCAGGGGGTCGTCGGCCCCGCGGTCGGCGGCGTGCAGCGGCACACCGGCCAGGTCCAGGCACTCGAGCAGGTTCGTGTAGACGAGTTCGGCCGAAAGGTTGAACGCCAGCACGTCGAAGTCGCCTGCCGCTCGGTGGGTATCCAGCGAGAACAGGGGCAGGCCCTCGCGGCGCAGCACGGCAGCCAGGTCGGTCCACGGCGCGTAGGACCGCTCGGCCACCGCATCGGGCCGTTCGTTCAGGATTTCGTACAGGATCTGGAGACCCTGGTTGGGGAGCCCGACCTCGTAGGTGTCCGGGTAGACCAGCAGCCAGGCCGCCTTGTCCGGCCGGTGGTCCGGGATGAGCATCCCGTCCTCACAGCCGATGTAGCGGGCCGGCTTCTGGACCTCGCCGAGGAACTGCTCGAGCTCGGGCCAAAGCGAGCTCATGGTGTGGACAGCCTACCGCCGCGACCGCCCAGGTGGTCCGTCGACGAAGAGGCTGCGGCGGCGGGCCTCGTGGCGGCGCATGTGGACGCTCTGCACGAGGCCGAGGGCCAGGAAGGTGGCCACCACCGACGAGCCGCCGTAGCTGATCAGGGGCAGCGGGATCCCGGTGATCGGCATGATCCCGGTCGACATCCCGACGCTCTGGAACACCTGGAACAGCAGCATCGAGAACGTCCCGGCGGCGATGAGCAGGCCGTACCGGTCGTCGGCCAACCGGCCGATCCGCCAGACCCGGGCCAGCAGCAGGGCGAAGAGTCCCAGCACGATTGCGCTGCCCACGAACCCCGTCTCCTCGGCGATGACCGTGAAGATGAAGTCGGTCTGCTGCTCGGGCACCAGGTCGGACACGTTCTGGGTCCCCCGGAACAGCCCCTTGCCGGTGATCCCCCCATTGCCGATCGCCACCTCCGCCTGTTCGAGGTTGTAGCGAGCCGCCGTGTCGGCCTCGCCGTCGATGAAGACCAGGAGTCGTTCCAGTTGGTAGGTCTTGAGGCGGTCGGACTGGAGGAGGACGACGGTGCCGGTCAGGAGCAGGAGGGCGAGCACCGCCAGGTGTCGGCCCTTGACGCCCGCGACGAGGACCATCCCGGCGAAGATGGCGCCGTAGACGAGGATCGTCCCGAGGTCGGGTTGGGCCAGGATCGCCACGATCGGTGCCGCGGTCACTACCCCGGCGACGAGGAGCCGTGCGATCCCCACACCCTCACCGGAGCCGAGGATCACCGCCAGGGCGACGATCAGGGCGACCTTGCCGAGCTCGCTGGGCTGCATCTGGAAGCTGCCCAGGTCGAATCGTGCCCGGGCGCCCTTCACCTCGACGCCCGCCGAGAGGACAGCCACCAGCATGCCCAGGGTGGCCAGGTAGGCGGGAACCATGAGGCGGCGCGCCCAGCGGTGCCCGACCAGGGCCACGAGGGCCATGCCGACGACGCCGACGGCGGCAAACATGAGGTGCCGCTTGAGGTAGGTGTCGTCGGCCGGCCGCAGGTCGGTCGCCGGACCCCGGGTCGCCGAATACACCATCACGGCTCCAGCGGCGGCCAGCAGCAGTGAGAACAGCGGCACCCCGATGTCGATGTGGCGCGCCAGGGACGGCCGCGGCGGGTCCAGGGACCCCCAGCCGGACCCGCTGTTGCCGAGCCGACGCCCGGATGCACGGGCCGTTGCCGTCACGTTCCCGTTTCCAGTACCTCGAGGGCGTCGGCCACCCGGGCCAGCAACTCGGTGCAGTCCACGACCTCACCCCGGACGCGCACCCGGCCGTCGGCATCGAGTACCGGTCCGGAGGTCGGGTCGCCGGTCGGGTCCGAGCCCGCCAAGCGACCGAGGCTGTCGTCCCCGGTGATCCACTCGTACCAGTCCACGCAGAGCGGCAGGGCAACCGAACGGGCGTAGCTGACGGCGGCCGTCGGCGCCTCCTCGACGCCCTCGACCAGGGCCGCCTCGAGCAGGCGGGCCACCAGCGGAGCGGCGACCTGGCTGCCGAATCCGGCCTCCTCGATGACCGCCGCCACGGTGATGCCCGGATCCCCTGCCGGCCCGAACGCCACGAACAGCGAGGTATCGGCCTTGCCCCGGACCTCTGCGGTCCCCGTCTTGCCGGCGATCGGCACCTGTTCGACCGGGAAGTAGGTGCCTCCGGTCGCCTCCGAATTGAACGCCCAGTAGGCGGTGCCCTGCTCCTCGCTGGTCACGCCCGACAATCCGGCCAGCACCTGCGCCCGGAACTCGGGGTCGAGGTCGACGGTCGCCACCTGTCGCGGCCCGAAGGCGCGGACCTCCTCGCCCTCCCTCGTGCGCACCGACGACACCACGTTCGGGGAGCGCAGCGTGCCGCCGTTGGCGAAGGTGGCGTACGCGTTGGCCAGCTGGACCGGCGTGACGAGTACGTCGCCCTGTCCGATCGCGACGTTCACGTTGTCGCCCGGGTACCAGTCGCCGTAGGGGAAAGCGGTCGGATTGTCCTGATGCCGGGCCATGCGCTTGTCCGGCGTGGGCAGGTAGCCGTCCTGCTCGAACGGCAGGGTGATGCCGCTGCGCAGGCCGAACCCGTAATCCTCCGCGGCGTCCTGGATGCCGGTCTCGTTGTGGTCGGCATTGATGTAGATCGACTCACCGATCGTGTAGTAGAAGACGTCGCTCGAGACGGTGAGGCTGCGCGGCAGGTCCACCTGCTCGTAGGGCTTGCTGCCGGCGTTGCGGAACATGCAGCCGCCAGCCTCGACGGCCTCCTCGTCGGCGCCACTGCAACTCTGCAGCACGTAGTAGCCCGGGTCGTCCCAGGGCTCGTCCGCCGGCTTCACCCGGCCGGTCCCGAACACGCCCTCGTGCCAGGCAGCATGGGCGGTGAACAGTTTGAACGTCGACCCGGGTGCGTACTCCCCCTGGATGGCCCGGTTGAACATCGGCAGGTCGTTGGCGGGATCGTTCAGTTCCGCCCAGCGGGCTACGCCGAAGCCGCCGATCGACTCGTTCGGGTCGTAGCTCGGATAGGAGGCCATGGCGAGGACGTCCCCCGTGTCCGGGGCCAGAACCACGATCGCCCCGCCCGGCGCCTCGTAGTCGGGCGGCTCCTCCTCGGTATCGTCGTCGCGTTCCGGCTCACGCTCACGTGCAGCGAAGATGGTCCGCTCCAACTCGGTCTCGGCCAGGTACTGGAGGTCGATGTCGATGCTCAGCACCACGTCGTCGCCGGGCACCGGAGCCTCGAACAGGTCGTCGCGCTCGCGGACGATCCGCCCCAATCGGTCCACCTCCACCACCCGCGAGCCGGCCTCACCGCGGAGGTCGTCCTCGAAGAGCAACTCGATGCCGGCCTTGCCGATCTCGTCACGGAGGGCGTAGTCCTTGCCTTCAGGCGGGCGCCGGGAGCGGTATTCGGTGTCGTTGAGCGGGCCGACCCAGCCCAACAGGTGGCTGGCCAGGTCGCCGTAGAGGTAGCTGCGGACCGTCGAGTCCACGACCCGGACCCCGGGGAAGTACTCGGATCGCTCCCCGAAGTAGACCAGCAGGTCCTCGCCGACGTCGAAGGCGACCGGCACGTCGTCGTAGAGGCCGTAGGCGGGGTCCGCCAGGGCCGCCTCGATGTCGTCGGTCTTGAGCAGGTCGTTGCCGGCCCGGTTCACCTCGACGGCGATTCGGGTCAGCATCAGATGGCGACGCTCCTCGTCCAGGTCGGCCTGCTCCAACTCCCGCCGATTGATGGTCACGACAGTCGTGATGCGGTTGCCGACCAGTACCCGGCCCTGGACGTCGAGGATGCGGCCCCGCGGCGCCGGGACCCGGATCTCCCTGATGACGTTCTGCTCTGCCACGGCAGCCGCCTGTTCGGTGGTGATCACCTGCAGGTACCACAACCGGGCGAGGAGAGCAGCGAACAGCGATACCGCCACCACCGCCAGTACGCGCATCCGGTAGCGGGTGAGTTCGTCCATGCGGGTCCTGCCTGCTCCCGTGCTTCTCAGGCCCGACCGCGACGGACGTCGATGGTGTCGGGAAGGTCGCCGGTGGTGGCCCAGCGCACGACCCGGCTCACCGGAGCGGCCACGACCGCCGTGACGATGCCGGCCAGGATGGCCTGGCGGACGAATTCGTCGGTCGTCGGGCCCAGCACCCCGAAGAGCACGCCCACCGCCGAGGCCAGGCCCTGACCGGCAACGACCGCGGCGAAGAGGGCCAGCCCGTCGGTGAGCGGGGCCGAACGGAGCATCCGCTGCTCGAGGCTGCTGACGGCCACGGCCAGGGGCGGGTACACGAGGGCGTGCAACCCCAGCGGAGCACCGACGATGGTGTCGTGGAGCAGGCCGGCGAAGAAGGCCGTGATGGCACCGCGCTCCGGGCCGCCGTGGTAGCCGGCGAGGATCGCCACGAGAAGCAGCAGTTCGATCGACACGCCGCTGACCCGGAACTCGTCGAGGAACGTGCCCTCCAACGCCAGCGCCGTGACGAGGAGCAGCAGGATCCGCAGGCGCGGGGTCACGGTTCCGTTTCCCGCTCCGAGCGCCCGACGTCGATCCCCAACGGGTCGCCCTCGGGTTCGGTCAAGACGACGTTGAGGAAGCTCAGGCCCTCCAGGTCGGCGGCCAGGTCGATGACAACGGTGCGCTCGTACTCCGCCTGCTCATCGGGGTCGATCACCCGCCCCACCGGCAGGTCGGGCGGCAGCAGGCTCCGCCCGCCACTGGTGACGACCGCCTCGTTCCAGCCGACCTCGGCGTCCAGGCGGATGCCGGCCTCGATCTCGAGGGTGCCGCGCCCGGTGCCCCGGGCCAGCCCCTCGTCCTGGGAGGCCACGAGCCGCACGCCCACGAGGAATTCCGGGTGCGTGGCCAGCATGACCGTGGATCGGGCCCTGTCGACCTGTTCGAGGCGGCCCACCAGCCCGGCGCCGGTCACGACCGCCTGGCCGGCCTGCAGGCCGTCGTCGGTGCCGGCATCGACCTCGATCCGGTGCGTTCCGAAGTTGCCGGGCGGCGTCCCGAGGATGCGGACCACCATGGTGTCGAGTTCTGTGTAGTCGAGTCCCACCTCGCCCAGTAGCCGTTCGAGTAGTTCCCGGTCGGCGTCGTCGCTCACCGTCCGCCCCCGGAGACGTGCCAGTTCGGTGGCAAGACGTTCATTCTCGGCCCTCAGGTCCTCGTAGCCGAAGATCCCGTTCCAGACGGATTGGAGCGGATCGGTGACCGTGTCGGTGACGGAGCGCAGCGGTTCGAGGATGTCCCGGATGCCCTGCTGGAAGGCGTCGAGCGGTTGCGCCCCGCGGATGTGGAGGGTCAGGAGCGTGAGGGCCGCGGCGGCGAGCAGCAGCAGCGTGGGGCGGGGCCGCTCGGCGGGCCGAGGTGCGGCCACGCTCTACACCGGCGAGTCGTCGAAGATCACGTCGCCCAAGGTGGCGAACTCCTCGAGCGCCCTGCCGGCCCCCAGCACGACCGAGAGTCGGGGATCGGGCGCCATCCAGACCGGCATCCCGGTCTCCGCTCGTAACCGCTGTGAGAGGCCGTTGAGAAGAGAGCCGCCCCCGGCCAGGGTGATGCCCCGCTCCATGATGTCGGCGGCGAGTTCGGGTGGGGTGCGGTCGAGGGTGACCTTCACGGCGTCGACGATGTCGGCCACACGTTCCTCGATCGCCTCACGCACCTCACGGGTGTTGATCTCGAGGGTGCGGGGCAGGCCCGTCAACAGGTCGCGCCCCCGGATCTCGGCCCGCACCTCGCTGACGAGTGGCGCCGCCGAGCCGAGCTGGATCTTGATCTCCTCGGCCGTCCGTCCTCCGGTCGCCAGACCGTGCTCCTTCTTGAGGTGCTGCACGATCGCCTCGTCGAGTTCGTCGCCCCCCACACGGGACGACTGGCTGGCGACGACGCCGCCCAGGGAGAGCACGGCGACCTCGGTCGTGCCGCCGCCGATGTCGACGATCATGCTGCCCGTCGGCGAGGCGACCGGCAGGCCAGCGCCGATGGCCGCCGCCATGGGTTCCTCGATGATGTAGGCGGGCGAGCGGGCTCCGGCGAACTCGGCAGCCTCCTGGACGGCCCGGCGCTCGACGCCGGTCACGCCGGAAGGCACGCAGATCACCATCCGGGGCTTGGACCAGCGCCGCCGGTGCACCTGCTGGACGAAGTAGGCCAGCATCTTCTCGCAGACGTCGAAGTCGGCGATCACGCCGTCCTTGAGGGGCCGGGTGGCCTGGATGTTGCTCGGCGTGCGGCCGATCATGCGCTTGGCCTCGGCGCCGACTGCCAGCGGCGTGCCGCTCATGACGTCGACGGCGACCACCGAGGGTTCGTCGAGGACGATGCCGGCCCCCTGGACGTAGACCAGGGTGTTGGCGGTTCCGAGGTCGACGGCGATGTCCCGTCCGCCGAGGGCCGCACCCGCCGACCGACCCGTTGCCCGACCGACCCCTGGGTTCCTGCCTGCTGGCATGTACTGGTCCTGTCGCGGCGGTCGGTGGGAGGTGCCGGACCGCCTGCGGAGAGGAGACCGCGGCGTCGGCCTCCGGAACGTAACAAATCTGTGACGGTTTCGCCACTCTTAGCACACAGGCGACCACGGAACGACGCCAAGGAACGCGCGGATACCGGGGATCTCACCAACTCCAGTTCGTCCGGGGCTCACACCTCCGAGATCAGGCCTCGCTGAAGAAGATCCCGATCTCGCGCTCGGCCGACTCGACCGCGTCGGAGCCGTGGACCAGGTTCTCGGTCACGATGAGGCCGAAGTCGCCCCGGATCGTGCCGGGAGCGGCCTTGGTCGGATCGGTGGTCCCCATCTGGGTGCGCACCACGGCGAACGTGTCCTCCGGGCCCTCCACGACCATCACCACGACCGGGCCACGAGACATGAACGCCACGAGGTCGCCGTAGAAGGGTTTCTCGACATGCTCCTCGTAGTGGCGGGCGAGGGTCGCCTCGTCGAGGGTGCGCAACTCCATGGCCGCCAGGCGGAGGCCCTTGCGCTCGATGCGGCTGATGATCTCCCCGACCAGGCCGCGTTCGACGGCGTCGGGCTTGCAGATGACGAGGGTTCGGTCCATGGCCGGGAAGGCTACGGGCAGGCGATCGCGTTCAGGCCCGGTCGCCGATCGCACCGGACTGATCGGTCATGGCGCCTCGGCCAGGGCCTGGCGTGCCGCCGAGAGGACATAGAAGGAACCGGTCACGAGCACCAGGTCGTCGTCGTCGGCCAGCGCCACGGCCCGGCGCACCGCTTCGACCGCATCTGCCACCGGCTCGACGTCGAAGCCCCGTGCACCCATCAGTGCGGCCAGCCGGTCGGCCGGAACAGCCCGTGGCGACGGGGCCGTGCACGTCACCACCAGGTCCGGCATGAGGGCCGCCAACTCCTCGAGCACCTCCTCGGGCTCCTTCGGGCCGAGCGCGCCCAGCACCAGGATCCGCCGGCCGGCACCCTCGGGGAACACGTTCGGGACGGCGACGGCCAGTGCCCGGGCGGCATCCTGATTGTGGGCCCCGTCGAGGACCACCAGCGGCCGCGATGCCGTCACCTCAAGGCGACCGGGCAACTGGACCGTCCCAAGGCCCTCCTCCACCACCTCGTCGCCGAGGGAGGCGCCGACGAACGACTCCACCGCCGCCAGTGCCGCAGCCGCGTTGTCGGCCTGGTGGTCGCCGTGGAGCCGCAGGAACGCCTCGTCGTAGCGGCCGTGCGGACCGAAAAGGTCGAGCACCTGGCCGCCGACGGCGGGTCGGGCAGACAACACCCCGAAGTGCTGGTCACGCTCGTAGAGCGGTTCCGGGGCCTCGGCGAGGAACAGGTCGCGCACGTCGATGGCGATCTCCCCCAGCACCAACGGTCGACCCGCACGAATGATGCCGGCCTTCTCGCCGGCGATGGCCCGCCGCCAGTCACCGACGCCATCGGTGTGGTCCCGGCCGATGTTCGTCACCACCGCCACCTCTGACTCGAGGACGTTCGTGGCGTCGAAGCGCCCCAGCATGCCGACCTCCACGACGGCCACGTCGACCGCCTCGTTGGCAAACCACAGCAGCGCCGCCGCGGTCAGCAGTTCGAAATAGGAGGCGGGAGCCCCAAAGGTGGCGGCGTGGTGCTCGGCGTAGCCCGCCAGGTCTCCGACGAGTTCGCCGAACGACTGCTCGTCGATCATCTCGCCGTCGATGGCCAGGCGCTCACGGACCGTGTCGACGTGGGGGCTGTTGTAGGTGCCGACCCGCAGCCCGAGCGCCCGGAGCAGCGATGCCGTGATCGCCGCCGTGGACCCCTTGCCGTTGGTGCCCGTCAGGTGGATGGCCCGCAGGTCGTGGTGCGGGTCGCCCATCGTGGCGACGAGGCGGCGCATGGCCTCCAGGCTCAGGCCGTGGACGCGACCAGCGGTGGCCTCGAGGTTGACGTGCCGGTCGAGGAACGCCAGGGCCGAGGGGTAGTCCACGGCGGCGTCCCGTCTGATGCCGGCAGGGAACGGGGCCCGCGCCGGCCCTAGGAGGCGGCGCGGTCCGGCTGCTCGCCGGCGTCGCCGTCCGGGATCCGCACCTCGGGCATCCCCCGCTCCCGCACGCACGTCTCGTCGACGAGCACCCGCGCACCCTCGGACTCGCCGGGCAGGTCGTACATGACCTCGAGCAGGACCTCCTCGAGGATGGCCCGCAGGCCGCGTGCCCCGGTACCCCGCTCGAGGGCCTCCTCGGCGACCGCCCGCAGCGCCTCGTCGGTGAACTCCAGCTCGGCGTCCTCGAACTCGAAGATCTTGCGGTACTGCTTGGCCAGGGCGTTGCGGGGCTCGACCAGGATCTGCACCAACGTGTCGACGTCGAGGTGGTCGACGGTGCCGACCACCGGCAGGCGGCCGACGAACTCGGGGATCAGGCCGAACTTGACGAGGTCCTCGGGACGGACGCCGGCGAACAGTGCCCCCAGGCCCTTCTCGGCCCGGGACCGCACGTCGGCGCCGAAGCCGACGCTGGCGCCACCGAGGCGCGACTCGATCACCCCTTCGAGGCCGGCGAAGGCCCCGCCGCAGATGAACAGGATGTTCGTCGTGTCGATCTGGAGGAACTCCTGGTGCGGGTGCTTGCGGCCACCCTGCGGGGGCACCGCCGCGGTGGTGCCCTCCAGGATCTTGAGCAGCGCCTGCTGGACGCCCTCCCCCGAGACGTCCCGGGTGATCGACGGGTTCTCGCTCTTGCGGGAGATCTTGTCGATCTCGTCGATGTAGATGATCCCGCTCTCGGCCTTCTTGATGTCGTAGTCGGCGGCCTGGATCAGCTTGAGGAGGATGTTCTCGACGTCCTCGCCCACGTAGCCGGCCTCGGTGAGGGCGGTGGCGTCAGCGATGGCGAAGGGCACGTCGAGCATCCGGGCCAGGGTCTGGGCCATCAGCGTCTTGCCGCAACCGGTGGGGCCGATCAGCAGGATGTTCGACTTGGCGAGCTCGACGTCGTCGCCGGGGATGCGGCCGACCTGAACCCGCTTGTAATGGTTGTAGACGGCCACCGACAGGATCTTCTTGGCCTGCTCCTGACCGACGATGTAGTCGTCGAGGAACGCGAAGATCTCACGCGGCCGGGGCAGTTCGCCGAACGAGACGTCGCTGGGCTCGGTGAGCTCCTCCTCGATGATCTCATTGCAGAGGTCGATGCACTCGTCGCAGATGTAGACGCCGGGCCCGGCGATGAGCTTGCGGACCTGCTTCTGCGTCTTGCCGCAGAAGGAGCACTTGAGGAGTTCGCCCCCCTCACCGAACTTGGCCACCACTCACCTCCCCCGGGTCTCGAGCCCTGTGCCCGTCGCGGGCAGGACCAGACTGTACCGGCTGGAGGGGCGCCGGACGGGACCGGTTTCGCGCCGGATGGACCCCGGCTACTTGATGGCCGTGACGGCAGCGCTGTTGTCGGCCAGGGAACGCTCCTCGATGATCTCGTCGATGACGCCGTACTCCTTGGCCTCCTCGGCGGTCATCACGTAGTCGCGGTCCGTGTCGGCGTGGATGCGCTCCACGTCCTGCCCCGTGTGGCGGGCGAGGATCTCCTCGAGTTGGAGCTTCAGGCGCTGGATCTCCTTGGAGGCCAGCTCGATGTCGGAGACCTGCCCCTGGGCACCGGCGTACGGCTGGTGGATCAGCACCCGGGCGTGCGGCAAGGCGAGGCGCTTGCCCTTCGTGCCGGCCGCCAGCAGCACCGCTGCGGCCGAGGCTGCCTGGCCGAAGCAGATCGTGGTGATGTCGGGCTTGATGTACTGCATCGTGTCGTAGATGGCGAACAGCCCGTTGATGTCGCCGCCCGGAGAGTTGATGTAGAGGCTGATGTCCCGGTCCGGGTTCTCGGACTCGAGGTGGAGCATCTGGGCGCAGATCAGGTTGGCCGTCGTGTCGTCGATCGGCGTCCCGATGAAGATGATGTTCTCCTTCAGGAGCCGCGAGTAGAGGTCGAACGCTCGCTCGCCCCGGTTGGTCTGCTCGACCACCGTCGGCACCAGGTAGTTCTGCACCCGGTAGCCCGGGTCGTGGATGCTCGTGATGTTCACGTGACTGCTCACTCCTCCTCGCCTACGGACTCTTGTTTGCCCTCGCCCCCGGGCTCGATGTCGCCGGGTTCCTCGACCTCGCTCGAGTCGACCGCCGGCACGTCCCCCGCCGCCGGGACCACCACCTCGGGCTCGGGCGGCGTCAGGTCGGCCCGGTCGATGGCGTTGCCGTCCTCGTCCACGAAGGACACGTGCTCGACCAGCCAGTCCATGGCGGCCTGCTTGCGCAGGTCGGCGAGGATCTCCATGAGGTGGCCGGACTCGGCCATCTGCTTGCGCAGGTCGGCGAGGTCGGCCTCGGGCTGGCCGGCCTGGATCGCCACGAGGCCGAGGTGCGCCTCGACCTCCTCGTCGCTGACGTCGAGGCCCTCGGCGTGGGCGACGGCTCGGAGGCCCAGGTCGGCCCGTGCGGACACGCCGGCGTCGTCGCGGAAGCCCTCACGCATGGCGGCGGCATCCTGACCGGTGGCCTCCATCCAGTGGGCCAGGTCGATGCCCTGCTGGGCCATCCGCATGGCCATGTCGCGGAAGCGCTCGTCGATGGCGGCCTCGACCAGCGCGTCGGGGATGTCGTCCGTCACGAGTCCGGCCACGGCCCGGGCGGTGTTCTCGCGGGACAGCATGGCGGCCTGCGCCCGCTTCATGGAGGTGATCCGGCCGCGGAGGTCGTCGGTGAGCTCGGCGATCGTGGCGAACTCGGAGGCCTCGGCGGCGAAGGCGTTGTCGGCCTCCGGCAGCACCAGGGCCTGCACCTCCTTGACCGCGATCCGCAGGTGCAGGGTCCCCTCCTCCTGTGGGTGGTCGGCGTCGAACTCGACCTCGTCGCCGGCGGCGGCGCCCCGCAGGTTCTCGTCGATCTCGGCCACCACGGCGCCGCTGCCGACCTCGTAGAGGTAGTCGGTGGCGGTGAGCCCCTCGACCGGCTCGCCCTCGTGGCTGCCCTCGATGTCGATAGTGACCCGGTCGCCGTCCTCGGCCGCCCGCTGTACGACCTCGAGGGTGCCGTGCTGGCGGCGCAGCGTGTCGACCTGGCTCTCGACCTCCTCGTCGGTGGCCACCGGGGCCGGCACCTCGACGGTCAGGTCGGCATAGCCCGAGATCGCCACGCTGGGCCGCACGGGGACGACGGCGTCGAACACCAGGTCGCCCGACTCCTCACCCGAGGTGATCTCCAGCGACGGCGAGTCGATGGCGTCGACCTGGTTGTCGACGAGGGCCTGGCGGTAGTGGTCGGGCACCGAGTCCTGGATGGCCTCGTGGCGGCCGGCGGCGGCGCCGAGGCGGGCCTCGAGGATGCGGCGAGGGGCCTTGCCGGGCCGGAAGCCGGGGAGCCGGACCTCGTGGGCCAGCTTACGGAACGCCTTGTCGATGTCGCGCTCAAAGCGGCCGGCGCCGACGGTCACGGTCAGGCGGACCTGGTCGCCGTCGAGGTCCTCGACGGACGAGGTCACCTCGTGGTTGTCGAGGTCGACGGACCCCTCGGGGACAGGTGCCTCGTCGTCAGCCGGGGCGTCGACAGCCTCGTCCACGACCCCGTCGCTCGAGGCGCGGTTCTTGCGGTTTCGGAGAGAAAGGCGGCTCACAGTGGGGCGAGTGTACCGGTGGCCCGTGACGGCCGGTCAGGCGCCTCAGACGAGCGTCTCGAGGATCTCCTCGAGGTCGGCCACGGTCGTCCGCGGGTTGACGATGCAGATGCGCATCGCCGGTCCACCCTCGAACGTGGTCGGCGTGAGCAGGGCGATGCCCTCGGCCAGCAGTCGATCGCTCCAGGCCTGGTAGTCCTCGACCCCCCAGCCGTGTCGACGGAAGGCGACCACGGACAACTCCGGCTCGACCAGGAGTTTCAGGAGGGGTGCGTCGGCCACGAGGTCCCGCAGGACCCGGGTCACCTCGAGGGTGCCCTCGATGGCGTCCCGGTAGGCGTCGGTGCCGTGGACCGCCAGCGAGAACCAGAAGGGCATGCCACGGGCGCGGCGGGTCAGGACGTGGGCGTAGTCGCAGGGGTTCCAGACCATCTCGTCGATGATCGGCTCGAGGTAGCCGGCGTGCTGCGTATGCGCCGAACGGGCCACTTCCGGGTTCCGGTACAGCAGTGCCGCGCAGTCGAAGGGCGAGAACAGCCACTTGTGGGGGTCGACCACGAGGGAGTCACAGCGCTCGATCCCGGCGAACCGGTGACGGGCCGACGGCGCCGCCATCGCAGCGCCGCCGTAGGCGCCGTCCACGTGGAGCCAGACGCCCGAGTCGGCGCAGACGTCGGCGATCCCCTCGAGGGCGTCGACGATCCCGAGGTTGGTGGTTCCCGCCGTGGCCACCACGGCGAAGACCTCGGTCCCCTCGGAGGCGCCGGCGATGGCCTCGGCCACGGCGCCGCCCCGGAGACGCAGGTCATCGTCCACGCTGGCGAGGATGACGTCGACGTCCATGACCCGGGCGGCCGACTCGACCGACGAGTGGGCACTCTCGGCGGCGACGACCGCCCAGCGGGCCGGACGACCGAGGCCCGCTTCGGTGCGCCGACGATCGGCGTCGTGGCGGGCGGCGACGAGGGCCGAGAGGTTGCCCATGGTCCCGCCGGTGACGAAGCAGCCGCCGGCCGAGTCGGGCAGGCCGGCCAGGTCGGCGATCCAGCGCAGCGCCTGGTTCTCGGCGAAGACCATCCCGGCGCCGTCCAGCCAGGTCGAGCCGCACAGCGACGAGGCGCCGATGACGAGGTCGAACACCGAGGCCGCCTTGGTCGGCGCCCCGGCCACGAAGGCCAGGTAGCGGGGGTGGTCCACCGAGATGCTGGCCGGGGCGAGGTGCTCGGTGTACCGCCGCAGTGCCTCGACGCCGCCGAGCCCCTCCGGCGTGACGGTCTCGCCGACCAGCGCCTGCAGTTCGGCGGCGCTGAGCGGACCGTCCAGCGGCGGCTGCTCCTTGATGCGGTCGAGGGCGTACCGGAACACCGACCAGATGAGGGCGTCGCACTCCTCGTCGAACTCGTGCATCCGTGCGGCGCTGTTCCCGGCGCTGGTCCCGTTCCTGGTCTCTTGCATGCCCGGGAGGCTAGGGCGCACCCCGGTACGCTCGTCGCTGCCGCGGGTGTAGTTCAACGGCTAGAACCTCAGCCTTCCAAGCTGATGATGAGGGTTCGATTCCCTTCACC
>DEAL01000026.1:62933-66525 GCA_002346745.1 Candidatus Neomicrothrix sp. UBA2983 | reverse complement strand
GCGTCGTCAGCGACAGCGTCGGTCGGCGCCTCGGGGGAACCCGGGGCGCCGCCCTGGTCGATCAGGGCCTGCAGGGCGTAGGCCAAGTTCTGCGGCAGCGCCTTGATCAGGCCGGCGAACTGCTGCATCGGCGCCTGCATCGCACCGGCCAGCTGGGCCAGCAGGACCTCGCGCGGGGCGATCTTGGCGAGCGCCGCGATCTCCTCGACGCCGAGGCGCTTGCCGTCGAGGAGGCCGCCCTTGATGAGCAGTTCCTCGTGGTCCTTGGCGAACTCGCGCAGCGCCTTGGCCAGCGATACGGGGTCGCCTGCCGAGCCGTCGGCGCGCTCGCCCACGAAGGCGATCGCCGTCGGGCCGGTGAGCAGGTCCTCGAGGTCGAGGTCGAGCTCCTGGGCGGCGAAGCGCACCAGCGTGTTCTTGTAGATCCGGTACTCGCCGCCGGCGTCGCGCAGCGCACGGCGCAACTCGGCGAGTGCGGGCACGTCCAGGCCGCGGTACTCGGTCAGGACGGCGGCTTCGGTCGACGACAGTCGTTCACGAACCTCGTCGACGACCGCGGCCTTCTCGGCCCGGACGCCGGTGTCGTTCGACATGCTCGCTCACCTCCTCGAAATCTGGTTCTGGTCCTCTGGTCCCGACACCACAGGGGCTGGTCGGGCTCGCACACCGAGGACCGGCGACGGGCACGACGGCCCGGACCGATTCCGAGGCTCTCCTGCTCCGGCGGTCCGGGTCCCCTGGCGGGACCGTGACTCGTTCTGCGCTGGGCGCAACCGCGAGGTCTTCGGTGAGCGATTCGATTGTCGTGGGCAGGCTAGCGGCGCACGGTGTCGCCACCACCTGCCGCCACCCGCCGGTACTGCCGGCTACCCGCCGATGCTGGCGGGGTCGATCCGGACGCTCGGGCCCATGGTGGACGACACCGCGACCTTCTTGACGTACCGGCCCTTGGCGGTGGACGGCTTGAGGCGCACCAGCTCGTCGACGACGGCCTGCAGGTTGGCGTAGATGGCGTCGACCTCGAAGCCGACCTTGCCGACGGGCACGTGGACGTTGCCGTACCGGTCGGTGCGGAACTCGACCTTGCCACCCTTGAAGTCCTCGACGGCCTTGGCCACGTCATCGGTGACCGTGCCGGTCTTGGGGTTGGGCATCAGGCCGCGGGGGCCGAGCACCCGGCCCAGCTTGCCCACGGTCGGCATCATGTCGGGAGAGGCGATGGCCACGTCGAAGTCGGTCATGCCGCCCTCGACCTCGGCGGCCAGGTCGTCGGCGCCCACGTGGTCGGCGCCGGCCTCGCGGGCAGCCGTGGCGGCGGCACCCTGGGCGAAGACGGCCACCCTGACGTCCTTGCCGGTGCCGGACGGGAGGGCGACGGTGCCGCGCACCATCTCCTCGGTCTTGCGGGGGTCGACGCCCAGGCGGACCGCCACGTCGACGCTCTCGTCGAACTTGGCGCCCGGGAAGGACTTGACCAACTCGAGGGCTTCTCGGCCCGTGTGGTGGTGGTCCCGGTCGTACAGGTCGGCCGCCGCGGCGTGCCGCTTGCCCTTGCTCATGTCGCCTTCTCCTGGCTCCCTCGGTGTCGCGGTGGTGCCGGCGGGGCGAGGTACTCCCCTGACCCGGGTCCACCCGTGCGGGTGGCCGCTGCGTTCGGTTGTGTGTCCCGGATCGGGACGATTCGTGCGGTCAGACGACCGCGATGCCCATGCTGCGGGCGGTGCCGGCGACCTGCTGCTTGGCGCCTTCGAGGTCGATGGCGTTGAGGTCGGGCATCTTGGTCTCGGCGATCTCGGCGACCTGCGCCCACGTGATGGAACCGGCCTCCTCGCGGCCCGGGTTCTCCGAGCCCTTCTCGAGGCCGGCGGCCTGCTGCACAAGGAACGAGGTGGGAGGCGTCTTGGTGATGAACGAGAACGTGCGGTCCTCGTAGATCGTGATCTCGACGGGGATGATCTGGCCGCGCTTGTCCTCGGTCTTGGCGTTGTACTCCTTGCAGAAGTCCATGATCGCCACGCCGTGCGGGCCGAGGGCGGTACCCACGGGCGGTGCGGGAGAGGCCGCACCGGCGGGGATCTGGATCTTGACGACGGCGGCGACCGGCTTGTTCTTCGCCATGTGGGGGACTCACTTCGGTGGTTCGGGCCGGCGTGGCGGCCGGCCGGGGGGGAACGGTCAAGTCTGGTCGCCAGCCGGGGGTTTCCCAACTCGCGGCGGCCGGAGGGGTTGGGCCGTGGAAGTCGCTTCTAGAGCTGCGCCACCTGGGAGAACTCGAGCTCGACCGGGGTCTCGCGGCCGAAGATGTTGACGAGCACCTTGACCTTGAGCTGGTCCTCGTTGATCTCGATGATCTCGCCGGAGAAGTCCGCAAAGGGGCCTTCCTTGACGCGGATGGTCTCGCCCACCTCGTACCCGAAGCGGGCCCGGCTCCTGCGGGGTGCCTCGGGAGCGTCCTCGTCGGGCACCTGCAGGAAGGTCTCGATCTCCCGGCGGCTGAGTGGCGACGGCTTGCCGCCGGAGCCGACGAAGTTGACGATTCCGGGCGTGTCGCGGATGGCGGTCCAGCTGATGTCGTCGAGGCGGCAGCGCACGAGCAGGTAGCCGGGGAACATCTTCTTGGAGACGGTCACCTTGCGACCGTTGCGGAACTCGACGACGTCCTCCATCGGGATGACGACCTCGTGGACCTGCTCCTCAAGGTGCATCGACTCGATGCGGGCCTCGAGGTTCTGGCGGACCTTCTTCTCGTAGCCCGACTGGGTGTGGACGACGTACCACCTGCCAGGCCGGTCGTAGGGGCTCTCGGGTCGGGGGCGGGTCCGCTCGGCCTCCTCCTCGAAGAACTCGTCCTCATCGAGGACGGCCGGGGCCTCGTCGGCCGGCGGCTCCTCGGCGGGCGCCTCGACGGCGACCGCGCCGCCGGCGTCCTCGGTGTCGAAGGCGGTGGGGTCGGCCTCGACGGCGGGCGCCTCGACGGCGACCGCGCCGCCGGCGTCCTCGGTGTCGAAGGCGGTGGGGTCGGCCTCGGCGGCGGGCGCCTCGGCGTTGCCCGTGGGCAGCAGGTCCGCGGCGTCCTGGATGGTGAATTCGGGATCTTCGTGCAGGCTCATCAGACGTCGAACAGTTCGAGGATGGATTCGGAGAACAGCCAGTCGAGGCCGGCGACCAGGGCGGTGATCGCCACGATGGTCAGGACCACGACGACCGTGTAGTTGGCGGTCTCGGACCGGGTCGGCCAGGCCACCTTCCGGAGTTCGGCCCGGCACTCCCGCAGGAACTGGATGGGGCCGGTGCGCTCCTCCTGGGGCCGCTGCTGCGGCGCCTCGCGGCGGGACCGGATCGGGGTGCCCTCGGCGTCGACCTCGCCCTGGCGCTGCATCATGCGCCTCTGCTCACGGTTCATGGACATGGAGAGGTTCTCGGCTTCGGACGGGCGCTGCGTTGCAGAGCGCTGGATAAATGGGTCGGTCAAACAGCCTACGGGCGGTTCCGGCCGCGTACTCCCCGGTGTGGCGTGGCGCCACGACGGGGACTTGCAGGGCAGGAGGGACTCGAACCCCCAACCGCCGGTTTTGGAGACCGGTGCTCTACC
>DEAL01000026.1:0-62656 GCA_002346745.1 Candidatus Neomicrothrix sp. UBA2983 | reverse complement strand
CGGTTTTGGAGACCGGTGCTCTACCAATTGAGCCACTGCCCTACGGGCCCGAGCCAGACGTCGGGTCCGGTTGCAGGGTACCAGCCTCCCCGGCCAGGGGGCCTTGGGGTTCCGGCACGCCGCCCAGCGTCAGCGGGTCTCCTTGTGGGCCACGTGGCCGCGGCACCAGCGGCAGTACTTCTTGAGCTCGATGCGCTCGCGGGTGTTGACCTTGGACTTGGTCGTGATGTAGTTGCGCCGCTTGCACTCCTGGCACTCCAGGGTGACGGACACTCGCTTGTCGGACGCCATGTCGTTGGGCTCGCTCTCGGGTTCGGTGGGGGGTTCTCGGTGCTGGAATCGGTAGCGACGGACAGATTCGAACTGTCGACCTCCCGATTATGAGTCGGGCGCTCTCACCAACTGAGCTACGTCGCCAGCGAGCTCCCTGACAGAATCGAACTGTCGACCTTCTCCTTACCATGGAGACGCTCTGCCGACTGAGCTAAGGGAGCCTTACCACCCGCCGTGGTCGTCCCAAAGGATGCCACGACGGCGGATCATCCCCAACGTGTCGCCGCGTGACGCGCGGTACGCACGGGAGGCGCCGTGGGGCCGGGCAGGTCGGTACATTCTCGGCCATGGAGGTGCGCCTCGCCAGGTCCGACGATGCCGAGGCCATCCGGACCATCTACAACCACGAGGTCCGCCATACCACGGCCACGTTCGACCTGGTGGAGCGATCGGCCGAGGAGCAGACGGCCTGGATGGCGGCCCGGTCCGGGGCGTTCAGCGTGGTGGTCGCCGACCTCGACGGCGAGGTGGTGGGCTTCGCCTCGCTGTCGCCGTACAAGGAGCGGGCCGCCTACCGCACGTCGGTGGAGAACAGCGTCTACGTGGCCGAGGACCACCGGGGGCAGGGTGTCGCCGACGCCCTCCTGGGCGAGTTGTTGCGCGTGGCGCGCGACAGCGGCTTCCACTGCGTGGTGGCCCGGATCGGAGGCGGCAACGCCGCCAGCGTGGCGCTGCACGCCAAGCACGGCTTCACCGAGGTCGGCGTCGAACGCGAGGTCGGCCGAAAGTTCGGCCGCTGGCAGGACGTGACCGTCATGCAGGCGCTGCTGGACTGAGCAGGCACGCGGATCGGCCCCGCACGGGGCGGGGCCAATCGCTCGCACTGCTGGTGGGCCGGGGAGGATTTGAACCTCCGAAGGCAATGCCGACGGGTTTACAGCCCGTTCCCTTTGGCCACTCGGGCACCGACCCGGGAGACGGCGAGGATAGCGGCGGTGGGCGTGGGTCCGGCGGGGTCGCCACCGGGTCCGGCCGGTAGCGTGCCGGCCATGCCCTCCTTCGACGTGGTGTCCGAGATCGACCTCCAGGAGGTCCGCAACGCCGTGGACCAGGCGGCCCGCGAGGTCGCCAACCGCTTCGACTTCAAGGGAACCGACTCGGTCGTCGAACTCGGCGACGGCACCATCAAGCTGGAGTCCTCCACCGAGGACCGGCTGGCCGCCCTGGTCGTGGTCCTCGAGGAGAAGTTCGTTCGTCGCAAGGTGTCGCTCAAGTCGCTGGACTGGGGCACCCTCGAGGCGGCCAGCGGCGGGCGTGCCCGTCAGGTGGCCCGGCTCAAGGCCGGCATCTCGTCCGACGACGCCCGCACCATCAACAAGCTGGTGAAGGACGTCGGGCTCAAGGGCATCCAGTCCCAGACCCAGGGCGACCAGGTCCGGGTGACCGGCAAGAAGCGCGACGCCCTCCAGGAGGTCATCGCCGCGCTGAAGGGCGCCGACCTGGACCTGCCCCTGCAGTTCACGAATTTCCGGGACTGAGGGCGTCCGGGACCGAGGGCTTCCGGGGCTGGGGCCCGGAAGCACCGGCCGGTCAGGAGATCGGGCCGCCCTCGATGATCCCGCCCCGCCAGTTGCCGTCGCGCAGGCGGGCGACCCGCTCGGCGGTCGGCGGATGGGTGGAGAACAACCTGGGACCGCCGCGGCCGCCGCGGCGGGCGTCGGCCTTGAGCGGGTTCACGATGTAGGCAGAGGCCTGGTTGGGGTCGACGCCCGACGGCACCCGTTCGGCGGCGTACTCGAGCTTCTCGAGGGCCCGAGCCAGCGGCTCACCGTCGCCGATGAGGCGGGCGGCCGAGGCGTCGGCGTGGAACTCGCGGCTGCGGCTGATGGCGGACTGGATGAGCATGGCGGCGACGGGGGCGAGGATGGCGAAGGCGATCTCGCCGATGGGATTGCGGTTGCGGTCCCGGCCGTGGCCGCCGAACATGGCGGCGAACATGGCCATGCGGGCGATGAACGTGATCGCCATGCCCATGGCGGCCGCCACCGAGCCGATGAGGATGTCGCGGTTGCGGACGTGCATGAGCTCGTGGGCCAGTACGCCCCGGATCTCGTACCAGTCGAGGTGGTCGAGCAGGCCCTGGGTGACGGCGACGGCGGCGTGGTTCGGGTTGCGGCCGGTGGCGAAGGCGTTGGGCTGCGGGTTGGGCGACACGTAGAGCCGCGGCATCGGTAGGCCGGCGCCCTCGGAGAGCTCGGCCATGACCCGGTGGTACTCGGGGTACTGCGCAGGGTCGGCGGGCTTGGCCCGGGCGGAGGCGATGGCCAGCCGGTCGCTGAACCAGTAGGCGCCGCCGACCATAAGGAGGCCCAGCACGAGGCCGAACACCAGTCCACCGTTGCCGCCGATGGCGCCGCCTACCACGACGAACAGCCCGCCCATGAGGGCGAGGAGGGCGAAGGTCTTCATGCCGTTGATCATCGGTGCGGGGAAACTCCTGGACTCGGGGTCGCCCCCAATCGTACGGCCACCGACCCCCGTCTTGGCATCGGCACCGCCGTCCCGGCGGAGCGGGTGGTCCCGTCAATCGGCGAGCCGTTCGCTCCCGAAACGGCTCGTACAGGCGTTGTCGAAGGGCCGGGTGCCGCGGAGGCGAGCGTCTCCGTGGGCCGGAGCGGTGCCTGGCGACCGGTCCGGTGCCCGAGCGCCAGCCGCATGAGCCCTCAGTCGTAGTAGCCCGAGTGCAGGTAGACGGTGGGGACGCCCTCGGAGCGGTACATGGCCAGGTTGCGCGGGTCGTCGTCCACGGCCAATTCCGGCTCGTAGCCGTCGGCGCGGAGTTCGGCGAGGATCGCCCGCTTCACGTCCGGCGAGCTGATGTGGCCGGCGTCGTCAGACCGCATGGCCAGCAGGTCCCAGCCCACCCCGTGACGCTCCATCCAGGCCACGGTGGTCTCGGCCAGGCGGCCCGGCCGGGCCGTCAGCAGCACGACGGTCCGGCCGGCACAGAGCCGCTCGACGAGCCGGATGCCCTCGGGGATCGGCGGGTCGTCGACGGACGCCTCGAAGAACGCCGCCCAGTCGCGCACCGGGCCGTCCAGATGGTGCTGGCGGCCCGAGGCGTCGGAGAGCACCCCGTCGACATCGACGACGACGACCGGGCCCGGGTCGGGCTGGCCGTCCCGGGCGATGTGCACCCCGTCGACGGCTCAGTCCTCCTCGGGGGCCTCGGCGGCCCGGTCCCGGATCTCGGCGACCACGCCCGCGTCGGCCAGCGTGGTGGTGTCACCCAGGTCGCGGCCCTCGGCGACGTCGCGCAGCAGCCGGCGCATGATCTTGCCGCTGCGGGTCTTGGGCAGGTCCGGCACGAGGAACACCGCCCTCGGGCGGGCGATCGGCCCCAGCTTGGTGGCGACGTGGCCCCGGACCTCCTCGCCCAGTTCGTCGGTGGGCTCGTTGCCGCCGCGCAGGATGACGTAGCCGATGATGGCCTGGCCGGTGGTGGCGTCGGTGGCGCCGACCACGGCCGCCTCGGCGACCGCCGGGTGGTCGACCAGCGCCGACTCGACCTCGGCGGTGGAGATGCGGTGGCCCGACACGTTCATCACGTCGTCGACGCGGCCCAGCAGCCACAGGTAGCCGTCGTCGTCCAGCTTGGCGCCGTCGCCGGCGAAGTATCGGCCCTCGAACCTCGACCAGTAGGTGTCGCGGTAGCGGTCGGGGTCGCCCCAGATGCCGCGCAGCATCCCCGGCCACGGGTGCGTGATCGTGAGGTAGCCGCCGCCCCGCTCGACCGGGTTGCCGGCGTCGTCGACCAGCTCGGCGAACACGCCGGGGATGGGGTGGCAGGCCGACCCGGGCTTGGTCGTGGTGAGGCCGGGCAGCGGCGTGATCATGTGGCCGCCGGTCTCGGTCTGCCACCAGGTGTCGACGATCGGGCAGGAGCCGCCGCCGATGTGCTCGTGGTACCACATCCACGCCTCGGGGTTGATGGGCTCGCCGACGGTGCCGAGCACCCGCAGCGACGAGAGGTTGTGGCGCTGCGGCTCCTGGGGGCCCCACTTCATGAAGGTCCGGATGGCGGTGGGCGCCGTGTACAGCTGGGTGACGCCGTAGCGCTCGACGATGTCCCACAGCCGGTCCTTGGGCCAGTCGGCCCGGTCGCCGGTGCGGTGCTCGGGCAGCGGCGTGTCGGGGGTGCCCTCGTAAATGACCGAGGTGCAGCCGTTGGCCAGCGGCCCGTACACGATGTAGCTGTGGCCGGTGACCCAGCCGATGTCGGCGGCGCACCAGTACACGTCCTCGTCGCGGCGCACGTCGAACACGTAACGGTGCGTGTACGCCACCTGGGTGAGGTAGCCGCCGGTGGTGTGCATGATGCCCTTGGGCTTCGCGGTGGTGCCCGACGTGTAGAGCAGGTACAGCAGCTGCTCGCTGTCCATGGGCTCGGCGGGGCAGTCCGACGGGGCGTCGGCCATGAGGTCGTGCCACCAGAGGTCGCGGCCCTCGACCATCGTGACCTCGGTGTCGCAGCGGTTGACGACCACGACGTGTTCGACGCTGGGGGCGCCGGCGTCGAGGGCGGCGTCCACGTTGACCTTCAGCGCCGACGGGGCGCCCCGCCGGTAGCCGGCGTCGGCGGTGACGATCAGGCGGGCCTCGGCGTCCTCGCAGCGGTCGACGATCGAGTCGGGCGAGAAGCCGCCGAAGATGACGCTGTGGGCGACCCCGATGCGGGTGCAGGCCAGCATGGCGACCGGCAGCTCGGGGACCATCGGCATGTAGATGGCGATGCGGTCGCCCCGCTCGAGGCCAAGGCCCTTGAGCACGTTGGCGAAGCGGCAGACCTCGTCGAGCAGCTCGGCATAGGTGATCTCACGGGTGTCGCCGGGCTCACCCTCCCAGAAGAAGGCGATGCGGTCGCCGTAGCCGGCGTCGACGTGGCGGTCGAGGCAGTTGGCCGACAGGTTCAGCCGGCCGCCGACGAACCACTCGGCGAACGGGAGGTCCCACTGGAGGGTGGTGTGGAAGTCCTCGTCCCAGGTGAGCAGGTCACGGGCCTGGCGGGCCCAGAAGGCCTCGTAGTCGGCGGCGGCCTCGTCGTGGTGGGAGCGGTCGGCGAGGTGGGCGGCGGCGGCGAACTCCGGCGACGGCGGGAAGGTCCGGTCCTCGACGTAGAAGTCCTCGATGGTTGGCTCGCTCATGGCGCGACCGTGTCCCCCTGTATCGACGCTGCGACCCGTCGACCCTAGCGAACCCCGCACCCCCCGTCAGAAGGCGGCGGGAGCCACCGGCCACTCCAGAGCGAAGAAGGCGCCGAGGCCTGACTCGTCGAGGAGGGCCTCGGCCTCGCTGATGCGGCTGCGGGCCCACAGCGCCGCCAGGTCGCCGGTGGCGGCGCCCCCCTGCCACATCCGGCGGCCCTCGTCGACGAGGTCGTCGACGCCGTGGACCCGCAGGAACGCCGCCTGCGTGACCACCGCTGGATCGCCCGGCAGTAGGTCGAGCGCGACCTCCACGGTGACGTCCTGGGTGCCGGGAGCGTCCAGCGGGTGGCCACCCCGTTCGTGGCCCCGGTAGGTGCGCAGCCACCCGTCCCACGGGCGGGCGGCCAGGTCGGAGGTGGTCGAGGCGTAGTCGAACAGCAGCAGCGCGCCCCGTTCGAGCAGCCCCAGTGCCCGTTCCACCCAGGCGACGGCCTCGTCCTGGAGCGGGACCCGGGCGCCGCCGACCGGATCGGGCAGGTCCGCCACGTCGACCGGCTCCCCCACCACCTCGGCGAACGCCTGGCCGTCGAGGCCCACCCGCACCTCGTGCCAGGCCCCGCCGTCGGCCGCCAGCAGCCGGAACGCCAGATTGTCGAGCAACTCGTTGGCGACCACGACCCCGGTCAGCGGCCCCGCCGGCAGGTCGGCCAGCGACTCGACCCCGTCGGGGTGGCCGGCCCGCAGGGCGCCCGAGCGCTCGACCGCCAGGTACCGGCCGGCGGCCAGGCAGTCGGGAGCGGCCGCCAGCACCGACCGGGCCAGGGTGCCGCGCCCCGCCCCGGCCTCGACGACCGTGAACCCGTCAGGCCGGCCCAGCCGCGTCCACACGCCGTCCATCCAGTGGGCCAGCACCGTGCCGAACAGGGGCCCCACCTCGGGGCTGGTGATGAAGTCGCCACGCCGCCCGGCCGCGCCGCCGGCGGCGTAGAAGCCGTCCTCGGCGTCGTACAGGCAGGCCTCGACCCACTCGTCGAAGCGGAGCGGACCGCCGGCGCGGATACGCGAGCGCAGCCGGTCCGCCAGACCGGCGATGTCAGCCCCCGAGGGCCAGCAGGCTGACGTCGGTGAAGCGGGCCACGACCTGGGGCATGACCCCGAACAGCAGCGTGACGCCGCCGCAGATGGCCAGCGCCGAGGTCAACGACGGCGTGAACGGCACCGGCGAGTGGTCGCCCTCCGGGGCGTCCTCGACCCACATCTTGAGCAGCACATTGGCGTAGTAGTAGAGCGCGATCACGGCATTGACGGCCGCCACGACCGCCAGGGCGTACCCCCACGGCTCGCCCGCGGTGGCCAGCACCCGGAACACCTCGAACTTGGCGAACCAGCCGCCCAGCGGCGGAATCCCGGCCAGCGAGCCGAAGAAGACCGTCATCGCCACGGTCAGGGCCGGGGCGTAGTGGAAGGCCCCGTGGAACGAGCCGATCTCGGCCGACCCGGTCTTGCGGGCCAGCGTGATGATCACGGCGAAGGCGCCCAGGTTCATGGCGGCGTAGATTGCCAGGTAGGTGACCGTCGCCGACAGGGCCTGGTCGCCGATGGCGCCACTGTGCCCGGCGACCGCCAGCGGGGCGATGATGAAACCGGTCTGGGCGACGCCCGAGTAGGCCATCAGCCGCACCAGGTTGGTCTGGCGCAGGGCGATCAGGTTGCCGACCGTCATCGACACGGCGGCGAGGATCCACACCAGCGGCTCGAACACGTCGGCCCGAGCGTAGAAGCCGACGTAGACCAGTTGCAGCAGCGCCACGAAGCCGGCTGCCTTCGAGGCCACGGCGAGGAAGGCCGTGACCGGCGTGGGGGCGCCCTCGTACACGTCGGGAGCCCAGGTGTGGAACGGCGCCGCCGACACCTTGAAGGCGAACCCGGCGACCACGAAGATCACGCCCATCGTCACCACCGCCACCGACGGACCGACCTCGGCCAGCGAGGCGCCGATGTGCGACAGCTGCGTCGAACCGGAGACACCGAACAGCAGCGACATGCCGTAGAGCATCACCGCCGAGGCGAACACGCCCATCAGGTAGTACTTGAGGCCCGCCTCGTTGGAGCGCAGGTCCCGCTTGCGCCACGCCACCATCAGGTACGCCGGGATCGACAGCAGTTCGAGCGCCACGAAGATCGAGATAAGGTCGCGCGACGACGCCATCATCACCATGCCCATGAGCGACGCCAGCAGCAGCCCGTAGTACTCGTTCTCCCAGTAGTCGCCCTCGGCCACGTAGTTGGTGGACAGCAGGATCACGACGTAGCCGGCCAGCAGGAACACGGCCTTGGTGACGAGGGCGAAGTCGTCGACCACGTAGGCGCCGCCGAACATGACCCGGTCAGCGCCGTCGAACGCCAGCGTCAGGATCGGGATAAGCGTCGCCAGGACGCCCAGCCCCGACAGGGCCGCCGTGTACGGGCGGGCCTTCTCGAGGAAGACGATGTCGACGAGCGTGATGAGCGCCCCGACCGACAGCAACGTCAACTCGGGCGCGACGGCATGCCAGTCGATGTGGGGGCGCTGGAACGCCAGGGTCAACAGGTCGACGGTCACCGGCTAGCCCCCGACCGCCGCGTGCTCGTCGGCGTGGCCGTCACCGTGGCCGTCGTCAGTGCCGGCCACGTCGTAGATGTCGGCGCAACCGAGGGCCTCGGCCTGCTCGGAGGTCAGCTCCGAGGCGTTCACCTGCAGGCACTCGTGCAGCGAGGCGTCGACGGCGCCGTCGGTCACCCGGAACACCAGGTTCGGGTAGATGCCGATGGCGACGATCAGGGCGATCATCGGCGCCCAGGCGATCCACTCCTCGCGGGTGGCGTCGGTGATGTGCGGGTCGTCGGCGAACTCCTCCTTGGGGGTGCCGAAGGCGGCCCGCTGCAGCAGCCACAGCAGGTAGCCGGCCGCCAGCACCGTACCGAGGGCGGCGACCACCATGAACGTGCGGAACGTCTCGACGGGCACGCCGTTGCCCGGGCTGTAGGCCGACAGGATCGCCGGGAACTCACCCCAGAAGCCGGCCAGGCCCGGGAGGCCCAGCGACGCCATGGCGCAGAGTCCGAACACCCAGCCCATCCGCGGCGCCTGCACCAGCAGGCCGCCCAGGCGGCTGATCTCGAGGGTGTGGTAGCGCTCCTTCATCGAGCCGGCGAGGAAGAAGAGCATGCCGGTGATGAGGCCGTGGGCGACCATGCCCATGATGGCGGCGTTGATGCCGAAGTCGGTGAGCGTGGCGATGCCGAGCATCACGAAGCCCATGTGGGCCACCGACGAGAAGGCGATGAGGCGCTTCATGTCGGTCTGGGCGAGACAGCCGAGGGCGCCGTAGATGATGCCGATGACGGCCAGCAGGCCGATCCAGGGCGCCCATTCCACGGCGGCCTCCGGAAGGATCGGGATGGCGATCCTGATGAAGCCGTACGTGCCGAGCTTCAACAGCACGGCGGCCAGGATCACCGAACCGACCGTCGGGGCCTCGGTGTGGGCGTCGGGCAGCCAGGTGTGGAACGGGAACATCGGCACCTTGATGCCGAACCCCAGGAGCATGCCGCCGAAGATCCACAACTGGGCGGTGCGGGACACGCCATGCGCCACCACGTTGTCGGCCAGGTCGGCGAACACGAACGACTCGGCCCCCGTCAGGAAGAACAGGGCGAGGAAGCTCACCAGCATCAGCGCCGAGCCGAACAGCGTGAACAGGAAGAACTTGAGGGAGGCGTAGCGCCGGTTCGGACCGCCCCACACGGCGATCATGAAGAACATCGGCAGCAGCACCACTTCGAAGAACACGAAGAACAGCACCAGGTCCTGGGCGACGAAGGTGCCGATCATCCCGGTCTCGAGGATCAGGATAAGGATCAGGAACGCCTTGGGGTTGCGGGGCTCCGGGAAGTGGTTCCAGCTGTAGACGATGCACAGCGGCACCACCAGCACGGTCAGGAGCAGCAGCGGCAACGACATACCGTCGAGGCCGACCGCGTAGTGGCTCGAGATGACGTCGATCCACACCTTGTCGACCACGAACTGCAGCCGGTCGGTGTGGTCGAGGTCGAACCCGATGAGCAGCAGCACGCTGACGAACGCCACCCACAGGGAGGTGACGAGGGCGATCAGCTTGTGCCGCTCCTCCTGGTCCTTGGGAATGAGCAGCATGACCGCCACGCCCACCAGGGGCGAGAACGTGGCGACCGTGAGGCCCCAGCCGTCGAGCAGGTTTTCCATGTCGGCCGTCTCCTAGACGATGACGATGAACACGCCGGCGAGGACCGTGGCGGCGGCGAACAGGATCGCCGCGTAGCCCTGGACCTTGCCGGTCTGGATCTTGCGAAGCTCCTCGCCCGCGCCCGAGGAGGCACGGCCCGAGGTGTTGACGACGCCATCGACCACCAACTGGTCGAACCGGTGGTAGACGAGGTTGCCCGCCTTGACGGCGTTCTCCCCGGCGGCGTTGACCACGCCGTCGATGACGTTCTGGTTGACCGAGTACGCGACGTCCGCAAGGGGGCCCTTGGTGCCGCCGGCGATGACGTCCGTGTACAGGTGGTCGAGGTAGTACTTCTGGACGAGCAGGTTGTGTCCCCGACGCGCCAGCGGGTACTTCGTGGTGGGGCCGTTCGGGAGCTCGGTGAGGCTCTTGCCGCAGGCCTTCGAGGCGGCCTCGACCTTCACGAAGTAGTAGCGGTACGCCACGCCGATGGCGGCGGCGACGACCAGCGTCGAGAAGATGGCCAGCGACCAGCTGGGCGTGCCGTGGGCGATGGTCGGGAAGTAGCCGGCGACCGGCTCGACGAAGTGGCCGAACCGCTCCTGGAGCGAGTCGGGCACCAACGGGAAGCCCTTCGGAAGGTTGAGGAAGCCGGCGACGATGGCGAGGCCCGCCAGGATCCACAACGGAACCACGATGCGGGGACCCGACTCGTGCGGATGGCCGTGGCCGCGGAACTCGCCGAAGAAGGTGAGGTACACGCAGCGGGTCATGTAGGCGGCGGTCAGGGCCGCGGTGGCGATGCCCATCACCAGCATGAAGGTGTAGGCGCCGTTGCCGCCGGTGCCGCCGAACAGGCCCCAGCCGCCGGTGCCGACGAGGATCTCGTCCTTGGACCAGAAGCCGGCCAGTGGCGGCAGGCCCGCCAGGGCGATCGAGCCGATCACGAACGTGCGGAACGTGTGGGGCATCTCCTTGCGAAGTCCGCCCATGTCGGCCTTCATGTCGAACGAGTGGACGGCGTGGGCGGCCGAACCCGATCCGAGGAACAGGCAGGCCTTGAAGAAGGCGTGCGTGAAGAGGTGGAACATGGCGGCGGTCCAGGCCCCGACGCCGAGCGCCATGACCATGTAGCCCAACTGCGAGATCGTTGAGTAGGCGAGCACCTTCTTGATGTCGCTCTGGACGAACGCCAGCGAGGCGCCGACGAGCGTGGTGAGGCCGCCGACCAGCGCCATCATGTTGATGGAGCTGCCGCCGATCGAGAAGCCCTCGAAGAACACGCCGTACATGCGGGCGATCATGAAGACGCCGGCGACGACCATGGTGGCGGCATGGATGAGCGCCGACACGGGCGTCGGGCCGGCCATGGCGTCGGGCAGCCAGGTGTGCAGGAAGAACTGGCCGGACTTCGACATGACGGCCGCCATCAGACAGCACGAGGCGACCAGCAGCGCCGTGTGCGACAGGGCGCCGGCGTTGGCGAGGGCGTTGGTCTCGGCGATCGAGAACGAACCGAACTGGCCGGGCAGCGCCGAGCCGACCGTGAAGAACAGGATCGTGACGCCGACGAGAAGGCCCATGTCGCCGACCCGGTTGGTGAGGAACGCCTTGAGGGCGGCGTCGCTGTTGGGCTTCTCCTCCCACCAGTGGCCGATCAGTGCGAACGAGCAGACGCCGACCAGCTCCCAGGCGACCAGCAGCTGCAGCGTGTTCTCGGACACGACCAGCAGCAGCATCGAGGCGCTGAACAGGGACAGGAACGCGAAGAAGTGCGTGTAGCGCCGGTCGCCGGCCACGTAGTCGGTGGAGTACACGTGCACCAGCAGCGACACGAGGGTGACGACGACCAGCATCATCACCGCCGGGCCGTCGACGAGGGTGCCGACGGTGAACTCGACGCCGTTGGACTGGAACCAGGTGACGGTGTTGTGGACCGCCAGCGACGGGTGGCCGTGGCCACCGTGGTGCTCGTCGCCGTGCTCGTCGTGGTGCTCGGCGACGGCCACCGTGCGGGTGACCTCCTCGCCGTGGAAGTCGTCGCGGTGGTCGATCCAGGCGACGGCGGTGAACAGCGCCAGCACGAAAGCGATGCCGACGAAGGCGATGCCGAGCTCGGAGCCGCCCTTGGGCAGGCGCTTCCCGAAGAACAGGATCCCGACGAACGACAGCGCCGGCAGCAGCGGGATCAGCCAGACGTTGCGCAGCAGCCAGGCGCCGCCCTCGGTGATCCCGAGGGGCAGGCCGGAGCCGGCGGCGGAGGCGGCGAGGGTGAGCAGGTCGGTCACGTCAGCCCCTCATCAGGTCGATCTCGGTGAGGTCGATGCTGCGGCGGTTGCGGTAGAGCAGCAGCACCATGGCCAGGCCCACGCCGACCTCGGCGGCGGCCACGGCGATGACGAACAGGGCGAACACCTCGCCGCCGACCGTTTCGCGCAGGGCCGAGAAGGCCACCAGGTTGATGTTGACGGCGTTGAGGATCAGCTCGATCGACATGAGCACGAGCACGCCGTTGCGGCGGGCCAGGACGCCGTAGACGCCGATGGCGAACAGCACGGCCGAGAGCAGGAGGAACTGGTTGAGCAGCATCGCCTACTCCTTCCTCGCCACGACGATGGCGCCGATGAGGGCAGCCAGCAGCAGGACCGAGACCGCCTCGAACGGGACGATGTACTGGCTGAAGATCGAGTCGCCGATCTCGGCGGTGAGGCTGGGCCGCGACCGGTCCATGGCGGCGTCGCCGAACGAGTCCAGCAGGGCACCGCCGGTGACGACCAGCAGCAGCACGCCGACCATGAGGGCCATGCGGCGCTTCTCGGTGGCGGCGTCCTCGTCCTCACCGAGGGCGCCGCGCGTCAGCATGATGCCGAACAGGAACAGCACGACGATGGCGCCGATGTAGACGAGCACCTGGGTGACGCCGACGAACTCGGCGCCCAGCAGGATGAAGATCCCGGCCACGCCGGCCAGGACGATCACCAGGTAGAGGGCGGCGTGCACCACGTTGGGGGTGGTGACCATCCGCAGGGCGGCCGCCACCATCACGACGGCGAGGATGCCGAACGCGATGTTCTGCGCGACGACGGCGTCGCCGGAGACCAGCGGCTCGAAGCCCGGGAGCGCGGCGAGGATCACCTCGGCACCTTGGCCTTCTTGGCCTCGCTGCCGGCCTCGTAGTCGGTGAAGTCCGGAACCGTCTCCATCCACTCGCCGAGCTTCGACTTGTCGTGGAGCAGGTCGGCGATCTTCGGCTCGGAGTACTCGAACTCGGGCGTCCAGAACAGCGCCTCGAACGGGCAGACCTCGACGCAGATGCCGCAGTACATGCACAGGGCGTAGTCGATGTCGAAACGGTCGAGGGCGTTCTTCTGTCGGGGCTTGCCGCCGGCCCGGCGGGGTGGCGCCAGGTACTTGTGGCCCTCGATGTAGATGCACCAGTCGGGGCACTCGCGGGCGCACAGCATGCAGGCCGTGCAGTTCTCCTCGTGGAGGGCGATCACGCCGCGGGCCCGGGTGGTGGGCGCCTCCTTGACCCGCGGGTACTGGACGGTGTGGGCGCCCTTGGTGAGGGTGCGCACCATCGTCTTCATGGTGACCCCGAGGCCCTTCAGCAGGCCGGGGAGCTTGAGGTTGGGTCGTGGCATCAGACGAGCACCTTCAATACGCCGGTCACGACGATGTTGACCAGCGACAGCGGGATGAGCACCTTCCAGGCCAACGTCTGGAGCTGGTCCTCGCGGAAGCGGGGGTAGGTGAACCGGAACCAGAAGATGAGGAAGGCCACCAGGATGATCTTGCCCATCAGGACCAGCGGGCCGATGACGTTGAACAGGTTGTCGGTCGGGTCGAGGCCCGGCACGTACCAGCCGCCGAGGAACAGGGTGGCAGCCAGCGCCGAGAAGATGCCGGCCGTGGCGAACTCGCCGATGAAGAACAGGAGGAACCGCATGCCCGTGTACTCGGTGAGGTAGCCGGTCACGATCTCGGACTCGGCGACCGGCATGTCGAACGGCGGCTGCGTGAGTTCGGCCTGCACGGCGATCAGGAAGATCACGAAGCCCAGGAACTGCGTGATGATGAACGGGTTGCCGATGGCCCCGAAGCCGAAGATCTCGCCCTCGGCCTGGGCCATCACGATGCCCTGCATGTTGAGGGTGCCGGCCTGGATGACGACGCCCATGACGGCCAGCACCAGGGGCAGCTCGTAGGCGATGAGCTGGCCGGTGGCCCGCAGGGCGCCCAGCAGCGAGTACTTCGACGACGACGCCCAGCCGGCCATCAGGATCCCGATGACCGAGATCGACGACACCGCCAGCGCCAGGAAGATGCCGGTGTCGACGTCGATGAAGAAGGCGTCGGGGCCGCCGGGGATGACCAGCACCAGCAGGAACGTGGAGATGAGCACCACGAACGGGGCGGCCTTGAACACGACCCGGTCGGCCTTGCGGGGCAGCACGTCCTCCTTCTGGAGGAACTTGCCGACCTCGGCGAGCAGCTGCAGCGAGCCGTAGGGGCCCGCCTCCATGGGGCCGAGGCGGCTCTGCATGAAGCTCATCATCTTGAAGAGGAACAGGTAGACGAGCGTGCCGGCCGGGATCAGGACCGCCACGAGGGCGACGACTGCCCGGATGGTGGTCTGCTGCCAGTAGGCCAGCTCGACTGCGAGGGTCAGGGTGCTCAACGGTCGGCGCTCACCGGTCGATGTCCCCGAGGATGAAGTAGAGGCTGGCGAGGATCGAGATCACGTCGGGGACGTAGGTGCCCTCGAGCACCCACGGGGTGATCGACACGTTGTTGAACGACGCCGAGCGGATCTTGACCCGGTACGGCACCAGGTCGCCCTTGGAGACGATGTAGTAGCCCATGACGCCCAGCGGGTTCTCGGTCTCGGCGTAGGCCTCGCCGGCGGGCACCTTGATGATGCGCGGCACCTTGGCCATGACGGGGCCGGAGGGGATGCCGTCGAGGCACTGCTCGACGATGGTGCAGGCCTCGCGGACCTCCTGGAGGCGCACCCAGTAGCGGGCGAACGAGTCGCCGTCGGGGTGCGTCCAGACCTTCCAGTCCAGCTCGCCGTGGGCGAGGCCCATGTCGCTGTCACGGCGCAGGTCCCAGTCGACCCCGCTGGCGCGGATGTTGGCGCCCGACAGGCCATACGAGAGGCCGACGTCGGCGGGGATGACGCCGATGCCGCGGGTGCGGGCCTGGAAGATCTCGTTGCCGACGACCAGGTCCTCCATCTCGTCGCAGAAGGTCCGGATCCGGCCGAGCACACCGCGGGTCTCCTCGATCCAGCCCTTTGGCAGGTCGTCCTTGAGGCCGCCGATGCGGTCGAAGTTGGGGTGGAAGCGCCCGCCGGTGACGGCCTCGATCTGGTTGAGGACGAACTCACGGTCGCGGAAGGCGAAGAACACCGGCGTGACGGCACCCAGCTGGACGCCCATGTCGCCGAGGAACAGCACCACGTTGGCGATGCGGGACAACTCGAACAGGGCGGTGCGGATCCACTTGGCACGCGGTGGGGCCTCGACCTCCATGAGCCGCTCGGCGGCCAGGATGAACGGGACCTCGTTGGCGAAGCTGCCCAGCCAGTCGATGCGGTTGACCAGCGTGGTGACCTGCGGGTAGGTGCGGACCTCGGCCAGCTTCTCGTAGCCGCGGTGCATGTAGCCCATGACCGGCTCGGCGGCCACGACCCGCTCGCCGTCGAGGCGCACGATGACGCGCAGCGTGCCGTGGGTGGCAGGGTGCTGCGGGCCGATGTTGAGGGTCATGCCCTCGGTCTCGAGCTCGATGTTGACCCGGGCGTCGGCGGCCTGGGCCGCGATGTAGGAGAGCTGCTGCGGGTCGGCAGTGGCGGTCACTCGTCGTCACCCCCCTCGGCGTCTCCCCCGGATGAGTCGGCGTCGTCGTCGCTGTCGTCGCCGGGCATCAGTTCGACGTCGACGATGCCGGGCCAGGGCTTGATGCGCCGGGCCAGCAGTGGGTAGTCCTTGCGCAGCGGGTTGCCCTCGAAGGCGCCCGGCAGGTACAGGTGCACCTGGTTGGGGTGGCCGCGGAACGAGATGCCGAACATCTCCCAGGCTTCCCGCTCGTGCCAGTCGGCGCCCGGGTAGACGGGGATCCACGAGTCGACCTCGGGGGCGTCGCCGACCAGGTCGGCCTTGACGTGCACGCCGATGCCGGTGTCGGGGTTGTGGACGCGGGCCAGCAGCTGGAAGCGGGTGTCGCCGCCCGTGACGCCCGGCTCCCGCGGCTCGGGCTCCCTGGCCTCGGGGCCGTCGACCTGGGCGTCCATGTCGCGGCCGTAGGGGGAGGGCTGCCAGTCGATGGCGGAGAGGAAGTTGAAGTAGCGCATGCCGCAGCGGTCGCGCAGCGCCTCGCCGGCGGCGACCCAGGCGTCGGCGGTGACCCGCACCCAGGCGTCGACGCCGGGCTGCACCTCACTGGCCACGAGGCCGTCGCCGAGGGCGTCGGCGAGCGCGGCGACGACGGCGTCACGCGCCTCGTCGGCCTCGACGGCCACGGGTGCCTCGTCCACGGTGCCCTCAGGAGACGACAATGGGGTCTCCGTTCCAGCGTTCGGCCATGTCCTCGGAGCGGATGCGCTCCTGGAGCAGCACGATGCCCTCGAGCAGTGCCTCGGGCCGTGGCGGACAGCCCGGCACGTAGACGTCGACGGGGATGACCTGGTCGACGCCCTTGGTCACCGAGTAGGAGTCCCAGTAGGGGCCGCCGCAGTTGGCGCAGGACCCCATCGAGATCACGTACTTGGGGTCCGGCATCTGCTCGTAGAGGCGCTTGACGGCCGGGGCCATCTTGTCGGTGACGGTGCCCGAGATGACGACCAGGTCGGCCTGGCGGGGGGAGGCCGGGAACGGGATGACGCCGAGGCGCATCACGTCGTAGCGGGGCGAGGCGAAGGCGGCGCCCATCTCGATGGCGCAACAGGCCAGGCCCCACTGGTACACCCAGAGGGAGTACTTGCGGCTGACGTTCAACAGCGCCGTGAGGGGCTTCGGCAGCTTGCCGTTCTCGACGAGTCCCATCAGTGCGTTCCCCCGGCCCTCAGATCCACCGCAGCAGTCGCTTGCGCCAGGCGTAGAAGAGGCCCAGGGCGAGGATGACGATGAAGATGGCCATCTCCACGAGGCCGAACATGCCGTAGGCCTCGAGACGGGCGGCCCACGGGAAGATGAACACGGCCTCCACGTCGAAGAGGACGAACATGAGGGCGAACACGTAGTAGCGGATGTTCGACTGGCTCCAGCGGTCGCCCTGGGGATCGACGCCGCTCTCGTAGTTCATGACCTTCTGCTCGGTCTCCCGCCTGGGGCGGAGCAGCGCACCGAGGCCGAGGAACACGCCGACGAGCACGACGGCGAGGCCGCCGAAGACGACCAGCAGGAGCCAGCTGCGGAGGAACTCGGACACGGAGGGGGAACCTAGCGACTCTCGAGAGGGTGGGCGGGCGTGGGGGAAGAGGCCGGACGACGCCGTCGCAGCGCTCCCGGGAGGCTATCGGACGCGTCGGCCTTCACCGTGAGGGCGGCCTCCGTGGGCCGTGTCCGCACGCCATGTCAGGCCCCCACCAGGGCGGGGACGGCGTCCCTCGCCAGGTCGACCAGCGGGCCGGGGACGACGCCGAGGACGAGCACCAGCAGGACCGCCACGGTGATGACGAGGCGCGGGCCCCACGGGGCCGCCTCGACCTCGGCGGCGGCTTCCTCATGGTCGCCGTCGCCCTCGAGGTACATGGCGACGATGATGCGCAGGTAGACGAAGGCGGCGACGGCGGCGGCCAGCATGGCCACGCCGGCCAGCCAGTACGACTCCCCCTCGACCGCCGCGGCGATCACGCCGAACTTGGCGACGAAGCCGGCGGTGAACGGCACGCCGGCCTGGCCCAGCAGCAGCACGGCGAAAGCGCCGGCCAGCCAGGGGCGGCGGGCGGCGAGGCCCCGGTAGGCGTCGAGGCCGTGCCGGTCGTCGCCGGTGCCGCCGACCACGGTGAGCACGGCGAAGCTGCCGCAGGCCAGCAGCGTGTAGGCGCCGAGGTAGGCCAGCACGGCGGCGGTGCCCCGCTCCGACGACGCCTGCACGCCGACCAGCAGGAACCCGGCGTGGGCGATCGACGAGTAGGCCAGCATCCGCTTCACGTCGATCTGCACGACGGCGACCACCGAGCCGCCCAGCACCGTGAGGACGGCGAGGCCCCACACGGCGGGCCCCCACTCCCCCGACCAGGAGCCGAACGTCAGCACGAACACCCGCAGCAGGGCGGCGAAGCCGGCCGCCTTGACGCCGGCCGCCATCCACGCCACCACCGGCGTCGGGGCACCCTGGTAGACGTCGGGGGTCCAGGCGTGGAACGGCACCGCCGCCACCTTGAAGCCCAGGCCCACCAGCAGCAGGGCGAAGCCGGCCAGCAGCATCCCGTCCTCGAGCAGCACCGCCGAGGACAGGTGGGCGGAGATGCGGCCCAGTGCGGTCGAGCCGGTGGCGCCGTACACGAGGGCGATGCCGTAGAGCAGGAACGCCGAGGCGAACGCTCCCAGCACGAAGTACTTGAGGGCCGCCTCCTGGGACTGGATGCGGCGCAGGTGCAGGGCCGCCAGCACGTAGACGGCGATCGACAGCACCTCGAGGCCGAGGAACAGCACGATCAGGTCGTTGGCCGACGCCATGACGACGCCGCCGGCGGCCGACAGCAGCAGCAGCACGTACGGCTCGACGCCCGGCAGGTCCTCGCGCTCCAGGTACGGGCGGGCCAGCAGGGCCGTGGCGACCACGGCGACGGCGAGCAGGCCGGTCACGAACAGCACCGACCCGTCGACGGCGACAGCGCCCGCGAGGTACGAGCGCGGCCCCTCGTCCTGCACCCGGTCCCACAGCGGCACCAGCGAGACCAGCACCGCGAGGCCCGCGACCACCGTCCAGGCGGCCGGCAGCCACGACGGCAGGCGACGCACCAGCGAGGCGACGGTCAGCAACAGCAGGCCCGCCAGCGACAGGACCAGCAGCGGGATGAGCGCCCACCAGAGGATCACCATGGCGGAGGCGTGGCCGGTGTGGGCGAGCATCAGTGGCCGTCCCCCGAGTCGTGCGCATCACCGGACTCGACGCCAAGGTCGGCGCCGAGGCGGCTGGTCGGCTCGTGGAAGCCGTCGACGTGGTGCTCGATGTGCTCCACGAGGGCGTCGACCGCCGGCTCCATGCGCTCGATCACCGGCTTCGGGTAGACGCCGAGCACCACGATCAGTGCCAGCAGCGGGGCCAGCACCAGGCCCTCCCGCAGGCGCAGGTCGGGCATCGTGGCGTTCTCGCCGTCTGCCGGGCCGTGGAACACGCGCTGGTAGGCCCACAGCAGGTAGAGGGCGGCCAGCACCACCCCGCCGGCGGCGACCACGGCGTACCAGCGGTGGGCGTTGAAAGTCCCGACCAGCACGAGGAACTCGCCGACGAACCCGTTCAGGCCCGGCAGGCCGATCGACGACAGCATCACGACCATGAACACCGCCGCCAACTTCGGCGCCGACCGCTGCAGGCCGCCCAACTCGTCGATCTGGCGGGTGTGGCGGCGCTCGTAGAGCATCCCGACGAGGATGAACAGGGCGCCCGTCGAGATGCCGTGGTTGACCATCTGGAGCAGGCCACCCTCGATGCCCTCGGTGTTGAGGGCGAACGTGCCCACCACGATGAACCCGAGGTGCGCCACCGACGAGTAGGCGACCAGGCGCTTGAGGTCCTTCTGCATCGTGGCGACCACGGCGCCGTAGACGATGCCGACCACGCCCAGCACGAGGAACACCGGGGCGAAGTGGTGGGTGGCCTCCGGGAACAGGTACAGCCCGAAGCGCAGGAAACCGTAGGTGCCCAGCTTGAGGAGCACGCCGGCGAGGATCACCGACCCGGCCGTCGGGGCCTCGGTGTGGGCGTGAGGCAGCCAGGTGTGCAGCGGGAAGATCGGCACCTTCACGGCGAACGCCAGGGCGAAGGCGAGGAACACCCAGCGGGCGGCACCCGTCGAGAGGCTCTGCGCCTCGGCGATGGCGATCAGGTCGAAGGTGACGGCCCCGCCCGTGGCGTCGGCGTGCAGGAACCCGAGGGTCAGGATCCCGACCAGCATCAGCGCCGAGCCGGCCATCGTGTACAGGAAGAACTTGGTGGCGGCGTAGGTGCGGTTGCCGTGCCCCCAGCGGCCGATGAGGAAGTACATCGGCACCAGCACGACCTCGAAGCAGAGGAAGAACACGACCAGGTCGAGGCTGAGGAACACGCCCATGCAGCCGGCCTCGAGGACCAGCAGCCAGGCGTAGTACGCCCGGTCGTCGTGCTCCGGGTCGCTGGCGAACAGGGCGATCGGGAACAGCACCCCGGTGAGCACCACGAGGAACAGCGAGATCCCGTCGACGCCGAACAGCCACGACACGCCGAGGTCGTCCAGCCAGGCGTGGCGGCTGGCGAACTGGAAGTCGGCAGCGTGCTGGGTGTCGAAGGCCCGCAGCAGCCACAGCGACAGCGCACCGGTCGTCACCGTCGCCAGCACGGCGGTGAGCTTGCGCAGTTCCGGCCGCTGGCGGGGGGCGACGAGGACGAGCAGGGCACCGAGCAGCGGCACGGCCATGAGGGCCGGCAGGATCGGGAAGGACACGGCGGTCCCGGAGGCGGCGAGCACGGACGGGGACACGGCGCTCACCAGCTGGCCCTCGTGAGGAACCACAGCAGCAGGGCGACCGCCCCGAGGGCGGCGCCGGCGGCGTAGGTGCGGACCAGGCCGTTGTGGAAGCGGCGCAGCAGGCCGGCGAGGCGCCGGACCAGGCCGCCGACCCCGTCGACGGCGCCGTCCACGACCCGCTCGTCGAACGTCGAGGTGGCGTCGAAGGCGGCCCGACCGGGGCCTCCCATGAAGTCGGAGACGCCGCGGTCGATGCGCCAGGCGTCGGCCAGCAGCGGCTGCTCGAAGGGCCGGTGGTCGAGGCGACGGCGCTCGTAGGCGGCCACGGCCACGGCGATGCCGCACAGCCCGCCGACCACGGCGATCGCCGCCAGCGCCCAAAGGGTGCCGGCGCCGAGGTGCGGATGGACCTCGTTGCCGAACAGCGACGGCTCCAGCCAGTGCTCCAGGAACTTGAGCGACTTGGCGAACGGCAACTGCAGGACGCCGCCACCGATCGACAGGCCGGCCAGCACGACCAGTGGCAGGGTCATGGTCCACGGTGACTCGTGCGGGTGGTGGTCGGCGCGGGCGGCGACCTCGTCCGGGAGGTGGTCGGCCACGGCGGTCGTGTCCGGAGCGGCGTCGAGCGCCAGCGCCGGCACCTCGGGGCGGGCGTCGGCGGCGACCAGCAGCGCCTCGTAGTCGGCCACCGCGGCGTCGCGGGCGGCGTCGGCGGCGGCCAGTGACTCCTCGGCGGCGATGGCGGCGTCGGCGGCGGCGGCCACGGCGTCCTCGGCGGCCAGCACGGCCTGTGCCAACTGCTCGGGGTCGGGCGCCTCGGCCGCTCCGTCGTCGCCTTCGGCCGCTCCCCCGTCGTTGGGCAGCGCTGTGCGGGCGGCCTCGACGGCGGCCGCGTGCTCGTCGACGGCGGCGGTGCGGGCGGCCACGGCGGCGTCCAACGCGGTGCGGGCGGCGTCGGCGGCGGCCGTGGCCTCGTCGACGGCGACGGCCGAGGCGGTGAGCCGTGCGTCCCAGGCGGCGGCGACCTCGTCGGGGCGGGCGTCGGCGTAGCGGTGCCGCCCGAAGAAGGTGAGCACCACCTGTCGGGTCATGTAGAAGGCGGTCAGCACGGCGGTCACGAGGCCGAGGGCCCAGAGCACGGGGCTCTCGTTCCAGGCGTAGGCCAGGATCTCGTCCTTCGACCAGAAGCCGGCGAAGGGCGGCACGCCGGCGATGGCGAGCCAGCCGATGATGAAGGTGGCCGACGTGACCGGCATCCACTTCCGCAGGCCGCCGTAGTGGCGCAGGTCCTGGTCGCCGCCCATGCCGTGGATGACCGACCCGGAGCCGAGGAACAGCAGCGCCTTGAAGAAGGCGTGCGTGACCATGTGGAAGATGGCCGGCACGTAGGCGCCGCAGCCCACGGCGAGGAACATGTAGCCCAACTGGCTGACCGTCGAGTAGGCCAGCACCTTCTTGATGTCGGTCTGGGCGACGGCGATGGTGGCGGCGAACAGGGCCGTGCCGACACCCACCCAAGCGATGAGCGTGGGGACCCAGTCGGCGGCGTCGGCGATGATCGGGTTGACGCGGGTCAGCAGGTAGATGCCCGACGTGACCATGGTGGCGGCGTGGATCAGCGCCGAGACCGGCGTGGGACCGGCCATGGCGTCGGGCAGCCACAGGTACAGCGGGAACTGGGCCGACTTGCCGATCGCCCCGACGAACAGCATCACGGCGATGAACGTGGCGGTCGACTCGGCGACGCTGCCGGCGTCGGCGGCGTCGAGCACGTCGACGTACGACAGCGATCCGAACGTGAAGAACACCAGGCACATGGCGACGATCACGCCCCAGTCGCCGATCCGGTTGGTGACGAACGCCTTCTTCCCGGCGGTGGCGTTGGCCGGGTCGGTGAACCAGAACGAGATCAGCAGGTACGAGCAGGCGCCGACGCCCTCCCAGCCGAGGAAGGTCAGCAGCAGGTTGTCGCCGAGTACCAGCACCAGCATGGCGAAGGCGAACAGGTTGAGGTAGGTGAAGAACCGGCTGAAGTCGGCGTCGCCGTGCATGTAGCCGATCGAGTACAGGTGGATCAGGGCGCCGACGCCGGTGATGAAGAGGCACATGGTCAGCGACAGCGGGTCGGCGAGGAAGCCGACGTCGACCGACAGGTCGCCGGCCGGAACCCAGGCGAAGAGGGTGGTGACCCAGCGGCGGTGGTGCTCGTCGCGCGACAGCAGGTCGAGGAACACGCCGACCGTGGCGGCGAACGAGCCGACCATGGCCAGCGTGGCCAGCCAGCCGGCGCCGGGCTCGCCGAGGCGGCGGCCGGCGACGAGCAGCACGACGAACCCGGCCAGCGGGAACGCGGGGATGAGCCAGACGAGGTCGAGCATGCCCTAGCCCTCCCGTCCCGGTGAACGGTGCTGCATGCCCTAGCCCTCCAGCACCGAGAGGTCGTCGGCGGTGGCGCCCATGCGGCGGCGGGTGATCGCCACCACGATCGCCAGGCCGATCACGACCTCGGCGGCGGCGACCACCAGCACGAAGAAGACGGACAGCTGTCCACCCAGGTCGCCCAGGTCGTCGCCGAGGCTGACGAAGGTGAGGTTGACGGCGTTGAGCATCAGCTCGACGCACATGAACATCACCAGCGGGTTGCGGCGGATCAGGAGGCCCACGGCACCGATCGTGAAGAGCACGGCGCCGAGGGTGAGGTACCAGGTGACGGTGACGTCCACTATGCGTCACCCCCCTCTTCGGCCTCGGCGGACTCGTCATCCGCGCCCTCGGCCACCGCGCCCTCGGCCACCTCGTCCTCGGCGGCGGTGGCCACGACCGGCAGCGGCTGGAGCGGGCCGCGGACCTTGCGGGCGAGCACGACGGCGCCGACCACCGCCACGGTCAACAGCAGTGCGGTCAACTCGACGGCGAAGACGTGGTCGGTGAACAACTCGATGCCGAGCTTCCGGGCGTTGTCGGCGGCACCGCCCAGTTCGGCATTGGCGGACCGGACGCCGGTCGGGCCGCCGACGGCGATGAGCATGGCCGTGAGCGTGGTGCCGAGGATGCCGGCGCCGATCACGACGGCCAGCGGCCGCTGACCGGCGATCGGCTCGACGCCCAGGTCCTCGGCCCGGTCCACGCCCAGCAGCATGATCACGAACAGGAACAGGATGACGATGGCGCCCGCATAGACGATCACCTGCACGGCGGCGAGGAACGTGGCCTCCAGTAGCACGAACAGGACGGCCACGCCGAAGAGGGTCTCGACGAGGAACAGGGCGGCGTGCACCGGGTTGCGGGCCAGCAGCACCCCGAAGGCGCCCGACAGCACGATCACGGCGCTGATGATGAAGACGGCGGCGTCCATCAGGCGTCGCCCCCCGCATCTTCTCCGGGGTCTCCAGGGTCACCGGCGCCGGCCGCCTCGGGGGCGCGCATGCCGTAGCCGAGTTCGCCGGACCAGGACACCCGGCCGACGTAGGCCGCCGAGCCCGATGCCGACGTGGCACGCATCCAGGCCGACGTGTGCTCGTCCTCGCCGGGGCGCCAATCCTCCCACGGCAGGTGCTGCGGCCGACCGGTCTCGCCGTCGACCAGGAGTTCGTCCTTGGTGTAGACGGCGTCGGTCCGGTTGGTGAACGAGAATTCGAACAGCTTCGACTCGGTGATCGCCTCGGTCGGGCAGGCCTCCACGCACAGGTCGCAGTGGATGCAGCGCAGGTAGTTGATCTCGTAGACGAACCCGTAGCGCTCGCCGGGCGAGACCGGGTCGTCGGGCGGGTTGTCGGTGCCGCGGACATAGATGCAATTGGCCGGACACACGCCGGCGCAGAGTTCGCAGCCGATGCACTTCTCCATGCCGTCCTCGTACCGGTTGAGGACGTGCCGGCCGTGCAGGCGTTCGGGCTTGGCGCGCTTCTCGTCCGGGTACGGCACGGTGACGCGCTGCTCCCAGAGCTTTCGGAAGGTGACGGCGAAGCCGCGGAAGTAGCCCATCAGACACCGTCCCCGGCGGCGTCGAACTCGTCGGCCAGGCGCTCGGCTCGGGCCTTGCGGATCGCCCCGCCCAGCAGCAGGGCGCCCGCCCAGAGCGACACCACGCCGACCAGCACGATCGGCACCGCCGACCAGCCCCGGTCGCGACCGATGTTGAGCGCCGCCACCAGCAGGAACCAGCCCAGCGCCAGCGGGATCAGGACCTTCCAGCCCAGGTCCATGAGCTGGTCGTACCGGAACCGCGGCAGCGTGGCCCGCAGCCACACGAAGGTAAACAGGAAGGCGCCGACCTTGAGCAGGAACCACAGGATCGGCCACACCCAGGCGACCTGCTCCACGAGGATCGGGCCATCGGGGCCGCCGAGGAACAGCGTGACCGCGATCGCCGACATGGTGATCACGTTCATGAACTCAGCGAGGAAGAACAGGGCGAACCGGATCGAGCTGTATTCCGTGTGGAAGCCGCCGACCAGCTCCTGCTCGGCCTCCACCAGGTCGAACGGGGGCCGGTTCAACTCGGCGGTGCCGGCCACGAGGAACACGAGGAACGGCACCACGCCGGTGCTGAGGACGTTCCAGTCCCCGTTGGCCTGGTCGGCGACGATGCCGTGCGTCGACAGCGTGCCGTTGGTGAGGAACACGGCGGCGATGGCGAGGCCGAGGGCGGCCTCGTAGCTGACCATCTGGGCCGACGCCCGGACCGAGCCCAGCAGCGGGTACTTCGAGCCCGACGACCAGCCGGCCAGCATCACGCCGTAGACGGCGACCGACGAGAGGGCGAGGAACAGCAGGATGCCCATGGGCGGGTCGGCGACCTGGAGGAAGGTTCGGTTCCCGAACCAGCCCACGGTGCCGTCGCCACCGCGGAAGTCGCCGCCCACCGGGACGATGGCGAACACGAGGAACGCCGGGACCAGCGACAGGTAGGGCGCCAGCTTGAAGACCTTGCGGTCGGCCGCCTCCGGGACCAGGTCCTCCTTGAAGAACAGCTTGATGCCGTCGGCGAGCGTCTGGAGGATCCCCCACGGACCGGCCACCGCCGGACCGATCCGGTTCTGCATGTCGCTGATGAGCTTGCGCTCGAACCAGACCATCAGCATCACGGCGACCATCAGCAGGGCGAACGACACCACCACCTTGAGCAGCACGATCAGGACGACCTCGAGGTCGACGGGTCCGGCGAGGAGTGGATCAGCGGCGAGGACCATCAGACCGGCACCACCGTCAGGTCGACCACCGTTGCGGCGGCGTCGATCAGGGCACCGGCCGACACGCCGTCCTGGTTGAACGCCACGTGGGCGGTGCCCTTGCCCACCCGCGGATCGGACACCACGGTGACCGTGGCCTCGCCCCGGGGGCCGCGCACGCCGATGGTGTCGCCCTCGGCGACGCCCAGCGAGGCGAAGTCGGTGGGCTCGAGGGCCAGATGGGCGGAGGCCGCCAAGCCGGACATCGAGCGGCTGTGCGCGCACATCGTGCCCCGGTCGAACATCGAGCGGGTGACAACCAGCCGGTAGGAGTTCTTGTCGTGGCTGGGCACCTCGACAACGGGGGGTCGGGTCAGCGCCATCCCGCCCTCCACGAGGATCCCCTCGCGGGTGGAGGCCGACAGCGTTTCCGGGTCGACGTGGGCGTGGATCGGCGAGACGGCGGCCAACTCGGCGAGGGCGTCGTCGGGCGAGGCGATGCCGAGGTCGGCGCCGAGGCGGGCACCGATGGCCGACGCGATCATCCAGTCGGGCCGGCAGGTGCCTGGCGGGGTCACCTTGCGGGACAGAACGCTGATGCGGCCCTCCAGGTTGGTGACGGTGCCGTCGGTCTCGGTCGGGGCCGTGGCCGGGAGGACGACGTCGGCTTCGGCGACGGTCGGCGTGGCGAAGAGGTCGCAGGCGATGACGGTGCCGGCCCCCTCGAGGCCCCGTCGGGCCAGGTCGTGGTCGGGGACGTCGGCGAGCACGTCGGCGCCCAGCAGCACCAGCACGTCGACGTCGCCGTCGGCGGCCGCCCGCAGGGTGGCGAGGGCGTCGCGGCCGGCCGTGCCGGGGGTGGACGGCCAGGCCTCAGCGAAGCGGGAGCGACCCTCGGCGAGGCCGACACGGCCCGGCAGCAGGCCGGGGGCCAGGCCCAGGTCGAGGGCGCCGTGGACGTTGCCGCGGCGCAGCAGCGACAGGAAGCGGGTGTCGGCGATCCGGTCGTGGAGGGCCAGCGCCGCGTCGACGACCGTGCCGGGCGACTCGGCCAGCGACTGGCGACCGAGCAGCACGGTCACGGTGCGGTTCTGGCCGAGGGCCGCCTCGGAGATGACGGCGCCGGCGGCTCTGGCCTCTTCGACGGCGACACCGCCGATCGGGGCGGTGCCGCCCTCACCGAACATGGCCCGGACGACGTCGGCGGCCTCGCCGGGACGCACCCGCAGCGAGTGGGTGGCGAAGGGCGTCATGCCCGTGGCACGGGGCGACAGTTCGATGAGCGTGGCGCCGTCGTGGACGACGGCGTGGCGGAGCCGCAGGTAGAGGGCGCCCAGTTCCTCCTTGGGGTCGGGCCCCAGCAGGACGATCATGCCGCCGGGGGCGCAGGCCTCGTCGATGGTGGCACGGGGCAAGCCCAGCACGACCTCGGCGGGGAGGCCGTCGCCCAGTTGGGCGTCGACGTGGTCGGTGCCGATGACGCCCTTGGCCAGCTTGGCCCAGGCGTACTGTGACTCGTTGGTGAGGCGTGCGCCGCCCAGCACGGCTACCCGGTCCGGGTCGACGCCGTCGAGGGAGTCGGCCACGGCATCGAGGGCGGCGCCCCAGCCGGCGGGGGCCAGTTCGCCGTCGTCCCCGCGCAGCAGTGGCCCGGACAGGCGGTCCTCGTGGTCGTAGGCCTCGAAGGCGAAGCGCTCCTTGTCGGACAGCCAGCCCCAGTTGACGGCGTCGGCGTCGACGCCCTGGAAGCGCAGCACCCGGTCGCGCGACGACTGGACGGCGATGCGGCTGCCGACGCTGTCGACGACACTGGTCGACTCGACCTCCTCGAGATCCCAGGGCCGGGCCTTGAAGCGGTAGGGCGCGGCGGTCAGGGCGCCGACCGGGCAGAGCTGCACCGTGTTGCCGCTGAAGTACGAGCTGAACGGCTCGTCCGGGAAGGTGTTGACCTCGGTGTGGGCGCCCCGGCCCTGGAAGTGGATCAGGGTGTCGCCGGCAACCTCGTCGGCGAAGCGGGTGCAGCGGTCGCAGAGGATGCAACGCTCCCGGTCCAGGAAGACGACGTCGTTGACCGGGATCGGCTTCTCGAAGTGGCGCTTCTCCTCGACGAACCGGCTCTCGCCCGGCCCGAAGGCCATCGTCATGTCCTGGAGGGGACACTCCCCGCCCTTGTCGCACACCGGGCAGTCCAGCGGGTGGTTGACGAGCAGGAACTCGAGCACGCCGTCCTGGGCCTTGCGGGTGCGCTCCGACTCGGTGTCGACGACCATGCCCGAGGAACACGGGACCATGCACGACGGCTGCAGCGCCGGGCCGCGTCCGGTGTCGACCTCGACGAGGCACATCCGGCACATGCCCACCGGCTCCAGCCGGTTGTGGTGGCAGAAGCGCGGGATGTAGGTGCCGGCCCGCTCACAGGCCTCGATGAGGAGTTCGCCGGGGCGGGCCTCGACGGGACTGCCGTCGACCGTGATTTCCACTGGGGTGCCCTGGTCGCTCATGCCGGGGCTTCCTCGCCCACGGGTGCCGAGGCAACCGGGATGCCCTCGCGTCGGGTGATCCTCGCCTCGAACTCGTGGCGGAACCGGCGCAGCGCCGACGTGATGGGCGCCACCGACGACGGGCCGAGCGGGCAGATCGTCGTCTGCCGCGGCGGGAACGGCACGGCCTCGAGACCCTCGGCGAGATGGGCGGCGGTCGGATACGGGCCGGGGCTGATGTTGTCGCCGATGTCGAGCAGCAGGTCGAGGTCCGACGGGCGGCCGTGGCCGTCGTGAATGCGCTCGAGGACCTGCTCCTCCCAGCTGGTGCCCTCCCGGCACGGCGAGCACTTGCCGCACGACTCGCGGGCGAAGAACCGCACGACCCGCAGGCAGGCCTTCACGGCGTCGGTCGTGTGGTCCATGACCACGATGGCGCCCGAGCCCAGCATCGAGCCGGCGGCACCCACGTCGCGGGCCTCGAGCGGCAGGTCGAGCTGCTCCTCGAAGAACCAGGGTGCCGAGCCGCCGCCGGGGATGAACATCTTGAGGTCGTTGCCGTCCCGGATGCCCCGGCAGAAGTTGTCGCCGTAGAACAGGTCCCGGAAGGTGGTGACGCCCTGCTCGACCTCGTAGACGCCGGGCCGCACGACGTGGCCGGACACGGCGAACAGGCGGGTCCCGGGCGACGCCTCGGAGCCATAGCCCCTGTAGGCGTCGGCACCGTGCTCGAGGATCCACGGCAGGTTGGCGAGCGTCTCGACGTTGTTGACGATCGTGGGCTTTCCGTAGAGGCCGATGGCGGCCGGAAAGTACGGCGGCTTGAGGCGGGGCATGCCCCGGTTGCCCTCGAGGCTCTCGATGAGGGCGGTCTCCTCGCCGACGATGTAGGCACCGGCGCCCCAGTGGAGGGTGATGTCGACCGAGAAGTCGGTGCCGAGGACGTTGCGGCCGACGTAGCCGGCGGCGTAGGCGTCGTTGAGGGCGGTGGCGAGCCGCTCCTGGGCGAGGGCCATCTCGCCGCGGACGTAGAGGAAGCACTGCGACAGGCCGAGGGCGTAGCAGGCGATCAGGCAGCCCTCGATGAGTTGGTGGGGGTCGCGCTCCATGAGGAGGCGGTCCTTGTAGGTGCCGGGCTCGGACTCGTCGCCGTTCACGACGAGGTAGCGCGGCCAGACGCCCTCGGGACAGAAGCCCCACTTGACACCGGCCGGGAAGCCGGCGCCGCCGCGTCCCAGCAGCGTGGCGTCCCGGACCTCGCCGTGGACGTCGTCGGGGGTGCGGCCGAGGGCTGTCCGCAGGCCCACGTAGGCGCCGGTGGCGAGGGCCCGCTCGAGCGTGTGCGAGTCCTCGTAGGGGAAGCGGGCGGTGATCAGCTTGGGCCCGTCGTTGGCGACGAAGCCGGCGGCGTGGGGCACGTAGCCCATCCCGGCGGGGTGCACGGTCGTCGGCTCAGGCATCGGAGTCTCCGTCCGCCGGCAGGCCGGTGCGCAGCCAGACGGGGGCGCCGTCGACCTCCTCGGGCGGGACAACGCCGGCCCGGCGGTCGTCGGGGACGTGCTGGCGGACCCGGCCGAGCGTGCCGTGCACGGGCAGGTGGCCGTCGTCGCCCTGGCCGCCGCGGGCCAGCGGGCTGCGACCGTTGCGCAGGTCGTCGACGACGGCGTCGAAGGTGTCGGTGGTCGCCCGGTGGAAGTACCGGTAGTTGACCGTGAAGCAGGGCGCCTCGGTGCAGGCGGCGACGCACTCGACGTCCTCGACGGTGAACATCCCGTCGTCGGTGGTGCCGCCGGCGTGGACACCCAGTGACTCCTCGACGTGGTGGAGCAGCTCCTCGCCGCCGAGCAACTGGCAGGAGATGTTGGTGCACACGTTGACGACGTAGGACCCGACCGGGTGGAACTTGAACATCTCGTAGAAGGAGCCGGTGCCGAGCACCTCGGCGGGCGTGGTGCCCGTGAGCTCGGCGATCTCGCGCATGGCGTCGCGGGTGATCCAGCCGTGCTGCTCCTGGGCGAGGTGCAGCAGCGGGATCACCGCCGACCTGGGGCGCGGGTAGCGGGCGATGACCTCGGCGGCGATGCGGGCGTTGGCCTCGGTGAACCAGCCCATCAGCGGTCCACCTCGCCCATGATCGGGTCGACCGAGGAGATGAGGGCGACGGCGTCGGCGACCAGCCGGCCGTGCATGAGGTGCGGCAGGGTCTGGAGGTTGACGAAGCTCGGGCCACGGATGTGCATCCGGTGCGGCTTGGGGCCGCCGTCGGACACGAGGTAGCAGCCCAGTTCGCCGCGGGGCGACTCGACGGCGGCGTAGGTCTCGCCGGCCGGCACGTGGAAGCCCTCGGTGAACAGCTTGAAGTGGTGGATCAGCGCCTCCATCGACTCGTCGATGCGGGCACGTGGCGGCGGGGTGACCTTCTTGTCCTGGGTGCGGTGGTCGCCGTCGGGCATCAGGTCGAGGATCTGCTCGACGATGTGCAGCGACTGGCGGATCTCCTCGAGGCGGACGGCGAAGCGGTCGAAGGCGTCGCCGTGGGTGCCGACGACGACGTCGAAGTCGACCTGGTCGTAGGCCAGGTACGGCTCGTCGCGGCGCAGGTCCCAGTCGTAGCCGGTGGCCCGCAGGATCGGGCCGGTGGCCGACAGCGCCAGCGCCTCGGCCGGTTCGAGCACGCCGACGCCCTGAAGGCGCTCCTGGAAGATGGGCTGGCCGTTGAGCAGGACCTCGTACTCGTCGAGCCGCGGCGGGATCAGCTCGAGCAGGTTGCGGACGTCGTCCTGCCAGCCGGCCGGCAGGTCGGCGGCGACGCCGCCGGGGCGGATGTAGTTGTGGTTCATCCGCAGCCCGGTGACCGCCTCGAAGAAGCGCAGCACCTCCTCGCGCTCCCGCCAGCCGTAGATCATCATCGAGACGGCGCCCAGGTCCATGCCGTTGGTGGCCTGGAAGAGCAGGTGGGAGGCAGCCCGGTTGAGCTCGCACATCAGCATCCGTATCCACGTGGCCCGCGGCGGCACGTCGATGCCGAGCAACTGTTCGGTGGCCAGCGAGAACGCCAGCTCGGAGAACAGCGGCGAGGCGTAGTCCATCCGGGTGACGTTGGTGGCGCCCTGGATGTAGGTCAGGTTCTCGCCGGTCTTCTCCATGCCGGTATGGAGGTAGCCGATGACCGGCTTCGAGCGCAGGACGGTCTCGCCCTCCATCTCGAGCAGCAGCCGCAGCACGCCGTGGGTGGACGGGTGCGACGGGCCCATGTTGAGGATCATCCGCTCGTCGGCCTGCTCGCCGGTGTCCGGATCGGTCGGGGTCAGGGCCAGGTCGGCGGCCTCGGCCTCGGACATGCGCAGCACGGCGCTGCCGTCGCGGCGACGGACGCGCGCGTCCTCGCCGAGGTCGGTGGCGGCAACCGCTGCGGCGAGAGTGGCCTCGTCGGCAGGTGCTCCGGTGGTCGTCGCCACGGCGTCGTCACTCATCGGCGGTCCGGAGAGGCCTTGAACTGGACGGGGATGCCGCCGATGCCCTCGTCCTTGCGCAACGGGTGGCCGACCCAGTCCTCGGGAAGCAGGATCCGGCTCGGGTCGGGGTGGCCGTCGAAGGCGACGCCGAACAGGTCGAAGGCCTCGCGTTCCATGGCCTCGGTGCCCGGATACAGGTCGAAGAGGGACGGCAGGACCGGATCGTCGGCGGGGACCTGGACGCGCAGCCGGACGCGGGAGCGGCGGGCATGGTCGAACAGGCCGACGACGACCTCGAAGCGCTCCGGTTCGACGCCCTCGGGTAGGTCGGTGCGCCCTGGATGGGTCAGGTAGTCGACGACGGTGACGTCGGTGGCGACCAGGTGGCCCTCGTCGCGTAGCGACTCGACGGTGGCCAGGTAGGCGTCGCGGGCGACGTGGAGCACGTCCTGGCCGGACGGTCCGGTCGCCGCGATGACGGCGGGTGCGTCGGCCTCCATGTCGGCCCCATCGCCGGCCTCCGCGACGGCCTCGGTGCCGCTCACGGGGCCTCCGACGGCGCCGGCTCGGCCAGGTCGATGGCGGCGCCGCCGCCGGTGGCGACCCGGCGGCGGGTCAGCTCGCCGCTGCGGATGTTGTCGTGCAGCGTCAGGATGGCGTGCATCAGCGTCTCGGGGCCCGGGGGGCAGCCCGGGGCGTAGACGTCGACGGGCACGACCTGGTCGACGCCCTGCACGATGGCGTAGTTGTTGAACATGCCGCCCGACGAGGCGCAGACCCCCATCGAGATGACCCACTTGGGTTCCATCATCTGGTCGTAGATCTGGCGCAGGACCGGGGCCATCTTCTGGGAGACCCGACCGGCCACGATCATCAGGTCGGCCTGGCGGGGCGACGCCCGGAAGACCTCCATGCCGTAGCGGGCTAGGTCGTAGTGGGCGGCGCCGGTGGCCATCATCTCGATGGCGCAGCAGGCCAGGCCGAAGGTGGCGGGCCAGCAGCTCCGGGCCCGGGACCACTTGACGAGGTCCTCGATGCGGGCGGTGACGAAGTTGTGCTCCAGCCCCTCGAGGCCCTCGTCGAGGACTCCGGAGACGTCGCCGAGGACGGGGACGCGTGCCATCAGGCGGCCTCCCCCGCTGCGGGGTCGGTCGTGTCGGCGCGACCCTCGAGGCCAACCTGGCGCACGCCGGGCCGGACCACCTCGCCGCCGAAGCGGCGGGACATCGACCGACGCACCTCGGCGATCGGCCCCCACTCGAGGGCGCCGTTGCCGATGAGGTACAGGAACGACTCGAACACCGCCAGCGAGAAGATCAGCACGGCGACCAGTCCGAACAGCCCGATCTCCCGGTGGGCGATCGCCCACGGATAGAAGAAGATGATCTCGATGTCGAAGACGATGAAGATCATCGCGACGAGGAAGAACCGCACCGGGAAGCGCTCGGGCGTCTCTCGGGACGGGATGATCCCGCACTCGTAGGGGGCGCGCTTCTTGTCGTGGGGGCGTCGGGGGGCGAGCAGGCCGGAGGCCACGAAGCTGAGGGCCGCGAAGACTACGGCGAGGACGAGCAGTGCCACGACGGGCAGGTACTGCCCCAACATCTCAGCGCACCACCCTTCTGTTGTTCGCGCCGGTGCCAGCCACGGTCACCGGCTCAGGCCCTTGCCGCCTCGAACTCCTCGCGGTTGGCCATGAGCTCCTTGTCGCGGACGTGCATCCAGTAGCACAGGGCGACGAAGATCAGGAGGGAGCCGATCGTGACCAGGGCCGGCCGCAGCCGGACGGCACCCAGATCGCGGACCATGACCACCGAGATGACCGGCTCGTTGTCGTCGACCACCGGTCGGGGCGGGGCCTCACCGGGGATGGCCGGCTGGTCGAGGACCCGCTGGAGTTGCACCACCGCGTAGCGCGTGGGGTGCACGATGCGCGCCGAGTTGGAGATCCAGCGCGTGATGCGGTCGATCCGGCTGGGATCCTCCTGCAGGCGTGGCTTGCCGCCGGTGGCGTAGGCGTCGAGCAGCTTGAAGTCGGCGGGGCTGACGAACCCCAGGTCGGGGTGGGCCAGGATGTCGGCCGTGGCCTGGGCCTGGGCGTCACCGGCCTCGGTGGTGGGCAGCAGCCGCCAGCCGTTGAGGTCGGTCCAGCCGGCGGCGGCCACCGCATCGGGGGCCACGGCTGCCAGCTCGGAGCGGGTCGCGTTCTCGTTGCGGAGTTGGCGATCGGCCTGGAGGTAGGCCAACTGGTCGGCGCTGAGGTCGGGGTTCTCCTCGGCGGTCGGCAGCGTGCCGTACTCGGCCACCGCCTTGCTGTCGCCTGAGAGCAGCACCAGCTCGTACGCGGTGTTGAGCTGGTCCGGGTTGGGGAGCTCACGGGCCTTCGGGAGGCCGCTGGCGCCGAGGTCGCCGACGTTGATGTCGACGGTGTTCCAGGTCGGGCTGGCGCCCTTCCAGCCGGTGCCGTACATCCACCAGGTGGCGCCCATGGTGAGCATCCAGCCGAAGAAGGCGGCGAAGGCGATCAGGGTGCCGGTGCGGATGCCGGAGTTGCTGGCGACCAGGTACCAGACCGAGCCGAAGAGCACGACGACGCCGACCAGCACGGACAGCAGGCCGCGGATCTGGGGGTCCCAGGCGATGCCGGCAACGGTGGTGGCGAGGGTGGAGATCGTGGCCATCACCGGCTCCTCTCGTAGGCCACGACGGCCGCGATCTGCTCGGTGGTCAGGATTCGGCTGTAGACGGCGTCGCCGCCCGTGTCGTAGTCGATGACGTCGGCATCGACCCGTCCGCCGAAGCCGGGCATCATGCCGGTGCCGATGCGGGCGTTGCCGAAGCCCACGCCCACCTCGGAGCCGGTGCGGACGAAGTCCTCCTGGCGGGCCGGCGTCGGGAAGTGGGTCTCGACGCCCTCGAGGCTCGGGCCGACGTGACCCTGGGCGGGCTGCCAGCCGGTGAGGATGCCCGACTCGGCCAGCTTGGGCCAGGTGGCGATCAGCTCGGCGGTGGAGGCCTCGTCGCTGGCGCCGAACGAGAAGCCCGGCGTGTGGCAGCGGGCGCACGAGTTGGCGCCCTGGGCGGCCGGGTTGTCGAAGACGAGGCGGCCGTACTCGAGGTAGTCGGCGCTGTCCGGGTCGGTGGCCTGCGCCAGCCAGGCCTCGACGGCGGCGTCGATGTCGGCGGCCTCGGTGAGCTCCGGGTTGTCGGCGGTGACGATCGCCCGTGCGCCGACGGCGATGCCGGCCTCGACCTCTGCGGTGGCCGCCTCCTGGTCGAGCTGGATGGAACGCAGGTAGACGACCAGCTGGTGGACCTGCTGGGAGGTCATCGGGCCACCGCCCGGCAGGCCCCAGGCCGGCATCGGGGTGCCGGGCCGGCCGTAGTTGAGGATGTGCTCGACCTCCGACTCGTCGAAGCGGGTCAGCACCGTGGTCAGGGCCGGCGCCTTCCACTCGACCTGGGCGACGAACTGGCCGTTCGCGTCGACCAGCGTGTAGGCGGCGACTCCGCCGACGCCACCGGGCCCGTGGCAGGACGAGCAGGCCTCCTCGAAGCTGTTGGCGCCACGCTTCTCGAAGCGGTTGACCCAGCCCACCTCGGCGTTCTCTTGGCGGGCCGGCTCCATGAGCCAGTAGAGCGGCAGCACGATCGAGAGGGCGGCGAGGGTGACCAGCGACCAGCCCAGTGCCCGGTCGAGGCGTTGGGTCTCGAGGTCGTCGTCCTCGAAGTAGGGCTTGCGGTTGTGGGCGAGCTCGAGCTCGGAGCCCAACTCGCGCTTGCCGATCCGGAAGCTGAAGAGCAGGTACACCACGAACCCGACCATCACAACGATGGCCAGGATCCAGCCGATCGTGCGCTGGGTGCTCGCTGCGAGGATCATCGGGGGCATGGCGGTTCTCGTCCGTCTCCTACCGGGGGGCTAGTGCCCGCCCGCCTGACCGATGCAGTTCGGACCCTCGGCCTCCTGGCCGGTGGTGTTGGTGCCGATGGGCGGACCCTGGACGATGGTGCCGGTGTCGACGACGAGCACGCCGCCGTCGACTGAGACCGCGAAGCGGTCCATGCCGCGGGGGGCGGGGCCGCCCCGCTTCTCGCCGACCTGGTTGTACTGCGAGCCGTGGCAGGGGCACTCGAACCACTGCGACGACACGCAGTTGGGAACCCGGCAGCCGAGGTGCGGACACTTCTGGTACAGCGCCACGATGCCGGCGTCGAAGCCCTGGTCGATGCCCGCCGTCATGCCGGCCAGCTCGGCGGGCGAGTAGGCGGCACGGGCCTTCTCGACGGCGCCGTTCGGGTAGGCGGTGATCCACATGCGGCCCTCGGGCTTGTAGAGGAAGCCGTTGTTGGACTCGATGTCGGTGAGGACCTCCACCAGGTTGCCGACCTTGATCTTGGAGCCGAAGCCGCTGACGCCCTGCGGCCAGAGGAAGGCCAAACAGGCGGCGCCGAAGCCCGACAGGCCGAAGCCCATCATCCCGACGAGGCTGCGGTTGAAGAACTGCCGGCGGGTGACGCCGAGGGCGACCGGGTCAGGGGCCACGAACGGCTCGGGCGGCGCCGACTCGACGACGGCCACGTCGCTACCGGTGCGGGCGGCGACCGCGGCGGCCTCGACCTCGCGACCGGTGGGGGCTGCGGTCTCGTCCGTTCCGGCGAGGGCCGGGTTGGCGCGGTCGCGGCGGCGGGCCTCGCGGGACAGCCCCGCGGCGCCGCGGTCACGGCGGCGGGAGGCCCCGACCAGGACGATGCCGGCCAGGACGACCAGGACGACGATGGCGACGACGACGGCCACGGCTCAGCTCCTGTGTCCCGCGAGGATGCGGGCGGTGGGTGTGGTGCGGGTCATGGGAATCACAGTTCGAAGAACAGGCCGCTGTTCCACGGGAAGATGAAGTTGAAGCCGGGGCCCCGGAAGAAGGAGCCGATCATGACGAGCACGGCCCAGAACATGAGGTGCACGGTCATAAGGGACACGGCGAACTTGCGGTCCTCGGGCTTCTTGGACGGGTTCTTGTCGATGTAGGGCGCCATCATCAGCAGGAAGAGGCCGATGCCGGGGATGGTGACGCCGGCGACCATGGGGTGGAACATGGTCAGCAGCTCCTGGAGGCCGAGGAAGTACCACGGCGCCTTGGAGGGGTTCGGCGTCTTGTTGAAGTCGGCCAGCTCGAGCAGCGGGGCGTTCACGAAGATCGAGAACACGGTCGTGAAGAGCGTGATGATGATGGCGGCGAGGAACTCGGCGACCAGCAGGTGCGGCCAGACGTGCACCTTGTCGCCGGGGGTGGCCTTGGTGTCCTGGATGGAGCCGGACTTGACGACGGTGAGGAGGCGGTGGGTGTTGCCGTCCGGGCCCGAGCCGGGGGCGGGGCCGGACGGGGCGACCGGGGCGCCCTCGGGCGGGGTACTGGCCGGGTTGCCGCGGTCGAGCAGTTCGCTCGGCACCTTGTCGCCGTCGCCGGCGGACTCGGCGGCCGGGGCGTCGCCGCCGGCCTTGGCGGCGGCGGCCTTGGCGCGGGCCTCCTCGGCGCGCTTGCGGAGGTGCTCGGGGATCTCGGTCATCGTGTTCCCTCGGCCTACAGCGGTCCGGAGATGCCGCCGTCCTTGCGGACCCGCCAGAAGTGGATCGCCATGAAGATGACGGCGACGAACGGAAGCATCAGGACGTGGAGGACGTACCAGCGCAGCAGCGTGTCGGTGCCGATCTCGACGCCGCCCAGCAGGACGAAGCGGACCTGGTCGCCGAAAACGGGCGTGAAGCCCATCATGTTCGTACCGACCGTCACCGCCCAGAGCGCCAGTTGGTCCCAAGGCAGCAGGTAGCCGGTGAACGAGAGCAGCAGGGTGAGCTGGAGCAGCATGACGCCGATCACCCAGTTGAACTCCCGGGGCGGCTTGTAGGCGCCGTGGTAGAAGACGCGGGCCATGTGCAGGAACACGGACAGCACCATGAGGTGGGCCGCCCACCGGTGCATGTTGCGCACGATGAGGCCGAAGCCGACGGCGGTATGGAGCGTCTGGATGTCGTCCCAGGCCTGGGCGGCGGTGGGCCGGTAGAAGAACATCAGGAAGATGCCAGTGACGGTGAGCAGGATGAAGAGGAAGAAGCTCAGGCCGCCGAGGCAGAGGGTGTAGCTGACCTTGACGGCGTGCCGCTTCACCTTCACGGGGTGCAGGTGGTACAGCACGCTGTTCATGATCACGTAGGAGCGGTTCCGGGGGCTGTCGCTGTAGCCCTTCCTGAAGATCGAGCCCGGGCGGAAGATCGAGGACCAGGCCTGTGAAGCCTGGACCTGGTCTCCGAGTTGGCTCATCCGCTCCTGGAGCGCCTGGCCCACCGGCTTCTTGCCGTTGTCGTCGGCCACCGTCGTGTCTCCCTCGACCTGTTCGTTCGTCTCGTCCGGTTGTCCGTGCCTACGCCAGCCGCATGCCGTAGCCGTAGCCGTGGCTGTTGGTCCGCTGGTGGCCGTCGCCCTCGGCCGGCGCCTCGACCATCTTCCCGAGGATGATGACGCCGGTGGGGCAGCGATCGACGCAGAGTGCGCAGCGGGTGCACACGTCGTCGTCGATCGTGAAGATCACGTGGTCGCTGGGGTCGGTGCCGGGCTGCTCGGTGCCGACGGCCTCGCTGATGGCGTCGGGCCGCACCATGTGGATGCACTTCCACGGGCAGATGTCGACGCAGCCCTCGCACATGATGCACTCGGACTGGTCGATGTGGATGAACTGCTTCGGCTTGACCGCCTTGCTCATCCACTCGACGTCGACCTCCTGGAGGACGTAGTCGTCGATGAACGTGGGGTGCGCCGGGTTGGCGTCGGTGACGCTCATGCGCCGACGCCCTCCTTGACGAGCGGGCGTCCGTACTCGGAGGTCGGGGCGGGGGCCTCGTCCTCCTTGCCACGATTCTGCCACTGCATCCACATGACGACGTTGCCGCCGAGGGCGACACCGTAGATGGCGACGGCGACGAGGTCCCGGATGACTTGGTACGTCATCGTGAACGGCAGCGCCCACTCGACGATGCCCTGGTCGCCGGTGAAGCCCAGCGTCGGGCCGACGAGGTAGCGGTCGGGTCGCCAGTTCAGCTCGCTGTCCGCCCACTGCAGCCACTGGTGGGGGACGACGCCGTAGATCCAGAAGAACAGGAAGAAGACGTAGGTGGCGAAGGCCATGGCCTCGCCCCATGTGAAACTGTGGTCCTGGGGGGTGCGGTCCTGGTACCAGCGGATCCCACCGACCATTACGACGGTTGCGATGATGGATACGACGAACGCGACCATGTCGTTCGATGACTCCTCGTCGTGGTGGGGTGGCGGGCGGGTTCTCAGGGTCCGGTCGGCGACTTCGTGAAAAGTTGCACAAGCCCTGCGGGCACCATCGTATCGGACCGACGTTGGTCGCGGTGCCTGCGAGTGACAGGCACCTCTCGGCCACGTGTTCTACCACGCGGCCGGGGCAAAACCGTCCCCTCGGCGCGGATGCCCGGGGCGACCGGGACCGGTCGCCGGCCGGCCCGGACGCGAGCGTCGCGAGGTCCGCACCGACGCACCGGACCGCCTACAGTGCCCGCTAGCCTGCCCGCCAGACCGAGCGGTGGTCCGCGACAGAGGAGTCCGTCGCCGCCGGAACCCTTCCACTGAATCCGTCGCCCCGGAGCCCGCGTTGACCGAGATCCCCGAGCACCTCCTCAAGCGAGCCGCCGCCGCCCGCGCCGCCAAGTCGGGCGAGGCCCCCGCCGAGGCCGACGCACCGGCCGAGGCCGCCGCCTCCACCGAGGCTGCCGCCCCAGCGCCTGCAGAGGCGGCTCCGGCGCCGGTCGTCGAGGCCGCCCCCGAGCCCCTCGCCCCGTACCACGTCGCCGAGCGGGCCCGCCGCAAGATCCCGTGGTGGGCCGCCTCCGCCCTGCTGCTGCTCCCGCTCTGGGCCTTCACCTACGTGGGCACCCTCGAGCGCCCGCCCCAGGAGGCCACCGGCGTCCTGGCCGAGGGCGACCACGTCTACGCGGCCCGCTGCGCCAGTTGCCACGGTGCCACCGGCGGCGGCGGCAGCGGCTACGCCTTCGCCGACGGCGAGGTGCTCGCCACCTTCCCGTCGGTTGCCGACCACGTCGTCTGGGTCGCCCAGGGTTCCGACCAGGTCGGCCTCGGCAACGCCTACGGCGACCCGGCCCGCGGCCGGGTGGTCGAGGGCGGCATGCCCGGATGGGGCGACGTGCTCACCAAGTCCGAACTCATCGGCGTGGTCCTCCACGAGCGGGCACGCCTGAGTGGCTCCACCGAGGACGCCGACCTGGCGGACGCCATCGACCACGCCCACGACCTGGACCTGCACGGCTACTTCGACCCGGCGGCCATCACGGCGCACGAGGTCGAGGAGCTGCTCGCCTCGGTTTCGGGCGACGACCACTAGTCGTGCCCGGTGCGCCCACTCGGGCGCACCCCCCCCCCGGTGAGCCCGTGAGCGCCCACGTCCACGACCTGCTCATCGTCGGTGGCGGCCCCGCCGGTGCCGCAACCGCCTACTGGGCGGCCCGGGCCGGCCTCGACGTCGTAGTCATCGAGAAGAAGGCCTTCCCCCGCGACAAGACCTGCGGCGACGGCCTGACCCCACGGGCGGTGCACCAGCTCGAGGAGATGGGACTGGCCGCCACCCTCGAGCCGTACCACCGCTTCTCGGGGCTGCGCACGATCGCCCACGGCCGCACCCTCGAGATGGCGTGGCCGAACCACCCCATCTACCCGAGCCACGGCTACGTGGTCCGACGCTGCGACCTCGACGCCCTCGTCGCCGAGCACGCCGTGTCGGCCGGCGCCGTGCTGCACCAGGCGACCGAGGCGCTGCGGCCCGTCGAGGCGGACGGCGGGGGCGAGGCCGGTCGCCTGGCCGGCGCGGTGGTCCGCGACAAGGACTCGGACACGGAGTCGACGATCCTCGCCCGCTACGTCGTCGTGGCCGACGGCGCCAACTCCCGCTTCGGGCGGGCGCTCGGCACCTCCCGCGACCGCGGCTACCCGATGGGCATGGCGATCCGCACCTACTACGAGAGCCCTGCCCACGACGACCCGTGGATCGAGAGCGCCCTCGACGTGCGGGACCGCCAGGGCAACGCCATGCCCGGCTACGGCTGGATCTTCCCGGTCGGCAACGGGACCATCAACGTCGGCATCGGCCTGCTTTCCACGTTCCGGGACTACAAGGAGGTGAACACCTCCCACCTCATGGAGGAGTTCGCCCACTCGCTGCCGGACCACTGGGGCATCGACCCGTCCCGACCGGTACAGCCGCCGACGGGCGGCCGGCTGCCGATGGCCGGCTCCGTCGGCCCCAAGGCCGGACCCAACTGGCTGGTGGTCGGCGACGCCGCAGGCTCGGTCAACCCGTTCAACGGCGAGGGCATCGACTACGCCTACGAGACCGGTCGCCTGGCCGCCGGCCTGGTCGCCGAGGCGGCGGCCCGGGGCGACGACGCCGTGCTGACCCGGTACCCGGGGATGCTCGAGGAGGAGTACGGCCTCTACTTCAAGGTGGCCAGCCTCTTCGCCAAGGTCATCGGCAACCCGGTCCTGATCCGCGAGCTCACCCGCGTGGGCATGCGGTCGAAGCCGCTCATGGAGTGGGCCCTGCGGGTGATGGCGAACCTGCTGCGGGAGGAGGAGCGCGGGGCCGCCGAGGCCGCCTACGGGGCCATCGCCACGGTGGTCCGCCTGGTCCCCGACCGCTTCACCAAAGTCGGCACCGCCTGACCCCCACGACGACGTGATCGGGGAATTGGCGCCATTGGACCGGCGGTTGCGGGGAGAATGGCGACCGTGACCCCTGCCCCATCGTCGTCCGCGGTGCCCCCGAGCAGCGCCCCGGCCTGGGCGACGCTCGAGGCGCTGGCCGACGACGCCGGCGCCACCTCGCTGCGGGACCGCTTCGCCCACGACCCCGACCGGGCCGCTCGGCTGTCGGGCGCGGTCGGCGACCTGTGGGTCGACTGGTCGCGCCAGCCCGTCGACGACGAGGTGCTGGGCGCCCTCGCCGACCTGGCTCGCCAGCGCGACGTGCCCGACTTCTGCGCGCGGATGCTGGCCGGCGTGGAGGTCAACCCCACCGAGGGGCGAGCCGCCACGCACGCCGCCCAGCGCGCCCCCGACGGCCTCGCCGGGTTCGACCGCATGGCCGACCTGGCTGACGGCATCCGGGCCGGCACCCGCACCGGGGCCACCGGAGCGCCGATCCGGGCGGTCGTCAACCTCGGCATCGGCGGCTCCCACCTCGGACCGGCCATGGCCCACGAGGCGCTCGGCCACCTCGCCCACCCCGACGTCGAGGTTCGCTTCACCGCCAGCCTCGACGGTGCCGCCGTCGGCGACGCCCTCGCCGGACTCGACCCGGCGGCCACGCTCGTCGTGGCGTGCTCCAAGTCGTTCACGACGCCCGAGACGATGGTCGCCCTCGACACCGCCACCGACTGGCTGCGGGCCGGGGTCGGCAACGACCTCTCCCGGCACGTCGCCGCCGTGACGGCGGTGCCGTCCCTGGCCGAGGCCCGCGGCATCGACCCCGACCTGGTGCTTGCTCTGCCGGACACCGTGGGCGGGCGCTTCTCGCTGGCCTCGGCAGCCGGCCTGGCGCTCATGGCCGCCATCGGCCCCGACGCCTTCGCCGACCTGCTGGCCGGCATGCACGCCGTCGACCGGCACCTCGGCGAGGCGCCCGTGGAGTCCAACGTGCCGGTGCTGCTCGGCCTGCTCGACGTCTGGCACCGCTCGTTCCTCGGGGCGACCGCCCTCGCCGTCGTCCCCTACGCCGACGGGCTGCGCAACCTGCCGGCGCACCTCCAGCAACTCATGATGGAGAGCCTCGGCAAGCAGGTCGCCGCCGACGGGTCGCCGGTCGAGGGGCCGACGGGAGCGGTCGTGTTCGGCGCACCCGGCACCGACGCCCAGCACGCCTTCTTCCAACTGCTGCACCAGGGCACCGACGTCGTGCCCGTCGACCTGGTCGGCGTAGCCCGGCCGGTGGCCGACCCGCGGGGCGCACACCACGACCTGTTCATGGCGAACCTGCTGGCACAGGCCGAGGCGCTGGCATTCGGCCGCACCGAGGCCGAGACGGCGGCACTCGGCACGCCGCCCGAACGGGTCGCCCACCAGGCGTTCCCCGGCGACCGGCCGTCGACGGTCATCCTCCTGCCGGAACTCTCCCCCGCCGCCCTCGGCCAGTTGGTCGCCCTCTACGAGCACCGCACCGTGGTGCAGGCCGCCATCTGGGGGATCAACCCGTTCGACCAGTGGGGCGTGGAACTCGGCAAGCAGTTGGCGACCCGGTTCGCCGACCTGCTGGCCGGCGGCGAGGTGCGGGACGAGCCGGCGGCGCCACTGGTGCGCCGCTACCGGGAGTTGCGCGGGGGCTGAGCCCGGTTCGCGCCGGTCAGTCCAGTTCGGCCGCCACGGCGGCGGCGGCGTCGGCGGCGATGGCGAGCGTGGCGTCGACGACCTCGTCGTCGTGGGCGAGGCTCGGGAACAGCGCCTCGTAGGCGCCGGGGGCGAGCGCCACGCCGCGCTCGAGGAGGGCGTGGAACACCTTCGGGTACATGCCGTTGCCGGCGATCGCCTGCGCCTCGTCGAAGTCGGTCGGGGCGGTCGGGCCGAAGAAGACGCCCAGCAGTGAGCCGACCCTCGGCAGGACCGACTCGAGCCCGGCGCCGGTGAAGGAGGCGGCGAGGCCGTCGGCCAGGCGGGTGGCAGTGGCCTCGAGGCGGGCGTGGGCGTCGGCGTCGAGCAGTTCGAGGGTGGCCCGGCCGGCGGCCATGGCCAGGGGGTTCCCCGACAGGGTGCCACCCTGGTAGACGCCGCCCAGCGGGGCCAGGTGCTCCATGACGTCCCAGCGGCCGCCGAAGGCGCCGACCGGGAGGCCGCCGCCGACGACCTTGCCGAAGCACCACAGGTCGGGCGTGACGCCGAAGTGGTCGGTGGCGCCGCCGCAGGCGAGGCGGAACCCGGTGATGACCTCGTCGAAGACCAGCAGGGCGCCGGCGGCCTCGCAGGCGGCCCGGAGGCCCTCGAGGAAGCCGGGGACCGGGGCCACGAGACCCATGTTGGCGGCGACCGGCTCGACCACGACGGCGGCGACCGTCTCGTCGAGGTCGGGCACGCGGTTGTAGGGGGCGACGACCGTGTCGGCGACGGCGCCGGCGGTCACGCCGTCGCAGCCCGAGAGACCCTGGTTGGCGACGCCGCTGCCGCCGGTGGCGAGGAGGGCGTCGCCATGGCCGTGGTAGCAGCCGGCGAACTTGACGATCCGGTCCCGGCCGGTGGCGCCGCGGGCGAGGCGGATGGCCGACATGGTGGCCTCGGTGCCGCTGGACACGAATCGCACCGACTCGAGGCCGGCGATGCGGTCGGCGACCATCTCGGCCAGGACCACCTCGGCCTCGGTGGGGGCGCCGTACGTGGTGCCGTCGGCGGCGGCGGCCACGACCGCCTCGACGACCTTCGGGTGGGCGTGGCCGAGGATCCCGGGGCCGTAGGACTGGACGTAGTCGATGTAGCGGCGGCCATCGGCGTCGAAGACGTACGGGCCCTCGGCACGGTCGACGAAGTAGGGGGTGCCGCCGACCGACCCGAAGGCACGCACCGGCGAGTTGACGCCGCCGGGGATGACCCGCACCGCCCGCTCGAAGAGCGCCTCGTTTCGACTCACGCGGGCCTCACCCGGCGAGGGCCTCGGCAGCGCTGCGGGCGAGGTAGGTGAGCACGAAGTCGGCGCCGGCCCGCCTGATCGCCAGCAGCAACTCGAGGGCGACGGCGTCGCCGTCGATCCAGCCGTTGGCGGCAGCGGCCCGGAGCATGGCGTACTCGCCGCTGACGTGGTAGGCGGCCAGCGGCACGTCGACCTCGGCCCGGGCCCGGGCGATGACGTCGAGGTAGGCGAGCGCCGGCTTGACCATCACCATGTCGGCGCCCTCGGCGATGTCGGTGCGGATCTCCTCGAGCGCCTCGCGGGCGTTGGCGGGGTCCTGCTGGTAGCCCTTGCGGTCCCCGCCGCCGACGATCTGCACGTCGACGGCGTCGCGGAACGGGCCGTAGAGGGCGGAGGCGTACTTGGCGGCGTAGGCGAGGATCGCGGTGCCGTCGTGGCCGGATCCGTCGAGGGCGGCGCGGATGGCGGCCACCTGTCCGTCCATCATCCCGGAGGGGGCGCACACGTCGGCGCCGGCGTCGGCCTGGGCGACGGCGGCCCGCTGGTAGAGCTCGAGGGTGGCGTCGTTGTCGACGCTGCCGTGGCCGTCGAGGATCCCGCAGTGGCCGTGGTCGGTGTACTCGTCGACGCACAGGTCGGCCATGAGGACGACGTCGTCGCCGACCTCGTCGCGCAGGTCGCGGAGGGCCACCTGGACGATGCCGTCGGGGTTCCACGCCTCGGAGCCCTCGGGGTCCTTGCGGGCGGGGACGCCGAAGAGGATCACGGCCGGGACGCCGAGGTCGCGCAGGGCGGCCACCTCGGAGCGGAGGCTGGCCCGGGTGTGCTGGACGACGCCCGGCAGCGACGCCACCGGCTGGGGGTCGTCGATGCCCTCGCGCACGAACAGGGGTGCCACGAGGTCGTCGACGGAGAGTCGGGCCTCGGCGACGAGGCGGCGCAGCGGGGCGGTACGGCGCAGGCGGCGGAGCCGGCGCTCAGGGAACATCACGCCGGAGAGCCTACGGAGGGGCGGTCCGCGGTCCCTCAGCCGGTGGCCCAGGCGCAGGCGGCGGCGACCAGGCCGTCGACGGAGTGCGGTTCGGCCTCGACGGCCCGGTAGCCGAGTTCCCGGGCGGCGGCGGCGCTGATCGGCCCGATGCAGACGGCATCGGCCGGGGTCGGCCCGCCGGCGAGGGCGGTGTAGCGCCGGACCGTGGACTCGGCGGTGAAGGCGACGGCGTCGGCGGCACGGGCGGCGGCGAGCACGTCGGGGTCGACGTCGGGCTCGACGTTTCGATAGGCGACGACGACGTCGACCTCCCAGCCGGCGGCCCGCAGCCCGTCGGGCAGGACGTCGCGGGCGACCTCGGCCCGGGTCAGGAGCACCCGGCCGCCGTCGGGGGGCGGTGCCGGAAAGGCCTCGAGCAGGGACTCGGCGACGGCCCGGTCGGGCACCAGGTCGACGGGAATTCCGGCGTCGACGAGCGGGGCGGCGGTCTTGGGGCCGACGGCGGCGAAGCGGGTTGCTGCCGGCACCCCGCCACCGAGGCGGTCGACGACCCTGCGGGCGCCGTTCGGGGAGGTGACGACCACCCAGTCGCAGCCTGCGATGCCGGCCAGCGCCGCGTCGAGGGCAGCGCCCCCGTCGACCGGCTCGGCGATGGCGACCACCGGCAGCTCGACGACCGTGGCTCCCTCGGCCTCGAGTGCGACGGTGAGGCTGCCGGCCTGGTCGGTGGCCCGGGTGACGACGACGGTGCGGCCGGCGAGGAGCAGCTCGCTCATGCCCGCCCCAGCAGGTCGGATCCGCTGCGCTCGTCGAGCAGGTGGCGGGCGGCGGCTCGACCCAGCGCCTCGGGGTCGTTGCCGGATCGGCCGTCCACCAGCAGCACGTCGCCGTCGGACGATGACAGGGCGGCGGTGAGCTCGACGGCACCGTCGGGTCGCACCGTGGCGTGCGCGGCGATCGGGAGGTCGCAGCCGGCGCCCAGTTCGGCGAGGAAGCCGCGCTCGGCGTCGACGGCCCGGCGGGCGTCGGGGTCCTCGATCCGGGCGAGCAGCTCGAGGGTGGCGTCGTCGTCGGTCCGGCACTCGAGGGCCAGCGCCCCCTGGCCGACCTGGGGCAGCAGCACGTCGGGATCGAGCGGGTCGACCACGTCCGACGCCAGGCCCAGCCGGTCAAGGGCCGCCATCGCCACGACCACGGCGTCGAACTCGACGGCCTTCGCCAGGCGGGTGGCGATGTTGCCCCGAAGGCCGGCAAAGCGCAGGTCGGGCCGACGGTGGGCAAGGTGGGCCCGACGCCGAATGGAGCCGGTGGCGACCGTCGCCCCCTCGGGCAGGTCGGCCCAACGGGCGCCCACGAGGGCGTCGCGGGGGTCGCCCCGCCCGGGCACGGCCGCCAGCACGAGCCCCTCGGGGGTCGCCGCCGGCAGGTCCTTGGCGGAGTGGACGGCGACGTCGGCCCGACCGTCGAGCACCGCCGCCTGCACCTCCTTCACGAAGACGCCCTGGCCGCCGAGTTGCTCGAGCGGGGTGGTGCGGTCGAGGTCGCCGGTGGTCTCGACGATGACCAGGTCGACGGCGTCCGCGCCGGCAGCCGTCAGGAGGTCGGCGACGTGTTGGGCCTGCCAGCGGGCGAGGGGGCTGCCCCGGGTGGCGGCCCGGATCCGCATGGCGCTGCTCCGGTCCAGGATCCGGCCGGCGGCCTAGAGGTCGTAGAGGTCGCGCAGCGCCTCGGCCAGGCGCTCGCCCCGGGCGGTGCCGGCGGCGTCCTTGAGCCGGACGGTGGGCTCGTGGAGGAGCTTGCCGACGATGCCGGCGGCCAGTGCCTCGACCACCTCGCGCTGGCGGTCGTCGAGTTCGCCGAGGCGGCCGGACAGGCGGTCGAGCTCTCCGGAGCGGACCTCCTCGGCACGGACACGCAGTGCGGCGACCAGCGGTGCGACCGATCGGGCGGTGGACTCGTCGACGTAGCGGTCCAACTCGGCGTCCACGATGGCCTGTACGGCGGTGATCTCCCGGCGCCGTTCGGCCAGGGCCACCTCGGCGAAGGCCCGCAGGTCATCCATGTCGAGCAAGGTGACGCCGTCGAGTTCGGAGGCGGCAGGGTCGACGTCGCGGGGGACGGCGATGTCGACGATCAGCAGGTTGCGGCCGTTGCGCTTGCCGACGACGGACGCCAGGTCGCCGTGCTCGAGGATCACCGACGAGGCGCCGGTGGAGGTGAGGAGGACGTCGACCTCGGCGAGGTGGCGCGGCAGTTCGTCCAGTCGAACGGCGGTGCCGTTGAGGCGGGTGGCCATGTCCTCGGCGCGCTCCCAGGTGCGATTGGCGACGAGGATCTCGGTGACGCCGCCACCGTGCAGCGCCCGAGCCAGGCCCTCGCCCATCTCGCCGGCGCCGACGACCAGCACACGTCGGCCGGCGAGGCCGCCGAGGCGCTCGTCGGCCATGGCGACGGCCGCCTGGGACACGGACGTGATGTTGCGGGAGATGGCGGTCTCGGTGCGGACCCGCTTGCCGACCTCGAGGGCGTGGCGGAACAGCGGGTTGAGCACCGGTCCGACGCTGCCCTCGGCGGCGGCCGTCTCCCACGAGGAGCGGACCTGGCCGAGGATCTCGTGCTCGCCGATGACGGCCGAGTCGAGGCCCGACGCCACGGCGAAGAGGTGGCGGGCGGCGTCGCCGTCGTAGAGGCAGGTCAGGTGGTCGCTGAACTCCTCGGGCGGCACGTGCGAGACGTCCTCGAGGGACTCGCGGATGTCCTGGTAGCCGCCGTGGAACTTCTCGCAGTAGGCGTAGACCTCGATGCGATTGCAGGTGGAGAGCACCACTGCCTCGGTGACGTTCTCGCGCGCGGCGAGGTCGGCCAGCGTCTTCGGGAGGCGGGAGGCGGGAACCGTCATGCGCTCGAGCAACTCGAGCGGCACGGTGCGGTGGTTCAGGCCGACGACGACGACCGACACGGTTCAGGGCCTCCTGCGGATGGGCGGTTGGGCGGCGTGCGGGGCTCTGGTGGGCCCCGGTAGGGCACCAGCATTCCCGCTCGGACGGCGGGTTGACAACCCTGCGGCGATCGGTCCGGGGCGGATCACCCGGTGGCCCGGGTGGCACCCCGCTGGTGCTCGTAGTAGCCGAGGATGTGGAGTTCGGTGGCGAGGTCGACCTTGCGCAGGCCGACGTCGTCGGGGGCGATCACGATGGTCGGGGCGAAGTTGAGGATGGACCGGACGCCGGCGTCGACGAGGCGGTCGACGGCCTCCTGGGCGGCGGTGGCGGGCGTGGCGACGATGCCGACGAGGCAGCCCTCGTCCCGGACGACGGTGCGGAGGTCGTCGACGTGGCGGACGGCGATGCCGGCGACCTTGCGGCCCACGACGGCGGGGTCGGCGTCGACGATGGCGGCGACCGGGAAGCCGCTGGCGCCGAAGCCGCCGTAGCGGCTGAGGGCCTTGCCGAGGTTGCCGGCGCCGACGATGACCACGGGGGCCGGGTCGGCGCTGCCGAGGATGCGTCCGATCTGCTGGACGAGGAAGCCGACCTCGTAGCCGACGCCGCGGGTGCCGTAGGAGCCGAGGTACGAGAGGTCCTTGCGGACCTTGGCGGCGTTGACGCCGGCCAGTTCGGCGAGTTGCTGCGAGGAGACCGTGGTGGTGCCCTCGTCGGCGAGTTCGACGAGGCCCCGGAAGTAGACGGGCAGGCGGGCGACGGTGGCCTCGGGGAGGGAGGTTTCGACGTCGGCGTCGGGTGTGTCGCTGGCGGGTGCCATGCCCCCAACCTACGGGCTCGTGAAGCCGTTCACATGGCATTCGCATTGCGGTCGGGCAACGATCCGACCGGTGCGGGCGATCCGCTCAGTCGACCATGAGGACGAACTGGAGGACGGCGGCGCCGAGGATGGCGAGCAGCAGGATCCCCACCGCCAGAGTGGTGCCGGAGCGCATCAGCACACCTCTTCTCTGTCGTCGGTCCTGTCGTCGGTCCTGCGGCCCAGTTCGACCGACGTGGTGACGCCGGCGTCGGCGCCGTCGGCTTCCGCCAGCACCACGGCGTCGCCGGTCCCCAGGGCCAGTTCGGCGGCGGCCGACGAGCGCGCCACCACGAGCGCCACGAGGCCGGCCGAGTCGACCAGCAGGCCGAGGCCGCCGGGCGGCACCTCGTCGAACGAGGACACCCGCTGGGCCGTACGGACCCGCTCGCCGATCCGGACCTGCACCCGGTCGCCGGGGAGGTCGTCGGGGTCGACGTTGAGTTGCACGTTGCCGAACCGGTCGATCCAGAGCACCTCGGCGTGCAGGCCGTCGGCCTCGTGGCCCGACACGGGCACGACGCCGGGCACCAGCAGCCCGGTCTCGAGCGGCTCGCCCAGCTCGGCCAGGTCGACGCCGTTGCAGAGGTGGGCCGCCACCGGGGCAAACACGTCGCGGCCGTCGAACGTGGTGCCGGGGCTGTCGAGGTGGAAGTCGGCGTTGGTGAGCGCCACGGCCCGGTCGGCGCCGCCGACCATCGCCACCGCCGGGGCCAGCAGGCCGTTGTCGGGGCCGACCAGCACCGACTGGCCGCCGCCGACCTCGACGGCTATGCCGCGCCGGTCCCCACCGACGCCGGGGTCGACCACGGCCAGCACCACGCCGGGGCACAGGTAGGGGGCGCTGCGGGCCAGGGCCAGCGAGCCGGCCCGCACGTCGTGGGCGGGGATGCCGTGGGTGACGTCCACGACGGCCACAGCCGGGGCGAGGCTGCGCAGCACGGAGTGGACGACGCCGACGAACTCGTCCTCGAGGCCGTAGTCGGACAGGAACGAGACGGTGCCGTGGCGCAGGCCCACCTCAGCCGCCCCCCAGTTCCCGGGAGCGCTCGGCCGCCGTCGCCACGACGTCGCGTACGAGGTCGCGGAAGCCGCCCTCCTCGAAAACCGCCAGCCCGGCGGCGGTGGTGCCGCCCTTGGAGGTGACGTTCTGGCGCAGCGTGGACGGCGGGTCGTCGCTCTGGCGGAGCAGCGTGGCGGCGCCGAGCAGCGTCTGCTCGGTCAGCGCCACGGCCGTGTCGCGCGGAAGGCCGGCGGCCTCGCCGGCGTCCATGAGGGCCTCGGCCAGAAGGAACACGTAGGCGGGGCCGGACCCGGACAGGCCGGTGACGGCGTCGAGCAGCGACTCGTCGACCACCTGCACGGTGCCGACCGCCGAGAGGATGCCGGCCGCCCAGTCGAGGTCGTCGGGGCCGGCGGCGGCGCCGGGGGCGATGGCCGCTGCGCCCGCGCCGACCAGCGACGGCGTGTTGGGCATGGCCCGCACGACCGGGACGCCGGCACCGAGGATCGACTCGAAGGTGGCCAGCCGCACCCCAGCGGCGATCGACAGCACCCGGGTGGTGCCAAGGCCGGCCAGCGCCTCACAGACCGCCGGGACCACATCGGGCTTGACGGCGACCAGGGTGTCGACGCCGCCGACCGGATCAGGCCCGACCGACAGCCCGGGGACGGCGTCGAGGAGGGCGTCCCGGCGGGCGGGGTCCGGTTCGGCCACGTGGAGGTCGCCGGCGGCCGCCCAGCCGTCGGCCACGAGGCCCCCGAGGAGGGCCTCGCCCATCTTCCCGCCACCGACAACCTGGAGCCTCGTCACGACGCGAACCTACCGGGTGGCCGCCGGGGCGCCCGTCTCGATGATGCGGCTGGCGGCGACCAGCCCGGTCACGGCGAGCACGCCGATGCCGGCCAGCACGAACACCGTCGAGCCAGACCACCAGCCGAAGGCGAGGCCGAAGGCCAGCGGGCCCGTCGTCTGGCCCAGTCGCAGGACGCCGACGGACAGGGCGATCACCGCGCCACGAGCCTGCTCGGGCGCCCACTCGGCGACCAGGTCCTGGAGCGTGGGGATCGTGAGGCCCTCGGCCAGCCCGTAGACGGCGGCGCCGGCCACGAGCAGCCACAGCGGGCCGACGCCCATGAGGAGGAAGGTGCCCGCCAGGACGACCATGCCAACCTGCACCAGGCGGCCGGCCGACACCCGGCCCCGGGCCCGGGCCACGACCAGGGCCGCCACCGTCGAGGTGACGGCCGGGGCGGCGGCGATCAGACCCCGCTGGGTCGGCCCGAGGCCGAACACCTCGTCGAGGTGGATCGGCATCACGGTGAGGAACAGGCCGAACATAACGAAGAACAGCGTCCCGTCGAGAAGGATGACGGCGGCGACGGCCGGACGCCGGGCCTCACCGAGGGCGCGGCGGACCTGGGCCCCCACCGGTTCCCGACGCGGCACCCACGGGTCGGCCAGGCGCAGGGCCAGCACCGCGGCGACCACGAGGGCCGTGGTGTAGAAGGAGAACATCCAGCGCCACCCGAACAGGTCGGTGGTGGCGCCGCCGAGGAACGGGAACACGGCGAGGCAGGCGGTGATCACGGCCGAGTTCTGTCCGATCAGGCGGGCCCGGTCGAGGCCGCCCCAATGGTCGGAGATGATCACGACGGCCAGGTTGATGAGGCCCGCCGAACCGATGCCCTGGCAGACCCGGGCGGCCAGCAGCCACCCGAGCGACGGGGCGAGGCCGCCGAGGGTCCCGAAGGCGCCGAACACGACGAGGCACGGGATGAGCACCCGCTTGCGGCCGAACCGGTCGGCGAGGAAGCCCATGGCCGGGGCCGCCACGATGCCGGTCACGGTGCCGCAGGCGATGAGCAGGCCGGCCCGCGACGTCGGGGCGTCAAAGGTCTCGAGGATCTCCGGGGTGGAGCTCATCAGCAGCGAGTTGTTGAGGAGCCCCATCCCCGTGACGGCGAAGATTAGGGGCCGGGTTGGCCGGCGGGCGCTCATCCCGCCCGGTCCCCGCCTCGCGTCACGGCCCGGTGGCCGGTCCGCCCGGGATCGCACTTCCCCGATCGATCCCCGACGTACCGGCCACCGGGCCTGCACGGGAGACTAGAACCAGATGGCATGGAATACAATAGAATTGATCAACCGCCGAATCGGCTGGCGAAGCCGATCCGCACCGCCGGGCCGAAGCACTGCTCGACGGCCGTCCAGAGGGTGCCCAGAAGCCGGTCCAACTCGGTGTCGTCGACGGTCCGGGCCGGCACGGCACCCACGAGGAAGATGGCGTCCTCCTCCCCCACGCAGAACGACGCCCCCACGAGTTGCCGGTTGCGAAGCAGCAGGTGCGCGAAGAACGCCCCGTCGTTCTCCTCGGGGGCAGGCATCACGTAGGTCTCGTAGTGGAGCATCCGCTGGCGGAGCGTGAACCGCAGGGTGAAGGTGTCCTTCTCCTGGCCCAGCACCCGGACGTGCCAGCGGTGCTCGTTGGGGCCGACGTCGGGGTCGGGGAAGACGTCGGCGAGGACGGGGTTGTCGGCGGCCTGGCGGTCCAACCAGGCGTCGATGACCGACGCCAGTCGGGCCTGCTCGTCGGCGGTGAGGGGCGGCGTCTCGTCCACCGGGAACTCGCCGTCCGGGGCCGTCAGGCGCAGTCGACGAGGGCGCGCTGCGTGAGGTCGTCGCAGATGCGGCGCAACCGTGCGGCGGTGGCCGCCCAGGTGAACGACCACGAGTGCTCGGCGGCGCACATGGCCATCTCGGCGGCGGCGGCAGTGTCGGCGAGCAGGGCGCCCACGTGGTCGGCGTAGGCGGCCGGGTCGCGCCCCTCGACGAGGTAGCCCGTGCGGCCGTGCTGGACCAGGGTCCGAAGTCCACCGACGGAGGCGGCGACTACGGGGATGCCGCAGGCGGCGGCCTCGAGCGCCACCAGGCCGAACGACTCGGAGCGGCTGGGCATGAGGACGGCGTCGGCGGCCCGGTACCAGGCGGTCAGGTCGTGGTGCGCCCGGGGGGCGACGAACGAGACGCGGTCGCCGAGGCCGAGGCGTTCGACGAGGTCGCGGACCCGGCGTTCCTCGGCGGGACCGTCGACGCCGCTGGCGCCGCCGACCACGGCCAGGCGGGTGTCGGGCCGGTCGAGTTCGACCAGGGTCCGCACGGCGACGTCGACGCCCTTGAGCGGCTGGATGCGTCCGGCGAACAGGAGGAGCGGTCCGGGCCCGAGGCCGAGGGCGGCGCGGGCCTCGTCCTGGTCGCCGGGGGTGAAGCGGGTGTGGTCGACGCCGGGGGGCACGACCTCGATGCGGTCCGGGTCGGCGTCGTAGAGGTGGACGAGTTGACGGACCTCCTCGCAGCTGTTGGCGAGGATGACGTCGGAGCAGCGGATGACCGCCTGTTCGGCCTCCATGCGCTCGCGGGGCTCGGGGTCGCCGGTCTGGGCCTTCACGCGGCCGAGCGTGTGGAAGACGGTGGCCAGGGGCAGGTCGAGGTCGTGCTTGAGCCGGTGGCCGGCCTGGGCGCTCAGCCAGTAGTTGGCGAAGATGCCGTCGAAGCCGCCGTCCTCGAGGTGGCCGGCGACGCCGTCGGCGAAGCGGTCGACGATGCCGGCCAGGTGCTCCTTGGGGAGGGACGGGTCGCCGGCATCGACCTGCACGACCTCGATGCCGAAGTCGAGCGTGACGACGTCGGGCGTGCACCCGTCGGTGCGGCGGGTGAACACGGTGGGCTGGCCGCCGGCCTGGGCGAGGGCCGACACGACCTCGCGCACGTAGACGTTCATGCCGCCACCGTCGCCGGTGCCGGGCTGCACCAGCGGCGAGGTGTGCATGGAGAGGACGGCGAGGCGGCGCATCAGGCGCCCCCGGAGACGGGCGGCAGGATCGCCACCTCATCGGCGTCGGCGACCGGGTCGTCGTCGGCGGCGGGGTCGCCGTTGAGCCAGATGCGGCAGGTCTGGACGAGACCGGCGAACTCGGTGCCGAAGCGCTCGCAGGCGGTGCCGACGACCTGGCCGACCGTGGCGCCGGGAACCTCGGCCTTGCCGGTGCCGGCGACGACGCGCACGGAGGCGAAGAGGCGGAGGACGGCCATGCCCGGAAGTGTAGGGAGGCACCCCGTCCGCTCCCTAGGCCGGGTACCGTCGCCCTCCATGCCGCGCCTGTTGCTCGTCCGCCACGGGGAGTCCGAGTGGAACGCCGTCGGCCGCTGGCAGGGGCAGGCCGACCCGCCGCTCAGCCCCCGGGGCCTCGACCAGGCCGAGGCCGCCGCACGGGCGCTGGGGTCGTTCGAGTCGGTGACGGCCTCGCCGCTGCGGCGGGCGGCCGACACGGCGGTGGTGATCGCCGCCGAGTTGGGGATCGGCCCGGTGCCGACGGACCCGGACCTGATGGAACGCGACGCCGGCCCGTGGCAGGGCCTGACCCGTGTCGAGATCGAGGCCGGCTGGCCGGGACACCTGGATGCGGAGACGCGGCCGGAGGGCTACGAGGACGACGAGGCGTTGATGGGCCGGGTGGGCGAGGCGCTGGGCCGGATCGTGGCCCGCACCGACGGGGACGCCCTGGTGGTCACGCACGGGGGCGTTATCTACGCCCTGGAGGCGGCCTGCGGGGAGCCGTGGCAGCGGGTCCCGAACCTGGGTGGCCGCTGGCTGGAGTGGTCAGGTGACGGGCTGGCCCTCGGCCCCCGGGTCGAACTGGTCCCCGATGCCGCCGTCCCCGACCTGCTCTGACGGGTCGACGGCCGGCGCGGCCCCGAGTCCGGCGGTGGCCTCCTCGTAGCCGGCCAGGTCGCCGGCGTCGACCTTGGCCATGGCGTCCTCGATGGTCGCCAGGTCGGCCTCGAGCGCCTCGAGTTCGGCGTCGTCGTCGCCGGGGGTCACGTCGTCCACGCGCCGGAGGGTAGCGGTGGGGACGACCGCCGTCGGGTCACACCTTGGTGATGGCGTCGCCGGTGCGGATCGTGCCGGATTGGACCACCCGGGCGTTGATGCCGCGCAGGTTCATGGCGCGGCCGACCTCGGAGTTGACGAGGCGCAGGGCGTCGGCGCCGAAGCGTGCGGAGAACTTCTGGCAGCCGGTGTGGGGCTGGTCGGTGACCTCGATGACGGCGTCGCCGATGGCGAGGCGGGTCCAGGCGGGGAGGTTGGCGTCGCTCAGGTCGAGGTCGACGGCCAGCTGGTCGCCGGCCAGCGGCCGCCGGTCGGGGTCGGGGCAGATGAGGGCGAGGAGCCGCGAGTTGATGACGTTGAGCTGCATGTCGGGGTGCGGGCCGCCGTCCTCGGTGCGGTTGGAGGGGCGCTGGTTCCAGGTGTCGCCGGCCAGGCCCTCGTCGGGGTTCAGTTCGCCGGTGTCGAGCACCTGGCGCTCGTCCACTGCGGGCCGCCGCACGATCAGGTCGAGGGTGCCGCCATCGGCCGGCGATTCCCGAACCTCGTCGAGGCGGTCCTGCAGTTCGTCGAGGGAGAGGTGCTCCATCGCCAGAGTCTGCCCGACCAGCCCGCCCGGCCTGTAACCGGTTGACCCCCTCTGCCAGACTCCGGCGATGCGGGATCCGGCGACACGCTCACAGCGGCACGTCGTCGCGTACCTCGCCACGATGGCGGCGCTCATGGCGTTCGGGGTCGACGTGTCGCTCCCGGCCCTCGACGACCTGCGGGACCACTTCGACCTCGCCGCCGACGACAACGCCGTGTCCCAGGTCGTCAGCGTCTACCTGCTCGGCATGTCGGTCGGCCAGATCATCTACGGGCCGCTGGCCGACCGCTTCGGGCGGGCCCCGGTGCTGCGGGCCGGACTCGGCCTGTACGCCCTCGGCGCCCTCCTCTGCACCGTGGCGCCCAGCCTCGGCGCCCTGCTGGCCGCCCGTGCCCTGTGGGGCTTCGGCGCCGCGTCGGCCAGCGTGCTGCGCACCACCATCGCCCGCGACCTCTACTCGGGCGACCAGATGGCCCGCGTCATATCGGTCGTCATGGGCTTCTTCCTGCTGGGCCCGATCGTGGCGCCCCTGTTCGGGTCGGCCGTGCTGGCGGTCGCCTCGTGGCGCTGGGTGTTCGGCTCGGCGGTCGTGCTCTGCGGCGGCCTCGTCGCCTGGTCGTTCCGGTTCGGCGAGACCCTCGACCCCGCCGACCGCCGGCCGCTGCGGATGGGCCCGACCCTGACCGCCGTGCGGCGGGTCTTCACCACACGGGTCTCGGTCGCCTACCTGCTGGCCCAGGCCCTCGTCTTCGGCGCCTTCTTCACCTACCTCGCCAGCACCCAGCCCATCTTCGACGACGTCTACGACCGGGCCGCCTGGTTCCCACCGGTGTTCGCCGCTGGCGGGGCGCTCATGGCCGTGGCGTTCTTCGCCGTCAACCCGTTCATCGCCCGCCACGGCGCCCACCGAGTGGCGGTCACGGTCCTCATCGTCGGCACCGCCCTTGGCGTCGCACTGCTGGCCATCACCCTCGCCGCCGACGGCCGGCCCAGCTTCTGGACGTACGTGGTCGGGATCGCCGTCATGAACGGGTTCCTCACCCTGCTCACCCCGACCGCCATGTCGCTGGCACTCGAGCCGCTGGGCGACATCGCCGGCACCGCCTCGGGCGTCGTCGGCCTGGTCAGCATGGCCGGGGCGTCGCTGCTGTCGGCCGTCCTGAACGCGCAGGTGGTCGACACGGTCACGCCGCTGGTGGCCGGCTACGTCGTCCTCGGCGTCGCCGGCCTGGCGTGCGCCCTCGCCTCCGGCGCCAGTCAGGCGCCGAGCACCCGGTCCAGGTAGTCGTTCGAGAACCGCCGCTCCGGGTCCAGCCGGTCCCGTGCGGCGAGGAACGCCTCCCACCCCGGATAGCGGTCGGCCAGCGTGGCCGCGGACTGGAAGTGCAGTTTCCCCCAGTGGGGGCGTCCGCCGTGGTCGTCCATGACGGCCTCCACGGCCCGGAAGTAGTCCTCGTGGGGCGTGCCCCGGAAGACGTGCACGGCGATGTAGGCGGTGTCCCGGCCCGAAGCGGTCGACAACGGAATGTCGTCGGCGCCGAGCACCCGGTACTCCACGGGAAATGAGATCGGCCGCCCCAGCCCGTCCACGACCTCCTGCACCCGCCGGAACGCCTCGAGGCCGCAGTCGACGGGCACGGCGTACTCCATCTCGTAGAACCGCACCCGCCGGGGACTGGCGAACACCTCGTAGGAGGTGGTCAGGTACTCCGCCCGGCCGTCACCGGCGACGAGGCCGTTGAGGCGAGGCACGAGCGACGGGCGCAGGCGACCGAGGTGGTTGAGGGCCCCGAACACGGCGTTCGCCATCACCTCCTCGTTCTTGAACCGCTTCCAGCGTCGGCGGAGGGCGTGGCGGCGGTTGCGCGGTGGAGACGGCGCCTCGGTGGTTCGGGTGTTGCGCTTGAGCAGTGCCCGTCCCGTGTGGGGCATCCAGAAGAACTCGGCGTGGTCGGTGGCGGCGGCGTGATCGGCGAACGACTCGAGGACCTCGTCGACGGGGCGCACCTCCTCGACGGCGTGCAGGTTGAACGCCGGGACGCACTGCAGCGTCACCTCCGTGACGATCCCGAGGGCGCCAAGCCCCACGCGGGCCACGTGGAGCAGGTCGGCATTCTGCCCCCCGTCGCACGCCACGACGAACCCGTCACCGGTGACGACCCGCAGCCCCACGACGGCGTCGGCGATCGACCGGAAGCCGAGGCCCGTGCCGTGGGTCGACGTCGAGATCGCCCCGGCCACGGTCTGCACGGCGATGTCGCCCAGGTTCGGCAGCGCCAGGCCGGCGTCGAGCAGCCTCGGGTTCAGGACGTCGAGGCGCATCCCGGCATCGACCCGCACCCGCCCCGACGCCACATCAACCTCCACCCGATCGGCCAGCCCGTCGAGCGTGACAAGCACGTCGTCGCTGACGGCGATGCCGGTGAACGAGTGGCCGGTGCCGACGACGCGGACCCGTCGGCCCTCGGTGGCGGCGCGGCGCACCAGCGCCGACACCTCCTCCTCGGACCCGGGCCGCTCGACCCGTGCCGGCCGGGCCACCTGGTTGCCGGCCCAGTTGCGCCACGTGCCGTCGGCCCGCAGGCCACCCATGCAGCTACCAGCCCCGCAGGTCGACCGGCCAGGACTCGAGCACCTCGGCATCGCCGCCAGCCGTGGCGTCGTCGACCAGGTGGAGCACCTCGTGCTTGGCGATCGTCGGGTCGATGTGGGCGGGGCGCAACCCCACCCGCTGGCCGACGGCGAACGTCCCGGCGACCGTGGTGTGCTCGTCCGAGCAGAACAGCACGTCGCCGTCGCCGACCGGCGACGGGTCGCCGCTGTCCATGGCCAGCGCCTTGAGGCCGCCGTCCAGGGCCGCCCAGCCCCGTGCGCTCACCGACACAGCGGTCGTGAGGAGCACGAGCCCCTCCTCGAACGGCAGGCCCAGGCGGGCGTAGTCGCCGTCCATCAGCACGTAGGAGCCTGCCTGGAGTTCGGTTACGACGTGGTTGCAGTCGAAGGTGCCGGTGCCGCCGCCGGACACGACCTCGCCGCCGACCCCGGCGTGGGCGGTTGCGAGGACCGCCATCGACTCGGCCACTGCCGCCGCCCGGCGTGTGGCGTCGGGCTCGTGCTGGAGGTGCCCCTCGTAGCCCATGACGCCGCGCACCTCGAGGCCCACGGCACGGGCCTCGTCGGCCAGGCGGGGCGCCTCGTCCACCTGGCAGCCGCACCGGGGCATCCCCACGTCGACGTCGACGAGGACCTCGCGCACGCCACCGGCCACGGCCGCGGCGATCGTCTCGGACGAGTCGACGGCGACCGTCACCCGGGCCGAGCCCGTTGCCATGAGTGCGCCGAGGCGGCGGGTGTCGAGCACCTCGTTGGCGAGCAGCAGGTCGCCGCCGAGGCCGGCGGCAGCCATGCCCTCCACCTCACGCACCGTGGCGCAGCAGAACCCGGTGTGGCCGGCCTCGGCGAGCAGCCCCGCCAGCGGCGTGCACTTGAACGCCTTGACGTGGGGCCGCAGCGCCGGGCCCGGCCGCGCCGCCGACATGGTGGCGACGTTGCGTTCGAGGACCCCCGCGTCGGCGAGGAGGGCCGGGGTGGTGAGGTCCCCTGCCCGCACGGCTCAGCCCCGGCCGGCCACCCGGGCCTCGGCCCAGGACTTGCCCGACTCGACGTCGAGGTCGCGGGGCAGGCCCAGCACCCGCTCGCCGATGATGTTGCGCTGCACGGCGAAGGTGCCGCCGCCGAGCGTGAGCGCCGGCGAGAAGATGAAGCCGTAGTGCCAGATCGACGACACGTCCGGGAACTGGCGGGTGCGCAGCAGGTTGTCGGTGGTGCCCTCCTCGAGCGAGGGACCCAGCACGCCCGGCGGTCCCGAGCCGACGAGCATGCCGGAGGTGCCGGCCAGCTCCTTGGCGAGCTCCATGACGTGCTGGCCGTGGTCGTCGGCCATGGCCTTCTGGATCGACGCCTCGACGCCGGGGGTGCGGCCCGCCAGTTGCGCCGAGAGGGTCCGGAGGCGGTTGAGGCGGAGCACCTCGGCCTCGCACTTGAGCGCGGCCAACTTCTGGCGCAGCACCTGATCGTCGCAGCCGCCGTCGCGACGCACCAGCTCCAAGAGGTCCTCGGCCGACGGGCCGGCACCCCACAGCGACCCGGCCGACGACAGCGACACCCGCTCGTTGGCGAGCGTCACCCGGGCCAGCCGCCAGCCGTCGCCCTCCTCCCCGACCAGCATCTCGGCGGGGATGCGCACGTCGTCGAAGAACACCTGGTTGAACGAGTGGGCGGTCGTGGCGTCGATGATGGGCGTCATCGAGAGGCCCGGCAGGTCTGTCGGGCAGATGAAGTAGGAGATGCCCTTGTGCTTCGGCACGTCCGGGTCGGTGCGGGCGATCAGGATCCCGAACTGCGCCTTGTGGCCACCGCTGGTCCAGATCTTGGAGCCATTGACGACATACTCGTCGCCGTCCCGCTCGGCCCGGGTGCCGAGGTTGGCCAGGTCCGAGCCGGCGTCGGGCTCGGAGAACATCTGGCACCAGAACTCCTCGCCGGTGAAGATCGGCCGCAGGTAGCGCTGCTTCTGCGCCTCGGTTCCGGCCAGTTGGATCGTGGGGGCCGCCCAGCCGATGCCGATGGGGTTGTCGGGGCGCCGTACGCCGGCCCGCCGCAGCTCCTCGTCGATGATGATCTGGTGCATCGGGTCGGCCTCGAAGCCCCACGGGGACGGCCAGTGCGGAACCGTCCAACCGGCGTCGAGCAACTCGTCGGGCGAAGGCTCGGGGTTGGCGGCCAGCCACTCCCGCAGCTCGAGGCGGCGCGGGTCGTCGTCGGGCGGGAAGTCGAAGTCCATCGCCGCCGAGTCTGACCCATGCCGCTCGGCGGTGCCGACGCGGGTGGCGAGGTCGGCCCTACCTCGGCGCGTCGTAGCGGGGCGACGGGCGGGCGGTGCGCCGGAACACGACCTGGAACAACTGCAGGTTCCGGACCCGGAACGAGGCGGCCGACGAGAGCAGGTAGTAGCGCCACGTGCGGCGGAAGCGCTCGTCGTAGTGCGGGACCTCGTGCCAACGGGCCTCGATGTTGTCGTGCCAGGCGAGGAGGGTGCGGTCGTAGTCGGGGCCCAGGTTCTGGACGTCCTCGACGGCCCAGTGCGGCTGGGCCGCGCCCGCCACCTGCTCGAGCGATGGGACCACGCCGCCGGGGAAGATGTAACGGTCGAACCAGGCGTCGGTGTGCTCCTTGGACTCGTTCGAGCCGATGGTGTGGTGGAGCATCACCCCGTCGGGGACGAGCAGTTCGCGGCACCGGTCGAAGAAGGTGGCGAAGTTGCGGGGCCCGACGTGCTCCATCATCCCCACGCTGACGATCCGGTCGAACTCGCCGTCGACCTCCCGGTAGTCCTGCCGGTGGAACTCGACGGGCAGGTGGCCGGCGCGCCGGCGGGCCTCGTCGACCTGCTCGCCGGCCGGGCTGATGCCGGTGACGTGCACGCCGTGGTGGGTCGCTGCGTGGCGGGCCAGCGCACCCCAGCCGCAGCCGACGTCGAGGAGGCGCATCCCCGGCTCGAGGAGGAGCTTCCGGCAGACCAGGTCGAGCTTGGCCGCCTGCGCCCCGGCCAGGCCGTCGGCGCCCTTCCAGTGGGCGCAGCTGTAGACCATCTCGTCGCCGAGCATCCGCAGGTAGAGGTCGTTGCCGATGTCGTAGTGGTGCCGGGCGTTGCGGGCCGCCCGGTCGGTGGTCTGGCGGTTGACGAGTCGGGCCCGCCACACGTTCCAGAGCAGCGAGGGGCTGGGTCGGATGGACGAGCGCAGGTCGGCGGCCAGCACCCGGGCCAGGAACTCGTCGAGGCGGTCGGCGTCCCACCAGCCGTCCTGGTAGGCCTCGCCAAGGCCGAGCTCCCGGTCGCGCAGGACCCGGTCCCAGAACCGGCGGTCGTGGACGCGGATGTCGTACGGCCGGTCGCCGTCGACCTCCACGCCCGCGGCCGCGAGCAGTTCGGTTCCCAGTTGCTCGGCGCCGGCCACTCGGCCCTCCCGGTCGGATGCGGACGAGCGGCCGATCGTAGTTGCCGGCCGGGACCCGGTCGCCGGGTCTCCCGCCCCTAGGTTGCGCCCATGCCCGGCCGCCGCACGACCCTCGACGGGGGGGCCGTCCTCGTGGCGTTGTCGATGGTGCTGATCGGCTCGACGGGAACCGCCCAGGCGCTCGGCCCCGACGGCATCGACCCGCTCATCGTCGGCGTCCTGCGTCTCGGGATCGGCGGCCCGGTGCTGCTGGGCGCGGCAGTCGCCCTCGGCCAGGTGTCGTGGTCGATGCCCCGTGGACCGCTGTTGGTCGCCGCCGTGGCCATGGCCGCCTACCAGCCGACCTTCTTCGGTGGGGTCGACCGGGCCGGCGTCGCCGTCGGGACGATCGTGGCGCTGGGCAGCGCCCCGGTGTTCGGCGGTGCACTGGGCCTCCTTGTCAGGGGCGAGCGTCCGGGGCGCCGCTGGGGCGTAGCGACCCTGCTGGCGATCGGTGGCGGTGGGCTGCTGGTGGGAGGCGACGGGGGCGTCGGCCTCGACCCGGGCGGCGTCGTCTTGGCGCTCGGCGCCGGGCTCTCGTACGCCGTGTTCGCCGTGGCGACCCGTGGCGTGCTCGAGGAGCACCCGCCGCCGGGGGTCATGGCCGTGGCGCTGACCGGCGGCGGCGTGCTGCTCACCCCGTTCCTCTTGGTCGGCCAGACCGCCTGGGTGGGCACCGGCTGCGGCCTCGCCGTGTCCCTGTGGCTGGCCCTCGTGACGACGGCCCTCGCCTACGGGCTCTACGGCTTCGGCGCCGCCCGACTGCCGGTGGCGACGACCACCACCGTCACCCTCACCGAGCCGCTGACGGCGTCGATGCTGGGCCTGGTCGTGCTCGGCGAACGACTGGCCGCCGTGTCGGTCGCCGGCGCCCTCCTCCTGGCCGCCGGCCTGGTGGTGGCGGGCACTTCCCGGCGCTCGCCTTGACACACCCCACCCCGGTGCGGGCAGGCTGGAGCACGGCAAGGGGGGACCATGACCAGACGATCCGTCCGCACCGCGGCGACCGGGACCGCACTGGCGGCCGGCATCCTGCTGCTGGCCGCCTGCGGGGGCGGCGACTCGACGCCGACGCCGACCACGACCACGACCACCCAGGCGCCCGAGACCACCACCACCCA
>DEAL01000037.1 GCA_002346745.1 Candidatus Neomicrothrix sp. UBA2983 | reverse complement strand
TTCGTCGGCACCAAGCGCCAGGCGCAGGACCCGATCCAGTCGTTCGCCGAGAAGTGCGGCATGCCCTACATCAACCAGCGCTGGCTGGGCGGCACGCTCACCAACTTCTCCACGATCTCCAAGCGGGTCGGCAAGATGCTCGAGTACCAGCGCATGCGCGACTCGGGTGAGTTCGACGCCATGCCGAAGAAGGAGGCGCTCCTCCACCAGCGCGAACTCGAGAAGTTGGAGCGCAACCTGGGCGGCATCCGGGACATGGAGGGCCTGCCCGACGCCGTCTTCGTGGTCGATACGGCTCGCGAGCACATCGCCGTCACCGAGGCCAACAAGCTGGGCATCCCGGTCGTGGCCGTGGTCGATACCGACTGCGATCCCGACCTGATCCAGTTCCTGATCCCCGGCAACGACGATGCCATCCGGTCGGGCCGGCTGCTCTGCCGCATCCTGGCCGACGCCGTCGAGGAGGGCCGCTACATCGCCAACTCCCGTCAGGCGGGTGGCGACGACGCCTCGGCCCTCGACGCCGAGGAGCGTGCCGCTGAACAGGCACGGGCACGGGCGGAGGCCGAGACGGCCGCCGCGGAGCGCGAGGCCCGCGTGGCCGCTGCCGCGGCGCCACCCGAGTCCGAGGCGCCGGCCGAGGTTGCTGGCGAGCCCGTCGCTGAGGCGCCGGCCGAGGTTGCTGTCGAACCAGAGGCGCCGGCCGAGGAAGAAGGGGTCTGAACCCGATGGCCGAGATCACCGCCAAGGACGTCAAGGCGCTGCGCGACGCCACCGGCGCCGGGATGATGGACGCCAAGCGCGCCCTGACCGACGCCGACGGCGACTTCGAGGCCGCCTCGCAGATTCTGCGCGAGCGTGGCCTGGCCAAGGCGGCCACTCGCACCGACCGCGAGAACGTCGAGGGGGCGGTGGCCCTGGTCGCCAACGGCACCCGTGCCGCCCTCGTGCACCTCAAGTGCGAGACCGACTTCTCCGCCAAGTCGGCGGCGTTCATCGCCCTGGTCGGCGACATGGCCAACGCCGTGCTGGCCGACGGCGAGGGTGCCGTCGATGGCTTCACGGGGGCCCTCGAGGACCTCAAGCTGACCGTCAAGGAGAACATCGAGGTCGGCCGGGCCACGCTGGTCGAGGCCGCCGACGGCAACACCCTCGACACCTACCTGCACGTCCAGGACGGACGCGGCGTCAACGGCGTCATCGTCGAGGGTGCGGGTGTGGACGCCGAGTCGCTTCACCAGGTGGCGCTGCACATCGCCTTCGCCAAGCCGACGGCGTTGTCCCGCGAGGAGATCCCCGCCGACCTGGTCGAGCAGGAGCGGGCGTCGCTGCTCGAGGTCACCAAGGCCGAGGGCAAGCCCGAGCAGGCGTGGGACAAGATCGTGGAGGGCCGTATGTCCGGCTGGTACCGCGAGTCGGTGCTGCTCGAGCAGGGGCTGCACGGCGACAAGACGTCGGTCAAGGACACCCTCGGCGGCGGCGAGATCGCTCGCTTCGTCCAGGCGTATCTGGGAGGCTGATGCCGTGAGCGAACGCCGCACCCCCCGCTGGAACCGCGTGGTCCTGAAGGTGTCGGGTGAGGCGTTCGCCGGGGTCGACGGCTACGGCATCGATGGCGAGATCGTGGGCGGCATCGCCCAGGAGGTCGTCGACGTCCGGGCCGAGTTCGAGGTCGACGTGGCCGTCGTCGTGGGCGGCGGCAACATCTGGCGGGGCATGTCCGGCGCCGGTGCGGGCATGGACCGCGCCCAGGCCGACTACATGGGCATGCTGGCCACCACGATCAACGCCCTCGCCCTGCAGGACACCCTCGAGCAGCTCGGGCAGCCGACCCGGGTGCAGACGGCGATTCACATGGAGCAGATCGCCGAGCCGTACATCCGGCGTCGAGCCATCCGCCATCTCGAGAAGGGCCGGGTCGTCATCTTCGCCGGCGGCACGGGCAACCCGTTCTTCACGACCGACACCGCAGCGGCGCTTCGGGCGGTCGAGATCGAGGCCGGCGTCGTGCTCAAGGGGACGCACTCCGGCACGGACGGCATCTACACCGCCGACCCCCGCAAGGACCCTGACGCCACGCGCCTCGAGGAGGTCACCCACCTCGACGTGATCCAGAAGGGACTTCGGGCCATGGATGCCACGGCGGTCACGTTGTGCATGGACAACGACCTGCCCATCGTCATGTTCGACCTCATGGCGCCGGGCAATGTCCGGTCCATCCTCGCCGGGGAGTCCATCGGTACGCTGGTCGCCTGAACAGGGGGCGTGCGTGAGCGACGACATGATCCAGCTGGTGATCGAGGAGACCAGCGAGAAGATGGACGACGTGGTGGCCCACGCCCGTCGCGAGTTCTCGACGGTGCGTACCGGTCGTGCCTCCTCCTCGATGGTCGAGAAACTGACGGTCGAGGCCTACGGGGTCGAGATGCGGATGCAGGAACTGGCCACCTTCAGCGTGCCCGAGCCGCGCCAGCTGCTCATCACGCCGCACGATCCGGCCAACGTCCCGGCCGTGGAGCGGGCGGTGGTGAACGCCGATCTGGGCCTGGCGCCGAGCAACGACGGGCGCACCATCCGGCTCTCGTTCCCGGAGCTGACCGAGGAGCGACGCCGGGACATGGTACGAATGATCAACCGCATGGCCGAGGAGGCCAAGAACCACCTGCGGGGCCTCCGACGCCATGCCCGCAAGGACCTGGACGACATCGAGAGCGAGGGCCACGTGTCCGAGGACGACATCCGGTACGCCGGCTCGCAGCTCGACGAACTCATTCATGCACACGAGGCGTTGATCGACGAGTCCCGGGCGGCCAAAGAGGACGAACTGCTCGAGGTCTGAGCAGGATCGGCGAGGGAGGATCCGTGAACCAGGAGCAGCAGAGCGGGGGCCAACCCTTCGAGGAGATCCGGATCCTGGGTCTCGAGGCGGCTGAGGACGAGGTGGAGCCCGGGCGTTCGGTGTTCGGGGCCGAGCCCGACACCGGGAGCCTGCCGCACTGGACCGAGCCGCCGACGCCCGCCGTGGGAAACCCGGCCGCGGGCTTCGGCGACGCGGAGCCACGCTGGGCCGACGACGTGCCCGAGCACCACGAGTCGCAGCAGCCGGTCGGCTCCCTCGACGAGCCTGTCGCCTCGGCGTTCTTCGACGATCCGCCGGCGGCGGCCGGGGCGGGGACGTTCGACCCGCCGCTGATGCCGCCCGAGGAGGCGAAGGAGGGCGGCGGCCAGCCGGCCGCGGCCGGCGGTGGTCGCCGCAGCCGTGCCGCTCGCCGGGGCGGCGGCAGTGGTGACGGCGGCAGGGACATGCCGACGGCGGTCCTGACCGGCCTGGCCCTTGGGGCTCTGGCCCTCATCTCGTTCCGGGTGGGAGCGAGCGCGGCGGTAGCGCTGGCCACCGTTGTCCTGGTGCTGGCGGCCGTCGAGTTCTACGGCTCGGTCCGGCGGGTCGGCTACCAGCCGGCGACGTTGCTGGGCATCGTCGCCGTGGCCGCCCTGAATCTGGGCGCCTATTGGCGCTACGAGGCGGCCGTGCCCCTGGTGATGGGCCTGACGGTGCTGTTCTGCCTGCTCTGGTACCTCACGGGCGTCGACCGCGACGCCCCGATGGTCAACATCGCGGTGACCCTGTTCGGGGTGCTCTACATCGGTTTGCTGGGCTCGTTCGTCGGGCTGATGCTGACGGACGGCAATGGCATCGGCATGCTGCTGGCCGCCGTGCTGGCCACCGTCGGCTACGACGTGGGCGGCCTGTTCGTCGGCCGACTGGCGGGTCGGACACCCTTGGCGGCCGTCAGTCCCAACAAGACGATGGAGGGGCTCGTCGGCGGCATGATCGCCTGCTTCGCGGTCTGTGTGCTGGTGGTGGGCCGCATCACCCCGTTCGGCCAGGGTCCCGGCGACCTCACGTCGGTAGCCGTGCTCGGCATCGTGGCTGCCATCGCGGCGCCGCTGGGCGACCTCTGCGAGTCGATGATCAAGCGGGACCTCGGCATCAAGGACATGGGCAGCGTGCTGCCGGGCCACGGCGGGCTGCTCGACCGGTTCGACGCCCTGCTGTTCGTCCTACCGGCCACGTACTACACGGCCCGGATGCTCGACCTGTTCGGGGCCTGATCCCGGACTTCAGCCGCCGGGCGCTCACGGTGGCCACCGTTAGGCTCCGCGCCATGGCGACGACGCCCCCGCCGGCGACTCGACGGGCTGTACCGTGATCTCCCGCGTGGCGGTGCTGGGGTCGACGGGCTCCATCGGCACCCAGACGCTCGACATCGCGGCGGCCGCCCCCGACCGGTACGACGTGGTCGCTATCGGTGCCGCCCGCTCGGTCGACCTCCTGGCCGAACAGGCCGAGCGATTCCGGCCGTCGGTGGTGGCGATCGCCGACGCCTCGCTGGCCGCCGACCTGGTGGACCGGCTGCCCGACGGGACCGAACTGCTTGCCGGTGAGATGGCGATGGCCGAGGCGGCCACGGCGGCCGACATGGTGGTCAACGGCGTGGTGGGCTTCGCCGGCCTGCCGGTCACGATGGCAGCGCTCGAAGCCGGGCGCCGCCTGGGGCTCGCCAACAAGGAGTCCCTCATCGCGGCCGGACCGGTGGTGCGGGCGGCCCGTGCCATGCCGGGCGCCGAGCTGTTGCCGGTCGACAGCGAGCACTGTGCCGTCCACCAGTGCCTGCGCGGCGGCGACCGGGAGGAGGTCGAACGCATCGTGCTGACGGCCTCGGGTGGCCCGTTCCGGGGACGGAGCCGGGCCGACCTGGCCGATGTGACCGTCGAGGACGCCCTCGCCCATCCGACCTGGTCGATGGGCCGCAAGATCACGGTCGACTCGTCGACCCTCATGAACAAGGGTCTCGAGGTGATCGAGGCGCATGAGCTGTTCGACATCGACTACGACCGGATCGACGTGGTCGTGCACCCCCAGTCGATCGTGCATTCGATGGTGTCGTTCCGCGACGGGGTGACCATGGCACAACTGTCGCACCCCGACATGCGAACCTGCATCGGCTATGCCCTCGCCTTTCCGGACCGCCTCGACGTGCCGTTCGGGGCGATCGACTGGACCGGGGCGCTGCACCTCGACTTCGAGCCGCCTGACCGGGCGGCCTTTCCGTGCCTCGACCTGGCGTTCGCCGCCGGGCGGCTGGGCGCCACGGCACCCGCCTGGCTGAACGCCGCCAATGAGGTTGCGGTGGCCGCCTTCCTGGACGGGCGGCTGTCGTGGATCGGCATCGCGGAGGTGTTGGCCGACGTCCTCGAGGCCTGGCCGGACCTGCCGGCGGACAGCATCGACGCGGTACTCGACGCCGATGCCCGGGCCCGGGCCGCCACGATGGCCCGGGTGGAGGCGGTGGCGTGACCCGCAGGGCGCTCACCGCCGGCGACCGGCGGACCCGGCTGCTGCTGCTGTTGGGCGGCACGGCCGCCTTCGGGTTCTGGTTCGGACTCTCGATGCTGGCGGTCGTCCTCTCGTTCGTGGTGATGCTGGTCGTGCACGAACTGGGCCACTTCGTCGTGGCCCGTTGGGCCGGCATGCAGGTCACCGAGGCCTTCATCGGCTTCGGGCCCCGGGTGTGGTCGGTCCAGCGCGGCGAGACCGAGTACGGGGTGAAGGCGATCCCGGCGGGGGCGTACGTGCGGATCACCGGGATGACGAACCTGGACGAGGTCGAGCCCGAGGTGGAGCACCGTACCTATCGGCAGCAGTCGTACCCGCGGCGCCTGGCGGTGGCCCTGGCCGGCTCAGCGACGCAGTTCCTCCTTGCCGGCCTGCTCCTCGTCGTGATCTTCGTGGCGCTGGGGCGCCCGGACACCGGGTCGTGGGTGGTGCGGTCGGTGGTGCCGGCGACGGCTGCCGAGGAGGCGGGCGTTCTGGTCGAGGACCGGATCCTCTCGGTGGGTGGCCGGCCGGTGGCCGACTTCGACCGCTTCGGCGAGGTCGTTCGGGCGGGGCCCGGCCGGGTGGTCGCCGTCGAGATCGAGCGCAGCGGCACGCGGCTGGTGCGTTCGGTCACGATCGGTGAACGTCTGTCGTCGGGCGGCGCGGCGGCCTTCCCGGGTCTCTACCCGGGCGACCGGATCGTCGCGGTCGACGGCGTGACCACGGCGGCCTGGGCCGATGTCGTGGACCGGGTCGAGGTCGGAACGCCACATCGGCTGACCGTCCGACGCGTCGACGACTCGGTCGTGGGCGTGACCTCGGCGCCTAGGCGCCTGCCGTCGGCCTCGGCGGCGGTGGTCGGCTTTTTCGGCGTCTCGCCGAAGCACCCGCTGGAGCCGCTCGGTCCCGTCGACGGCGTCGTCGAGGCGACGTCGACGATGGGCGACCTACTGTGGGAGTCGACATGGGCGCTGCTGCGGTTCTTCACGCCGGGCGGCATCTCGGGCTTCGTCGGCGGGGCGGTCGAGTCGGGGGGCATCGAGGGCGGTCCGACGGTGACGACCACCGGCCCGGAGGAGGAGAACCGGCTCCTGTCGATCTACGGCGCCGTGCGCCTCGGCGACGCCGCCTTCGACTCGGGGGCCTACAACTTCCTGTGGTTCGTGGTGCTGGTGAACGTGTTCGTGGGGGTGTTCAACCTGGTGCCGCTGCTCCCTCTGGACGGTGGGCACATCGCCATCGCCACGTACGAACGCCTGCGCTCGCGTCGGGGCCGTCGCCACTTCGCCGACGCCGCAAAGCTGGCCCAGTTGACGTGGGTGGTGGTCACCTTCCTGCTGGCCCTGGCCCTCATTGCCCTCTACCGCGACCTGGTCGACCTGCCCGACTTCGGCTGAGGCCCGGCGCGCCCGCCTCGCCCGGCGACTGCCGGCGGGTCGCCGGTAGCGTGTCCCCGTGGAGGTCGCGGCTGCGTTCGAACGACGTCCCACCCGGCAGGTGCTGGTGGGCGACGTCCCCGTTGGCGGTGGGGCGCCGATCAGCGTCCAGTCCATGACGGTGACCCGCACGGCGGACCACGAGGCGACGCTCCAGCAGATCTACGACCTGGCCATGGCGGGCGCCGACATCGTTCGGTGCACCTGCAACGAGATCGAGGCGGCCGAGGGCCTCGCCCGCATCGTGCCCCGTTCGCCGGTGCCGATCGTGGCCGACATCCACCACCAGTACCGGATGGCGCTGGCGGCCCTGGAGGCGGGCGTCCACTGCCTGCGCCTCAACCCGGGCAACATCCGCCGGCCCGAGCACATCCGCACGGTCGCCGCCGAGGCCCGCGACCGCGGGGTTCCGATCCGGATCGGCGTCAACGGCGGGTCGCTGCATCCCGACCTCTACGAGAAGCACGGTGGCCGGGTCACGCCCGAGGCCATGGTCGAGTCGGCACTGGACGAGATCGGCTACTTCGCCGAGGTCGGCTTCGACCTCATCAAGATCTCCGTGAAGGCGTCCAGCGTGCCGCTGATGATCGAGGCCTACCGTCAGCTGGCCGAGGTGACCGATCACCCGTTGCACCTGGGCGTCACCGAGGCGGGGCCACCGCCGGCGGGACTCGTGAAGTCGACGGCCGGGATCGCCACGCTGCTGGCCGAGGGGATCGGCGACACGATCCGCTACTCGCTCACCGCCGAACCCGTCGAGGAGGCGAGGGCGGGCCGCCAGCTGCTCGAGTCCCTGGGGTTGCGCGAACGCAAGAACGTGGACCTGATCGCCTGTCCCAGCTGCGGCCGGGCCGAGATCGACGTGGTCGCGGTGGCCGAGGAGGCCATGTCGGCCTTCGCCGACCGGGAGATCCCACTGCAGGTGGCCGTGATGGGGTGCGTGGTCAACGGGCCGGGCGAGGCACGCGACGCCGACCTCGGCATCGCCGCCGGTCGTCGTCGGGGCCACCTGTTCGTCAAGGGCCAGAACGCCGCTGTCGTGGCCGAGGAGGAGATGGTCGAGGCGCTGGTCGAGTGGGCGGACTTCATCCACGAGCACGGCGCCGAGGCGGCCCTGGCACGGGTCGACACCGACCGGGCCGCCCGGGAGGCGGAGCGGGACCGCGAGGGGCTGCTGGCCGAGCAGGGCGACGACGCCAACGATGCCGGTGCCCGCATCGAGGAGATCCGCCGCCGCACCGGCTGAGGCGCCTGCGGCGCCCGGGTCAGTTCGTGCCGGCGACCCCGCCCCCGGCGGCGCGTGGAGAACCCAGCCGGTATGCTTTCCGCCGCGTGCATCGCTCCGGCGACGAGGCGTGGGCCCTGCCCACGCCTTTCGTTTTCGTCGGGTGAGGTGCGCGGCGAACAGCGGTGTCCGGCCCGCCGGCCGGCACCGGCAGGAACGAGCAGGAGGAGCGATGGGTGTGACCGACCGGGTCGGTGGCCTCTGCGCGCCCCTCTGTGAACGGGTCGGCGTCGAACTCCTCGACGTCGAGTACAACGGCGGCGTCCTGCGGGTCACGATCGACCACCCGGACGGCGTCGGCATGGACGCCATTGCCGCCCTGACCCGCGAGGTGTCGCGGGCGCTGGACCACGAGGACCCGCTGCCCGGCCGCTACACCCTCGAGGTCAGCAGCCCGGGCCTCGAGCGCCCGCTGCGCCGTCCCGAGCACTTCGCCAGGGTGGTGGGCGCCTCGATCACGGTCAAGACCACACCCGATGTCGAGGGTGAGCGCCGGTTGGTGGGGACCCTCGAACAGGCCGACTCGGACGGCATCACCGTCCGCACCCCGGTGGGCGACGTGCGTGCCCTCCGGTACGACGAGATCCAGAAGGCACGCACGGTCTTCGAATGGGACTCCGGGGCCGCCCGGAAGTCGAGCGACCGGGGGCAGGTACCGCAGCCCGCCACCGACGAAAGCGAGGTCGGACGATGAACCAGGACATGATGGAGGCCCTCCAGCTGCTCGCCGCCGAGCGGGGCATCTCGGTCGATGCGCTGTTCGGGGCGCTGGCGGACGCCCTCGAGACCGCCTACAAGCGGACCCCCGGAGCCCACGAATTCTCCTGGGTCACCATCGACCCCGACTCGATGGACATCCGGGTGTTCGCCCAGGACCTCGACGAGGAGGGTGAGCCGGTCGGCGACGAGTTCGACGTCACACCGGACGACTTCGGTCGCATCGCGGCGCAGACGGCCCGTCAGGTCATGACGCAGCGCATCCGCGAATTCGAGCGCGACCTCAAGTACGAGGAGTACGCGGGACGCGAGGGCGACATTGTCACCGGGATGATCCAGCAGTCGGACTCCCGCTACACGCTGCTCGACCTGGGGCGGGTCGAGGCGTTGCTGCCGCAGGCTGAGCAGGTTCCCTACGAGCGGCCAGAGGCCAACACGCGCCTCAAGGCGTACATCGTCGAGGTCCGCAAGACCGCCAAGGGCCCCCAGATCGTGGTGAGCCGGACCCATCCGGGCCTCATCAAGCGCCTGTTCGAGTTGGAGGTCCCCGAGATCGCCGATGGCGTCGTCGAGATCCGGGCCTGCGCCCGGGAGCCCGGACACCGCACCAAGATCTCGGTGGCGTCCAACGACCCGAACGTCGATCCCGTGGGGGCCTGCGTCGGTGCCCGTGGCGCCCGGGTGCGCATGGTCGTCAACGAGCTACGAGGCGAGAAGATCGACATCGTCCCGTTCTCGGACGACACGGTGGACTTCGTCATGAAGGCCCTGTCGCCGGCCAAGGTGAAGGAGGTCCTCATCGACGAGGACACCGGCACCGCCACGGTGATCGTTCCCGACTACCAGTTGTCGTTGGCGATCGGCAAGGAGGGGCAGAACGCCCGCCTGGCCGCCCGCATGACCGGCTGGCGGATCGACATCAAGAGCGAGACCCAGGTCGCCGAGGAGGCCGCCTACGCCGAGGTCGACTGGGCCGAGGGCGAGTGGGTCGTCGACGAGGCCACCGGTGAGCAGGTCTGGCAGCCCGCCGAGGGCGGTCCGGCCTTGTCGGCCGGGGAGTGGGCCGAGGCCGTCGGGGAGGCCACCGACGACGC
>DEAL01000034.1 GCA_002346745.1 Candidatus Neomicrothrix sp. UBA2983 | reverse complement strand
GTCGAAGCGCATCTCGACCGGATCGAGGTCGCGGAGTTCCTCGGGGACGTTGTCCGGCATCATGTCGCTGGGCATGCCCATGCCCGGTCCCATGCCCGGTCCCATCCCCGGCATGTCGCGCGGGTCCATGGGCCGGCGCCGCTCCATCATCGGCGGCGGTTCCTCCGCCCACTCCTGCATCTCGCCCGACTCGTCGACGAAGGTGTTGGTGAAGGTGCCGTCGTCGTTCCGGCAGCGGGAACTGGCCGTGCCGTCCTCGAAGATGACCTCCTCGCAGCCGGTCTCGGGATCGAACATGACCACGGCCGGGACCTTGTCCCGCATCTCCTCGGGCATGTCCATGCCGCCGGGCATCATCTCGTCGATGAAGTCGCGGGCGCCCATGCCCTCCTCGAAGCGGCCGAAGCGGGCCGAGTGCTCGGCGGACAACGGCTCGTCGGGCATCCGAAGCGGCTGCAGCATCGGATCCTGGAAGCCGGCCTCCTCCCACTCCTGGGTCTCGCCGTCGACGCCCGTGAACGTGTTCTTGAACGAACCGTCGGGTTGGCGGCACCTCGTGCCCGTCGAGCCGTCCTCGAAGGTCACGTACTCGCAGCCCGTCTCCTCGTCGAAGTCGAACTCCGTGGGCTGGAGGTCCCGCATCTCCTCGGGCATGTCGTCGGGGAACTGCTCGCCGGGGGCACCCATGCCGAAGCCCTCGTCGGGGGCGGTCTTCCCGGCGAAGAGGTCGGGGGGATCCGGTGTTCGACCGGGACCCCAGCGTTCGACGCCGCCGCGGCCGTCATTCCACTCGCCGCTGCCGTCCGGGCAGAGCTGGCCGCGGGTGCCGTTGGCGTACACGACGCGGGAGCAGCCGCTGTTCGGGTCAACGAACTGGTCGACCGGGTCGCCGCCGAAGTAGTCGGCGGCGATGGTCTGCTGGTCGGTGCGGTCGCGGGACGGGTCGAAGTCCTCGAAGCCGAGGTCGATGGCCTTGGCCTGGAACTCCCAGTCGTCGAGCTCCTCGGCATCCACCTGGTCGAGCACGTCGTAGAAGGTGTCGCCCTCCTCGCTTGTGGCGACCTCGACGTAGTCCTCGAGGTAGACGTCCTTGGTCTCCGTCTCGAGCTCGAGCTCCTCGGCGCGGACCTGCTCGGGCAGCTCGACGGGTTCGGTGTACTCGACCTCGAAGGAAGTGTCGATCTGGACGTCCTGCTGCTCGGCGCCGCGCTCGACCTCGACCTCCTGGGTAACGACGCCGGCCTCGTCCTTGTAGTCGAGTTCCGTCTTCTCCTCGGTGACGGCAACCTCGATCTCGAGGTCGGCGGGCTTCTCGATAACGATGTACTCGCTGGCCGTGGCGACCGAGACGGTGGCGGCAGTGCCCACGGCGACGTCGAGGGCCAGGTCCTGGGTCTCCTCGGTGATCTCGAGTCCGATGGAACCGGCGGCGTCCAGTTCGACGGATGCCACGCCGGCGTCCGTCTGTGCGGCGATGAACGCCTCGGAGCCCGTCTCGATCTCGACCTCGTCGGTCGGAACCCTGATGATCGCCGTGGTCACCCCGAATGACCCCCGGATGGAGGCGACAACGCCGCCCTCCCCGGGAATCGCCTCGTCGCCATTGGTCGTCGTGCCGTCGGCGTCGGTGATCGTCCAGTTCCGGTCGGCGCTGGTGACGGCGAGCAGCAGGCCGCCTCCCGAGTTGCCGCTACCGGCACCCGAGAAGGGTTCCGGGAAGGGGGCTTCGCGCGAACTGATCGGTGTGAGGTCGATGGTCCCCTGGCCGCCCTCCCAGGCATCTGCGGCCTCGTCGGGGTTGGTGGCGGCGAAGGCGAACCGCCACGTGCCCGCCTTGACGTCCATGTCGATCCAACGGATCTCACCCGGCCAGTTGGGGTCGTAGATGTAGACGCGCACGTTGGTCTTGTCGACCCACTCGAGGCGGTAGGGGAGGACGCTGTGGCCGCCGTGCGACGAGTAGATGCCGATCGTGTACTGCTCGTTGCGCGGGTCCGAGAGCGATCGTCCCAGTTCGGCGACAATCGCCTTGACCGGTTGTGCCCGCCACTGGGCGGTGGCGTCGATGACGTCGCCGAGGAACTGGGTGGCGAAGAGCCGGGAGAGCGACCGTTCGACCTGACGGTCCTTGCGGATGTCGAAGGCGCCGGGGTCGTTGCGGACGAGGAAGCGGTCGAGCACCGTGACCGTCATGCCCTCGCAGACACCGCCCGACATGGCCTGGGCGACCATGTTGATCCACTCCTTGGCAGCCGGGGTCGGCGTACAGCCGCCCTCGGTCGATCCGCAGACCGCCTGGTCGCCGAAGAGGGCGATGGCGTCGGCGGTGCTGAACTGCTGCGACGCGTTGGCGGCGTAGTTGGCGAACGACCAGCCGTGCTGCTCGATGTCGAAGCCGAGGTGCCGGCTGCCGTCGTCGGTCTCGGTGGCGGCCGTTGACTCGGTGAACATGGACTCGAGCTCGGCGTCCGCCTCCTCTTCGCTCATGACGTCGATGACCATGTTCCGACTTTCGCCGCCTCCTCCTCCGCCACAGCCCAGTAGTGCTGCCAGCGTGGTGCAGGCGACGAACGCGTAGCCCGATCGTCTGAACATGGTGCTCCTGTGGTTCCGGGTTTCCCCGTCGATGGTCCACCGGAATCCTGCCAGATTCAAGCCCTGTTGTCGTTTGAAGCCCCTGCAGCGGGGCCGGTCATCGCCCGCGGGCCGCCGCGTGACGCCATTCACATCCCGCATGGTGGGAAACTTTGGACCCACGGATGGCCCATCGGTACACTTTCCTCCACGTCCCGAGACGGTCGAGGTGGCCCGCCGCACCGTGTGGCCGGAGCCGCCCGCCGATGACCTCATGCCCTTGACGCCCTCCCTCCGCCTGCCCGTCGCGTTGCTCGCCGCCCTGCTCCTCCTGACCGGGTGTCGTGCCGCGGACGCCGGCCGTTCCGTCTCGGGTTCGCTGGCTGCCCCCGTCGCCCCCACGACCACGACGACCGTCGCCCCCACGACCACGACGACCTCCACGACGACCGTCGCCCCCACGACCACGACGACCCCCACGACCACGACGACCTCCACGACGACCGTCGCCCCCACGACCACGGTCCCGGAACTCGTGTTCGTCGCCCACCGGCCGGTGGTCAAGCCCGACGAGGTGGACCGGCCGGCCCCGACCCCCACCCTGCGCAACCTGATCCGCACCTACCTCGAGCCCGAGGACCACGATTGGGCCGAGAAGGTGGCGTTCTGCGAGTCCAGCGCCCAGCCCGACGACGTCTTCAGCTTTGCCGTCAACAAGTCCAGCCGTGCCGCCGGTTGGTTCCAGCACCTCCCGAAGTTCTGGGTGGTGCGCACCGAGGCCGCCGGCATTCCGGGTGCGTCCATCGCCGACCCGGTCGCCCAGTTGAAGGTGGCGGCCTACCTGCTCTACGAGACCCCGCAGGGTCGAGGGCACTGGATGCAGTCACAGGCCTGCTGGGGCTGAGTCCCACCCGACGGCGACGGGACACCGGCTCGGGCTAGCGTCCTCGCCGTGACAGTCCTGGACCTGGCGGGGCTCCGCAAGGAGTACCGAACCTTCCGCGGGGAGCCCACCCTCGCCGTCGACGACCTCGACCTCAGGATCGAGCAGCCGGGATGCGTCGTCGGCTTCCTCGGCCCGAACGGCTCCGGCAAGACCACCACCATCCGGTGCACCCTCGGCCTTATCCGGCCCACGGCCGGGAGGGTTCACCTGTTGGGCGAGGAGATGCCGGGGGGTGCCGCCGCCGCCATCCGCCGGGTCGGCGCCCTCGTCGAGCAGCCCAAGTTCTTCGGGGACTTCACGGGCCGGCGAAATCTTCGCCTCCTCGCCCGGATCGGCGGCCGGACGCGTCAGGACATCGACCGGGCCCTCGAACTGGTCGGCTTGGCGGACGCCGCCGGAACCAAGTTCCACAAGTACAGCCTCGGGATGAAGCAGCGCCTGGCCGTGGCCGCCACGCTGCTCAAGGACCCGGACCTGCTCGTCCTCGACGAGCCGGCCAACGGCCTCGACCCGGCCGGCATCGTCGAGATGCGGCGCATGCTGCGCGACCTCGCAGATGCCGGCAAGACGGTATTCGTCTCCAGCCATCAACTGGGCGAGATCGAACAGGTCTGCGACCAGGTCGTGATCATCAACCACGGTCGAGTGGTGGCCGCCGGCGGCGTTGGTGAAGTGATGGCGTCGGCCTCCCGAGACCGGGCGATCGTCGACGTCGACGGTGCCGACGCGGCTCTGGCCGTGCTGCTCGCCGCGGGCTTCGAGGCGGCGGCGGGTCCGCGCTCGGGGACCGTGGCGGTCGAGTCCCCGCCGGACGACGCCGCGGAGATCACCCGGGTGCTGGCCGACCAGGGCATCTACCTGCGGGGTCTGCGGATCGAGGGGCAGAACCTCGAGGAGGTCTTCCTCACGCTCACGGAGGGGGAGTCGGGCGCATGAGCTTCGTTCGGCTTCTCGGCAGCGAGCTCGAGCGCTTCCTGGCCCGCCGAATGGCCCGAGGCCTCGTCCTGGCCGTGCTGGGCATCGGTGTCCTCGTCGGCGTGCTGGTGTTCATCAACTCGAACCCGGGCCCCCGGGAGTCGGGCTTCCGGGCCACCGAGTTGCTGTCCTCGTGGGGAGGCGACATCGCCGACTGGTCGGAGGAGCGCCCGACCCGTGAAACCTGGTCGAGGTACGGCTGGTCCGAGTTGTATCCGGGGCTGGACGGCATCGTCGGCGGTATCGGCATGACCGTCGCACTCCTTTTCGGCGGCATCGTGGGCGCCTCCTTTCTCGGCGCCGAGTACCGCTACGGCACGATCGAGCAGGTCCTGCTCTGGGAGCCCCGGCGCCATCGGCTCATGATCGCCAAGTACCTCGTGGCGTTCATCGGCTCGGCGCTGATCACCATGTTCGCCATCGCCTGCTTCGCCGCCGCCCTCTGGCCAGCGGCCGTCTGGAAGGGGACCACGGCCGGCGTCGACGGCAGGTTCTGGCTCGACCTGCTCTCGGTCATCGGCCGGACCGGCATCGTGGCGGGCCTGTTCGGGGTGATCGCCGCCACGGTTGCGCTCGTGACCAAGCACACCACGGCGGCGATCCTCGGGATGCTGGGCTACAACATCGCCGCCCAGATCGTGATCTTGGCGTGGCTCCAGCGATTCCTCCGGTGGGACCCGCTCCAGAACGCCGCTGCCTTCATCACCGAGGGCGACGCCCCGAAGCTCGTGAAGCAGCACGGGGGAGGGGGCTGGGAGGAGGCGGCGTCCCACGGCTACCTGTCTGCCGGGGCACTGGTCGCGCTGTACGCCGTAGCGTTCGCCGCCGTCGGCTTCGTGGTGTTCCGCCGCCGGGACGTGGCGTGACCCCGGTCCCCGGCGTCCTCTTCCTGTGCGTGCACAACGCCGGCCGGTCCCAGATGGGGGCGGCCTGGATGCGCCACCTCGGCGGCGACTCGGTCCGGGTCTTCTCCGCCGGGTCGGCGCCGGGCGAGGCAGTGAACCCATCGGCCGTCGAGGCCATGGACGAGGTCGGCATCGACATCTCCGGCGAACGGCCACAGCGGTTGACGGACGAGATGCTCGACGCCGTCGACGTGGTCGTGACGATGGGTTGTGGCGATGCCTGCCCGGTCCTGCCAGGGAAGCGCTACCTGGACTGGCCGCTCGAGGACCCGGCGGGCCAGGGCGTCGAGATGGTGCGGCAGTTGCGCGACCAGGTCGAGGCGAAGGTCCGTGGGCTGCTGGCGGAATTCACGGCGGCGGGAGCCCCCTGATGGCGACCAACGTGCTCGGGGGTGAACTCGTCGACTGCAGCCACGAGCCGCTGACCGGCTTCTACCGGGACGGCTGCTGCAACACCGGCGCTGACGACCTCGGGGTCCACACGGTCTGCGCCGTGATGACCGAGGAGTTCCTGGCCTTCTCGGCCAGTGTGGGGAACGACCTCTCGACGCCCCGGCCGGGCTTCCCCGGCCTGCGCCCCGGCGACCGGTGGTGCCTGTGTGCCTCCCGGTGGCAGCAGGCCCACGAGGCCGGCTTCGCCCCGCGGGTGGTCCTCGAGGCCACCCACCTGCTGACGCTCGAGTGGGTCGACGCCGATGCCCTCCGGGCGGCGGGCGTGGACACCATGGAGGGCTAGCCGGACGAGGGGGCGAGCCGTTCGACCAGGGCCGGCAGGGCCGCCCGCCAGTCGGCGACGAGGCCCACATCGCACCATTCCCAGAGTTCGCAGTCCGGGTCCTGGTTGATGCCCACGATCGTGCCGGCCTGCCGGACGCCAACGGTGTGGTTGAAGCGACCGGAGGTGCCGACCGCCACGTAGAGGCGTGGCGCGATCGAGTGCCCGGTGATCCCGACCTGACGGGCCCGAGGCATCCAGCCGGCATCGGTCACCTTGCGGGTGGCACAGAGTTCCGCGCCGAGGGCGTCGGCGTACCGCTGCAGCAGTGGCAGGTCGCCGGGTTCCACGCCCTGGCCGACGCCGATGACGACCTCGGCGTTGGCCAGCAGGTCGGCGTCGTCGTCCCGCCAGCGTTCGAAGACCCGGACCCGGCCGGTTGCCGTGGCCCGGAGGTCCACGACGGGGACCGGGTCCGCCGCCCGCGGCAGGGGCCGCGGCAGGACGCCGGGCCGAACGGTCGCCATCTGGACCGGTGACGAGCAGGTGATCTCGGCGACCAGGCGGCCACCGAAGGCGGGCTTCAGGGCGACGAGGCGGTCACCGCGGGTGTCGAGGCCGACGGCGTCCCCGGTGAGCCCGGCGCCCAGACGTGTGGCGAGCCGGGCGGCGACCTGTCGACCCCAGGCCGTCCCCGGGGCGAGGACCGCCCACGGGGGGTCGTCGGCGACGAGGCCGGCGAGTGCCGCTGCCAGGTCCTCCTCGTCGACGTGCGGTTCCACCTTGAGCAGGGCATCGGCACCCTGTCCGGCCAGGGTCCCGGGGTCGCCGTCACCGACGACCGTCGTCGTGGCGCCGATTCCCGCTGCGGCGCCCACCAACTCGGCGGTCACCGGGTCCCGGCCCCGCTCGGCCAGCACCAGGACAGCGGGTCCGCCTGTCGTGGGTGGGGCAACGGTCGACGTGAGCGATGTGGGCTCGTCCAGCGCGCCGCGCCGCTCGAGCACCTCGGCGACGCGTTCGATCGCCTCCGGGCCCGCCCCCTCCAGTCGTTCGCCGGCGCGGGCCACGTCGAGCAGCCGGACCTCGCCGACGCTGGTTGGGCTGCCGTCCTGCCCCCAGGGACCCGGTCCGAGCTCGGCCGCGGAGACCGACGTCAGGAGGTCGCCGTCAACCGTGGCCCAGGCCTCGGGGTCCTTGACCTTGCAGGGGTCGCAGAGCCGCTCGGCGCACGAGAGCACGGCGGGAAGCTCCACCTCGGCCCGTACCCATTCGTCGTCGTGTTCGAGGAGTGCCCGAACGGTGCGTCCGTCGACGTCGAGTTCGCGGACGCCGGCGAGGAGCGGCAGGCCGAGCAGTTCGGCGACCTGGGCGGGGACCTGGCCGGTGTCGGCATCGACGGAGTTGCGGCCGCACAGGACGACGTCCCACGGTCCGTTCGCCTCGAGCGCGGCAGCGAGGGCGCGCGCCGTGGCGAGTGTGTCGCTGCCGGCGAAGGCCGGGTCGCAGACGTGGAGACCCCCGACGCAGCCGCAGAGGATCGCCTCGCGCAGTGCCGTGTGGGCCTCAGGCGGTCCCAGGGTGATCGCGGTGCAGCTCCCGCCAGTGGCGGTGGCGAGGTCGCAGCCGGCCCGCACGGCACGCCGGCAGTAGTCGTTCAGGTGCAGTTCGACGCCGTCGCGGACGAGTCGGCCGTCTTCGCCGAGGCGCATGTCCTCGAACTTCGGGATCTGCTTGACGAGCGCGGCGACGCGCAGTGGTCCGGGTGGGGTTGGCACGGTGTCAACTTACCGGCACTGGCGTGGGGCGCCGTCGCCGGGACTAGCGTCGCCCCGTGGCACGACACGAGGTCGACATCCTGCACGTGGCCGACGACCACCGCGAGCTGGTCGAGGCCGTGGGGGAACTGGCGGCGACGGGCGTCGGTTGGGTCAACGTCGAGCCGGCGGTCGATGACGAGGACCGCAATGAGCCGCCCGGGATGTTCACCTGGTTCTCGGCCCGTGGCCCACGGGTGCCGATCGGGACGTTTGTGCCGGGGTCGTCCCGGGAAGCGGCCTCCGTGGGCCTGTCGCACGGCGCCGGTCGTGGGGCGGGGGAGCGGCTGGTCGAGGCGGGCGTGGTCGTCCCCGGGGACTGGGTGGCCCGTCAGGACCATCCCAAGCGGGGCCTCGTCTGGGAGATGCATCCGGCCAGCGTCGACGCCGCGGCGGTGGTCCGGCACCTGCTGGAGGGCACCGTCGTCCTGGCCGCGGTGCCGACGGCTGGTGGCTGGGTGGCCACCATCCACCGGCCCCGCTGAGCCTCAGACGCCGGGTGCCTCGCGGATCGCCTGGAGGATGAGCTCGAGGGCCCGGCCGGCGTCGGCCTCGTAGGCGACGCGGCAGTTGGGTTCGACGGACATCCGGCCACGCTCGTCGACGAGGGTCTGGCCGCGGGTGTGGGCGCCGTCCACCTCGACGACGACGTGGCGGGGCTCGGAGCGGATGACCTCGGGGTGGCTGACCGCCAGAACGGCGCAGGGGTCGTGCATGGCGCCGCTGCCCGGCCGGCCGCCGCCCCGGTGGACCGAGATGTTGTAGTCCACCAGCTTCGCCGCCACGTCGCCGACTCGGTGACCGAAGCCCCTGCAGGTGTCGGCGTGCCCGGCGTCCATCCGGACCTGGTGGGTGAGGTTCAGTCCCACCATCGTGATCGGCGCCCCGGAGCGGAACACCTCGTCGGCGGCCTCGGCGTCGGCGTAGATGTTGAACTCTGCGGCGGCGGTGACGTTGCCGCCGGTGGCGCCCCCGCCCATGAGGGTGATCGAGGCGACCCGTCGGGAGATGGCGGGGTCGGCGCGCAGCGCCAGGGCGATGTTGGTCAACGGCCCGACCGGAACCAGGTGGAGTCCCTCCTCGGCCCGGGTGGCATCCACGATCGCCGCAACGGCGTCGTGTGAGTCGGGCTCGAGGTCGGGGACCGGGAGTTCGACGTCGGCCAGGCCCGTCATGCCGTGGACGTGGCGGGCGTGGAACGGCTCCGCCACGAGTGGCCGCTCGGCCCCACGGTGGACCGGGACGTCGATGTCGAGCAGGTCCCGCATCCGCAGGGCGTTGGCGGTGGTGTGCTCGATGCCGACGTTCCCGGAGACCGAGGTGATCGCCACGAGGTCGGTCCAGCGGGCCGCGGTGATGATTGCGATGGCGTCGTCGACGCCGGGGTCGCAGTCGAGGATGATGCGCGGTCGTCCGGCCATGGCGGGAGTCTGCCGCGTTCAGTCGTCGAGGGCGGCAGCGAGTTCCGCCGACGTGGGCAACGAGGGCTGTGCGCCGGCCCGGGTGGCGGTCAGCGCACCGGCGTGGACCGAGCGCCGGACCGCCGCGTTGAGGTCGAGGCCGCGTGCGAGCCCCTCTGCGAGGGCGCCGCAGAAGGCGTCACCACAGGCCGTGGTGTCGACGGCGTCGACGACAGGGGCGGGGAACCGGCGTGCAGATCCGCCGGACACGACGAGTGCCCCCTCGGGGCCGAGGGTGGCGACCACGGACGGGACGCCGAGCGATCGTGCCAGGTCGACGTCGTCGCCGTCTCGACCGGCCAGCGTTCGCAGTTCGAGCCGGTTCGGGACGAGCACATCGACGCCGTCGAGGAACCCGTCGGGCAGGAGGGCGGCCGGTGCGGGATTCAGCAGGACCGTTCCCGTGGCGGCGGCGACGGCGGTGGACACCGTGTCGAGCGGGACCTCGAGTTGGAGCAGCACCACGGCGGCGTCGGCGAGCAGGCCGCCGTCGAGGTCGCCGGGAGCGAGGCAGGCATTGGCGCCCGGGCTCACGATGATGGCGTTGTCGCCGTCGTCGTCGACGCCGATGAGGGCAAGGCCGCTCGGGGTGTCCGGGTCCATCTCGAGGTGCGTGGTGTCGACGCCTGCCGCATCCAGCGAGGCCCGCAGCCGGATTCCGGCATCGTCTTCGCCGACCCGACCGACGAAGGCGACGTCTCCTCCCAGTCGGGCGGCGGCCACGGCCTGGTTGGCGCCCTTGCCACCCGGGATCAGCACGTGGTCACCGCCGAGCACGGTCTCGCCGGTGGCTGGGTGGTGGGGAACCGGAACCACGACGTCCAGGTTGGCGGACCCGACCACGACGATTCGCCCTTCGCTCACGGCCGCACCACCGTCTCGGCCACCAGGGCGGACGTCGTCGCCCGCAGGTCAAGGAACCCCTCGACGTCGGCCCGGACGGCCGCCGGCGAGTCGGGGTGCCGGTAGAAGTCGTCGGTCCAGGCGGTATCCGAGTCGAAGACCAGTTCGGAGACGGCGTCGAGGCCGTCAGGCCCGTCGAGGACGGCGTTCTGCACGTAGCGGGACATCCCGTGGTGTGCCTCGGCGACGGCGGCGTGGCGCCGGTAGCGGTCCCGGAAGGCGTCGGCGTCGAGGCCTGCCAGTCGGACAACCAGCGAGACCTGTTTCACGGCAGCGGGGCCACCCCGGTCCCACGCGGCGTGCGTGGCGAACAGCCAGGTGGTGTCACCGTCGGGAATCGGATCGCCGGGGTCGGTCCAGGCCAGGGCCGCCCAGTCGGGTACGGGCATCGTGCCGCCGCGGAGGCCGAGTGGCGACTGGTCGGCGAGGACGACGTCGAGCGTCGCCGGGCGCGTCCCGCCCAGTTCGTCGGCCTCGGGTACCCGCTCCCGGAACAGGGTGCAACGGCGGTGCATGGCGTCCCCGGTGCGCGGCTACTTGATCGCCACCGGGGCGACCGGCGAGCCCACCCCGCCGACGAACGGCTCGGGGGTGGCGGCGAGGAAGAACTCGTAGACGCCGTCGGCGGCGCAGTCCGCCGAGAGCGCCTCGAGGTCCCAGTTCTGGCCCTGGGTCAGGCCCATGTCGACCACGTGCAGCATGTGGACCGCCAGGTTCACGTCCTCGGATGGGTACACCTCGAGGACCAGCGTGTCGTTGGCGACGGCGGCGACGTCCCGCTCGTGGAGCCACGGCACCGTCGACAGCGAGAGTCCGGCGTTGGAGCCATCCTGGGCCGGGCCGAGGCAGTAGGCCATGCCGCCGCCCTCGTGGTAGAGCCGCATCCGCCCGCTCCGAACCAGCACGATGTCGCCGGCCCGGACCTCGACGCCGCCGAACTCGGCCGCCTCGTCGAGGTCCTCGGCGGTTATGGCGTAGGGGCAGTCGAGCAGGTCGACGCCCTTGGCCGCGGCCACGTCGAGCAGCACCCCGCGCGAGCAGAGCGACGTCACCCGTTCGATGCCGCAACGGGTCGCTCCAGCCTCCTCCGTGATCGTCGAGGCGTCGTAGCCGTTGTAGACCCGGCCCGAATAGGAGACGTGGCAGAGGCCGTCCCAGTGGGTGCCGGCCTGGAGTCCGAGGTGCACGGCGTCGTCGCTGGTGTGGAAGAGGTCCGGGTCGCCGTCGGGGTCCATGCCCTGGTCGACCATCAGCATCGTCTTCGTCGGATTGTCCCGTCCGGGGATGAAGCCGACCTGGATGCCGTCCTGCTCGAGGGGCACGGCCAGGGGAATCGTGCGTCCGGTGCGGATGCAGTCGCGTGCGGCCAGCACGACCTCGGGCGTGATCAGGTTGAGCGTGCCGAGTTCGTCTTCGTCGCCCCACCGTCCCCAGTTGCGCACCCGGCCCTGGAGTTCGAGGAAGCGTTCGGTCAGTGGCATCGGAAGGTCCTCCTGTCGAGGGTGTCGAAGGGCGTCGGTCTGTGCCGGTCAGTAGCCGGCGGCCACGTCGACGATCCCGGCGAGGGGTCGGCCGTGGATCCAGCGGTCGAGGTTGTCGGCGAAGTTGGTGGCCATGGACCCGAACGAGTCGGAGCTGCACCACGAGATGTGTGGGCTGAGCCGCACCGCGGGGTGCTCGTAGAGCCAGTGGCCGGCGGGGAGCGGCTCGGGCTCGCACACGTCGAGCGAGGCCAGGCCGACCTGTCCGTTGTCGAGGGCCGTCCTGAGCGCCTCCTGGTCGACGATCGAGCCGCGTGCGACGTTCACGAGGTGGACGTCGGGCCGGCAGGCGGCGAGGAGGTCCGCATCGACGAGGCCGTCCGTCTCGGGCGTGGCGGGCACGCCGACCACGACGTGGTCGGCCTCCGCGACGGCGGAGACGGCGTCGGCCACGACCTCGACACCCGGGTCGTCCACCGGCTGGCCGGTGCGTCGGAGGGCGAGCAGCCGGCATCCGAAGGGCGCCAGCCGGGCCGCCACCGCCCGGTTGATGGACCCGTAGCCGAGCAGGGCGACCGTCGATCCGGCGAGGCCCCCCAGGCGGGTCACGTACCAGCGGTCGGGTGGGGCGTCGACCCAGACCTCGGGTAGCCGCTTCTCCGCCGTGAGCAGCATCGCCACGACCCACTCGGCGATCGGCACCGCGGTGGCGCCCCGCGCGCAGGTGAGAATACGGTCGCCGATGGCGTCCAGCGGGATCTCGTCGATGCCGTGTCCGGTGCAGTGCACCCACTCGACGCCGCGGTCGAGCACATCGGTCAGGTTCGGGGAGTCCACGCCGCGGGTCACGAGTGCCTGACCGTGTACGTCGGGATCGACGGGTCCGTCGGGGTCGACCTGCACGAACCGCACGCCGGGGAACCGGCCGGCCATGCCGTCGGTCCCGAGGTAGTCGACGGCGAGGTGGACGAGGACCGTGGTCAACGTGTCCGCTCCCGCAGCAGGACCTCCTGGGCGATGGTCGCCACGTGGGTGCCGTCGGCGGCGAACACCTCGCCGATCCCGAGGCCACGGCCACCGTTGAGGCCGTGGGACCGGAACTCGTGGAGTTGCCACTCGTCGGCCGGGGCGGGCCGGTGGAACCAGATGGTGTGGTCGAGGCTGGCGCCGACGAACAGGTCGCCGTAGGGGATCTCGCCCCGGCCCACCTCGCCGATGCGGGGATGGGAGCCGGCGACCGACGTCGTCGGGATGTCGTCGGAGGCATAGGCGAGGGCACAGGCGTGGAGGGCCGGATCGCCGCCCTCGGCGCTCGGCAACCGTAGCCAGACCGAGGCCCGCCCATCGCCGCGTTGGACGAGTCGCCGCTCGAGCAGTCCCCAGTCCTCGTTCACGCCCGAGCCGGGATCGCCACCGTCGTCGGGCATGGCCGACTCCTGGACGTCGGCCTGTTCCTCGGCGACCTGGAACGAGCAGGCCAGGTTGAGGATGGCGCCCTCGGATTGGCGGGCCACGACCCGGCGGGTGACGAACGAGCGCCCGTTGCGGATCCGGTCGACCTCATAGCGGATCGGCTCGTCGCTGGAGCCGCCACGGATGAAGTAGGCGTGGACCGAGTGGACGTGGTGGTCGGCGTCGACGGTGGACGTGGCCGCCCACAGCCCCTGTGCCACGACCTGGCCGCCGTAGACGCGGCCCCAGTCGTAGTCGGGGCTGGTGCCCACGAACACGTCGGGTCCGTGGGGCTCGAGGGCCATCAGCGTGGCGAAGTCGTCGACGGGGACGCCCATCACGCCCCCCGGTGGGCCGTCGGCGGGGAACCGGGAGGGGAGTCCATGAGGACATCATGGCCGAGTGCTCGGCGGGGTGCCGGAACGGGCGTCCGAGGGGCCAGACTGCCCGCATGGCGCTGACCGCCGCGGAGATCCACGAGCAGCTCTCCCTGATCCTCGACCGCCGTGATCCCGCCGCCACCGGGACGGTCCTGGGCGCCGGCTCCGACGACCTCGAGGCGGGACGCCGCTACCTCGAGGCACTCGTGGAGGGCGGCTGGATGGTGCCGACCTGGCCGGTCCAGCACGGGGGTCGGGGGTCCGACGATGACGAAGGCCGGCGCATCTCGTCGGCGCTCGGCGACTACGAGTCGGCCGACCTGTACCCGTACGGTGTCGGCATCAGCCTCGTGGGCCCCGTACTGCGCGACCGCGGCACCCCCGAGCAGCAGGACCGCTGGCTGCGCCCGATCGCCGACGGCTCCGAGATCTGGTGCCAGATGTTCAGCGAGCCCGACGCCGGCTCCGACCTGGCCAACGTCGGCACCCGGGCGGTCCGCGACGGCGACGAGTGGGTCCTCACGGGCGCCAAGGTCTGGACGTCGCGGGGCGCCTACTCGAAGTGGGGCATGTGCCTGGCCCGCACCGACCCCGAGCAGCCCAAGCACCGGGGCCTCACGATGTTCGCGGTCGACATGGAGGATCCGGGGATCGAGGTGCGTCCCCTCGTGCAGGTCAACGGCGACCGGCACTTCACCGAGGTGTTCGTCTCGGAGGTGCGGGTGCCCGACGCCGACCGCATCGGCGACCTCGGCGGAGGCTGGGGTATCGCCGTCGAGACGCTCGCCCACGAGCGGGCCTCGCTGGGTGGTCGGGCCTTCGGCGGCTCAGACGAGGACGAGGGCCCGATTCCCGGCTGGCTGGCCGGCCTGGCCGCCACGGGCCGGCTGCACGATGCCGTGGCCCGCGACCGGGCGATGCAGGCCTACGTGCTGGACCGCGTCAGCAAGCTGACCGCCGTCCGGGCGGCCGCTGCGGCCAAGGACGGCGTGCCCGGGCCGGAGGGGTCCGGGGCCAAGTTGCGCAGCGTCGCCGCGTTCAAGTCCCGGGCGTACCTGTTGAAGGACCTCTCGGGGGCGTCGGGGATGCTCGAGGACGCCGACGGCCATCTCGAGTTCCTGACCGCCCCGTCCATGTCGATCCGCGGCGGCACCGACGAGGTGCAGCGCAACATCGTGGGCGAGCGGGTGCTGGGCCTGCCCGCCGAGCCCCGCGTCGACAAGGACGTCCCCTACGCCGACCTCAGGAAGGGCCGCTGAGGGTCATCCCTCGTTGACGGTCGAGACCGGTTGGTCCGGATCGTCGAGGGGTTGCCTGGGGGGATTGGGGCCCAGGAACTCGAGTTCGACCACGGCGCCGGTCTCCGAGGTGAGGGTTGCCGAGGCGCCGTCGACCGTGATCGCCAACTTCCCCGCCAGGGCCTCGAACAGCCCCATCCAGTCGGCGCGGTCCGGGCAGGCCATCTGGGTGATGCCGATGTCGCTGACCCTGACGTGCGTGTTCCGGGAGGTCCTGGACGAGTGCTCCCCGAAGAAGGTGTTGCAGCCGGCGTTTCCCGACAGCCTGCCGTCGCTGCCGAAGGTCAGGTTGGCGTCGTGGGGGAGGTCGGGCTCGGGGGAGGCGACGCCCGAGACGCCGACGACCTGCCAGGCGGTGTCGAGCAGGCCGTCGCCACCCGACCGGTCGTCGACGGGCGCCGGCTGCCCGGAGCTCGAACAGCCTGTGAGGAGCAACGGCAGCAGGAACGGCAGCAGCAGGAACGGACGTCGCATCGGGGGTCTCCAAAGTAGGGGCTCTTCGGTTCTGACGGCGTGGAGGCCGGTGCCGGTTCCCGGCTGGGGCATGATCTGGCCATGCGTGCCGTGGTGATCGAGTCGTACGGCGGGCCCGAGGTCCTGGCGGTCCGCGACATTCCCGCTCCTGTGCCGGGTGTCGGCGAGGTGCTCGTGGACGTGGTGGCGAGCGCGGTCAACCGTGCCGATCTGCTCCAGCGGATGGGCCTCTATCCGGGGCCGCCGATGGACCACGAGGTCCCGGGTCTCGAGTTCGCCGGCCGGGTGGCCGCACTGGGCGACGGCGTCGACCGCTGGGCGATCGGCGACCACGTGATGGCGATCACGACGGGGGCGGCCCACGCGGAACAGGTGGTGGTCCACGCCGATCAGGCGATGGCCGTGCCGGCCCGCATGGACCTGGACACGGCCGGCGCCCTGCCCGAGGTGTTCATCACGGCCTGGGACGCCCTCGTGCTCCAGGGCGGCCTCCGGCCGGGCGGTACGGCCCTGGTGCATGCCGGTGCCTCGGGTGTCGGCACCGCCGCCATCCAGCTCTGCCGGTCGATCGACGCCGAGGTGGTCGTCACGGCGTCCGGCCCGAAGTGCGGTGCCTGCCGGGACCTGGGGGCGGCGCTGGCGGTCGACTACACGTCAGGGGACTGGCTGGCCGCCGTGCGCGACCACACGGACGGACATGGCGTCGACGTCGTGCTCGACGTGGTCGGCGGCGACTACCTCGACCGCAACGTCGACGCGGTGGCGGTCGGTGGCACCATCGTGCAGGTCGGGGTGATGGGCGGTGGTGCCGCCACGTTCGGACTCGGGAAGCTGCTCCCCAAGCGGGCCACGATCGTGGGGACCGTGCTGCGGGGCCGGTCGCTGGACGAGAAGATCGCCGTCAGCCGGGCCTTCGCCGAGGAGGTCGTCCCGCGCTTCGAGGACGGGACGCTGCGGGTGGTGGTGGACCGGCGGTTCTCCCTCGACGACATCGCGGCCGCCCACGTCCACATGGGTGCCAACGCCAACGTCGGGAAGATCGCCCTCGACGTCGGGTGAGGGGTGCCCGCCGGGGGCGTTCAGCGCTGGTCGATCGGGACGACGTCCCGGGTTGCCTCGCCGATGTAGAGCTGCCGGGGCCGGGCGATGCGCGACCCCTGGGCCAGCATCTCGTCCCAGTGGGCCAGCCAGCCGGCGGTGCGACCGATGGCGAACAGCACGGTGAACATCTCGACCGGGAAGCCCATCGACTGGTAGATGAGGCCCGAGTAGAAGTCGACGTTCGGGTAGAGCTTGCGGCTGACGAAGTAGTTGTCGGCCAGGGCGACCTCTTCGAGCTTGAGCGCCATGTCGAGGAGGGGGTTCTTGCCGGTGATCTCGAAGACCCGGTGGGCGGTCTCCTTCAGGATCTTGGCCCGGGGGTCGTAGTTCTTGTAGACGCGGTGGCCGAAGCCCATGAGGCGCCGCTCGCCCCGCTTGACGGCGGCGACGAAGTCGTCGACCTGGTCGTAGGAGCCGATCTCCTCGAGCATCCGGAGCACTGCCTCGTTGGCGCCGCCGTGGCGTGGGCCGTAGAGGGCGCCGCAGGCCGCCGACAGCGACACGTACGGGTCGGCGTGTGAGCTGCCGACGGTGCGGGCGGTGGTGGTCGAGCAGTTCTGGCCGTGGTCGGCGTGCAGCACGAAGAGCAGGTCGAGGGCCTGGGCCAGGATCGGGTCGACCTCGAAGCCGCCCTCTGCGGGGCGGAACATCATGGCGAGGAAGTTGGAGGTGTAGTCGAGATCCGGGTCGGGCTGGACGTAGGGGTTGCCGACGCTGCGGCGGTAGGCGCTGGCGGCGAGGGTCGGCATCTTGGCGAGGAGCCGGATGATGTGCGAGCGGCGCACGGTGGCGTCCTCGACGTCCTTCGAGTCGGGATAGAAGGTGGACAGCGCCGCCACGCTCGACACCAGCACGCCCATGGCGTGGGCGTCGTCCCGGAAACCCTCGAAGATGCGCTTGTGGAAGTTCTCGTGGATCGTCGATGCCTCGGCGATCTCGTCGGCGAAGCCGTCCAGCTGTGCCCGGGTGGGCAATTCGCCGAAGAGGAGCAGGTGGGCGACCTCGAGGAACGAGGCCTGCTCGGCCAGCTGCTCGATGGGGTGGCCGCGGTAGCGGAGGTAGCCGGCGGCGCCGTCGAGCTCGCAGACGGCGCTCTCGGCGCCGGAGGTGCTGCCGAAGGAGGGGTCGTGGAACCAGACGTCGGGGAGGAGCCGGGACCACTCGCGGGCGTCGACGGTGCCGTCCACGATGGGGACGTCGACGCGGTCACCGGTCCGGTTGTCGATGATGGTGATGCTGGAGCTCACGGGCAGGGTCCTCGAGTGGCGCAGGGACGGAAGGTCGCGTCTTCGTTGGCTTTTCGACCCTAGCGGGGGCCGAGCCGCCCGAGACAGGCCGGAATGGGCCGAAAGACATCGAATGTTCGGCCTTCGGCGCGTTTTGTGGAGATCGCGGTTCGGGTGGCCGGCGACCCCAGCGCGTCGTCAGAGCGGCGAGTTGTCGTGGCGCCGGCGGGGGAGCCGCTCGCGCTTGCCGACCAGGGCGTCGAGCGCGGCGGCCAACGCGGCCCGGGTCTCCGACGGCTCGACCACCCGGTCCACGGATCCCCGCTCGGCGGCGATGTAGGGATTGAGGAGCCGCTCCTCGTAGGCGGTTGCCAGGGCCTCGCGCTCGTCGTCGTCGGCCTGCCGGTGGAGGATCTCGACGGCGCCCTTGGCCCCCATCACGGCGATCTCGGCGGAGGGCCACGCCAGCATCAGGTCGTTCCCCATGTGTCGGGAGTCCATGACGATGTAGGCGCCGCCGTACGACTTGCGCAGGATCACGCACACACGGGGCACGGTGGCCCGGGCGTAGGCGAATGCCAACTGGGCGCCGTAGCGGATCATGCCGCGCCACTCGAGGTCCTTGCCGGGGTAGAAGCCCGACGTGTCCACGAAGGTCAGCAGCGGCAGGTTGAAGGCGTCGCAGAAGGCGACGAACCGTCCGCCTTTCTGGGAGGAGGGGATGTCGAGGGTGCCCGCCACCGACTGGGGCTGGTTGGCGACGATGCCCACGGGCCGGCCGCCGATCGAGGCGAAGGCGGTGACCAGGTTGGTGGCGTACGACGCCCGTGGCTCGAGCAGGTGGCCGTCGTCGACGATGCACTCGATGACCTTGCGCACGTCGTAGCTGCCGGTCGCCGTCTCGGGGATGAGGTCGCCGGCCTCGGGCGTCGGCCGGTCGGCGGGGTCGAGGCAGGGGATCGGGGCCGGCAGGGCATCGGCGTGGTCGGGGAGGAAGGCCAGCAGTTCGGTGACGAGTCCGGTCGCCTCGTCCCGGTCGGCCACGTTGAAGTGGGCGACACCCGACGTGCGGGCGTGCATGGCGGCGCCCCCGAGGCCGTCGTTGGACAGTTCCTCGCCGGTGAAGCGCTCGACCATGTGGGGACCGCTCACGAAGGCGTAGGTCTCGTCGACCATGACGACCAGGTCGGCCAGGCCGAGCAGCAGGGCCGGTCCCGACACGGCGGGCCCCGTGACGCAGAAGACCATCGGGACGACGCCCGAACAGGCCACGAACTCCCGGGCTGCGGTTCCCCAGCCGTGGACCGCCGCCACCCCCTCGGAGAGGTCGGCGCCGCTGGATGCCACGAAGCAGACGAGGGGGATCCGCTGCTCCCTTGCGGTGCGTGCGGCGACGGCCAGGTTCTCGCCGTCCTCCGGGCGCAGGGCGCCGCGATTCTCGCCGCCCACGTCGACGAGCATCGCCCGGCGGCCGCCGAGGTCACCGACGTGGAAGGTCACGGCACCGCCGGTGCACGCCCGCAGGGCCACTGGCGTCCGCACGTCGTCGTGGTCGGTCATGGTGCTCCCTCGTCGGCGGCGGCCGCCATCGTGACATGGATCCCGGGCTGGTGGGGGCCCATGTCGCGGATGACGCTACGGAGTTCCCCGGCCGCCGCCTGTACGGGCAGCGACGGGGAGGTGCGGCGGTGACGGGCCAGCAGCACCGGACGGCGCTCGAGTCCCTCGATGCGGACGACCGCCCAGGTGCCCGCAGGGAAGCCGGAGGCGGCACTGGCGGGAAGGATGGCGGGGGCGTAGCCCTGCCAGGCGAGGGAGGTGAGGAGGCGGAGGCCGTCGACCTCGACCTTGGGGCGGAGGCGGATGCCGGCTGCACCGCACTCGGTGTCGAGGGTGTCCCGGAAGGTGGTCCCCACCGGCGTCAGCATCACCTCGTGCTCGGCGAGCTGTTCGGTCGTGACCGACTCGTGGTCCGCCAGGGGGTGGTCGAAAGTGCTGACCACGACGAGTTCCTCGTCGAAGAGGGGCTCGGTCTCGATGTCGGGTTCCAGCACGGGTCCGTTGAGGACCGCCAGGTCGACCTCCCCGGACCGGAGTTGCGGGTGCAGCGAGCCGCTGGCCGCGTCGACGAGGACGGGGTGGAGGGCGGGATAGCGGGCGCCGAGGCGTTCGAGCAGCGGTGTCGCCATCCAGCGGGCGGTGGTGCCGATACAGCCGATGCGCACGGTGCCGCCGATGTCCTCGCGCATCGACTGGATGTCGTCCTCGAGTGCCTGGAGTTCGATGCGGATCCGCTGGGCGCGTTCGAGGACCGCCTCGCCCTCGGCGGTGGGCAGCATCGAGCGGCGGTCGATGAGTACGGCGTCGAGTTCCTTCTCGAGGCGAGCCACGTGGGTGGACACGTTGGACTGCACGGTGTGGAGGGACCGGGCAGCCGCTGAGAAGCTGCCGTGCTCGGCCACGGCGAGCAGGTGCGTGAGTTGACGCAGGTCCATCGCTCCTGATGATGCCACGAACGTGGCCATCAGCGTCGCGGATGGCGGGGCCAGCGCGGGGACAAGCGTGGGGACGGGGGTCACGGCGGGCTCGTACCGGCATGTCGGGGAGCGGGGGTGCCCCGCCGAACTGGGTAGCCAGCCTCTAGGGTCGCCACGTGAGCGCGGCTCCCGACCTCCAGCCCGACCGACGCCACCGAGGCCCATGACCGACACCGACCGCACCCCGAGCATCCTCGCCCTGCACCTGGGCCTGCTCGAGGCGCACGCCGCCGTCGACCGGGATGGCCGGATCGACCTGGTCGCCCTCGGCGAGGGCCGGGCCGGCATGCCGCTGGTGCTCCACGTGGCCGCCGACGGCGACGTGGCGGTCGGCGACCCGGCGCTCCAACGTGCCGACGAGCACCCGGAAGGGTTCGTCGAGGACGTCATGGGGCGCCTGCTCGACGACGGCGTGATCACGGCCTCGGGCCGGACCCTCGCCGCCGAGGTCGTCCTCGCCCACCTCCTCGCCCAGGCCTACGCCCGCTGCGTCGAGGTCCTCGACGGCGCCCCCGACCAGCTCCTCGTGGTTCGACCCGCCGGCGGGCCCGAGGCCGAGACATATGCGGCGGCCGCTGGACGGGGCCTCGTCGGCGACATCCGCGTCCTCGACGAGACTCGGGCGTGGGCGGCGTTCAGCGGCCATGCCCCACCCGGGGCAAAGGGAATGGAGCCTGAGCGCACCGGGGCGCTCGGCGCCCTGCTCTGGCTGCGACACGGCGACGCGCCGACCGGGCCGATGCCGATCGTCACCCGGGAGGACCTCGACGGGATCGCCCCGGCGCCGGTCCGCCAGCCGGCGCCCCCGAGCGTCGTCTCGGTCGGGCCGCGATCGGTCTTCGAGGCCCCGCCGTCGACCCCGCCGCCGTCGATGCCCGCCCCGCCGGGTCGGCCGCCCCGGCGGGCACCCGTGCCCTTCCTCCTCCTGCTCCTGCTGCTCGTGGTGGGCGCCATCGTCTGGGTGGTCGTCACCGGTGACGACGAGGCCGGTCCGCCGGTGGTGACGCTCACCCCCACGAGCACCGCCCCGACCACGGTGCCGCCGACGACCGAGCCGCCGACGACCGAGCCGCCGACGACCGAGCCGACGACGACCGAGCCGACGACGACCGAGCCGCCGACGACCGAGGAGCCCACGCCGACGACCGAGCCGCCGACGACCGAGGAGTCCGCGCCGACGACCGAGCCGCCGACGACCGAGGAGTCCACGACGACGACCACCCGTCCGCCGCTCGGGCCGGTCAGCATCTCCGACGTGGGGCTCCTCCTGCACGCCGCCAGCGACGCCTCGCAACTGCTCGAGCTGGGCATGGCCGCCGGCGACGTCCTGGACGGCGTGACGGGCGCACTCGGCGCCCCGGACGCCGACACCGGATGGACCGCCGACGCCGCCTGCGAGGCGGACCTCGTGCGGCGAGTCCGGTACGGCGGCCTCGAGCTGGTCCTCGTCGACCCGGACCCCACGGATGCCCCGCCGACCGAGACGGTGCCCGAAGGTGAGGCGGCGGAGGAGTCCGGGGGAGAAGGCGGGGGAGAAGGCGAAGGGGCGGAAGAAGGCGAGGCCGAGGCCACGACGACGGTGCCGCCGGGCGTCCCCGGCTACGGCGCCACGTTCGCCCAGTGGTTCCTCAGCGGCGCCGACTCAGTCGACTCGGGCCACTGGACGCTGGAGCGGATCGGCATCGGCTCGACGGTCGCCGACATGCGACTCGCCTATCCGGACGGCTTCTCGATCACCCAGGCCGTGGAGGGCGACCCGGCCGGCTTCTTCGGCCTCGACGCCGTCGGCATCGACACGGGCATCTCCGGTGCCACCAGCAACACGTCGGAGTCGGGACAGGTGCTCCAACTCTGGGCCGGCGACGCCTGCTCGCGGCTGTTCGGTTGACCCGCCTGCTCAACTGGCGGCGACCGCCGCCAGGGCCCGCTCCAGGGCTGGGACGAAGTGGTCGGCGGCGGTGACACAGGCCAGGTGGTCGCCGTCGACCTCCTCCACGTGGGCTGCCAGCCCCTCGGCCAGTTCGCGCTGTCCTGCGGTCGGGACGACCCGGTCTCGGGTGCAGACCACGACGGCGGCGGGGGGCGTCGTGGATGACGGCCCTGGCCGGGCGTCGAAGCGACCGAGGGCGGCACCGGCACCGAGCAGCAGTCCGAGATCGCCCTGTCGGATCGCCGCCCGGGCCCACCGGTCGATCTCGGGGTCGCCGATGCCGAGGGCGCCCCGCCGCTCGGCCACCCACCAGACGACCCGCCAGGCTGGTGCCAACAGCCATCGGGCGGGCCGCGCGGCCCAGCGCAGGAGGCGCAATGGACGGGCAGGCGCGAACCGTGCAGCGGTGGCACACAGCACCATTGCGGCGGTGCGGCCGGGGTGTCGCAACTGGACGAGCTGGGCGACGGCGCCGCCCATCGAGTAGCCGACGACCGTGAAGCGGCCGATTCCGAGGGCGTCGGCCACGGCCACGACGTCTTCGGCAGAGTCCGCGAGGCGGAACCGCCGTCGGGTGCGCAGTCCGTGTGCCCCGTGGCCCCGGTGGTCGAGGGCGACCATGCGGTGGCGGTCGGACAGGGCTGCGTAGGTCCGGCACCAGTTCAGGTCGGCGTCGACCCACCAGCCGTGCAACAGGATGACGACCGGGGCGTCGGGACGGTCAGGTGATGGGCCCGAGTCGCGGACGACGAGGCTGCCGCGGCCGGGAAGGTCCAGCCAGCGGTACGGAGGTGCCCCGTCCAGCAGGCCGGCCGGAGGCTGCGGGTCGACCGCCGGTTGGTCCACCGGCACGGGGTCAGTCGTCGATGGCGACGACCTCGACCGAGAGGGTGCCGGCGGGCGCCTCGAACGAGACCTCGTCACCGGGGGCGCTGCCGAGCAGGGCCTCGCCCAGCGGCGAGCCGGGGGAGACGACCAGCACGTCGTCGCGCTGCTCCTCGATCGAGCCGACGAGGAGCCGCTCGGGCTCGTCATCGCCGTCGTACAGGACCGTCACGATCGAACCCGTGGTGACCGTGTCGCCGTCGCCGACGGGGCCGTCGACGATGACGGCGTCGAGCAGCAGGGCCTCGAGGTGCATGATGCGGCCCTCCATCTTCCCCTGCTCCTCCTTGGCGGCGTGGTAGTCGCCGTTTTCGGAGAGGTCGCCGAGTTCGCGTGCCGCCTCGATCTTGCGTGCGATGTCGATGCGGCCCCGCGTGGTGAGGTCCTCGAGCTCGGTCGCGAGGCGCGCGTGCGCGTCGCGGGAGAGTTGCTGCGGTTCGGCCATGTCGGGAGCGTAGCCACGCGGCGTGCCGGTGGCGTTGCGGGCCGCTTGACCCGCCCGCGGGGGTGCTTGGTACACTTCCTCCCGTGCAGTGCTCCCGCCCGGTGACCATCATTCCGTAGCGCACGCCTTCCCGGCGTGCGCCCCGACCGTCCACCTCGGTGGGCGGTTTTTCCGTTCCGGGGCACACTCCAACCGACCAACCAGCATCCGACCGACGATTCCAGGAGCAGACGACAGGTGGCACACCGCATCGGCGTGATGGGTGGCGACGGGATCGGTCCCGAGGTCGTCGCCGAGGGCCTCAAGGTCGTGTCGGCCGCGGGCGTCGAGTTCGAGACGGTCGACTACGACCTGGGCGGCAACCGCTACCTGCGCGACGGCACGATCCTCCCGGACTCGGTCGTCGACGAGTGGCGCGACCTCGACGCCCTCTATGTGGGTGCCGTCGGCACGCCGGACGTCCCGCCCGGGGTGATCGAGCGCGGCCTGCTGCTCAAGATGCGCTTCGACCTCGACCTCTATGTCAACCTGCGACCCTTCGTCCTCGCCGACGCCGGCATCGACTTCTGCGTCGTTCGGGAGAACACCGAGGGTGCCTACGCCGGCGAGGGCGGCTTCCTCCGGAAGGACACCCCGCAGGAGGTCGCCACACAGGGCTCGGTCAACACCCGGATGGGGGTGGAGCGCTGCGTCCGCTACGCCTTCGACCTTGCCCGCAGCCGCCGGGGCCACCTCACCCTGGTCCACAAGACCAACGTGCTCACCTTCTCCGGCGACCTCTGGGAGCGCACCTTCGCCGAGGTCACCGGCGAGTACGCCGACGTCGAGACCGCCTACAATCACGTCGACGCCGCCTGCATCTACTTCGTGCAGGACCCGCAGCGCTACGACGTCATCGTCACGGACAACCTGTTCGGCGACATCCTCACCGACCTGGGCGGTGCCGTGTCCGGCGGCATCGGCTTCGCCTCGTCGGCCAACCTCAACCCGGCCCGCACCGGGGCGTCCATGTTCGAGCCGGTCCACGGCTCGGCCCCCGACATCACCGGCAAGGGCATCGCCAATCCGACGGCGGCGATCCTCTCGGCGGCCATGATGCTGGACTTCCTGGGCGAGGACGCCGCCGCCGACCGCATCCGCACCGCCTGCGCCGACCCCGCCACCCAGGTGGAGGGCACCGTCGCCATCGGCGACGCCATCGCCGCCCGGGTGGGCTGACGCCCGGATCCACGCACCGCACCCCGACCGCACCGCACCCCGACCGACACAGGAGGACCCGACATGCCGATCCAGAAGGTCGACAAGATCTGGATGAACGGCGAGCTTGTCGACTGGGACGACGCCACGATCCACGTGCTCACGCACACCCTCCACTACGGCAACGGCGCCTTCGAGGGCATCCGGGCCTACGAGACCGACCGCGGGCCGGCGGTCTTCCGGCTGACGCCCCACATCGAGCGCCTGTTCCGCTCCGCTAAGATCCTCTACATCGACGTCCCGTGGTCGGTCGAGGACCTCGTCACCGCGGTCAAGGACACGGTCCGGGCCAACGACCTGCCGTCCTGCTACATCCGGCCGTTGGTGTACCTCGGATACGGCGAGATGGGGCTCAACCCGATCCCGTGCCAGGTGGACGTCTCGGTGGCCTGCTGGCCGTGGGGCACCTACCTCGGCGACGAGGGCATCGCCTCCGGCGTGCGGATGATGGTCTCGTCCTGGCAGCGCCACGACCCCAACTCGATGCCGCCGGCGGCCAAGGGCTGTGGCCACTACATCAACTCGCAGATGGCCAAGGTCCAGGCCATCAACTCCGGGTACGACGAGGCGATCCTGCTGTCACCGCAGGGGCACGTGTCGGAGTGCTCGGGCGAGAACCTCTTCGTGGTCCGCGACGGCACGATCGTCACGCCGCCAGTCAGCGCCGGCGCCCTCGAGGGCATCACCCAGGACGCCGTCCGCCGGATCGCCACCGACCTGGGCTTCGGCTACACCGAGGGCAACATCCTGCGCAGCGACCTCTACACGGCCGACGAGGCGTTCCTGTCGGGCACCGCCGCCGAGGTCGTGCCGGTCCGGTCGGTCGACGACCGCGAGATCGGCGACCCCGGCCCCGTCACCCGGGCCATCCAGGAGGTCTTCTACGAGGCCGTGCGCGGCAAGCGCCCCGAGTACGCCGAGTGGAACGAGTATGTCGACTGACGCCGCCCCGACTTCGGGCACCCTGCCGGCCGCGGTCGAGATCTACGACACGACCCTGCGCGACGGAGCGCAGCTCGAGGGCATCTCGCTGACCGTCGACGACAAGTTGCGGATCGCCGAGCAGCTCGACCGGCTGGGCGTCCACTACATCGAGGGTGGCTGGCCGGGCTCGAACCCCAAGGACGACGAGTTCTTCGAGCGGGCCCGCACCGAACTCGACCTGACCACGTCGCGCCTCGTCGCCTTCGGCTCGACGCGCCGCGTCAAGGGGAAGGTGGACGACGACCCGACGTTGGCCAACCTGGTCGCCGCGGGCACCGAGGTCGTCTGCATCGTCGGCAAGGCGTGGGACTACCACGTCACCGAGGCGCTCCGAACCACGCTCGAGGAGGGCGTGGCGATGGTGGCTGACTCGGTCCGGTACCTGAAGGAGCAGGGGCTCACGGTCTTCTACGACGCCGAGCACTTCTTCGACGGCTACGAGGCCAACCCCGAGTTCTCGCTTTCCGTTCTGGAGGGCGCCGCCATGGCCGGCGCCGACTGCCTCGTGCTCTGCGACACCAACGGCGGCTCGCTCCCGGGCCGCGTCGAACGGACGGTGCGCGAGGTGGCCGCCCACCTCGACACGCCGCTGGGCGTGCACCTCCACAACGACACCGGGTGCGGCGTCGCCAACGCCCTGGCCGGCGTGGCCGGAGGCGCCACCCAGGTGCAGGGCACCATCAACGGCTATGGCGAGCGGGTCGGCAACTGCGACCTGGTGCCGGTCATCGCCAACCTGAGCCTCAAGCTGGGCGTCGAGACCCTGCCCGAGGGACGGCTCGCCAACCTCACGCCGGTCGCCCACCACGTGGCCGAGCTCGTCAACTTCGCCGCCGACCCGCAGCAGCCCTACGTGGGCACCAAGGCCTTTGCCCACAAGGCCGGCCTGCACACCAGCGCCATCTCCCGCCGGTCCGACGCCTACGAGCACGTCGCCCCCGACCTCGTCGGCAACGGCACCCGGTTCGTCGTGTCCGAGATGGCCGGCCGCTCCACGCTCGAGCTCAAGGCCGCCGAGCTGGGCATCGAGCTCGACGCCGCCACCATGAAGGACGTCGTCGAGACGCTCAAGGAACTGGAGTTCGCCGGCTACCACTTCGAGGCTGCCGATGCCTCCCTCGAGTTGCTGATGCGGGCCGCCGCCGGCTGGGAACACGACTACTTCCGCCTCGAGTCGTTCTCGGTCAACGTGGGCCACCGGTCGGGGAGCGGCAGCAGGGCCTGGAACGAGGTCGCCGTCGACGTCGAGACCGAGGCCACGGTCAAGCTCTGGATCGACGAGGAGCGGGTGATCGCCACGGGCGAGGGCAACGGCCCCGTCAACGCCCTCGACGCCGCCCTGCGCGACGCCCTTGGCCCGCGGCATCCGGCCCTGGAGCGCCTGCATCTCACCGACTACAAGGTGCGTGTCCTCGAGACCAGCAGGGGCACCGGTGCCGTCACGCGCGTCCTGATCGACTCGACCGACGGCGAGCGCTCCTGGTCGACCATCGGCGTGTCGGAGAACATCATCGAGGCCTCCTGGCAGGCCCTCGTGGACTCCGTCGTGTACAGCCTCCTCCACGCCGACTGAACGCGGATCGAGGCATCGGCGATGACATTGGAACGCCGTCGCGCGCTGCTTGCCGAGGGGCTGGGTACCTGCCTGCTGCTCGTCGGGGTGGTCGGGTCGGGGATCATGGCCGAGCGGCTCAGCCCCACCGACGTGGGGCTGCAGTTGTTCCAGAACGCCGCCGCCACCGCCGCGGTGCTCATCGCCATCATCTCGATCTTCGGGACCATCTCGGCCGACTTCAATCCGGCCGTCACGCTCGGGGCCTGGCTGCTCGGGCACCGGCCGGGACGCGAGGTCCCGGCGATGGTCGCCGCCCAGGTCGTCGGCGGGTGCGCCGGCACGGTGCTGGCCAACCTCATGTTCGACCTTGTCTGGGTCGAGGCCTCGACGAAGGCCCGCAGCGGCGGACACCTCTGGCTGGCCGAGGTCGTCGCCACCGTCGGCCTGCTGCTCGTGGTGTTCAGCCTGCTGCGCACCGCCCGCTCGTCGGCCATCCCGTACGTCGTGGGCGCCTACATCGGTGGCGCCTACTACTTCACCTCGTCGACCAGCTTCGCCAATCCCGCCGTCACGGTGGCCCGCACCCTCTCGGACACGTTCGCCGGCATCCAGCCGTCGTCGGCGCCGATGTTCGTGCTGATGCAGGTGGTCGGCGTCGGCGTGGCGGTCGCGCTGGTTCGGGCGCTGTTCGGCGAGCCCCGGGCCTGACCGGTCAGCCGCCGCCTTCGGCCAGGATGGCCGACAGGATCCTGTCGGCGAGTTCGCCGATGTCCGGGTCGGCGGGCAGCACGTTGGTCGACATCGCCATGGCGATGCCGTGCTCCGGGAGGTACGCAGCGTGGCTGCGGAAGCCCGGCACGCCACCGCCGTGCGAGTACGAGACGACCCCCTCGGCGGTCTCGACCGAGTCGCCGAGGGTGTTCACGTCGGCCTCGCCGACGCTGATGCCGAGGCCGTAGTTGCTGAACTCGCTGGTGGTCAGGAACTCCTCGACCATCTTGGGCCCGAGCAGGGTGCCGTCGAAGGCGCCCCGGAAGATCCTGGCCACGTCCACCACCTGCGCCTCGATGCTGCCGCCGGTCCAGCCGGCCGACCGGATCGCCGCCTGTGGGACCACCGACACGTCGTAGAGGTCGTCGCCCACCGCCCCCGCCTCGGCGTAGTCGGCGGTGGCGGGGATGCCGTCCAGGGCGGCCTTGAGCACCGTGGCGGCGTACATGTGCACCACCGGGACCGGCGGCTCCTCGCCCGGCGGCAGGAAGATGGCCTCGAGTCCGAGGGGCTCGTAGATCTGCGCCCGGAGCACCTCGTGGGCGGGCCTCCCGGTGACCGCCTCGATGACGAGGCCGGCCACGTTATGGCCGACCGTGTTGTAGGCGTACGCCGTGCCGGGCACGTACTGGGGGCCCTGGCGGATTCCCCAGTCGACGATCTCGAGCGGGTCGAAGTCCTGCTCGAGGCGCAGCGAGGCCTCGAGGTAGAACCCGAGGTCGAAGGCGTACTCGGCGAAGCCGTCGGTGTGGTCGAGCACCTGGCGGACCGTGACGGCATCGCCGTGGTCGACCCCGTCGATGACGTAGCCGTCGAGCAGGCCCGGCACGTAGGACTCGACCGGCTCGTCCAGGTCGACCAGCCCCTCCCCGACGAGCTGCAGGACCGCGATGGAGGTGATGGTCTTGGAGATCGAGCCGATGCGGAAGTAGTCGTCGGTGGTCACCGGCACCTCCGCCACGAGGTCGGCGAACCCCCGGGCCACGAGCACCTCGGTGCCGTCGGGGAGCAGGACGGCGATGGTCACGCCCGGCGTGACCGGCGTGCCCTCGGCCAGCCAGGCCTCGGCGACGTCACCCACGATGCCGTCCCAGTCGGGCGGCGGGAGGGTCGTCGTGGTCGTGGTGGGGGCGGCCGTGGTGGTGGGGGCGGCCGTGGTGGTGGGGGCGGCCGTGGTGGGGGGGGCGGCCTTGGTGGTGGGGGCGGCCGTGGTGGGGGGGGCGGCCTTGGTGGTGGGGGC
>DEAL01000006.1:13658-13823 GCA_002346745.1 Candidatus Neomicrothrix sp. UBA2983 | reverse complement strand
GACGACCACGGCGGCGCCCACCACGTCGTCGACGACCACCGAACCCCCGGCCATCGGCGAGGGGATCAGCGCCGCCGAGGCCAGCGCCCTCGACGACCACGGCTCCGGTCGGGCGCTCGGCATCGCCTACGGGTACGACGCCGCCTACGGGTACGACGTCGCCTA
>DEAL01000006.1:0-13333 GCA_002346745.1 Candidatus Neomicrothrix sp. UBA2983 | reverse complement strand
ACGACGTCGCCTACGGGTACGACGCCGCCTACGGCGGCGACTGCGCCTACGGGTACGCCCGGGTCGGCGACTACGACTGCATCTTCGGCCGGTACTACATCTCCGCCGAGGCCGGCAGCGTCGTGCTGGCGATGAGCGTCTTCTTCACGCTCACCGTGCTGGGCGGCATGGGCACCATGGCCTGGCAGGCCCTCCGTCGGGAGCCCGAAGCCTCCTGATCGAGGCCGGGCTCAGCCTATGCGGCCGAGACCGGGGGTCCGATCAACCGATGTGGCCGGGGCGGTCGACGGCGTTGGGATCCTCGCCGGTCGCCCGCACCCGGGCGATCTTGTTGAGCGCCGACACGAACGCCCGCGCCGAGGCCTCGACCACATCGGTGGACAGGCCACGGCCCGAGACCTTCACGCCGTCGCTGCTCTCGAACGAGAGCGTCACGTCGGCGAGGGCGTCGACGCCCCCGGTCACCGACAGCACGTTGTAGTCCGTCAGGCGGCCGTCGATGCCGGTGGCCTGCTTGATCGCCGTGCAGGAGGCGTCGACCATGCCGTCGCCGGTACAGGTCACCGCCACCTCCTCGCCGGACACCGTCATGACCAGTTCGGCCGACGGCGTGTTGACGTTGCCGCCCTGCACGCCGAGGCTCACGAGCTCGAAGTCGTGCTCGACGGTGCCACCGATCTCCTCGGCCACGAGCGCCTCGAGGTCGGCGTCGGTGAGCTGCACCTTGCGGTCGGCCAGCTCCTTGAACCGGGTGAAGGCGGAGTTGAGGGCGTCGCCCTGGATCTCGATGCCCATCTTGGCGAGCGTGTCCTTGAACGCCGCCCGGCCCGAGTGCTTACCGAGCACGATCTGGCTGTCGCCGGCGCCGACGGCCTGCGGGTCCATGATCTCGTAGGTCGTGCGCTCGTTGAGGACGCCGTGCTGGTGGATGCCCGACTCGTGGGCGAAGGCGTTGCGCCCCACCACGGCCTTGTTGAACTGCACCGGGTAGCCGGTGAGGCGGCTCACCATCCGGCTGGACCGCGCCAGTTCGGAGATCTCGATGCCGACCTCGACGTCCGGGTACTGCTCCTCCCGGGTGCGGATCGCCATGACGATCTCCTCCATGGCGGCGTTGCCGGCCCGCTCCCCGATGCCGTTGATCGTGCACTCCACCTGCCGGGCGCCGGCCTCGACGGCGGCCAGCGAATTGGCGACGGCCAGGCCCAGGTCGTTGTGGCAGTGGGTGCTGATCACGTAGTCGCCGGTGACCCGTTCCCGGATCGACCGTATGCGCTGCGCCCACTCGCCCGGCACGGCGAAGCCGACCGTGTCGGGGATGTTGAGGGTGCCGGCACCACTGTCGACAGCGGCCTGGAGGACGTCACACATGAAGTCGAAGTCGGACCGGGAGGCGTCCTCGGGGCTGAACTCGACGTCGTCGGTGTACTCCCGGGCACGCGTCACCGCCGAGATGGCCTCGGCCCGCACCTGCTCGGGGCTCATGCGCAGCTTGTGCTCCATGTGGGTGGGGCTGGTGGCGATGAACACGTGGATGCGGCGCCGCTCGGCCGGCTGGATCGCCTCCCAGCACCGGTCGACGTCCTTGTGGGCGGTCCGGGACAGGCCACAGATCACGGGGCCGCTCACCGACGAGGCGATGGCGTGCACGGCGTCGAAGTCGCCCTGGCTAGCGATCGGGAACCCGGCCTCGAGGTAGTCGACCCCCAGGCGCGCCAACTGCTCGGCGATCTCCAGCTTCTCGCCGACGTCCAGCGAGATACCCGGCGACTGTTCGCCGTCGCGGAGGGTGGTGTCGAAGATGACCACCCGGTCCTTTGCTGTCGTTGCGCTCATGGCGTATTCCTGTCTCGTTGGTGGCTGGTTGGTGATGCCGGCGGAGGTGTCGAACCGTCCCCGAAAACCGAAGAACCTCCCGGCCCGGAGGCGGGAGGTTCGGACGAACGCGTATGTGGGCGTTCGCCCTAGGTCAGCAGCAGGAGGTCGAAGGTCTGTCGCATCGTGGACCAGTGTAGACGCGGAGCCCGCCCGGATCGCAACCTGTGCGCCCTCGGGGCGGCTCAGGCCAAAGAGAGGGCGTGGCCGGCCTCGATCCCGGGGCGCCCCCGGAGGCCGACGCCCACCCGGGTCGCCGAGCGGATGACCGGTCCGGCCACGACATCGAACGGTGTGGCGGCACGCCCCATCAGGGGCAACCCGGTCAGGTGACGATCTCGAGTCCGGGCAGGTCGTCGGCAGGCTCAAAGCCGAAGCAGGCGGCGAAGAAGGCCAGTTCGGCCTCGAGGGCGCGGACCACGTTCGGAGCCTTCCGGAAGCCGTGCCCCTCGTCCGGGAACTCGACGAGGGCGTGCGGGACGCCGACAGCGGTGAGGGCGTCAGCCATGAGGTGGGCCTGGTTGGGCGGCACGATCGGATCCTCGGATCCCTGCAACAGCAGCAGCGGCGTGGTCAGGCGGTCGACGTGGTGGATCGGCGAGCGCTCCCGGTAGACGGACTCGTCCTCGGGCCACCGGCCGACCAGCCGGTCGAGGTAACGGGCCTCGAACTTGTGGGTGTCGGCGGCCAGGGCGGCAAGGTCGGCGATGCCGTAGCGGCTGGCGCCGGCGGTGAATGTGTCGTGGAAGGTGAGGGCGGCCAACACGGTGAACCCGCCCGCGCTGCCGCCGCGGATGGCGAGTCGGTCGCCGTCGACGTCGCCCCGCCCGGCGAGGAATCGGGCGACGGCCACGCAGTCGTCGACGTCGAGCACCCCCCACTCCCCCCTGAGCCGGTGCCGGTAGGTCCGCCCGTAGCCGGTGGAGCCCCGGTAGTCGACGTCCGCCACGGCGAAGCCCCGGCTCGTCCAGTAGGCGATGCCGAGCTGCAGCTGGGTGCGGACGCACCCGGTGGGGCCGCCGTGCACGAGGACGATCAGCGGGGGCCGTTCACCGTCGGGCACGGCGTCGTCGGGACTGCCGGGCGGGTAGACGAGGGCGTGGGCGTGCTCGCCGCCGGAGGTCGGAAAGCGCACGGCCTCGGGGACCGGCAGCCACGCCGCATCGAGGCCGAGGTCGCGGGCAGGGCGCAGCACCTCGGTCCCGGACGGGGTCACGGCGACGACCTCGGCCTCGCTGCTCCACGATGCGGCCACCACCACGACGCCGTCGCCACGGCCGGCCACCGAGCCGATCGACGTGGCGTCGAGGTCGACCTCGTCGACGGTGCCGTCGGGCCGCAGGACCGCCAGGTGGTCGACGCCGTCCTCCCGTCGGGCGAACCACACGTCGTCGCCGACGAAGGCGTACCGGGAGAGGCCGAACACCCACTGCGGGGTGGCCACCTCGAACCGGCCGGTGGTCAGCTGTACGAGGTCCTCGCCGTCGAGACGGTGGAGGTGCCACCAGCCGTCCCGATCGGTGACCACGTGCAGCACCCCATCGGTACGCCACTCTGGTTGGAAGAACGACTCCCCCGACGCCGCCACACACCGGGCATCCGACAGCGATCCGTCGTTCAGGTCCGCCACCCAGAGCTCGCTGTCATCCCACGGCAGGTCCGGGTGGTCCCACTGGACCCAGGCCAGGCGCCGCCCGTCGGGCGAGACCCGGGGCCACGACACGAAGTCGGGCCCTGACACCAGCACCTCGACCCGCAGGGAGCCGTCCAACGCCACGGCCACGATCTCGTTGGCCGGTTCGCCGACGCCGTGGTGGTCCTCCCGCACGCACACGTACCAACGTCCGTCCGGGGTGGGGCGGCCGTCGGCGTACCGGAGGCCCCGAGGCGCTGCCGGCTCCGGCGTCAGGGGCGTGTGCGTGCCGTCGGCGTCAAGGCGCCACAGCCGCTGGTCGTCCCGGGCGCTGTGGACGAGCACCCCGTCGGACGCCCACCAGGCGGCGCCGCCGTACTCGTGGACCTGCGTGCGGACGTCGGCGTCGGCGTCCACGGCGTCGGACCCGTCGCACACGACCACCGTGCGGCCGCCCTCGTCGGGCCGGGACTCGGCCCACCAGATGCTGCCGCCGTCGACCACGACCTCACCGAGGCCGGCAGCGCCGGCGACGAGGGACCCGGCCGTGATCGGCGACGCCCAGGAACCGCAGGGCGTCGAGGGGGGCACGGGTTCGCTCAGCCGTTCAGCAGGTCGGCGATGCGGGTGATGCCCTCGCCCAGATCGTCGTCGCCGAGGGCGAAGGAGAGGCGGGCGTAGCCGGGGGCGCCGAACGCCTCGCCGGGCACGATCGCCACCTTGGCGGCGTCGAGGACCAGCGCCGCCAGGTCGACCGTGGTCTCGGGCGTGTTGCCGGCGATGGTCCGGCCGAGGAACGCCGAGAGGTCGGGGAAGGCGTAGAAGGCCCCTTGCGGAACCATGAGATCGACGCCGTCGATGGCGGTCAGCAGTTCGACCATGCGCCGCCGCCGACGGTCGAACGCCTCGCGCATCGCCTCCACGGCGGTGAGGCCACCCGAGACGGCGGCCAGGGCCGCCCGCTGGGCAACGTTGGAGACGTTGCTGGTGGCGTGCGACTGGAGGTTGGTCGCGGCCTTGATGGCGTGCGCCGGGCCGAGCAGCCACCCCACCCGCCAGCCGGTCATGGCGTAGGTCTTGGCGACGCCATTGACGACCAGGCACTGGTCGGCGAGGTCGGGGACCAGTGCGCGCATCGAGTGGTGCGCGTGGCCGTCGTAGACGAGGTGCTCGTAGATCTCGTCGGCGATGACCCAGATGCCGTGCTCGACCGCCCAGCGGCCGATGGCGGCGATCTCCTCGGCCGGGTAGACGGCGCCGGTCGGGTTCGACGGCGACACGAACATGAGCGCCTTGGTGCGCTCGGTGCGTGCCGCCTCGAGTTGCTCGACGGTGACCCGGAAGCCGGAGGCGGTGTCGGTGGGCAGCACGACGGGCACCCCACCGGCCAGGCCGATCGACTCCGGGTAGGTGGTCCAGTAGGGGGCGGGCAGCAGCACCTCGTCACCGGGGTCGAGCACGGCGGCACAGGCGTTGTAGACGGCGTGCTTGCCACCGTTGGTGACCAGGATCTCGGACACCTCGGGTCGCCACCCCGAGTCGCGCTGGGTCTTCTCGACCAGTGCCTCCTTGAGGGCGGGCAGGCCGCCGGCGGGCGTGTAGCGGTGTGCGGCCACGTCGCTGCAGGCGGCGATCGCCTCCTCGACGACGTGATCGGGCGTGGCGAAGTCGGGCTCGCCGGCGCCGAAGCCGATGACCGGCTCGCCGGCCGCCTTGAGGGCCTTGGCCCGGGCGTCGACGGCCATGGTGGCCGACTCGGCGATGGCGCCGATCCGCCGGGACAGGGGTGCTGGGCTCATGGGGCTCCGATCACGCGATGCAACGGCCAAGCCTGCCACCCGCGGCAGGGCGTTCCGACACGCATTCCGGTGCCGTCCGGCACGCGCCCCGTGTCCCTCTCGGTCACGGCGAGATCGTGGTCCGGGCCGTCGGCTCGGGGGCGGCCTGGCGGCGGGAGAGGCCGCGCTGCAGTCCGGACAGAAGGGCGTTGCGCAGGTCCCGGGGGTCAATCAGCTCGTCGAAGCCGAGCCCGGAGGCGCTGCGATAGGCGGCGTCCATCTCGGCCTTCCGGAGGGCGGCCGCCTCGTCCTCGTCGGCCCCCAGCGCCTCGCCGGCGCCGGCCGACCCCATGGCCCCGAGGATCGCCCCGGGGAAGGCGTAGGTGGCGCTCTGGCCGGAGAACGACACCATCGACATCGCCACGGACCCGAAGCCGAAGGCCTTGCGGAGCGTGACGTGCAGCTTGACCGTGCGGGCCTGGGCCTGGGCGGCGAACATGCGGGCCCCGGCCCGGAGGATCCCGGCCCGCTCCGAGGCGGTGCCGGCCAGCATCCCGGGGTTGTCGGACAGGAACACCAGCGGGACGTGGAACGAGTCGGCCACCTGCACGAAGTGGGCGGCCTTGTCGGCGGCGTCGACGTCGATGGATCCGGCCAGCACCATGGGCTGGTTGGCGACCACCGCCACGGGCTCACCGCCCAGGTGGGCGAGGGCGCAGACAATCGAACGGCCGAACCCGGCCTGCACCTCGAAGGACTCGCCGTCGTCGACCAGCGCCGCCACCACCTCGCGGACGTCGTAGGCCCGGCGGTTGTCCTTGGGCACCAGGTCGAGCACCTTGGGGACCGAACGCGGTCCGACGTCGTCGCCCTCCCGGCGGGGCGGGTGGCTCCAGGCGCTCGAGGGGAAGTAGGCGAGATAGGTGCGGATGTCGTCCAGCAGGGCTGCGTCGTCAGGGGCCACGTTGTGGACGAGCCCACTGGCGACCGCCACCTCGGGACCGCCCAGCTCCTCCTTGGTGACGTCCTCGCCCAGCGACGCCTTCACCACGGGCGGTCCGGCCGTGAAGACGGCGGCGTCGGCGGTCATCAGGGAAAGGTCGGACAGCGGGGCGATCAGGGCCCCGTGGCCGGCAGAGGCCCCCATGATCCCGGTGACGACCGGGACGCGTCCCGACAGGCGGGCCTGCTGGATGAGGTCCGTCGGCGTGCGGGCGGGAGCGGGATCGCCGGGCATCGGTGGCCGGTGACCGGCACCCTCCAGCAGCATCACCAGGGGCACCCGGTCGAGTTCGGCCAGTTCGGCGATGCGATACCGCTTGGCCGTCGAGCCCGGGCCGATCGAGCCGCCCATCGTCGTGAAGTCCTCAGCGCCGACCATCACGGGGCGCCCGTCGATGGTCCCGGAGCCAGCGACGACACCGTCGGCCGGGACCTGGCCGACCAGGGTTCCGATCTCGGTGAACGAGCCCTCGTCGAGCAGGTGGTCGATGCGGGCACGGGCATCCAGTCGGCCGGCGGCCCGCCGCTTGGCCACCTTGTCGGTGCCGCCCATCTCCCGCGCCGATCCCTTGCGTCGCGCCAGGTCGTCGAGGAGGGGCGCCCAGTCGTCGAGTGGGTCGTCGGCGTCGGTCACGCCCGCAGTATCGCCCACGACCGCGGATGGCGTCGGACCCGAGCGGTCCGGGAGGCGGGGATCAGTCGCAGGACTCGAGGTAGGGGTCGAGGAAGTCCTGGGCGACCTCGCCGCGGGCGCGGTAGGCCAGGCCGCCGTAGATCTCGCAGGCCTGCACCCGGAGTTCCTCGGGGTGGCAGCCCAGTTCGTCGGCCCGGGCATCGAGTTCGGAGGTGCGCAGGAGGTGCTCGACGGCGGCGAACGGCTCGCCGGGGTTGGCGGCCTCGAGTTCGGCCATGGTCTGGCCGGAGAGCCGCTCGAGCACCCGCTCCGCGGCGGCACGGCCGGCCTCGACCAGTTCGGTGCAGTCGCCGGCGTCGGCGGGTTCGGTCACCGCCGGGCTGCCGCAGGCGACGGTGGTCGCCCCGAGGGCGAGGACCGCGCAGACCGTGGGGAGGAGGGGCCGCCGCACGACGACGAACCTATCCCCCACCGGCGGCGAGGCGGGGTCGGGCCGTGGCGGCTCAGCCGGGGCAGACCTCGAGGACGCCACGGGCCAGCCGGCCGTGGTGCATGTCGTCGAGTACCGAGTGGATCTCGTCCATCGGGTACACCTGCGTGACGAGTTCGTCCAGCTTGAAGCGGCCGGCCAGGTACAGGTCGCAGATGCGGGCCACGTCGGTCTGGGGCCGGGACGAGCCGTAGCGGCAGCCCATGATGCTGACGTCGAGGTAGGTGGCGACGGTCATGAACTCCATGGTGCTGCCCAGCGGCGGCACGCCGAGCACCACGAGGTTGCCGCCCCAGTCGAGGTAGCCCAGCGCCGCCTCGATGAGTGCCTTGGCGCCCACGCACTCGAACACGTGGTCGAGGCCGAACGGGCGGACCTCGCGGATCGCGGCGTTGGTGTCGACCTCGGCGGCGTTGACGAAGTGTGTGGCCCCGAAGGTGCGAGCCAGCTCCTCCTTGTCGGGGTTGGTGTCGACGGCGATGATCGGGTTGGCGCCCGAGATGGCGGCCGCCTGGATGACGTTGAGGCCGATGCCGCCGACGCCGATGACGCCGACGCTCTCCCCCGGCGCCACCTTGGCCCGGTTGAAGACGGCGCCGGAGCCGGTCAGCACGCCACAACCGATGAGCGAGGCGGCGGGCAGGGGAACCGCGTCGGGAATCTTGATGGCTTGGTTGGCGCGGACGACCACGTGTTCGCTGAACGAGGAGATGTTGGCGAAGTTGTGGTGGGGCACGCCGTCGAGGGTGAACGGGGTGTCGCGTGCCCCGAAGGTGGAGCGGCACATGGTGGGCCGACCGGCGTCGCAGGACGGGCAGGCGCCACACTGTCCGAGCGTGGAGAGGACGACGTGGTCGCCGGTGGCCACGTTGGTGACCGCCGACCCGACCGCCTCGACGACGCCCGCCCCCTCGTGGCCGAGCACGACTGGGGTGGGGAACGGAATGGTGCCGTTGATGACGCTGACGTCACTGTGGCACACACCCGAGTTGACGATGCGTACAGCGACCTCGTTGGGCCCGGGGTCGCGGACCTCGAGTCCCTCGACGACGCGCAACTCGTCACCATCGAACACGATGCCCTTCATGGGCGGCCTCCGGAATGCTGGGGGTGGGACGGACGGTCCCATCCTCGCCCCTGCAGGGGGGCCTCGCCAACCGGGCGGTGGTCAGGTGCCGAGCACCAGCCACACCGCGGCGAAGTGCGCCACCACGCCCGCGGTGACCATCGTGTGCCATACCTCGTGGTACCCGAAGTGCCCCGGGGCGACGTCCGGCCAGCGGGCGCCCAGCATCAGCGCACCGCCGGTGTAGAGCAGCCCCTCGACGACGACCAGCGCGAGGACCGCGGCGTCGAGTTGGGTGACGAGCGCCGGGGCGACCACGATCGGGACCCAGCCCAGACCGATGAACAGCGAGTTCATGAGGCCCTTCGGCGGATGGAAGGGCAGGGTGCGGACCAGCACGCCGAGCAGGGCGCCGATCCAGAGCGCCCAGAAGAGCAACGTGCCGGCACCGCCCTCGAGGCCGGAGACGGCGATGGGCGTGCCGCTGGCCGCGATGAACACGAAGATGGCGGCGTGGTCCAACCGGAACAGGACCTCGTAGACCGGAACGCTCCAGCGGCGCAGGTGCACGAGGCCGCTGGCGCCGAACATCAGGAGCGCCCCGGCCACGAACACCGCCGCACCCACGCGGTCGGCGCCGGTGGGTGCACGCACGACGAGGGCCACGCCCGCCACGACGGTGGCGGGGATGGCGGCCCGGTGCATCGTGCCGCGCCAGCGGGGACGCGGCAGGGTGAGGGCGCGCCACACCGACGGGGAGACGTCGTCGGGCGTCAGCGGCCCCGGGTCGGTCGGCTCCATCGGCGTCAACGCTAGCCACCGGCGTCCGTGGGCCGGGGCAGCCTCAGGTGACGAGCCGCAAGAGCGCCGTGGCAGCCATGGCGGCGACCACGACCACGACGAACGGGACCCGTCGCCACACGGCGACGGCGCCCACGGCCACGCCGACCACGCGGGCGTCGAACACCAGGGTCTCCCCGTCGGCGAGGGTCATGATGGCGAGGATGGCGGCGAACAGGGCGGCCGGGAGCAGTCCGCTGACGGGGGCCAGGCGGACCGCCAGGCGGTCGCCGGCGACGAGGCCCGCCAGCTTGAAGGCGTACGACCCCGCCGAGAGGACGATGATGGCGGTCCAGCTCACCGGCGAGCCTCCCGGGAGCGCAGCCACAGGCCCGGGCCGACCGCGGCGGCGGCCAGCAGCATCGGGGCGCCGGCCGGGGTGAGCGGCACCGCCACGAGGGCGATCGCAGCGCCCAGCACGGCCGTCGCCCTCCCGGGTCGGGACCGCAGGTGGGGCACGAGCAGCGCCACGAACGCCGCTGGGAAGGCGGCGTCCAGTCCCCAGGCGCCCGGGTCCTCGAGCAGGCTGCCGACGAGGACGCCGACGACCGTGCCGGCGTTCCAGCAGGCGAACAGCGAGAGGCCGGTCGTCCAGAAGGCGTCACGGGCGGTGGCCCGGTCGGGTTGGGCCGTGGCCATGGCGGTCGTCTCGTCGATGACGAACTGGGCGGCGGCGACCCGGGGGACCCGGCCCTCGGCGAGGAACGGCGCGGCAACCGGGCCGTAGAGGGCGTTGCGGGCGGCCAGCAGCAGGCCGCTGCCGACGGCGGCGACCGGGCTGCCGCCGCTGTCGAGCACCGAGACGGCGGCGAACTGGGAGGCGCCGGTGAAGGTCAGCACCGACAGGGCCGACGCCTGGGCGAGGCCCAGTCCGGCGGAGTCGGCGAAGACGCCGAAGGTGACGCCGATGAGCCCGGTGGCGACGGCGAGGACGACGGCGTCGCGGCGGTGGGCGCTCACGCCGGGTCCGGCAGCCGGACGGCGAGGGCGTCGACGAGGTGCCGCAGTTCTGCGGCGCAGGCGTCGAACACCGCCTGGTCGCCGGAAGCCGGATCCACGACCTCCTCCCAGGGCTCGACCTCGAGGGTGTCGAGGTCGAGTGTGCCCACACGGTCGGCCAGCGGCCCATCGGTGGGAAGGTCGCGGACCAGCCTCGGCAGCGTGGCGGTGCGGCTGGCGGCCTCCGGGTGGTGGCGCCGCACCCAGGCCACGTGGTCAGGCTCCATGACGACGATCAGGTCGGCGGCGGCCTCGGTGACGCCGAACTGGCGGCTGCGGTGGTCGGGGTCGGTGAGGCCGTGGTCCCGCAGCGCGGACCGGGTCCGGCTGCTCATGGGGTGACCCTCCAGCACGAGCGTCCCCGCGGAGGTGGCCCGGTAGCCGGGCGCCACCTCGGCGAACATGCGGCGAGCCATGACCGACCGGGCGGCGTTGCCGGTGCAGACGAAGCAGACGACGGGTCGGGCGTCCGCAGTCACCCGCCGCCTCCCGCCTGTTCCCGCTCGATGTCGTGGGTGACGGCGACGAAGAGTGCCTCGGCCTCGGCGGTGACCACGCCGTCGACGAGGCAGCGGGCCCGGGCGACGATGCGCCGGCCACTCTGCCGGTCGATCCACGCCTCGAGGCGCAGGTCGGCGTCGATCGGCGTGGGCCTGCGGTAGCGGACCTGCAGGCGGGCGGTGAAGGCGGGGCCGGCGTCGACCAGGCCGAGGGTGCCGCTCAGTATGTCGTCGAACAGCCCGGCCACGTAGCCGCCGTGGATCCGTCCCGGGGGGCCCTCGCGGCCCCGGTCCACCCGGACCTCGCCGACGACCACCGGCGTGCCGTCGTCCAGTTCGCCCGTGGTGACGGTGAGCGGCGGGGCGAGCGGGTTGCGGTCGCCCCGGAAGAGGCTGTGGTCGCGGTGTTCGCGGCGCAGGCGAACCTCGGCCTCGTCGTCGATCTCGTCGGCCGGTACCTCGTACCAGCGGCGGCGTTGCCGTTCCCCGAGGGAGGCCCGAGCGGCCGACACGGCGTCGGCGGCGTCGGACAGCGCCTCGGCGTCGGGCGCGAGGGCGTGCAGGTCGACGAGCAGGGCGCGTATCTCGTCGGCCAGCCGGACGCCCTCGTCCCGGGCGTCGCGTTCGGAACCTGCCATGGCGGAAGTGTCTACCGGGCGATCGGCCCGGCGCACGCGTCAGCCTGCGGCGAGGGCCTCGCCGACCCGGCGACGGTGGAAGGCGGCGTCGCCCCACGAGGCCGACAGCGCCCAGCCCCGCTTGAGCCAGAGCTGCAGGTCGTGCTCGATCGTGTAGCCGATGGCGCCGTGGCACTGCAGGGCTGCTCGGCAGGCCAGATCGACGGCGTCGGAGGCCAGGACCTTGGCGGTCGACACGTCGAGCGACGGATCGCCGCCCTCCGGACCCTCGCCCTGCGCACACGACCAGGCGGCCTTGTGCACCGAGGGACCGGCGAACTCGAGAGCGATCGCCACGTTCGAGCAGTGGTGCTTGACGGCCTGGTTGACGCCGACGGGACGGCCGAACTGCTCGCGTTCGGCGACGTAGGCGACGGTCAGGTCGAGCAGGCGGCGCCCGACGCCGACGGCCTGGGCGGCGGCGGCCAGACTGCCGCGGTCGAGCACCTCGCGGACCACGGCCGGATCGTCGCTGAGGAGGGTGTCGGGGCCGCGCGTCCAGTCGACACGCGCGAGGCGCCGGGCGTGGTCGACGCTGGCCTGGGCGACGGCGGTGTACGACCCAGCGGGCACGGCGTGGACCTCGTCGTCGGCGCACAGCAGTGCCAGGTCGGCGCGCTCGGCGGCCAGCACGAAGGCGTCGGTGGGCGAGCCGGCGGTGAGGAGCGCCGTGCCCTCGGCGGCCCGACCCAGCCACTCGTCGGCGACTGGACCGGCGGCGTGTCCGCTCAGCACCGGGATCGCCACGGCGGCATGCTCGGCGACCGGCTCGGGGCAGGCGGCATACCCGAATTCCTCGAGCGGCAGCACGAGGTCGAGGGTCGACATGTCGAGGCCGCCGTGCGCCTCCGGGGCGGCGACGCCGAGCACCCCGGTGGCGGCAAGGGTCTCCCAGAGTCCGGGGACACGACCGTCGGGGTCCTTCCAGGAGGCCCGCACCGCCGATGGCGGGCACTCATTGGCGAGGATGTCCCGGACGGTTTCGGCGAACATCACCTGGTCGTCGGCGAACGAGAACTGCACGGGCCCGTCCCCTACTTCCTCGGCAGGCCGAGCACCCGCTCGGCGATGATGTTGCGCTGGATCTCGTTGGTGCCGGCGTAGATGGGTCCCGACAGGGCGAAGAGGTAGCCCGACATCCACGAGCCGGCGTCGACGGCCTCGGGGGCGTCGGCGACGAGTTCGCCGTGGCTGCCGAGGAGGCGCAGGGCGGTGGCGTGCAGTTCGACGTCGAGTTCCGACCAGAAGACCTTCATCATCGAGGCCGAGGCGCCGAGCTCGCCGCCGGCCTGGAGGCGGGAGGCGGTGGCGTAGGTCTGCCAGCGGTAGGCGTCGGCGGCCATCCAGGCCCGGACCACCTGGTCGAGCACGCCGGGGTCGACGTCGTGCTCGGCGCTGGCCCGCCGGTACAGGTCGGCGAGGCGTCCGGCGGCGGCGAGGAAGCGGCCGGGGGCACGCAGGTTGAGTCCCCGCTCGCTGGAGGTGGTGGCCATGGCGACCGACCAGCCCTGCCCCTCCTCGCCGAGCAGGTTCACGGCCGGGACGCGGCAGTCGGAGAAGAAGAGTTCGGCGAAGGCGGGCTCGCCGTCGAGCCGGCCCACGGGGCGGCGTTCGAGGCCGGGGCTGTCGGCGGGAACCAGCAGGTAGGACAGCCCCCGGTGCCGTTCCAAGTCGGGGTCGGTGCGGACGATGCAGAACAACCAGTCGGCCCAGGCGCCCCGCGAGCACCAGGTCTTCTGGCCGTTGAGCACGAAGTCGTCGCCGTCGCGGATCGCCCGGGTCGAGATGGACGCCAGGTCGCTGCCGGAGTCGGGTTCGGACCAGCCCTGGGCCCAGATC
>DEAL01000012.1 GCA_002346745.1 Candidatus Neomicrothrix sp. UBA2983 | reverse complement strand
GACCAGATCGATGCGCGTCTCGACTAGATGGACCGCCGCTTCGACCAGATCGATGCGCGTCTCGACCAGATGGACCGCCGCTTCGACCTGATCGATGCGCGATTCGAGAAGGTCGACGCCCGATTCGAGAAGGCCGAGGCCGCCCTGACGCTGATGTCGACCGAGTCCTCGAAGACGACCGTCTTCACGGGAATCGCCGTGGCGATGAGCAGTTGGGGGCTGCTGTTCGTTGCCCTCGGATTCGGCTGAGCGGTTCCGGTCCGGGGGCCGCCTACTCGTGCGAGATCGCCCGGAGCACGTCGAGGCGGGCGGCGCGCCGGGCCGGGAAGATCGCCGCCACGACACCGAACAGCCCTGCCACGCCGAGGTAGGCCGCCAGGCGCAGCACCGGCACCGAGATCACGTCGACGAACGTCTCGGGCAGTGCCGCCGTGGCGGCCAGGCCAAACAGCATGCCGATGGCCACGCCCAGCAGGCCGCCGAACAGGGCGATGATCACGGCCTCCCACCGGACCATTCGCCGCATCTGCCGGCGTGTCATGCCGACGGCCCGGAGGAGCCCGAGTTCGCGTGTCCGCTCGTACACCGACAGTGCGAGTGTGTTGGTGATGCCCAGTACGGCGATCAGCAGCGACAGGCCGAGGAACACGGTGATGATCGAGAGCAACTGGTCGAGCTGGCCCTCCATCTCCTGGCGAAGTTCGTTGCCGTCGTTCACGTCGGCCTGTGGGTAGTCATCGGTGACCGCCTCGACGACGGCCCGGGCGGCCTCCCGGTCGGCGCCTACGGCATAGGCCACTGACATCGAGTTGTCGGGTGCCCGCGGGAGGAAGCGGTCGAAGGCCTCGTTGTCGATGAGCCAGTTGCCGAACATGGTCGAGTCGTCGAAGACGGCGCCGACGCTGAACGGCTCGGTGTGGCCGCCCGGGAAGGACACGTCGACCAGCGAGCCGACGCCGACGTCGAGGTCGGCGGCCGGGTCCTCGTGCAGCAGCAGGGAGAAGTCGGCGCCCCCCCCGGGAGGGTTGGCCGGGTCGCCGTCGACGATGCCGAGGTCCATGTGCGCGGCGATGCGGGTGAGGTCGGCGCCGCCGACGTCCTTGGCGCTGCCGTCGATGACCATGCCGCCGAGGGCGAAGCGATAGACGGCGGTGGAGGCGATCAGGTCCGGGTGGTCGACCTCCAGTTCCAGCAGTTGCGCCGAGAGTTCGTCGGGCAGGCCGCCCATCGGGTCGAACGACGCCGTGTAGACGAACAGGTCGGCCTCGACGCTCTCCTCGAGGGCCTTGACGAAGGTGGCCTTCATGGAGTCGCTCACCACGGCCGCCATGGCGACGAGGGCGAGGCCGACGGTCAGGGCGGCGGCGGTGGCGGCCGTGCGCCTCGGCGCCCGTCGGGCGTTCTCTCGGGCCAGCCGACCCGGGATCCGGAAGAGCCGCTTGATCGGCCGTCCCAGCAGGTCGGCCACCGGCCTGGCTACGACCGGACTGAGCAGGTAGATGCCGACGAAGGTGCCGAGGGCGCCGACCCCGAGGCAGGTCAGCAGCGGCCGGGTTTCCAGGTCGGCGGTCATGCCGACGGCGAGGAGCACCACCCCCGCCAGTGCGGTGAGGCCGCCGACCTGGAGGCGGCGCCGGAGCACGGTGGGCGTCAGGCGCACGTCGTCCCGGAGGGCGGCGACCGGGGGGATCGACCGCACGCGACGCGACGGCCCGATGGTCGACGCCACCGTGGTGCCGATGCCGACCAGGGCGGCGACGACGAGCGTGCGGGGCCGGATCGGCAAGCTTCCGGGGACCTCGCCGAAGCCGGTGGACACGAGGACCCAGCGCAGCAACAGTGCCAGCAGGTAGCCGCCGACCACGCCGAGGACCGTCGCGATGGTTCCGATCACGAGTCCCTCGAGTCGGATCGAGCGGCTGACCTGCCGGCCGGTGGCGCCGAGGGCGCGCAACAGGGCCAGCTCGCGAACCCGCTGGCCGAGCACGATCGAGAACGTGTTGTTGATGATGAAGGTGCTGACGACGACGGCGATGACGGCGAACGCCAGCAGGACCGACGAGATGATCGTGATGAACTGGTCGAAGTCGGAGCGGGACTCCTCGACCTGCTGTTCGCTGGTGGCGACCTCCAGCTCGGCTTCGAAGAACGGGGCCGCCAGTGCCTGCACCTCCTTGGGCATGGTCGCCAGTTCGGCGAGGAAGGCCGCCGTGGCGGTGTCGAGCTCGGCCTGGATCGCCGCCTGCACGACGTCCCGGTCGGCGCCCTCCTCGACGCTGACGTCGATCTGGTCGAACAGGCCCTCCATGTCGAGGAACTCCTGGGCCGTCAACCGGTCGAAGGCCGAGATGTTGGCGCCGACCGACTTGTTCTCGTCGGGGGACCCGAAGTTGACGAGGCCGACGAGGTGGAAGTCGCGCAGCCCTGTGGGGCCGCTGACCGCGTACGTGGCGCCGACCGTGAAGCCGTGGTCCCCGGCCGTGGAGGTGTCGAGCACGAACTCGGGCACCAGGTCGGGGTCGTCGAGCGAGCCCAGCCGCTCGGGGGCACGCCCCTCGACCACGAAGAGTTGCGACAGTCCCGGCACCTCGGAGTAGATCATCCCGAACTGGGGGGCGCCCCGTGTCGGCACCGTCGTGGCCTTCTCTTCGCCGGCGGCGGGAATGACGGGGACGACGTTCCACATCACGATCCGTGGGTCGACGGCCCGAACGCCCTCGACGCCGGCGACGACGGCCTCGATCTCCTCGGGGACGGGGAGGGCGTTGAGGCGGTCGCCCTCGCCGAGCGTGGTGCGGACGACGAGGTCGAGCTCGCCGGTGATGTCGGTGGCCAGATCGTCGAAGGTGTCGCGGATCTTGTCGGTGAGGAAGAACGACGTGGAGAGGAACGCCACGCCGAGCACCACGGCCAGGGTGGTGAGGGCGTAGCGCAGCTTGCGCCGGGCGATGTTGCTGAGGGTCAGTCGGAACACGTGGTGTGGGAGGGGCCCGGCCGGCTCAGCCGCCCAGTCCCTTGATGCGGTCGAGGATGGCGTCGGAGTCCGGGTCATCCAGCTCGTCGACGATGCGGCCGTCGGCGAGGAACAGCACCCGGTCGGCCCTGGCGGCGGCGCTGGCGTCGTGCGTGACCATCACGAGGGTTTGGCCCAGGTCGTCGACCGCCTCCCGCAGGAAGTCGAGAACCTCGGCGCCGGTCGTCGAGTCGAGGTTGCCGGTGGGCTCGTCGGCGAAGACGATCGACGGCTTGGACAGCAGGGCCCGGGCGACGGCGACGCGCTGCTGCTGGCCACCGGAGAGCTCGTCGGGTCGGTGCCCGAGGCGGTCACGCAGGCCGGTCGAGTCGACCACCCGGTCGTGCCACTCGGGGTCCGCCGAGCGGCCGGCCAGGGTGAGCGGCAGTTCGAGGTTCTCGGCGGCGGTGAGGGTGGGGAGCAGGTTGAAGGCCTGGAACACGAAGCCGATGCGGTCCCGACGGAGGAGGGTCAGGTCGCGTTCGGACAGGCTCCCGATTTCGGTGTCGCCGATCCAGGCGGAGCCGTCGGTCAGGTCGTCGAGGCCTGCAGCGCAGTGCATCAGGGTCGACTTGCCCGATCCGGAGGGTCCCATGATGGCGGTGAAGCGGCCCTTGGCGAACTCGACGGTGACCCCGTCGAGGGCGTGGACCGCCATGTCGCCCGATCCGTAGACCTTGCGGCCGTCGACGACGCGGGCCGCCGCGGCGCCCGTTCCGATGGGCGCGTCGGCGGAGGTGGGTGCAGTGGTGCTCATGGCTGGCAGGCTAGGCGTGGCGGGGCGACCGATGCCCAGCGGTGGGCGCGTGGAAGGAGCCGACGTGACGGATGACCGTAGGGTGCGCCTCCGGCCCGGCACGTCCGGCGACCTGCCGGCGATCGAGGGCATGAACACTGCGGCGGTGCCGGCGGTCAACGACCTTTCGGCCGAGGAGGTGGCGTGGTTCGCGGAGGTCACCCACACGTTCCTCGTGGCCGAGGTGGGGGGCGTGGGGGACGGGCCGGACGGGGTGCCAGCTCCGGCCGGCTTCCTGTTCGGCCTCGAGGGGCCGGGAATCGACTACGCCAGCGCCAACTACCGGTGGTTCTGCGAGCGGTACGAGCGGTTCCTCTACGTGGACCGCATCGTGGTCGATCCGCCGGCCCAGGGCCTCGGGGTCGGTCGGTCGCTCTACGAGGCGTTCGCCGTCCGGGCCGACGGACAGTCACACCTGTGTGCCGAGGTCAACGTGCGGCCGCGCAACGACCGCTCGCTCGCATTCCACGAGGCGTTCGGTTTCCGGGCGGTGGGCGAGCAGGAGACCGGGAGCGAGGGGAAGCGCGTCCGGATGTTCGCGCTCGAACTCTGAGGGTGCGCCGATCCCGCTATTCGGCGACGAGGACGGTGCCGGTCGGTCGACGGCCCTCGGCACCGCAGGACCAGCACGGCTCGGCTGGTCGGCCCCGCCATGTGACCTCGCACTGCGGACACGTGAGCGTCATGGTCTCGGGTGGTTCGAGGAGTGCCGCCCGGAGCGTGGGGACCTCGTCTCCGAGGAGGTACCGCATCGGCTCGGCGGGCACGGGGGCCATGCGCGGCACCCTAACCACCCGGCGCGGACGCTCCGGTGGACCCTCGGCCCCGGCCTCCGTCCCCTCTGCCCTCCCCCTGCTCCGGGGCAAGCGGCGCCGCCGCCCGTAGCCTGTGCCACCGTCCCGCCGCCGTGGTGGGCCCACCCACGACCCCCGAGACGACGAGGATCTTGCGCATGCAGTTCGACAGCCCCCCGGAGATGGAGATCGACGCCGACACGACCTACGTGGCCGAGATGGTGACGTCGATGGGGTCGATGACCATCCACCTCGACCCGGCACGGGCCCCGAAGACCGTCAACAACTTCGTCTTCCTCGCCCGTCAGGGCTACTACGACGGCGTCATCTTCCACCGGGTCATCAACGGCTTCGTCGCACAGGGCGGTGACCCGACCGGCACCGGCCGGGGCGGCCCCGGGTACCGGTTCGAGGACGAGCTGCCGGCCCCCGGGCGTTACGAACTGGGGTCGCTGGCCATGGCGAACGCCGGGCCGAACACCAACGGCAGCCAGTTCTTCATCATCACCGGTCCCAGCGGTGTCGGCCTGCCGCCGCAGTACTCGCTGTTCGGCCAGGTCGTGAAGGGCCTCGACGTGGCGGACGCCATGCAGCAGGTGGCGACCGGTCCCGGCGACCGTCCCCTCGAGGACATTGTGATCGAGTCGGTCACGATCAGCGAGGCCGCGTAGCGGCCCGTAGCGAACAGGAGCGAGACATGGCAATCCAGCGCGTGGGAATCGTGGGCGGCGGCCAGATGGGCGGCGGCGTCGCCGAGGTGATGGCCAAGGCCGGCCTCGAGACCGTCGTCCGGGAGGTCGATGCGGCCGCAGCGGAGCGGAGCCGCTCGGGTATCGAGGGTTCGTTGGGCCGGGCCCTCGATCGGGGGAAGCTGGACGAGGCCGGTCACGCCTCGGCGCTCGGCAACTTGTCGTTCACCACCGACCTGGAGGAACTGGCGGGCTGCGACCTGGTGGTCGAAGCCGTCGTCGAGGACTTCGACCTGAAGGCGGCCCTGTTCGCCGACCTGGACCGGATCGTCACCTCATCCGACGCCATCCTCGCCACGAACACCTCGTCGATTCCGATCATCGACATCGCCATGAGCACCGGGAGGCCCGAGAACGTGGTCGGCCTGCACTTCTTCAACCCGGCGCCGGTGATGAAGCTGGTCGAGGTCATCCCCTCGGTGCGGACGGCGCCCGAGGTGGTCGAACGGATCTCGGCGTTCGCCACCGAGGTCATCGACAAGACGGTCGTCGCCGCCAAGGACCGGGCGGGCTTCGTCGTCAACATGCTGCTGTGCCCATATCTCCTGGCCGCCATGCGCATGTTTGAGGCGGGGCACGCCACCGCCGAGGACATCGACACCGGCATGAAGCTGGGCGCGGCGCACCCGATGGGACCGCTGGAACTGAGCGACATGATCGGCCTCGACACGATGCTGCTGGTCGGTGAGACCCTGTACGCCGAGTACGGCGACCCCTCCTACGCGCCGCCGCCGCTGCTCAAGCGCATGGTCGCGGCCGGGATGCTGGGCCGCAAGACCGGCCGCGGGTTCTACGACTACGGCTGAGCCGGGGCGCCCGGTCCTCCGGGCGATGCGGGCGGGACGCGGCCGATCCGGGCGGCCAGCCCGGCCGCCACGAGGGCCAGTCCTGCTGCCAGCAGGTGGAGGGCGAGGAACCGCCCGCCGCTGGCGCTGTCGCCCATCAGGGCGGTGAGCACGGTGATGCCGAGTGCGGCGCCGATCTGCTGGAGCATGTTGAGCGAGCCGCCGGCGATCCCGAGGTTCTCGTCGCCGGCAGCGCGGGTGACGGCGTTGGCGACCGTGGCCCGGATGTAGCCGCTGCCGGCGCCGGACAGGGCCGCCCCGGCCAGGAACACGGGCAGCCACCGACGCTCGGCGCCGATGCCGGCGACCACCATGGCGCCGGCGAAGACGAGAATCCCGCTGACGGCGACGCGTTGGGCGCCGTGCTGCGGGTCGTGGGCGCCGCCCAGCCGGGCCGCCAGGGCGAAGCTCAGCGGCCGGGGGAGCATCAGCAGCCCGATGACCGTGGGCCGGTAGCCCCATCGGCGCTCGAGCAGGAAGGGCGCCATGACCATTGCACCCATGTAGCCGGCCTGCATGACCGCCTGGGCCAGTATCGGCATCGTGAACGCCGGCCGCCGCAGCAGCGCGGGTGGCAGCAGGGGGTGGGCGCTGCTTGTTTGGATCCGGGCGAAGAGTGCCAGTCCTATCGGGGCGACGAGGAGGCCGGTCAGGACGGCGGGATGGTCCCAGCCCCAGGCGATTCCGCGGTTGACGCCGAGGAGGAGGCCGCCGACGCCGGCGCCGAGGCTGGCCGCCCCGGACAGGTCGAAGCGGACGCCCGGCCGGGCCTCGGTCTCGGGGACGACGGGCAGGGCGGCGAGGAGGGCGAGCAGCACGATGCCGCCCTGGACGGCGAATAGCATCCGCCAGCCCAGCCATTCGATGAGCGGCCCGCCGGTGACCACGCCGAGGGCGGGCGACAGGGCGATGACGCCGGCCCAGATGCCGAGGGCGCGGGAGCGCTCCCGCCGGGGGTAGGTGGCGATGATCATCGCCATGGCGGAGGGGCCGGCGGCGGCCTTGGCGGCCTGGGCGAGGGTCCGCAGCACGATCAGCGACGTCGTGTCCCAGGCCAGGGCGGTGGCGAAGGCGAGGACCGTGCCGATGGTGAAGCTGGTGAGGTAGGCGCGCCGGTGTCCGTGGAGGTCGCCGATCTTGCCGGCGATGGGGGTGGCGACGGCGAACGCCAGAAGGGGCGCGGCGATCACCCACGCGATGGTGTCGTCGGTGGTGCCGAGGTCGTCGGCGATGTGTGGCAGTGATGCCGACAGGACCGTGACGGGGTAGCTGCCGGAGGCGGCGCCGAAGAGGGTGACGACGAGGACGAGGCGCCGGTAGTCGGGCCGGCGGGCGAGTCGACGGCGTAGGCGGGGGAGGCCGTGGGGGGACGATGGGTCGGCGTGTTCGGGCGGCGGTCCCGGGGGGTCGTCGTGCATCTGGCCCGACCCTAGGTGCCGGGCAGTCGCGGTTTCCGGCCGGCCGGCCGCACGCGCCGGACAAGCCGTGCCTCCGACCGGCAGCGGTACGGTCCTGTGTCGTGCCGGAGCCCGACCAGCAGCACCAGTCCGCCCCGATCGGGATCGTGGTCAACCCCCGGGCGGGCACGGACGTTCGCCGGGCGACGGCCGCCGCCACCCGGGTGACGCTCGAGGAGAAGATCAACGTCGTCCGCCGGGTGGTGCTGGGCGCACGCGAGTCGGGGGCGTGCCGCTTCGTGGTCCACCACGACCCGCACCGGATCGTCCGACGCGCCACGGACACGATCCGTGGGATCCAGCTGGAGTGGGTCGGCGGCCCGGTGTCGGGTTCGGAGCAGGACGCCGTCGATGCGGTGCGGGCGATGCGGGAGGCCGGGTGCGCCGTGGTCGTGGTGCTGGGCGGTGACGGAACGAATCGGGCGGCGGCCCTGGCCTGGCCGGACCTCGTGGTGGTGCCGCTGTCGACCGGCACGAACAACGCCTTCCCGGTGTTCGTGGAGGCGACGGTCGCCGGGGCGGCGGCGGGGCACCTCGCCGTGGGGCGCGTGCCGGTCGACGAGGCGGCGCCACGGGCGAAGGTGGTGCGGTTGCGCCTCGAGGGAGAGCCCGAGGGGTCGTCGGACGAGTTGGCGCTCGTGGACGCCGTGGCGGTCGACGACCCGTTCGTGGGGTCCCTGGAGCTCTTCGACCCGGCGACGCTGCGTCTGGCGGTGCTCAGCCGGGCCGACCCGGCGGTGGTGGGCTTCTCGGGCGTGGGTGGCCTCCTCGACCCGGTGTCCCCGGACGAGGACGCCGGCCTGCTCGTCCGATTCGGGCTGGTCGGCGGGTGTCAGCGCGTGCTGCGGGGGCCGACGGCGCCCGGCCACTACGAGGACCTGGGCATCGCCGAGGTCCGCCGGCTGGTGCTGGGGGAGGAGGTCGTCATCGAGGGCCCGCTTCTGCTCGCCCTCGACGGCGAGCGCAAGCGCCGCCTCCACGATGGCGCCCGGGCGGTCGCGACCGTGCGGCGGGACGGCCCGCGGGTGGTCGACGTGCGTGCGGTGATGCGCCGGGTGGCGACGCCCGGCTAACCGCGCCAGTCGGTGAGCAGGGCGGGGAGTTCGGCCAGTGAGTCGAGCACCGGGAAGTCGTGGCCGTCGACGTCGTCGGCGTGGACGGTCTCGAGGGCCCACGTGGTGTGGTGGGGGACGTGGACGGCCCGGCCGCCGAGGGCGAGCACGGGCAGGACGTCGGAGGGCACCGAGTTGCCAACCATCACGAAGTCGGCTGGAGTGATGCCGTGGCCGTCGAGGACGTCCCGGTAGGCCTCGGCGGTCTTGTGGGCGACGACCTCCACCTGCCAGAAGTGGCCGGCGAGGCCGCTGGCGGCCACCTTCCGGAGTTGTTCGCCCAGGTCGCCCTTGGTGATGACGAGGAGCCGGTGGTCGGCGGCGAGTACCTCGAGGGTCTCGGCGACGCCGGGCAGGGGGTCGACGGGCGCCTGGAGCATCCAGCGCCCCCAGTCCAGGATGGTGCCGATCCGGTCGGCGTCGCAGGCGCCGTCTGAGAGTGAGATCGCGGTCTCGACCATGGACAGGACGAAGCCCTTGATGCCGTAGCCGGTGACGGACAGGTTGGCCTTCTCAGCGGCGAGCAGGGCGGCAGCAGCCGTCTCGTGGTCGGCCCAGGGGGCGACGAGGTCGAGGAAGCGGTCCTCGGTCTGGCGGAAGTGGGCCTCGTTCTCCCAGAGGGTGTCGTCGGCGTCGAGGCCGAGCACGGGGAGGTGATCCATCCAGCCAAGGCTAGGGCGCAGGTGAGACGAGGCCCGTCCCCTTCTCGCCCGGGGGTGTCCCCGATCACGGCGGGTGCCGGCACTACCGTTTCCCCCATGCGCACGTACTGCATGCGATCCGCGTGCCGCGGCCATGCCGTGGCGCTGGTGTCGCTGAACGTGGCCGAGAGCACCTTCACGGTGCGGGACCTGGCGGAGGTCGACGGCCCCGGACGGGTGGTGTTGTGCGAGATGCACCTCGACCGCCTGCGCGCGCCGGTGGGTTGGACGTTGCACGACGAACGCACCGGCGGGGACCTGGTGGCCTTCCCCGGAACCGGCGGAGCAGCCACCGGCTCCAACGTGGCGGACCTGATCGAGGCGCCGAACCCGCGGGCCGTTGACGCTGCCCTGCACCCGCTGGCCAGGGCCCGGAGGGAACGCGATCCCGAGGTCGAGCCGGTTCCGGCCCGCGCCGAGTTGGGCGTCGACCGGCATCCGGCGGCCACACGCCACGCAACGCTGGGGTCCGTCGGCCCCGTCGAGGATCTCGACGATTTCGACGACGAGCCGGGGTTCGTCGACGAGCCGCTGCCGCTCGACACCTTCGAGCCGGAACCCACCGCCTGACCGCCGGCGTGGCGGGTCCTGACGGCAGGCCCGGTCCAGTCCGATCAAAGCCGTGAGACGCTGGGGCCTCGCCGCCGTCGGGCTTACCGTCCTCGTGGCGGCGCTGTGGGTGCTGCTGCTGCGGGCACCACGCACCTCCCATCAGGGCCTCGACGACGCCGACCGGGAGTTGCTGGCCTCGGCCACGACCACCACCACGGCTCCACCGACGGCCACCACCGCCGCACCCTCGACGACGGAGGCGACCACCACCTCGACGACCACGACCACGACCACCACCACCACAACGACCGAACCGCCGTTCACCGGCTGGGTCGACCCCGAGTCGGTGGGCAGGCCGTGGGGCGACGCCGTCGAGGGGGTGCTGACGTTCCGGGGGTCGCCGACCCGCAGTTGGCATGGCGAGGGGCCGGTGCCGTCGGACCCGGAGGTGGCGTGGCGGTTTCCCGACGACCGCATGTGCTCGATGACGTCGATCGGCGGCGTCGCCCAGGAGTGGTGCGGGGTGGGCTGGACCGGCCAGCCGGCGGTGTTCGAGCGGGACGGACGGACCTGGGTGGTGTTCGGTGCCTTCGACGGGGCGATCCACTTCGTGGATGGCGCCACGGGCGAGCGGATCCTGCCGGACTTCCAGACCGGCGACATCGTGAAGGGCTCGGTCACCGTCGACCCCGACGGCTACCCGCTGGTCTACGCCGGGTCCCGCGACGACGAGTTTCGGGTACTCGCCATCGACCGGGATGTACCCGTTGAACTCTGGAGCCTCCACGCCTACGACGTGGGGCCCACCCGCTGGAACAACGACTGGGACAGTTCGCCGTTGGTGCTCGACGACTACCTGTTCGCCGGTGGCGAGAACTCCCGCTTCCACGTGGCACGGCTCCACCGCGGCTACGACGCCGCTGGGCTCGTGAGCGTCGCCCCGGAACTGGTGTGGGACGTGGCCGGCTGGGACGAGGAGTTGGTCGAGGCGGTGGGTGGCAATGTCTCGATCGAGTCCTCGCCGCTGGTGCTGGGCGACGTCCTGTACTTCGCCAACTCCGGAGGTCTGGTCCAGGGCTGGGATGTCGCCGGGCTCCGAGACGGCGTCGAGCCGAACCGGGTGTTCCGGTTCTGGGCCGGCGACGACGTTGACGCCACGCTCGTCGCCGACGACGAGGGGATGCTCTACGTGGGCGTCGAGTACGAGCGTGGAACGGACCGGTCGCACGAGCTGGGCCAGGTGCTCAAGCTGGACCCGTCCCGTCCCGACGACCCGCTGGTGTGGGCGTTCGAGGACCGGCCGCACCTGGACAGCGGGGTGTGGGCGACGCCCGCGGTGTATGGCGACCTGCTGCTCGTGCCGACCGACGAGGGCAAGGTCCACGCCCTCGACCGGGCGACTGGCGAGCCCCGGTGGACGATGCAGTTGCCCGGCCCGACCTGGTCGTCGCCGACGGTCGTCGACGACGTGCTCGTCATGGGGGTCTGCGACGGCCGGGTGCTGGGCCTCGACCTGGCCGACCCCTCGGTCGAGCCGGTCAAGGTGTGGGAGGTGCCGACCGGGGCGTGTGTCGAGGCGTCGGCGGCGGTGTGGCGCGGGACGGTCTACATCGGCTCCCGGGACGGCTACCTCTACGCCCTGCGCGACCCCGGCTAGCCGGCCGGATGGGAGGCGCCGGGTTACCGGCAGGTAGGTTCGCCGGGCTCGCCGCGACACCCCGGAGACGACCCCGATGCCCGAGATCACCGAAGCCGACGTCCGCGAACTGACCCGCCAGCTGGTGGCCGACGTCCCGCCCGGCGACGTGGACCAGTTCACGTTCCGGGGCGAGCAGTTCGACCGGGGCCTGGCGCTGGTGCAGTTCCCCGAGGGCCTGGGTGGCCTCGGCCTCGAGAGCCGTCGGCTGCAGACGGTCGTCGACGAGGAACTCCGGGCTGCCGGCGTCCCGTACCACGACCTCAACATCAACCCCATCGGCATCGGCATGGGCGCCCCGGTGGTGCTCACCTACGCCTCGGACGAGCTGAAGCAGCGGCTGTTGCGGCCGATGTACACGGGCGAGGAGGTCTGGTGCCAACTGTTCAGCGAGCCGGGCGCCGGCTCGGACGTGGCGGGCCTGTCGACCAAGGCGGTGCAGGACGGCGACGAGTGGATCGTCAACGGCCAGAAGGTGTGGACCACCCTGGCGCACGTGTCTCGGTGGGGGATGCTCGTCGCCCGCACCGACCCGGACCAGCCCAAGCACAAGGGCCTCACCTACTTCCTGCTCGACATGGAGTCGCAGGGCGTCGAGGTGCGGCCGCTGCACCAGATCACCGGTGAGGCGGAGTTCAACGAGATCTTCATGACTGATGTGCGGATCCCGAACGACCGGGTGTTCGGCGGCGTCGGCAACGGCTGGAACGCGGCGGTGACGACGCTCATGAACGAGCGGGTGGCGCTCGGCGGCGGTGTGCCGAAGAAGGGCGCCGGGCCGATCGGCGACCTGGTGCGCCTCTGGAACGAGCGCAAGGACACGATTGACCCGGCGAGGCGCACGGTGCTCCGGGACCGGGTGGCGGCGCTCTGGAGCGAGGCCGAGGTGCTGCGGCTCACCAACTGGCGGGCCCGCGAGAACTCGAAGGCGGGCAACCCGGGGCCGGAGGGGTCGGTCGGCAAGCTGATGTCGGCGGAGATGAACCAGCACATCTACGAGACGTGCATCGACCTGCTGGGTGTCGAGGGGCTGACCTACGAGGCCGGCTTCGACCGGAAGCGTCCCGACGGACTGCGCCTCACCGGCGGGGCGGGTACGAAGTACTCGTTCCTGCGGGCGCGGGCCAACACCATCGAGGGCGGCACGTCCGAGGTGATGCGCAACATCCTGGGTGAGCGGGTGCTGGGCCTGCCCGGTGACGTCCGGGTGGACAAGGGCGTGGCCTGGTCCGAGGTGCCGCGCAACTAGCGGGGCGTGGCCTCGACGCAGCCAGCAGAAGTCGCCGCCGGTAGGGCGGCCGCGTTCAGGCGCGGCGCCAGGTGGTGCCGGTGGGCGTGTCCTCGAGCACGATGCCGCGTGCGGTGAGTTCGTCGCGGATTCGGTCGGCCTCGGCGTAGTTCCCTGCCTCTTTGGCGGCGGCGCGGGCCTCGACCAGTTCGTCGACCTCGGCGTCGTCGTCGCCGGCCGTCGAGTCGGCAACGAGCCGCAGCCCGAGCACGCCGGCCAGTTCCGTGACGGCGGCGGACAGGGCGGCGGTGGTGTCGGTGTCGCCGGCATCGAGGGCGCGGTTGGCGTCGCGGACGGCGTCGAACATGATGGCCACGGCGGCGGCGGTGCCGAGGTCGTCGTCCATGGCTTCGCGGAAGCGGTCGACGGTGCCGGCGTCGGCGTCGGCGTGGGGGAGTCCGGCGGCCGCGGCGCGGCGGGCGAACCCGTCGAGGCGCTCGAGGGCGGTGGCGGCGGTGGCCAGCGTGGCGGGGCCGATCTCCATGGTCTTGCGGTAGTGGGTCTGGAGCACCAGCAGGCGCAGCGCCCGCGGGTCCCACTCGTCGAGTAGCTCGGCGAGGGTCTTGAAGTTGCCGAGCGACTTGGACATCTTCTCGGCGCCGACCTGGACCATCCCGTTGTGGACCCACAGGCGGGCGAAGGGGCGGTCGCAGCCGAGGCACTCGGCGCGTTCGTTCTCGTGGTGGGGGAAGACGAGGTCGTCGCCGCCGCCGTGGATGTCGAAGCCGTCGCCGAGCAGGTCGAGCGACATGGCGACGCACTCGATGTGCCAGCCGGGCCGGCCGGGGCCCCACGGGGAGTCCCACGAGGGCTCGCCGGGCTTGGCGGCCTTCCAGAGGGCGAAGTCGAGCGGGTCGGCCTTGTCGTCGTCGACCTCGACGCGTGCTCCGGCGCCCTCCCGGAGCTGGTCGGGGGTCTGGCCGGCGAGGGCGCCGTAGCCGTCGAGCCGGTCGACGTCGAAGTAGACGCCGGAGTCGGTGGCGTAGGCCATGCCCCGGTCGACCAGCTGTCCGATGACGTCGAGCATGGCGTCGACGTACTCGGTGGCCCGGGGGCGGACGTCGGGGTGGGCGACGTCGAGGCGGTCCATCTCGGCGATGAACACGTCCTCGAAGCGGCGGGCCAGTTCGGGTTCGGTGGTCCCCTCGTCGGCGGCCCGGGCGATGATCTTGTCGTCGATGTCGGTGATGTTCGACACGGCGGTGACGTCGAGGCCGGTCCAGCGCAGGTAGCGGACGAGGATGTCGAAGGCGAGGGTGCTGCGGGCGTGGCCGAGGTGGGGGGCGTCGTAGACGGTGGGCCCGCACCAGTAGACGGAGGCCTTCCCCGAATCGCGCGGGGTGAACTCGACCTTGTCGCCGGTCAGGCTGTCGGTGAGGCGCAGCACCGGGTCAGGATACGAGCCGCGGCGGACTGGCGGTCCGTAGGTGCACCGGGATGCGCCGCTCAGGTGCCCGACGGGGCGTCGACGGGCTCGGTGGCCTCCAGGTGGATCCCGAGCAGGCCGGCGGCCTCTCGCAGGCCGGCGGGCGCGGTCGGGTCGTCGCCCGAGTGGGCGAGGATGGCCCCGGCCAGCACGTCGATGGCGTCGAGGGCGGTGGGGGTGTCGAGGTCGTCGTCGAGGGCGGCCCGGACGGCGGCCAGCGTGGGCGCCGGGTCGGGGCCGGAGGGGCGGCGCTCGGCGGCGACGAGGCGTTCCAGGCGGGTGATGCCGTCGTCGATGTCGGTGTCGAACCACTCGAAGCCGGCGCGGTAGTGGTGGCCGAGGAGTGCCACGCGGATGGCGCGGGGGTCGTGGAGGTTGCGCAGCATCCGGACGAACACGAGGTTGCCGAGCGATTTGGACATCTTGGTGCCCTCGTAGGCGACCATGCCGACGTGCATCCAGTGGCGGGCCAGCGGCTGGCCGGTGGCACCCCGGGACTGGGCGTCCTCGCACTCGTGGTGGGGGAACACGAGGTCGTCGCCGCCGCCGTGCAGGTCGATGGTCTCGCCCAGGTTGGCCATCGCCATGGCGGAGCACTCGATGTGCCAGCCGGGTCGGCCGGGGCCGAACGGGGAGTTCCAGGCCGGCTCGCCCGGGGTGGAGGGCTGCCAGAGGACGAAGTCGAGGGGGTTGCGCTGCCGGGGGTCGTCGGGGTGGCCGCCCCTTTCGGCGGCCAGGTCGCGCATGGTGGCCTCGTCGTAGCCGGAGAGCGAGCCGAAGCTCTCGGAGGTGGACACGTCGAAGTAGGTGGTGCCGTCGACGGTGTAGGTGTGGCCGTTGTCGGAGAGGCGCTGGATGAGGTCGTGCATCTCGTCGATGGTCTCGGTGGCCCAGGGCTCGACGGCGGCGGGGCGCATGTTGAGCGCCTCCATGTCGGCCTCGAAGTGGGCCATCTCGACGGCGGCGAGGGCCTGGTAGTCGACCTTGAGTTCCCGGGCCTTGGGGAGGATCGAGTCGTCGACGTCGGTGACGTTGCGGACCATGCGCACGGTGTGGCCGAGGTCCTCGAGCCGTCGGATGAGGAGGTCGAAGGTGAGGTAGGTGAAGGCGTGGCCGAGGTGGGTGGCGTCGTATGGCGTGATGCCGCACACGTATATCGACACCTCGGGCCCGGGCTCGAAGGGCACGACCTCGCCGCGGACGGTGTCGTGGAGCCGCATGGGGCCCCCGGGCTGCTGGACCTCGCTCACGGGGCGGCACCGTAGCGGGGCGGGATGCCCGCCGTCGCCGCCGGTTGGGCGGCGTGCCCGTCGCTCAGTCGCGGACGAAGGGGACGGAGTGCTCCCAGTCGGCGAGCAGGGTGCGCAGGGCGGTGACGACGAGCAGCGGCTGGTCGAGCATGAGGTGGTGGCCGGCCAACGGGACCTCGATGACGGGGGTGACGCGGCCGAGCTGCTCGTACATGTAGGCGCCGATGTCGGGGGTGACCAGCCCGTGCTCAGCCCGGAAAAGGGCGACCCGGCAGGTGATGTTGGGCAGTAGTTCGTTGGCGGCGGAGCGGCGCGGCATGAAGATCGCCGGGTCGAACTTCCAGGTGACGCCACCCTCGGTGGGCCGCAGCGACGTGGCGGCGACGTGGGCCATGACGTACGGCTCGTAGTGGTCCTGTTCGGGGACGGTGCGGAAGCGGGTGATGGCGGTGGCGGCGTCGGGGTACACCTTGGGGCCCCGGAACTGGTTGCGCCTGCTGCCCTCCATCTCGGGGTCGGGGGCGGTGACCGGCGAGTCCATGACGACGGCGCCGGCGATGCGGTCGCCGTGTGCGGCGGCGGTGGCGAGCGTGACGAATCCGCCCATGGAGTGGCCGATGACGATGGGTGGGCCGGCCATGTCGGCGTCGTCGGCGACGGCCATGACCTCGGCGCACCAGCGGGCGAGGGTGTACTCGTCGCGGCGGTCGCTGTCGCCGTGGCCGGAGAGGTCGATGGCGGCGACCCGGTAGACGCCGGCGAACTGGGCGGCCACGTGGGTCCACCAGTGGGCGTGGGCGGCGCCGCCGTGGACGAACACGAGGCCGGGCCGGCCGTGTTCGCCCCAGGCGAGGTAGTGGATGCCGGCGCCGTCGACGGTGACGGTGCGGTCCTCGTAGGGCACGTCGAGGGCACGCCGGTACCAGGCGGGTGCGTCGTGGAAGGTGGGTGGCATGCGCCCTCGACAGGAATCGAACCTGTGGCCTACCGCTTAGGAGGCGGTCGCTCTATCCAACTGAGCTACGAGGGCGAGGGCGGCGCGTTATTTGGCGCGTTACTGCCGATAACGGTCTTTCTCGTGGTCAAGGCTACCTCTGGGGTCGTCGTGGCCCCTTGGGAGGTGATGGCAGACACCCAACGAACAACCACAACCCGACGTCGAAGACCAGATGACCACCTCGTCGTCGCTGGCTGGCAGATGTGCCCGCGGTTCAACGACGACACCCGCCTCACCACGCCCGATCGCACAACCCTGGCACCAGCCGGCAGCGACCCCTGCCGAACGGGCCCGTACGCGGCCCTCAGGCCGACACCGAGATGCATGCCCCGTCCGGGCCGGCTGCCGCCGCGGTGCTGGACTCCCGGCCCGACCGATCCAGAATGGGCGCATGGCGACCGTCGGCGTCCTTACGAGTGGTGGTGACTGTCCGGGGTTGAATGCGGTGATTCGTGCTCTGGTGCGACGGTGTGAGCGTCGCTGGGGTGATGACATCGTGGGTTTCCTGGACGGTTGGGCTGGCGTGGTCGAGGGACGTCACGTGCCGTTGGATGTGGAGGCGATGCGTGGGACGTTGACGCGCGGGGGCACGGTGTTGGGAACGTCTCGTCGGCATCCGTGGATGAGCGACGACGGGTCCGGTCGTGCCCGGGCGACGATCGATGGTCTGGGCTTGGATGCGCTGGTGGTGGTGGGTGGCGAGGGTTCGTTGGCGGTTGCGCATCGAGCGCATCGGGAGGGCTTGGTGTCGGTGGTGGGCGTTCCCAAGACCATCGACAACGACGTTCCGTGCACGGAGCAGACGTTCGGCTTCGATACGGCGGTGGGGGTCGCCACGGAGGCGATCGATCGTCTGCACACCACGGCGGAGTCGCATGATCGGGTGATGGTGGTCGAGGTCATGGGCCGCCATGTGGGCCATATCGCCACGTGGGCGGGTATCGCCGGTGGGGCGACGGTGACGTTGGTGCCGGAGCATCCGTTCGACATTGCTGCGGTGGCGGAGGTGGTGCGTCGTCGTCATGACCGTGGCCGGTTCGCGTCGATTGTGGTGGTGGCCGAGGGGGCGCGACCGGTGCCGGGGACGATGGAGGTTGCTGAGCCGGTGATCGACCGGTTCGGGCATGAGGTGTTGGGTGGGATCGGGTCTGTTGTGGCGGACGAGTTGGCGCAGCGGACCGGGTTCGAGACCCGGGTGACGGTGTTGGGCCACGTGCAGCGTGGGGGCACCCCGTCGGCGTACGACCGGGTGTTGTCCAGCCGTTACGGGGTGGCGGCTGCCGATGCCGTCCACGAGGGCGGCCTGGGTTCGATGGTGGCGCTCCAGGAGGGGGCGATCACGACGGTGCCGTTGGTTGAGGTGGTCGGCCACCTCAAGACCGTCGACCCGCGACTCTGGGACACCGCCAACACCCTCTTCGAGGCCCGCCTGGACGACTGAGTGCCCTGCGGGCACCCGACTACGACGTCTCGACCGCCTGTACCGCGAAGAAGGACGCCACGGTCGGCGTCTCGGGAAACTCGACTTCGTAGTCGGAGCAGCGCACCCGGCCGGTGTCGACGCCGGCCACGACCTCCTGGTCGAAGCGACTGGGCAGGTGGTTGGGGGCCAGCGGATGGGCGTCCTCGGCGTGGTACTGAACGATGAACAGGGTGCGCGGCCGGTCCGACAGGTTCGGCGCCGAGCCATGTAGCACCCGGGCGTTCATCAGGCACGCCGAGCCGGCCGGACCGCCGCAGGTGACTGACTCGCCCCGTGCCCACGCCTCGACCTCGGGGGACACGGCGCCGGTGAAGACGTCGTCGTGCCAGTGGTCGTACAGCGGCCCCCGGTGGCTGCCGGGCACGACCTCGAGCGGGCCGTTCTCGGCGGTGACGTCGTCGAGGTGGAACAGCACGGTGACCAGGTCCTCGTTGGACAGCGGTCCGAAGGGAAGGTCCTGGTGGTACTTCAGGTGCGTGGCGGTCCCGGGCAACTTCGAGTTCAACTTGGACTCGCGAAACCGCAGGTTGGGCGAGACCAGTTGCACCACAGCGCGGAGTGCCGGGCTGTCGCGCATCACCCCCAGGTAGGCGTCGGAGACCTCGATCGGCGAGGCCACCCGCCGCAGTGCCGGTCGCTCTGGGCAGTGCCCCGGCTCGACGTCGAAGCGGGGTCTGCCGTCGAAGGTCTCGCCCCACGGCCCGTCGTGCGAGCGGCTCTCCTCGACCCAGCCGGCGAACACCTCGTTCAGGGCGTCCAGCCGCTCGGGCGTGAGGGCGTCCTCGAGCAGCAGGTAGCCATCGCGCTCGTATCGCTCGACCTGTCCCGTGTCGAGTACCGGCGTGTCGGTGGGGGTCGCAGCGACTATGGGCGCGGAGCCTATTCGCGGACGTCCGTCGAAAGCCGACCGGTAGCGTGCCCGCCGTGGCGACGTTGCTGATCGACGAGGCGGTTGACCTCGAGGCCCATCCGATCCGCAACGACGACTTCCGGGACGAGTGCCGGGCGTCCCTCGACCAGGACGGCGCCCTCGTGCTCGAGGGGTTCATCCGTCCCGAGGTCGTCGAGGACCTCGTCGCCGAGGCCGAGTCGCTCCAGCACCTGGCCTTCCACTCCGTCCAGGCCCACACCGTCTACCTCGAGCCGGCCGACGCCTCGCTGCCCACCGACGACGCCCGCAGCCGGGAGGTGGTCAGCACCAAGGGGGCCGTCACCGCCGACCAGGTGCCCGACGACTCGCCGCTGCGCACGGTCTACGACTCGCCGCTGTTCCGGTCGTTCCTGTGCGATGTGCTGGGCGAGGCCGAGCTCCACGAGTACGCCGATCCGCTGTCGTCGATCAACGTCAACTACTTCCTCGAGGGCCAGGAGCTGGGCTGGCACTTCGACAACTCGTCGTTCGCCGTCACGCTTCTGGTCCAAGAGTCGGAGGCCGGAGGGAGGCTGGAATACCACGACGCCATGCGTTGCGCAGCGCTCGACCGGCACAACGAGCAGGGCGTGGCCGCCGTGTTGGACGGACGGCACGAATCTCCGTCGGAGGTTCTGGCACAGCGGGCCGGCGACCTGGCCCTGTTCCTGGGCCGGGACGCCCTGCACCGCGTCACCCCGGTCCAAGGCGACCGCCAACGGATCCTGGTGGTGCTGGCCTACAACGCCGATCCGGGGCGCTCGCTCTCCGAGCACGCCCGCCTGACCTTTTTCGGTCGCCTGGGCTGACCTCGCGCACACGACGCGCGTAGGGTCCGCGGCGATGGAGGACCTGCCCAAGCTTCGGGACCTGCCCGAACAGGCTGCCTCAGGCCGCTGGCGCGGTTCGGGCGTGGCCGGCATCGAGGCCTTCGCCGTCGACCTGGACCCCGCCGACGCTGCCACCCTCGAGGCGGCCGCCCGCCGCTGGGCAACCTTCGGGAAGGACCCGGTGGAGGCGGAGCCGGAGGATCTCCCGGTGGGGGACCTCGCCCCCACCCTCGAGGCGATCCGCAACGAGGTGCTTCACGGCAGAGGCATGGTCCTGCTGCGGGGCTTCCCGGTCGACCGCCTTTCGGCCGACGCGGTGGCGACGTTCTTCTGGGGCATCGGCCTCCGACTCGGTCGGGCCGTGTCGCAGAGCGTCATGGGGGAGCGCCTCGGCCGCGTCGTCGACGTCACCGACGTGGACCCGCACGCCCGGGCCTACCGCAACCGGTCCGAGTTGACGCCCCACAGCGACCCGGCGGACCTGCTGGCCTTCCTCTGCCTGGCCGCGGCGGCGGAGGGCGGCGAGAGCCGGTTCGTGAGCTCGTACACCGTGCACGAGGAGATACGTGCGGCCAGGCCGGACCTGCTCCCCGTCCTCTACCGGGGCTTTCGGTACCACCGTTTCGGCGAGCACGAGCCGTGCTGCCCGCCGGTGACCCCGTGGCGGGTCCCGGTGTTCAGCGTCTGCGAGGGACTGCTCAGTTGCCGGTACGTGAAGGAGTTCGTCGAGATCGCCGCCGACGTGGAGCCCGACGTCGAGATCACGCCCGCCGAGCGCGAGGCCCTCGACCTGTTCGAGGCGACCGCCCAGCGGGACGACCTGCGCGTGAGGTTCACGATGCGGCCCGGAGAGGCGATTGTCGCCAACAACTTCACGGTGCTCCACGCCCGCACGGCGTTCACGAGCCATCCCGACCGCCGGCGGGAGCTGCTGCGGCTCTGGCTGGCGGCCGACCCGCCCCGCCCGATCCGGCGGGAGGTGGCGCTCTACGAGCAGGCGTACCACGGCGGCGAACCGGGGGTGCCGCCGCAGCCCGGCCGCGAGCCGTCCTTCGTCAGCCGCTTCGACTCGAACTGACGCGCCCTCGTTCCCACGGCGGGAAGGCCGGTGGTGCTGTCACACCCCCGTGCGACCATGCAGGTGTCGATCGATCCGCGAGGTGACCCGAGACGAGAGGTGGGAGGAGGTGAGCACATGACCGACTGGTACGACGAGGACGATCCAGCGGTGGGCGTCGGCGGCACGTCCGAGTCGACGGACTCGGGTGTCCACTGCGATGCCTGCGGCGAATGGATGGACGTCGGGGACGACAACTGCCCCAACTGCGGCAGCGGCCGGTAGCCGACCGACCGGTCAGTAGGTCAACTGTTCGAGCGCCTCGGTCCGGGAGAGGCCCTCGATCCGATACCGCTTGATGCGGGAGGTCATGCCCGTCCGGAGGGTTACGTCGCGGCGCCGTAACCCGAGGGCCGACGCCAGCGCCCGGCGCGCCGCCTCGGTGGCCCGGCCGTTCTCGGGTACTTCGGCGACGCGGATGCGGACGCCGCCGTCCACGATGCGCACGTCGGTGCGGCCGGCACGGGGGGTCACGCGGACCTCCAGGGTGCACGTGGGGACGTAGCCACTCATGCCGGCAGCGTAGGCGCGACCCGGGGCTGGGTCCTCCGGGTTGGACGGGCGGGTTGGACGGGTCAGTCGGCGGCCGGCTCCCACGCCGCTCCCACCGCGTCCGGCTTGCGGAAGACGAGGCCGCGTGTCGTCGACGGGCCGCCGTCGGCCAGCCGGATGTCGGGCAGCAGGTCCAGGCCCGCTTCGAGGGCCTCTCGCGTCTCGAGGCGGGCCAGGTGCATGCCGAGGCAGACGTGGGGTCCCTGCACGAAGGTGAGGTGCTGGCGGGCGTTCGGCCGGTGCAGGTCGAACCGGTCCGGGTCGGGGAAGGCCTCCGGGTCGCGGTTGGCGGCGGCCAGCGACACGGTGACCAGGTCGCCGACGGTGATCGACGTACCGGCCAGTTCGACGTCCCGGGTGGCGTAGCGGTCGACGAGGCAGGCCGCAGGCTCGATGCGCAGCGCCTCCTCGACGGCGTCGGCCGCCAGCGACCGGTCGGCGCGGACCTCGTCCAACTGGTCGGGGTCGGCGAGCAGGTGGGCGAGGGCGCTGGCCGTCGTGCCCTCAGAGGTCTCGATGGCGCCGAACATGATGACGGCGGCGTTGGCGAACACGGCGTCCGGTTCGAGGTGGCCGGTGGCCATGGCGAGCGGTCCGGCACCGGCGGCCACGGTTGCGTCGACCCTCGAACGGAGACCGGCGACAGCACCGCGTGCAGCGGCGTCCACGGCACGGCCGGCGTTGACGCCCTCGATGGCCGAGCCGATCGTGCGGTACCAGCCGAGCACCTCGTCGGCGTCGGCGTCGTCCATGCCGAGCGTGTGGAGCACCGTCGAGACGGCCAGCGGCGCGGCGAGGGTGCTGCGGAGTTCGGCGAAGCCGTCGGGGGCGAACCCGGTGACGATGCGGCGGGCTTCGTTGCGCAGCCACGAGCCGAGTTCGTCGCGGACCGCGGCGGCCCGGAATGGCTCGGCGAAGGCGGCCCGGTGGCGGTCGTGTTCGTCGCCGTCGGTCGAGAGCATGGAGCGTCCCACCACCTGTGCGGTGGAGAAGCGGGGGTCGTCGACGGTGAACGTGGCGTCGTCGCGCAGCACCTCCAGTGCGGTGGCCCGGTCGACGACCAGCCAACCGCCGAGGGCGTCGATCCACGCCACCGGGCCCTCGAGGCGCAGGCGGGCCAGATGGGGGTGCGGGTCTTCGGCCAGGTCGTCGAGGGAGGGCCCGTGACTCATCCGAGCACCGTGCCGGTGGTCGACGCCGGGTCGCGACGCCGGGAGAACGCACCGACGTCGAGGTCGTGGCCGGTGTGGCGGCAGTGGAGCGACACCGGGTCGGCATCGTGGTCGTGGCCCGCCTCGCAGGCGTCGACCAGCGTCCGGAGGATCTCGCCGACGAGGGGGGCGTTCTTGAACTGGTTGCCCGACGTCCCGATGGCGACGTAGTAGCCGTCGAGGTCGGTGCGGTCGTAGACGGGAACCCAGTCGGGGGTCACGTCGTAGACACCGGCCAGGCCGGTCGGCCGGTGCGGAACGGCGAGGCCCGGGAGTCGGCGGGCGGCCCGCCACGCCTGCGCCTCGAAGCAGGCCACCGTGGGGAGGGGGGCGACTTCGTCGGGATCGTCGACCCACTCGAGGGGGTCGCAGTCGGGCTCGACGCCGCCGACCAGCAGGGTGCCGCCCGTGTGCGGGCGCAGGTAGTAGCCGAGGTCGAGGTCGGCCAGCATCGCCCCGCCGTCATCGAGGGCGAAGCCGGCCGGAGCGTCCACGACATGCACCTCCTGGCGCATCGGGAGCGTCCACACCGTCCGCTTGGCGAGCGCCCCGGCTCGGCCGTCCACCGTCGAACTCCAGGGGCCGGCGGCGTTGACGACCACGGGCGCCTCGATCGAGGCCCCACGGGCCAGGCGCACGCCGGCGGCGCGGCCACGCTCGACCTCGAGGCCGAGGAACTCGGTGCGCAGGGACACGTGGGCGCCGTGGTGGCGGGCGGCGTCCATGAGGTTGACGGCGGCCAACTGCGGGTCGTCGACGAAGCCGCCGTCGACGGTGAGGACGGCGTCGAGTCGACCCGTGGGCGGGTCGCCGAAGCACGGGTCGTCGGGACGGCGTGGCGGGAAGAACCGGCCGGTGTCGAGGGAGGGGAACCGCCGGGTCAGCTCGTGCTCGTCAAGGACCTCGAATGGCACGCCGACCTCGGCGAGGAGGCTGGTCGCCTCCGAGCGCGGGAACCCGGGTGGTTCCAGGAACAGCATCGGACACCGAACGAGGCGGGCCAGCGGCCCGTCGACGTGGCCGAGGTGTCCACTCCAGTCCGCCCAGCGCTGCGCCGACTCCCAGGCGGCGACGACCCCCGCCAGCGTGGAGTAGTTGAAGCGGACCACGGCCGAGCTCGAACTCGTGGAGCCCCCGCCGACGGCGTTGCCCTTGTCGACCACCACGACCGACCGTCCCGACCGCTGCAGTTCGAGGGCGATGGAGGCGCCTATGACCCCGGCGCCGATGACGACGACGTCGGCGCGCCCGGGCGGATTCGATGGGCCTGGCATCGCGCTGCTCCGTCTTCGTCGTCCGCCGGGATCCGGCGCAGAGCCTACGGCTGCGCATGGTGGGCCGCCGGACCGTACGGTTTCCCGCATGGCACTCGAAGGCGTGCTGCGTGGCGCCCTGGCGGGCGTCGACCTGGGCGACGGATTCCATGTCCTGCCCGGCCAGGGGAATGCGCTGGCTGCAGAGACGGACGCCGGCGTGGTCCTCGTCGACGCCGGGTCGGTGCGGGCCGCACCGTCGATGATCGAGCACCTGCGGTCGGTGTCGTCGGCCCCGGTGCACGCCATCTGCTACAGCCATGGCCACATCGGCTACAACGCCGCGGTCGGGACCTGGCTGGCCCATGCCTCGGAGCGGGGCGAAGCGCCGCCCCGGCTGGTCGCCCACGAGAATCTTCCGCGCCGCTACGCCCGCTACCGCGAGACGCTCCACCTCCAGGCCCGGATGGCGGCGGTGCAGTTCCCCTCCCGGGAGGGTGCGCCGTGGGAGCGGATGCTCCAGGCCTTCCAGATGACCGATCCGGGCGAGGTGTTCGCGGACGCACTGCTGGTCGTCGACGGCGATCGACGGGTCGAGGCTCGTTGGGCGCCGTCGGAGACCGACGACGCCATCGCCCTGTGGTTTCCCGACGACGGCCTGCTGTACGGCGGGGCGGCCACACCGGGCGACGCCATTCCGAACATCGGCACGCCGTTGCGGACCCAGCGGTTCACCGTCCGCTGGGCGGACACGCTCGAGCGGCTTGCGGCGCTCGGCGCCACCACGCTCGTCACCGAGTTCGGGCCCGTGGTGCGGGGCGAGGCGGTCGTCCACGAACGGCTGGCGAGGACGGCGGAGGCACTGCGCTGGCTGCGGGAGGCGGTCGTCGAGCGGATGAACCGTGGCATGTCCGAGGCCGAGGTGCTCGCCGACCTCGAGTACCCGCCCGACCTCTTCGAGCAGCCGTGGATGACGCCGAACTACGGCTGCCCCGACTACATCGCCCGGGACCTGTACCGGGAGGAGAACGGCTGGTGGGACCGCAACCCCACCACGCTGCACCCGGCGGCGCCGGACGCCGCGGCCGAGGCGTTGCGCAGTGTGGTGGACCCGTCGGCGGTGCTCGACCGGGCCCGCGATCTGGCCGATGCCGGCGAGGCACAGCTGGCCCTGCACGTGGTCGACCTGCTGGCGCTGGCCCCCGGCGACGCCCCCGAGGTGGTGGCGGCGCGGGCGCTCAAGGCCGAACTGTGCCGGACCCGCGCCGGTGAGGTCTTGCCGTACGTGTCCCGTGCGTTGTATCGCTCGTCGGCGCGCCTCCTCGATGGCGGCGCCACCTCGTGGCGGGACCTTGCCTGAGTGGGATCGCCGGAGCCCGGACTTTCCAGCACGGCGCCGCTGGACTACGGTTCTCCACCCAGCGGGTGCGCACCAGTACCGTGATGGGCGATCCCGCCCAGTGACGGGTGGGTGAGTTCGACGAGGAGGTGGCCGACATGGTCACGGACACGTGGTGTGGCGGATCGATGGCCGGGAGGGCGGAACGATGATCGTCGCCGACGACCGGACACCCCACGGGTTCTCCTCGGACGACGTGTGCCGGGTGGTGGGCGAGCGGGTGCGCGACGCCCGGCGGGCCCTGGGCCTCACCATGGCGCAGTTCGCCGAGGTGGCCGAGATCTCCCTCGGGATGGTCTCAAAGATCGAGCACGGGCAGACCTCTCCCAGCCTCTCGACGCTCACGCGCCTGGCGCACGCCGCCGAGGTCCCGATCACGGCGTTCTTCCGCGGCCTCGACGAGGAGCACGACGTCGTCATCGTGCGCGCCGACGAGCGCATGGAGATCCTCCACGAGGGCACCCGCCCGGGGCATGTCTACGAGGACCTGGGTTCGCTGCGGGGCCCCAACCGGATCATCGAGCCGATGATGGTCACGCTCGAGTCGTCGGACGACACCTTCCCGCTGTTCCAGCACGAGGGCGTCGAGTTCCTCCACGTGCTGGAGGGGTCGATGGACTACGGCTACGGCCCCAAGACCTACAAGCTCGGCGCTGGCGACACGATCCAGATCCACGGCGAGGTCGCCCACGGCCCGGTGGCCCTGGTCGAACTGCCGGTCCGGTTCATGTCCGTCAAGATCTACGCCGCACCCGAGTAGTCGACGTCAGCCCGGGGCCGGCGGCATCGGGCGTCAGGCGGCGAGGACGGGCGCCGACGGCGTGAACGCCACCGGCAGGTGCTTGATCCCGTTCACCAGGTTCATGCGCAGCCGGTCGGCCGGGCCGGTGGCCGCCAGGTCGGGCAGCCGTTCGGCGAGGCCCTCGAAGATGACCTCGATCTCGAGGCGAGCCAGGCTGGCGCCCAGGCAGAAGTGGGCGCCGCCGGCGCCGAAGGCCATGTGGTGGTTCGGGGTGCGGTCGAGGTCGAGGCGGTGTGGGTCGTCGTACACGTTCTCGTCCCGGTTGCCCGACGGATACCAGAGGGTGACCTTGTCGCCGGCCCCGATCTTCTGCCCGCCCAGTTCGGTGTCGGCGGTGGCGGTGCGCCGAAAGTAGTTGACCGGACTGGTGTGGCGCAGCACCTCGTCGACCGCCGCCTCGTCCATGCCCCGGTCGCGTACCCGCTGCCACTGGTCGGGGTGGTCGAAGAAGGCGAGCATGCCGAGGCTGATGGCGTTCCGGGTGGTCTCGTTACCGGCGACGATCAGGAGCGTGAAGAAGAGGTCCCGCTCGATGTCGGTGAGTTCGGCGACGGTGCCGTCGTCGAGCGTGACCCGGGCCTCGGTGAGCCTCGTCCACACGTCGTCGGCCGGCTCGGCCCGCTTGCGCTCGGTGAGGTCGTGGGCGTACATGGCCATCTCGATGACGGCCTTCTCGTATTCGCCGCCGGGTTCGTCGGGGTCGCTCGAGAACTCGGGGTCGCTGCCGCCGATGGTCCGGTTGCTCCAGTCGAAGAGCAGGTTCCGGTCGGCCTCGGGGACGCCGAGGATCTCGGCGATGGCCATGAGGGGGAGTTCGGCCGACACCTGGGTGACGAAGTCGGCCTCGCCCGCCTCGCAGACCCGATCGAGGATCACGTCGGTGCGGGTCCGCATCACGTCCTCGAGGCGTCGGATCATGCGGGGGGTGAAGCCGGTGTTGACGAGTTTGCGGTAGCGGGTGTGCTGGGGCGGGTCGGTCATCACCATCTGGAGGCCGGGCCCGCGTCCGGGCTCGATGTCGTTGAGGGCGATGCCGCCGGCGCCCTCGCGGCCGGGTCCGGTCTGGTGGGAGTAGAGGGTGCCGGCGCGGTGGACCTCGGTGATGTGCTCGTAGGACGACACCACCCAGAACGGCTCGGGCTCCGTCTCGGTCGCCGGGTGCTGCCAGACGGGGTGGTCACGTCGCAGGGCGTCGAACCACTCGTGGGGCATCCGCTCGGCGAAGACGTCCAGGTCCGTGAGGTCGATCTCGTCGATGATGCCCATGGGGTGGCTCCGGCTGGCTGGCGGTCGGGGAAGGTCGCTTCCGGGGAAGATATCTTCCGAGGAAGACACCTGCAAGTTAGGCTGTTCGAGTGGCACGGGAAACTGTGGAGGGGGCACAGCAGCACCCAGGACGGGCGACGACGGGTCGCCGGGACCGCGTCGAGCAGGTCGACCGGGCGGTGGGGCGCCTCGCCGGCGCGGTGGGAGGCCCGGTCGGCTCGACGGCAGGCCTCCTCGTCTGGTCGTACGTCGCGGGCCGGCAGCTCGACACCTGGCTGGCCGAAGCCCTCGACGGCACCGGACTGGCCACTTCCGACTACGTGGCGCTGGCCGGCGTCGCCTACGCCGCCGAGGACGACCTCCTGTCGGCCGGGGACCTGGCCGACTGGGTCGTGCAGACTTCGGGGGGCACGGCCAAGACCATCCAGCGCCTGGTCGAACGGGGCCTCGTTCGGCGCGTGGCCGACCCGGACGACGGACGGCGCACACTCCTCGAGGCCACCGGACCGGGCCGTCGGACCGCCGATCGAGTGGCGACCGGCCTGTTCTCCCGCCTCGATGCGGACCTGGCTGGTCTCGACGTGGCCGAGCGCAAGGCGCTCCGGGACGCACTGCGCCGACTTGCCGGGGTCCTCGCCCGGGGCTGACGGCCGTCGGCCCGCCAGAGTGTCGGACCGGGGTTGGATCCCGTAGCGGGGCTCTTCCTGCTGGTGCTGGACCGTTCCTGCTGGTGCTGGACCGTCTGCCGGACAGGCGAAAGGTTTCCCATTGAGCGAGAACTTTCCCCTGAGTAGAGGTTTTTGTTGAATTGTGTGGCGGCTGTCACTACTCTTACGGACATCCGGGGGAGAAGCCCGCGGCATCGGACCGTCGCAACTCGGTCGTGCAGGTGTTCCTCGACGCCTTCCAGACCTTCCCGTCGTTCGTCTACCTGCTGCCGGCGATCATGTTCTTCTCGGTGTCGGACACGGCGGTCATCTTCGCCGTGGTCATGTCCGTCGGCGTACCGGCCATCCGCTACACGATCTTCGGCGTCCGCAACATCCCGCACCACCTGGTCGAGGCGGCCACCATGTCGGGCTGCACCAAGCGCCAGACGCTCTGGAAGGTCAAGGTGCCCCTGGCGGTGCCCGAGATCATGCTCGGCATCAACCAGACCATCATGTTCGGCCTCTTCATGGTGATGATCGGCGGCCTCATCAAGACGGGTGGCCTCGCCCGCGACCTGATCGAGGCGCAGCCCAACGTCGACTCCGGGCGGGCGATCGTCGCCGGCGTATGCGTGGCCGCCATCGGCATGGCCGTCGACCTGATCATCTCGGAGTGGGCCGACAAGCGCAAGAAGCAGCTGGGCCTCATCGAGGCCTGACCCCCGGGCGATCGGGGGACGGGCTTCCGATCACCTGCACCTGTGGAGAGTTCAGGCGCGGACGCGTTCCTTGTCCGGGTCGTAGTGCGGGAACCGTACGACGGTGGCGGGGAGGCGCTTCTGGTGGCCGTCCATCTTGCCGACCTCGAGTTCGGTGCCGATCTCGCTGTGGCCCACGGCCACGCGGGCGAGGGCGATGCTGCGGCCGAGGGTCGGTGAGCGCACGCCACTGGTGACGGTGCCGACCTGGTTCCGACCCACGAAGATGCCGTCGCCGTTGCCGGCCACCTCGTCGCCGGCCAGCTCGAGGCCGACGAGGGTTCGCTGCGGGCTGGCCTTGCGCTCGAGCAGGGCGTCCCGGCCGATGAAGTCGTCCTCCTTGGTCTTGAGGGGGACGGTGAAGCCGATGCCGGCCTCGAAGGGGTCGGTCTGGTCGCAGAACTCGTAGCCGGCGAAGATGAGGCCGGCCTCGATGCGCAGCATGTCGAGGGCCTCGAGGCCCATCGGCACCATTCCCTTGGGGCCGCCGACGGTGAAGATGGCGTCCCAGACGGCGGGGGCGTTGTCGGGGTGGCAGAACACCTCGAAGCCGAGTTCGCCGGTGTAGCCGGTGCGGGAGATGACCAATGGAATCCCCTGGTCGTCGCCGATGCGGGCGATGGTGAGCCGGAACCAGCCCAGTTCTTCGATGGTGGGCTGGTCGGGCCGGGTCCACACGACCTCGCTGAGGATCTCCCGGCTGAGCGGACCCTGCACCTGGAGGTTGTGGAGCTGGTCGGTGGAGCTCCGGACGAAGGCCTCGAGGCCCCGTTCCTGGGCCTGGGTGCGCAGCCACTGGCCGCTGGAGTCGCAGCCGCCGATCCAGCGGAAGTTGTCCTGGCCGAGGCGGAACACCGTTCCGTCGTCGATCATGCCGCCGGTGTCGTAGCACATGGCCGTGTAGACGACCTGCCCGACGGCCAGCTTGCGGATGTTGCGGGTTACGCAGGTCTGGAGCAGCAGCTCGGCGTCGGGCCCGACGACCTCGTACTTGCGCAGCGGCGAGAGGTCGATGGCGGCGGCCTTCTGCCGGCACGCCCAGTACTCCTCGAGGGCACCGTGCTGCGTGTAGGAGTTGGCGAGCCAGTAGCCGGCGTACTCGGTGAAGTTCCGGGTGTGCTCGGCGGCCCGTGCGTGGAAGCCGGTCTCCTTGGTCAGCTCGGGTTCGGCATCGGTGCTCATTCGGAAGGCCGTCGCTTTCTTGAAGGCGTTGGTCGCCGGATAGGTGCGGACGTGGATGTCGGTGGGCTGCCAGCCGTTGGCGGCATCGATGTCGCAGGGGCACGCCGAGGACACGCACACCAGGTCGGTGAGCGCACGCAGCAGGACGTAGTCGCCGGGCCGCGACCAGGGCTCTTCGAAGAAGAGTTGGTTGTCGGCGTCGAGGTTGGTGTTGTAGAAGAAGTTGATGGCCTCCCAGCCCTTGCGGGGGGCGACGCCGTAGGGCGTCAGGGCGCGGTTGAAGTTGTCGCTGCAGTTGACGTGGCCGGGATAGCCCATCTCCTCGTAGTAGCGGGAGTTGCAGGCGGTGTTGAAGGTGTCGTGGCGGCCGACGGTGTCCTGGACCACCTCGACCAGCGGCTTGCCGCCGGCGTCGAAGAACTTGGAGAAGAGGCCCGGTGCCGGGTAGCTGCTGCCCATGAGCGTGCGGGTCATGGTGGCGTCGAGGGAACGTTCGACGCCGGCCTCGAGGTCGGCGGCGGGGAACGCCTGGAAGTCGGAGCACTCGCGGCCCTCGACGTCGATGACCTGGATGAACTCGCCGGCGGCGACCGTGTAGGCGGCGGCGGTGGCCGCCGGGATGCGGAAGTCCTGGTCCTGGTCGGCCAGCGGGTCGGGGAGGACCTCCTGGCCGGGCTCGGGCAGACGGGCCCGGTGGACCCAGGCGATGACGTCGGTGGGCGGGTCCTGCTCGTGGGGGGCCATCCGGGGGTTGCCGGGGACGCCGACCACGCAGACGAGTGGGGCCTGGGCGGTGACGCTGGCGGCCTCTCCGGCGGGGGAGTCGGTGGCGAAGAGGTGGACGGCCTCGGCGGCGCCGAGGCCGATGCCCTGGTCGGCGAGGGCGGCGGCGACGCGGGCGGCTCCGCCGCCGCCGGCGGCGAGGATGGCGGCGATGCCCGAGGCCGGTGCGCCGTGCTCGACGCCGAGCAGTCCGGTGTGGCAGGCGCCGGCCCGGTCGAAGGCGGCGACCTCGACGGGCTGGCAGCCCTCGGGGTCGATGACCTGGAGTTCGTCGCCGGCCTCGAGGAGGAGGGCGGTGACGGCGCCGCCCTTGACGCGGTAGCGCTCGGTGCCGGGGGCGATGTCGGCCAGTCCGGGGATGCGCAGGCGGGGCCCGGAATCAGTCGTCATGGTCGTCATGAGTGGTGGCCTTCCCCCCCCCCGTGCCACGCGCTGGTGGGTGGATTCTTGCACTGGAAACGCCTTCTGACCAGCAGAAACGAGTGGGATCACTCCTGTTTTGGGTGCTCCTCGCGTCCGGGTGAAATTTTCACTGGCAGTGAGTGTAGTTGATATATATGATAGCCTGGTGACCCCGGACACACCGCGGGCCACCGGTACCGGAACCAACCACGTACGCACACAGCAGGGGGAGACATGGCCACCGACATCGAACGCTTCATCGAGGCAGAGGGACGCCAGGAGCAGGTCGCCGAGGTCCAGCGCCAGATCGAGGCCGAGGGCATCCAGTACCTCTACTGCCAGTTCGTGTCCGTCACCGGACGCATCATGGGCAAGGGCATTCCGGCCAAGCACTTCGGCACGATCGCCAACAAGGGCTTCCAGCTCGTCTACGGATCCACCGCCAACCTCTTCATCGACCGCCACGGCAACTACATCGGCTACGGCCCCGAGGCCCGCGAGCTCGTGGGTGTCGCCGAGCCGGAGACCTTCTGCCGGCTCCCCTGGGACCCCAAGACCGCCCGGGTCTTCTGCACCCTGTTCCGCGGCCGTGAGGAGGAGGTCGACCCCGGCGCGTTCCTCACCTCCGACTGCCGCGGCAACCTCCAGCGCATCCACAAGGAGTTCGAGGACAAGTGGGGCCTCCACCTCCGGGCCGGCACCGAGCCGGAGATGATGTGGCTCAAGGCCGACGAGAACGGCAAGCCCACCGTCGAGGGCTTGACCAAGCCCAACTGCTACCACATCGACCAGTTCGCCGAACTGCAGCCGCTCATCCACAAGGTCGTCGAGTACGGCGAGGCCATGGGCCTCGACATGATCCAGGGCGACCACGAGGACGCCCCCGGCCAGCTTGAGCTGAACTTCAACTTCGACCGGGCCGATCTCACCGCCGACCGGCTCACCACCTACCGCCAGATCTGCAAGCAGGTCGGCCGCGAGATGGGTGCCTTCCCGTGCTTCATGCCGAAGCCGTTCATGAACGTGTCGGCCAACGGCTGCCACCACAACATCTCCCTCTGGACCGGCGAGCCGGACGAGGGCGGCGAGAACAAGTTCATGCCCGAGGGCGACAACCCGCAGATTCCCGGCGAGGTCGGCATGAAGGCCATTGGCGGCATCATGGAGCACCTCAGCGCCCTGACCTGCCTGGGCTCGCCGACGGTCAACTCGTACCGCCGACTCTGGGACACCGGCTTCTGGGCGCCCGTCTTCGCCGACTGGGGCTTCCAGAACCGCACCACCGCCCTGCGCATCTCGGCCCCCGGCCGCTTCGAGTACCGCTCCGTCGACTCGGCGGTCAACCCGTACCTGTCGTTCGCCGGCCTCCTCAAGGCCATGGACGACGGCCTCGAGCGCAACCTCGACCCGGGCCCGCCCGAGGAGCGCAACATCTACGAGGCCATGGACGCCGGCAAGGACGTAGAGAAGATCCCGATGTCGCTGGGTGAGGCACTCGACGCCCTCCGCGCCGACGAGGTCATCAAGAGCGCCCTGCCGGGCGAGATGTTCATGGTGTTCGAGCACTACAAGCGCGACGAGTGGGAGCGCTTCAACTGGACCGTCACCGACTGGGACGTCGAGGAGTACCTCGACATCCTCCCGTAGGCCCGACCCGCCCGCCCGACCAAGACCAGGAGACACCAGAGACCATGTGTGGTATCGCCGGCATCATCCACCGCGATGGGCCATCCGACATGGGCGCGGAGCTCACCAAGATGCTCCAGTCCATGAAGCACCGGGGTCCCGACTCGACTGGCTACGCCCTCTACGGGCAGCCGGACGACCTCGTGACCATCCGGTTCATGCTCGCCGAGCCCAAGGAGTACGGCGGCTTCGGCGTCGAGGAGAAGCTCGAGCGCAGCCGCGCCGAGGTCGAGTCCCGCCTCGCCAAGATCGGCGCCGACCTGGCGACGATCAACAGCGACACCGGCTACGCCTTCCGGGCCACCGTCCGCTACGACGGCGACCTCAAGCCGCTGGCCGACTACCTCGAGGACGTGCCCGGCTGCGAGGTCCTCTCGCTCGGCAACTCGCTCGAGATCGTCAAGGACCTCGGCGACGCCAACAGCGTCATGGACCAGTACAACCTCGACGGCATCCGCGGCACGCACGGCATCGGCCACGTCCGCATGGCCACCGAGTCCGACGTCGACCTGGCCAGCGCCCACCCCTACTGGGCGTACCCCTTCGCCGACGTGGCGGTGGTCCACAACGGCCAACTCACCAACTACCACCTGTGGCGGCGCCGCCTCGAGCGGGCCGGCCACCGGTTCCAGTCCGAGTGCGACTCCGAGATCATCGCCGTGTACCTGGCCGAGAGGCTCGAGAGCGGCATGGACCTCAACACGGCCATGAAGTACAGCCTCGACGACTTCGACGGCGTCTTCACCTACCTCGTCGCCACGAGCAACGAGCTGGGGATCGCCAAGGACGAGATGGCCGCCAAGCCGCTCGTGCTGTTCGAAAGCGACGACCTGGTGGCCATGGCCTCCGAGGAGATCGCCATCCGCGCCCTGGTCGGCCGCGAGGTCGACACCAGGGATCCCTTCGAGCGGGAGGTGCTCACGTGGCAAGTCTGACCAAGAGCGGCGTCGTCTACGACGCTCGGGGGCTCGTCGAGCCGGATCCCGAGCCGCCGATGACGGCCCAGATCGACGGCGACTCCGCCGTGATCGACGCCACCGACCTGTCGACCCGCAAGATCAACCTCGAACTCAAGCGCATCGTCTACGACGAGGGCGTCAACAACGTCACCATCCTGAACCCCGGCTCCAAGCACTCGCTGGGCGTCGGGATCCTCAAGCGCTGCAACATCACTTTCGAGGGCAGCCCCGGCTGGTACGCCTGCGGCCTGATCGACGGCCCCGAGGTCCAGATCAACGGCCGTGTCGGCTGGTCGCTGGGGGAGAACATGATGTCCGGCTCCGTCGTGGTCGAGGGCCCCTCCGGCTCCCTGACCGGCGCCGCCCTGCGCGGCGGCGACCTGGTCATCAAGGGCAACGTCGGCGCCCGGACCGGCATCGACCAGAAGGGTGGCACGATCATCGCCACCGGCAGCGCCGGCATCAACACCGGCTTCATGATGCAGCGTGGTCGCCAGATCATCTGCGGTGACGCCAACGACGGCCTCGGCGACTCCATGTACGACGGCATCATCTACGTCGGCGGCAAGATCGCCTCGCTCGGCGTCGACTGCGTGCCCGGCGAGATGGACGACTCGGACGTCGAGTTCATCAACCGGAAGTTCGAGATCTACGGACTCGGTACCCCGCCCGAACTCAAGAAGTTCGTGTGCGGCAAGGTGCTCCACAACTACGACTCGCTCGAGCCTTCCGAGCGCAAGCTCGTCCTCTAGGAGGAAGCAGACATGCCAGAGGCAAACGACATCAAGGGCGTCGACGTCAAGATCGACACCAACCGCCCGACCGACGTGATCGGCAAGAGCAAGATCTTCACGCCGGAGGTCATCAACGACATCCACGTGAAGGCCGAGCTGGGCCGCTACCGGATGCGCGGGTTCTCGCTGTTCAAGAAGATCCCGCACTGGGACGAGCTGGTCTTCCTGCCCGGCACCCTGACCCGGTTCGTGATCGAGGGCTACCGCGAGAAGTGCGAGACCAAGACGGTCATCGGCGGGCGCTTCGCAGAGAAGCCCCTCGAGCTCGACATCCCCGTGTACATCACCGGCATGAGCTTCGGTGCGCTCTCGATCGAGGCCAAGATGGCCCTCGCCAAGGGCGCCTCGATGGCCGGCACGGCGACCTGCTCGGGCGAGGGCGGCATGATCCCGCCGGAGCGTGACCTGTCGACCAAGTGGTTCTACCAGATCATCCAGAGCCGCTACGGCTTCAACCCGCACCACCTGATGCTGGCCGACGCCGTCGAGTTCTTCATCGGCCAGGGCTGCAAGGTCGGCCTCGGCGGCCACCTGATGGGCCAGAAGGTCACCGAGCAGGTGGCCGAGATGCGGTCGCTGCCCGCCGGCATCGACCAGCGCTCACCGGCCCGCCACCCCGACTGGATCGGCCCCGACGACCTGTCGCTCAAGATCCAGGAGATCCGGGAGGCCACCAACTACCAGATCCCGATCCAACTCAAGCTGGGTTCGTCGCGGGTCTACGACGACGTGCGCATGGCGGCCAAGTGTGGCCCCGACTCCATCTACCTGGATGGCGCCGAGGGCGGCACGGGCGCCGGCCCGCACCTCGCCACCGAGGAGACCGGCATCCCGCTGATGGCCGCCATCCCCGAGGCTCGACAGGCCCTCGAGGACGTCGGCCTGGCCGACGAGGTCGACCTCGTCGTCGCCGGCGGCATCCGCAACGGTGGCGACGTCGCCAAGTGCCTGGCGCTGGGCGCCAAGGCCGTGGCGCTCGGTACCGCCGCCCTGATGGCCCTCAACTGCAACAAGCACATCGAGGGTGTCACCGACTACGAGGGCACCATCGGCGTGCCTGCCGGCGAGTGCTACCACTGCCACACCGGCCGCTGTCCGGTGGGCGTCGCCACCCAGGACGTGGAGCTGCGCCAGCGCCTCGACGTCGACGAGGCCGCCCTGCGGGTCTACAACTACCTCCACACGCTCACAATGGAGGTCCAGCTGCTGGCCCGTGCCTGCGGCAAGACCGACATCCACAGCCTGGAGCCCGAGGACCTGGCGGCCCTCACCCACGAGGCCGCCGCCATGGCCAAGGTGCCGCTGGCCGGCACGACGTACATCCCGGGCGTCAGCGAGGAGCGGGCGCTGCAGGAGATGAAGGACCTGATGGCCAAGGGCATCGCCCAGGCCGGGAACTAGGAGGCTGCGATGAAGTCAATTGCGATCGATGCCGAGGTTCTCGCCGGCAAGCGTTTCGAGTACCAGGAGGACATGTCCCTGGTCGAGGACCTCGACCTGATGGAGCTCACCCCCGGCAAGGACCTGAACTGGCTGGAGGACATCCACCTCCTCGAGGAGGACGACACGCCCGCCGTGTTCGACCGCAACTCGAACTCGTTCATCAAGATCTACTTCGACATCCCGGAGGGTCGCGAGGACGAGATCGCCCGCAAGGTCCTGATGAAGCACCTCATCTCGGGCAACTCCTACGGCATCCAGCTCAAGGAGATCCACTGCAAGTACCACCAGGTCGAGCTCGGTCCCTGGGTGGCCGACTCGAAGTCGGTTGGCGACAACTGGACCCCCCCGGTGCTCGAGGGCTGGGAGCCCCCGGCGCACTAGGGCACGGCCCGATGCACGAGTCGTGAACGCTCCGCCGGCCTTTCGGGTCGGCGGGGTGCTTCGCACATAACCCGAAGTTCTGAAACACGCAGCCCAGACCCTGGCGACAGGGCATCCACCAAGGGAGGCTCACCCGTGAGCGTCGAAGTTCCCGAGTCCGTGCGCTACTGCATCATCGGCGCCGGCATCCACGGCCTGTCGACGGCCTGGCACCTGGCACGCGAGCTCAAGGCCCGCGGCACGGGCGACGGCAGCGACATCCTCGTCCTCGAGAAGTCACACGCCGGCGCCGGCCCGTCGGGCATCGCCTGCGGCGTCGTCCGCAACAACTACTTCCAGCCCGCCATGCGCGAGCTGATGGCCCACTCGGTGTCGGTGTGGGAGTCGGACCCGGAGGCCTTCGAGTACCACCCGGTCGGCTACCTGCAGATCTCCTACGAGGAGATGCGGTCCGACGTGGCGACGATCGCCACCCAGCAGGAGGCCATCGGCTACGAGTCGGTCTTCATCGAGGGTGAGCAGGAGACCCACGACTACATGAAGGGCATCTTCGACGACTGGCGGTGCACCGGCGTCACGAGCGTGCTCCATGAGAAGAAGGGCGGCTACGCCCACAACATGGCGACCGTCGAGGCGCTGCTGGCCAAGGCGCAGGCGGAAGGCGTCAACGTGGTGACCGACACGATCGTCACCGAGCTGGCCGTCAACGGCGGTGCGGTCACACACGTGGTGACCAACCGTGGCGACGCCATCGCCGTCGACCACGTGGTCGCCGCCGCGGGCCCGTGGGTCCCCAAGCTCTGGGAGATGCTCGACCTCCCCGACACCACCGACATCCTCGTGAACGGTGAGGTCATCACGCAGCCGACCTGGAAGTTCTGGGCCCTCCAGGAGGGCACCCTCGACGTGGATCCCGGCTACCTGATGAACAACGCCGGCACGATGCCGCCGGTCGTCCACGTGGACGCCGACGCGCCGTTGTACGACGAGGAGGGCAACCTGCTGGTTGACGGCAAATGGGGCATCTACTACAAGCCCGACTTCAACTTCGGGGGCGTGCAGGGCGGCTACATGCCGTACCCGGTGGAGCGGCCGTGGCGCGATGTCGCCATCGACCCCTACGGCCCGGCCAGCCCCGACTTCGTGGTCGGCGAGGACTTCCGCGAGGTGTGGGCGTCGGCCCTGTCGCACTGCCAGGAGCGCTTCGAGGGCAAGGCCAGCCTCATGAGCCACGCCCCGTCCGGCGGCATCGGCGCCTTCACGCCCGACAGCTTCCCGGTCTTCGACACCTTCTGTGAGAACGTCTACGTGATCGCCGACTCGAACCACGGGTTCAAGATGATCGGCGTGGGCGCCCTCGTGGCTAAGGAACTGGTCGGCGACACCCAGGCGCTACTCGAGCCGTTCCGGTACTCCCGGTACGCCGAGGGTCGCCTGCACCCGATGAGCAACTCGCCCTACCCCTGGAGCTAGGGCACGGACGAGAGATCCACCCCCGACACGGCCCTCCCCGTGTCGCACTGATCGGAACCAGCGGTTCCGGTACCCCCGTCCCCCGGCTGTTTCGGCAGCCGGGGGACGCTCAGTTTTCAGGCCGGCGCATGGGCGAACAGGGCGCGGTCGAGTTCTGTCGGCCAGGGTTCGCCGAGGAGCCTTCCGGCGGCCAACTCTCCGAGGGCGGGCGCGCACTTGGCGGCGTAGCCGTTGCCGCCGAGCAGTGCGCTGACGCGGTCGGTGAGGCCGTCGACCACGGGGTGGCCGCTGGAGGTGTAGGTGGTGACGCACGGGACCGTTGACGTGGTAATCACCTCGAGGCCGGGCAGCAGGTCCCGGAGCAGCTCCAACTGGTGGCCGGCACCGTGCGGGTCGCCGTCGGACCGGAACCAGTCGCCGATCTGGGTCGCCGTGAGGTGCCTTCCCTGGTGGGACACGCCGACCTTGACGACCACGGCGCCGTCCGGTCGCCGGTTGGGCGGAAGGACGAAGCAGTGCCGGTCCTCGTCGGAGAGCGGGCTGGGCATTTCCGGAACGTCGTTCCGAGGCAACCGTGCCGGGTCAACGGCTGGTGCCGAGGGGGTTGCGGAAGCGCATACCGGGGGGACGCTGTTGGCCGCAGCGCTCGAGGGCGGCCGCCCAGGCGGGGGAGTTGCCCATGGCGGCGCGCAGCACCCCGGTGGTGGCCCGGCCGAGGGGAACCGCTCCGGGCCGCTGCCGGACGCCGATCGCCACCTGGAGCCGTGGCGGGACGGTGGCAACGGCGGCTGCGTAGAGACGTCGGTAGGCGAGCCGGGTGGCTAGGGGGAGGCGTGGCGCGGCGAGGAAGGCGACGGCGTCGGCGGCGGCGGGCGAGGCCGCCACTGCCGGGTGCCCGGTCACCCAGGTGGCCAGGTCCGCGGCGGTGGTGGGGAGCGGCGTCACGCCGAGCCGCTCGCCCAGCCGGGCCTGTTCGGCCACGTAGGCGTCAGCATCGGCATCCGACACCGGCGAAGGTCCAAACGTGCGGCGGGCCGTCAGGAACGAGTCGACGAGGGCGTTGTGGACCCATGCCCCCATCTCCGGGTCGCCGGCGTCGTAGGTGACGCCGCGGTGCGAGGTGCCGCTGACCGGCCCGTGCGCCCGCCGCACGATCGCCAGCGCCACGTCGACCTCGGGGATGGCGCCATAGGTGGTGGCGGTGACGTAGGCGGCGGTGCGGGACAGGCGGCCCAGGGGGTCCTCCCGGTAGACGGAGTGGTCACCGACGCCCGCGGCCACCTCGGGGTGGGCGGCCTGCACGAGCAGTGCCCGGATGCCGCCGACGAAGGCGGCGACGTCGCCCATGAGCTGCCAGGTCATGGAACCGGGGCCGAACAGTCCCGGGTCGCCCGGATGGGAGAACGTGTCCGCCAGCGGGTCGGGGGCGTGCCGGAACAGGCCCGAGGCGGTGTCGGTGACCCGTGCCCGCCAGCCGGTGTTCGGCGTGTCTGCGTCCGGGCTCACCGGAGGTGCGTGTTGGGTGTCGTCTGGAGGCCGCCTTCGGTCAACTCGGCGACCGCAGGGACCGGGGCGGGGTCGGCGAACCGCTGGAGGTCGTCGGGCGCGAAGTCCAGCGTCGCTTCGTCGATCGTCCACCACGAGGCCTCGAGGGCGATGCCGTTGGGGTCGTGGAAGTAGATCGACCGGATGATGTCGTGGTCGACCACGGGGGTGACCTCGCAGCCGGCCTCGACCAGCCGCCGTTGGAGTTCGACGAGGGCGGCCTCGTCGGCGACGCCGAACGCCACGTGGTCGAACTGGATGGCCCGCGAGGTCGGCGCCCCGGCTGGCTTGGCGAAGGTTTCGGCGCCGGGCACCTCGAAGAAGGCGATCGTGTTGCCGGGTCCGAGTTCGAAGAAGTAGTGGCGCATCGGGCCCGCACGCAGGGTGGCGACGAGGGGCATGCCGAGTACGCCGACGTAGAAGCGGACGGTGACGTCCATGTCGGGGGTGACCATGGCCAGGTGGTGCACGCCCCGCCAGCGGGGGGTGGGTGTCGACAACTCCGACGCCCCTCTGGTTGAGGTTCGGGTGGCCTGGCCGACCGTGGGCTCCATGGGCACAGTCTCGCAGCCGGGACGGCGTACTGCCATGCCCCGGGGTCAGCCGGCGGTGGTTGCCGGCGGCTCGCTGGTGGGGGGAACCGTGGTGCTCGTCGTGGTGGTTGTTGTGGTGGTCGTCGTGGTGGGGGCGCTCAGGCCCTCCTGTCCCTCGGGAAGGACGAGGAACTCGATGCGGCGGTTGCGGGCCTTGCCCTCGCGGGTGACGTTGTCGGCGACGGGGTCGTACTCGCCCATGCCCAGCGGGGTGAGCCGCTCGGCATCGACGCCGCGGGCGATCAGCTGTGCCCGGACGGCCTCGGCCCGGATCCTCGACAGGGCCAGGTTGGCGTCCTCCTCGCCGTCGCTGTCGGTGTGGCCGATGATCTGGACGCGGACCCCGGGGTTGGCGACGAGGAAGTCGGCGATCAGTTCGAGGGTGGGGAGGGACTCCTCGGTGATGCGGTCACCGCCGCTCTCGAACTGGATCGGGGTCCGAGCGGCGGCGGCGCTGAGGCGGGCCTGGAGCAGAAGGTCGGCCTGGTTGGCGGGCAGGTCCGGCGCCTCCTCCTCGGGGACCGTGTCGGTCACGATCGGCTCGGGTGCGAGGATCAGGTTCTCGACGCCGATCACGCCCGGTTCGGCCTGCGCCACCCGGGTGGCGGCCTCGCGCAGTTCCTCGGAGGCGACGCGGCCTCGGAGCACGACCGTCCAGTCGACCACCTGCACCTCGACGGTCGGCAGGCCGGCTCGGACCATGGCGGCCTGGACGGTCGCCGAGAGGTCCTGCTGCTCGTCGACGGGGTCCTCGGTGGCGGTGCCGCCGATGGCGATGACCACGAAGAAGGCGACGAGGAGGAGGACCAGCAGGAGGGTGCGGCGCTCGGCGAGGAGGTCGCCGAGGCGGCTGCGCCGGGGTCGGCCGCTACGACGGCGTCCGGCGCCGAAGCCGGGGCCCATGCTGCGGCCGCGCCGGTCGCGGGGGTCGCGCATCCAGCCGGTCACGGGAGGAACAGGGGGTCGGGGCGGGCGTCGATGCCCTCCAGCCTGCCCGATCGGGCGGCGTGTCCGACGCGCGCCCGGCTCAGACCTCGGCCAGGGGGGCGACGACCTCCTCGCCGAACCTGGCCAGCGACTCCTCGGGGTCGCGCCAGAAGAGGAAGCCGGGCACTACGAGGCGGGTGACCCCCTTGGCGGCCAGCTCGGCGGCCCGCTCGACCGTTGAGGCGTCCATGACACCGTCGCCGCCCCAGACGACCTCGATGCTGGCGGGGTCGCGGTCGTGGGCCTCGGCCTCTCGGTGCATCGTGTCGAGGAGGGCGTCGAGGTCGCCCTTGCCGGGGAAGAACCCGTCGCCCAGTCGGCCGGCCCGTCGTGCGGCGGCCTCGCTGTGGCCGCCGATGAAGATCGGCACCGACCCGTTGGCGGGCTTGGGGTTGGAGGACACCTCGTCGAACGACACGAAGTCGCCGTCGAACGACACCCTGTCGGCGCCCCACAGCGTGCGCATGGCGGCCACGTACTCGTCGGTGCGGGCGCCGCGTCGTTCCCAGGGGATGCCGAGGGCGTCGAACTCCTCGCGCAGCCAGCCCACGCCGATGCCGAGGTCGACCCGTCCTCCGCTCATGGCGTCGAGGGTGGCGAGTTCCTTGGCGAGGACGAGCGGGTTGCGCTCGGGAAGGATGAGGATGCCGGTGGCGAGGCGCAGGCGGGTGGTGTGCGCCGCCACCCAGGCCAGCCAGATGAGCGGGTCGACCAGTGGCGTGTCGGACGCCATCGCCATCTTCCCGCTGGCGTCGTACGGGTAGGTCGACTCGTAGCCCTCGGGGAATACGACGTGTTCGACGGTCCAGAGGGCATCGAACCCGGCTGCCTCGGCGTGCGTCCCGAGCGTGGTGCAGCCCTCGGCGGTGCCGAACGGTCCGGCGTTGGCGAAGATGATGCCGACTCGCATGTGGAACTCCCCGGGGTCGTGGTCTGGCGGCCCCGAGTCTCGCCGGGGGCCTAGCTCCCCTGCCAGTCGGGCGGGCGCTTCTCGGCCCAGGCCCGACCGCCCTCGGCGGCGTCGTCGGTGGTGCCGGCGACCCGGCGCATGGTCTCGCCGAAGCGCACCGCCTCGGTCCACGACATGGCGGCGGTGCGGGTGGCGACCTCCTTGGTGGCCCGGGCGGCCAGCGGGGCGGCCCGGCAGAGGCGCTCGGCGAGCGCAAGGGCCTCCTCCATGAGTTGGTCGCCGGGCACGACCTTCCAGGCCAGGCCGATCTCCTTGGCCCGCTCGGCGTCGATGGGCTCGCCGGTGAGGAGGAGTTCCATGGCGTCGGCCCAGGCCACCTTCCGGGGGAGGCGGATGGCGCCGACGATGGTGGGGATGCCGATGGTGACCTCGGGCCACGAGAAGGTGGCGTGGTCGGCGGCGATGACGAAGTCGCAGGCCACGACGGCGGTGAGCCCGTAGCCGATGCAGTGGCCGTTGACGGCGGCGATGGTGGGCTTGAACACCTCGAGGCCCGACTCGAAGGAGTTGACGGTGGGCATCTCCCAGAAGGTGCCGGGGAACTCGCCGACCGAGCCGCCGCGGTCCTTCAGGTCGGCGCCGGCGCAGAAGGCCGTGTCGCCGGCCCCGGTGACGATCCCGACCCAGGCGTCCTCGTCGGCCACGAACCGCTGCCAGGCGGCGTTGAGGTCGCGGCGCAGGTCGCTGTTGACGGCGTTGAGCGCCTCGGGTCGGTTGTAGGTGATGGTGGCGACGTGCCCCTTGCGTTCGTACGTCGCCGCCTCCCCGTGCGGCCCCTCGCGGTCGGATCCGGTCACGGGGTGGACCGTAGCGGAGTGCCTCGGCACGGGGGAGCGCCCGGAGTGGCCGCCCGTGGGCAGGGTGCGCCTAGAATCTGACGGACCGTCAGATTTGGGAGTTGCCATGACCCTCACCGAGGACAGCACCGCCACCGGGCAGGCGCGCACCGAGATCCCACCGATCATCAGCGTCGACGACCACATCGTCGAGCCCCCCCACCTCTGGCAGGAGTGGCTGCCCGCCAAGTTCAAGGACCGCGGCCCCCGCGTCGAACGTCGGCGCCTCGGCGAGATGACATGGGTCGGCGGCGCCAAGATGTACGAGTACGAACTCGACACCCCCGACGCCCCCTGGTGCGACGTCTGGTTCTACGAGGACCTCGTCCACCCCAACAAGCGCCACGTCGCCGCCGTCGGCTTCGACCGCGACGAGATGACCATGTCGCCCATCACCTACGACGAGATGCGGCCCGGCTGCTACGACCCCAAGGCCCGGGTCGCCGACATGGTCGCCAACCACGTCGAGGTCTCGCTGTCGTTCCCGACCCTGCCCCGCTTCTGCGGCCAGACCTTCTACGAGGCCGCCGACCGCGAACTCGGCCTCGCCTGCATCAAGGCCTACAACGACTTCATGGTCGAGGAGTGGTGCGGCGACTCGGGCGGGGCGCTCGTGCCGCTCATCATCATCCCGCTCTGGGACGCCGACCTGGCCGCCGAGGAGGTGCGCCGCAACGCCGCCCGGGGCTGCCACGCCGTCTGCTTCTCCGAGATCGCCCCCAACCTGGGCCTCCCGTCCATCCACACCGGCTACTGGGATCCCTTCTTCGCCGCCTGCCAGGAGACGAAGACCGTCGTGTGCATGCACATCGGCTCGTCGTCCAAGATGCCGGCCGCCTCGCCCGACGCCCCGCCGGCTGTCGCCGCCTCGCTGAGCTTCAACAACGCCATCGCTTCGCTCAGCGACTTCCTGTTCTCCGGGGTGCTGGTCCGGTTCCCCGAACTGGTGCTCGCCTACAGCGAGGGCCAGATCGGCTGGATCCCCTACATCCTCGAGCGGGCCGACGACGTCTGGAAGGAGCACCGGGCGTGGGGCGGCGTGGCCGACATCATCCCGGCGCCGCCGTCCACCTACTACTACCGGCAGGTCTACGGCTGCTTCTTCCGCGACAACCACGGCCTGGCGTCGCTGGACGAGGTCGGCGTCGACAACATCACGTTCGAGACCGACTACCCGCACACCGACACCACCTGGCCGAACACCAAGCAGGTCGCCGAGGACATGATGGGCCACCTGCCCGCCGACGTCGTGTGGAAGATCGTGCGCGGCAACGCCGCCCGGATGCTCAGCCTCGACATCGAGGCGCCGCCCGCCAGCTGACTCCCCGGGACCGGAGGGCCCGGGTCCGTAGACTCGGACCCGTGGCCGCATCGTCAGACACCGCCCCCGGGGCGGCGCGCCTCTCCGCGATCCTGCTCGAGCCGGACTGCGCGCCCGGGCTGTGGGCATCGGTCGACTCCGGCGAGATGGGCGTCCTCGTCCCCGAACTGCCGCTGCTGCGTATGGAGCAGGATCCCATCCACCGGCACAAGGACGTCCTCGCCCACACCTTCGCCGTCGTCAATAAGACCGACCCCGAGATCACGGTCCGACTGGGCGCCCTCTTCCACGACATCGGCAAGCCCCGGACCCGCTCGTTCGAGCACGGCGAGGTCACGTTCCGCCACCACGAGGCCGTCGGCGCCCGCATGGCCCGCAAGCGCCTGACCGAACTCGGCTACGGGGAGCAGCTGGTCGAGGACGTCGCCGAACTGGTCCGGCTCTCGGGCCGGTTCAAGGGCTACACCGACGGCTGGTCCGACTCGGCGGTGCGCCGCTACGCCCGCGACGCCGGACCGCTGCTCGGCAAGCTCAACCACATGATCCGGTGCGACTGCACCACCCGGAACCGGGCCAAGGCCGCCGGCATCCAGGCCGCCATGGACGACCTCGAGCGGCGCATCCAGGAGCTGGCCGAGGAGGAGCGCTTCCGGGCGGAGCGCCCCGGCATGGACGGCGACGCCGTCATGGCCCACCTCGGCATCGGCCCGGGCCGCGAGGTCGGTGAGGCGCTGGCGTTCCTGCTGGCCCTCAAGCGGGCCGAGGGCGACCTCGAGCGTTCCGAGCTCGAGGCCCGCCTCGACGCCTGGTGGGCCGAACGGGCCTGAGCCCGCAGCCCCGACAGCCGGGGACTACTCGGTGAGGATCCGGTCCATGAGCCAGGGTCCGACCTCGGCCATGCCCGCCTCCGAGAGGTGCACCCCGTCGAAGCGGGTGTGGCGTTCCCGCTCCGAGCCGTTGTCGCCGATGAACTCTCGGTAGGGGATCGTCGACACGTGGTCCAGGTCGGCGGTGGCGGCCACGACCAGCTCGTTGAGACGGTCGATCCGGTCGGGGTGGTTCTGCGGCCGGATCTCTCGCTTCAGGTGGGCGCCCTCCAGCCACACCACACGGGCGCCGGTCGCGCCCAGCACCTCGGAGGCCAGCCGGTATTCCGACGAGATGTAGTCGTCGTAGACGGGCATCCCGACGTTGACCCACTCGTCGCCCAGCGACGGCACCAGACGGTCGGTCACGTCCCACGGGGTGATGTGCGACAGGACCACGTCGGGCTGGAACACCTCGACCGCCGTCGGCCACGACACCACCTCGGGGTCGAGTATCACGTGCGGCTCGACCGGGTCGTTCCACGCCGAGCACAGTTCACCCACCGGCCCCTCGATGCCCTCCGGGATCCGCTTCTGGCCGTACCGGCCCACCACGCAGCCCAGGTGCGCCTCGTTCAGCACCACGGCCTCACCGGGGTTCTCGAGCACCCAGGTGCACAGCGCCTCGCCGATCTGGAGCGCCACGGAGTCGCCGACCACCAGCACCCGGGTGCGGTCGTCGGTCGCCGGTGGCAGCAGGCCCTGCTCGGCGCACGGGCCCCTCGAGGAGGCGGCGGCCTCGTCGGCCGGGCGGGTGTTGACCCACAGCAGGCCCAGCAGGATCGCCACCACGGCGACGGCGCCTGCCGAGATGGCGGGAACGGGCTTGAGCGGCCGGTCCAGCAGCGGCACCTTGCGGTGCACGACGGGTTGCTCGACGAGGTAGAAGCTGGCCGCCGACACGGCGAACGTGAGGAGGAGGTGAAGCCAGATGAGGTTGTTGCCCTCGACCACGTCCACGCCGGGAATGAGGCGGCCCATCCGCTCGGGCGTGACCAGCAGGTAGATCGGCCAGTGGTACAGGTAGAGGCCGTAGCTGATCTTGCCGACCCAGCGAATCAACGGCGACTCGAGGAACCAGTGCAGCGGCCCCTTCGTGGCGCCGGCGCAGCCGTACCAGAACCAGCCGATGCCGACGCCCAGCAGGTACGGCCAGTGGTCGAACGGGGCGTTGCCGCGCACCACGCTTACCACCGCCCAGCCGGCGGCGAACAGGCCGGCGTACCCGGCGCCGAGCAGCACCCGGTTGGGCCACGGGGCGTCCGGCGCCGACAGCGACGCCGGCAGGCGCGTGTGCCAGGCCGGCTCGGCCGGCTGGGCGACCCCGTAGACCATCGCGCACGAGATGCCGGCCACCATGAGGAAGCCGCCGTGCTCGAACATCCAGGCCGAGCGCTCCGAGATCTCGAAGATGGCCCAGGCGAAGAACAGCGTGGCGGCGTAGGCGCCGGCCACCCACCACAGCTGCGCCCGCCGGGTGCGGACCGGGCCGCGCTGGCGCACGATGACCGCCAGGATGATGCCGGCGAACAGCGAATGCGCCCGGGTGTCGGTGCCGTAGTAGACGCGTGACGGGTCGCCGCCGCCCGGGTAGAGGTGGCCCATCCACCACGTCGAGGCGATCGTGCCGACCACCATCGTCCAGAGCAGCACCCGGTAGGCGTGCTTCTTGCACAGGTACAGGACGGTGATCAGGTACAGCGGCGCGAAGACGTAGAACTGCTCCTCGATCGAGAACGACCACACGTGGCGCAGCGGCGAGTGCTGGAAGTCCTCGAAGTAGGAGACGTCGCTGAAGATCTCGAACCAGTTGGCGCAGTAGGCCAGCGCCGAGACGATCGCCCCGGTCCAGCGGGGGAACTGGTCGGCGGGGACGAACAGCACCAGGTAGAGCGTCAGCGCCAACAGGGCCACGAACAGGGCGGGCAGCAGGCGGCGGGCCCGTCGCCCGGCGTAGGCCTTCAGGTCGATGCGGCCGGTCTTCTCGAACTCGTTCAGGGCGATCGAGATGATGAGGAAACTCGACAGCGTGAAGAACAGGTCGATGCCGAGGATGCCGCCAGACACCGTGTCGGTGGCGGCGTGGTACAGCAGCGGGCCGATGACCACCCAGATCCCGCGGATGCCATCGATCCCCGGGATGTATGTGAAGGCGGGGCGCCCCTCTTCGGCCATGGCGTCGGACGCTATCCCTGCTCGCCCGGTTCACAGGGGACGAGGATCTGGTGGCGTTTGGCGGCCCAGACCGGGCAGAAACGCTCTGCGACGACCCGCGCCGGCTCGGGCGAGCCCGGCTCCACCGAGGTGTTCGGCTCCGACCAGCCGTCGAAGCGGTCGGTGAGCACCAGCAGGTCGGCGTCGTGTAGTTCGTCGGCCAACGGGCCGCCGTCCCGGTTGGCGAGGCCGGGGTTCATCTCGAGGTGTCGGCTGGCCGGCACCAGGTCGGGCAGCAGGAAGTAGAGGAACGTCTCCGAATAGTTGGTCCGGGTGAGGTCCAGGGGGCCGACGAACACGGTGTCGCCGGGGTCGGTGTGCTCGTCCACGGCGTCGAGGACGTCCTCGAGGTCGGCGGCGAAGTCGGCGTCGCCCACCGGCAGGGTGCGTCCCGCATGGGTGACCGACTGGGTCGACCAGGTGGCGGCCCGGGCGCCGAAGGCGTCGACGGTGAAGCGCCCCAGGTGGTGCGGGGCCACGGCGAACAGCAGCCCGGCGATGGCGACCAGTGCCAGCGGGGCGGCCAGGTGCCGGTGGGCCAACGGGAGGCGGCGCCCGAGGGCCACGGCCACGGCAATCGTCGCCACGGCGAACACGTAGCAGCCGACGAACTTGAGGTGGTTGGGACTGGGGCGCTGGAGCACCATCGGCACGATCGCCACGCCGACCAACGCCAGGGTGGTGAACCGCCGTCGGTGCGGGAGGCGCCACAGGCGGGGGAGCACCAGCAGCAGGGCGGCGGTGGCCAAGAGCAGCCAGAACACGGCGGTCACCTGTGCCGGGCGGGAAAGCCCCGGCCAGGGATCGGGGCCGCGGAGCAGGTCATCGACCCGGGCGAACATGTCGCCGCTCTCCGAGGGGTCGGGCGGGAGGGGCAACCGGCGGCCGGCCCGCAGGCGGAAGACCGGGTCGACGACCATCCCCTCGATGGCCGCCACGGGGCCGACGAGGACGAGGTGCAGCAGGAACGGCGACAGACCGGCCATCAGTCCCGTCGCCAGCCTGCGGCGCCGGGCACGGGTGGTGCGCCACGCCTCGGTGCCGAGCACCAGCAGCACGGCAGGCCCGAGCACCACCTGGTGGAACACCGCCAGGCCCAGCACACCGGCGCCCACGGCCGTCGAACGGCGGGCGCCCCCGTCGAGCACCAGGGAGGTGCCGGCGCACAGCAGCGCCAAACCGCAGAGCCACGAGTAGGCGAGCAGGCCGAACGGCGCCAGCACCACCCAGGCGGTGAGTGCCGCCACCGTCGCCGTGCCCCGGCCCCATGGCCGTGCCATCCGGTAGAGGCCCCACAGGAGCAGTGCCCGGTAGGCCAGGCCGACCAGGCGCTCGAGCAGCACGGACGGGCCGAAGAGCCAGAAGACGGTGCCGACGGCCCAGACGTTGCCCGGTGCATAGAGGTACTCCACGTCGCCGTGGGGAAAGGTGCCGTCGAACAGCAGGTCGGCGACCACGAGGACGTTGCCCTCCTCCATGGCGGTGGCGCCCATGGCCAGCATCCCGGGGAGGGGGACGAGCACGGCGGCGGCGACCACCAGGAGGGGCAGCAGGGTGGGCAGCAGGCCCGGGAGTCTCGCCCTCACGGGAGCCGAGTCTAGGGAGGTGCCGGGACGGGTCCCGGGCAGCCCCGTGCGGCTGGACTACTCGAGCTTGAGGGGCTCGGTCTCGACCAGGTCGGCGACCAGCGACGCCACCGCCGAGCGCTCCGAACGCGTCAGCGTGATGTGGGCGAACAGGGGGTGCCCGACCAGGTCGTTGACGACGGTCAGCACGCCGTCGTGGCGGCCCACCCGCAGGTTGTCGCGCTGGGCAACGTCGTGGGTGAGGACCACCCGGCTCTCGGCGCCGATACGCGAGAGGGCGGTGAGCAGCACCGTGCGCTCCAGGTTCTGCGCCTCGTCGATGATCACCCAGGTGTCGGTGAGCGTGCGGCCCCGGATGTGGGTGAGCGGCAGCACCTCGAGCAGGCCCTCCTCGAGCAGCTCCTCGATGACGTGCCGCTCGGTGACCGCCTCGAGGGCATCGACCACGGCGGCCGCCCACGGCGACATCTTCTCCTGCTCGCTGCCCGGCAGGTAGCCGAGGTCCTGGCCGCCGACGGCCTAGAGCGGCCGGAACACCACGACCCGACGGTGGCGCCGCTGCTCGAGCACCGAGTCGAGTCCGGCGGCGATCGCCATCACGCTCTTGCCGGTACCGGCGGCGCCGCCGAGGCTGACGACCCCGATGGACGGGTCCGCCATGAGGTCGAGCGCCACCTTTTGCTCGGCGTTGCGACCACGGACGCCGAACAGCTCGAGGTCGGCCTCCACCCGGTGGACCCGCTTGTCCTGGTGGACGCGGGCCAGCACCGACTGGGAGCCGTTGGTGAGCGCCAGGCCCGTGTGGCACGGCAGGTCGCGGGCCTCGTCGAGGTCGGCGACCCCGCTGCTGTAGAGCTCGTCGATGGTTGCCGAGTCGGCGGTGAGATCGTCGAAGCCCGGCCAGTGGTCGCCCTGGTCGCCGACCGGGGCGTAGTCGTCGGCGGTGAGCCCCGCCATCGAGGCCCGCAGCCGCAGCGGCAGGTCCTTCGAGACGAGGGTGACCTGGCGTCCCTCGGCAGCGAACGTGGCTGCCACGGCGAGGATCCGGTGGTCGTTGCTGGTGCCGCGCAGCGACTCGGGCAGGTGGACGGGGTCGAGGTGGTTGAGTTCGACTCGCAGCGTGCCGCCGTCGTCGTTGACCGGCATCGGCTCGTGGAGGATGCCGTGGTGGACCCGGAACTCCTCGAGGGACCGCAGTGCCGTGCGGGCCGACCAGCCCAGTTCGGCGTGGTGGCGCTTGGCCTCCAACTCGTCGAGGACGACGACCGGGAGGACGACGTCGGCGGTGCCGAACCTGCGGAAGGCCAGCGGGTCGGCCAACAGCACCGACGTGTCGAGGACGTGTACCGGGCGTGCGTGGCCGCCTGCCACCTGCCCCCGCCCGCCGGCGGTGTCTGGCATGGACTCGGGGAGAGGACCGACGGCCGCGATCGCGACAACGTACGTCGTGTCCGCGCGCGGGCGGAGGATGCCCGGACCCCGGCCTCGAATCCCGGCCTGCTCTGGTCAACGTCCGTCTCCGGGGGCTACGGTCACGCGCCCACGACGGACGAGGCCGGTGGTTCCCGGGGGGCTTGGTTGCAGGCGATCCCGCCATCGGCGAGGGAGGTGCCGCGATGCAGGCGTTCACGCCTGACCGCATCCGGAACGTCGCGCTGGTGGGTCCGCCCGGCTCGGGCAAGACCTCGCTGGCGGAGGCGATGCTGTACCGGGCCGGGGCCGTGCCACGGGTCGGCCGCGTCGAGGACGGGACCACCGTCTGCGACCACGAGCCCGAGGAGAAGTCCTCTGGTCACTCCCTGACGACCGCGCTGGCCGTGCTCGAGTGGCAGGGCCACAAGATCAACCTGCTCGACACCCCGGGCACCTTCGACTTCGCCGGGGAGGCCGTGGGCGCCGTGTCCGCCGCCGACCTGGTGGTCTTCGTGGTCGACGCCTCCAGCGGCCTCGACCACGCCACCGTCGTGCTGTGGCGCCAGGCCGCCGAGCGCGGCACCCCCCGCCTCGTGTTCGTCAACAAGCTGGACCGCGAGCACACCAACTTCGAGTCGGTGCTGGGCGAACTCCACGACGCCTTCGGCTCCGGCGTTGCGCCGCTCGAGATCCCGATCGGCGAGGCCGAGTCGTTCCATGGCATCGCCGACCTGCTCACCGACACCGCCTGGCTCTACGACAGCGGCCACGCGGAGTCGGGCGAGATTCCCGAGGAGATGGAGGCCCGCGAGGCCCAGATCCACGAGTCCCTCGTGGAGAACATCGTCGTCGCCGACGACGACCTGCTCGAGCGCTACCTCGGCGGGGACCTCCCCGCCGTGGAGGAGCTCGAACTGGTGCTCGGCAAGGGCGTCGCCGCCAGCAGCGTCTTTCCGGTGGTGTGCGGGTCGGCGACGATCCCGATCGCCGTCGACCGGCTCTGCAACTACATCGTCGAGGTCGGACCCTCGCCGCTGGACCGGCCGGCCGTCCCCGTCGAGGTCGGTGGCACGCTCGTCGAGGTGGCACCCGATCCGTCGGCCGATGCGCTCGTGCAGGTCTTCAAGACCTCAGTCGACCCGTACCTCGGCCACATATCCTACTTCAAGGTCCTGACCGGAACCGTCGCCAAGGACTCCAGCCTCACCAACTCGCGTACCGGCGACGGCGAGCGGTTCCGCGGCGTGATGGCGCTCCAGGGCGGCGAGTCGGTCGACGCCACCGAGTTCCGGGCCGGCGACATCGGCGTCGTCACGAAGCTGGGCGGCACCCGGACCGGCGACACGCTCTCCGCTGCGGGCAACGCCGTGGCGCCCCCCATCGAGTTCCCGCCGGCGGTGCTGTCGTGGGCGATCCGACCCCAGAGCCGCAACGACGAGGAGAAGATGGCCGATGCCCTGCATCGCGTCCTCGACGAGGACCCGGTGCTGGTCATGCGACGTGACGACGAGACGCGCCAGACGCTGCTGTCGGGGCTGGGCGAGACCCACCTGCGATCGGTGCTGTCGCGGATGGAGCGCAAGTTCGGCGTCCATGTGGACGTCGAGGACGTGCGGGTCCCGTACCGGGAGACGATCCTCGGCACGGCCTCGGCGGAGGGCAAGTACAAGAAGCAGTCGGGCGGCCACGGCCAGTTCGGCGTGGCGTCGGTGCGGCTCGAGCCGCTCGAGAGCGGCGCCGGCTTCGAGTTCCTCGACGAGGTCACCGGCGGCGTCATCCCCCGCCAGTACATCCCGGCGGTGGAGGCCGGCATCGTCGAGGCCATGTCCCAGGGCGGATCCCTGGGCTACCCGGTGGTCGACGTGCGTGCGGCCGTGTACGACGGCAAGCACCACTCGGTCGACTCGTCCGAGATGAGCTTCAAGATGGCCGGGAAGCTGGCGTTCCAGGAGGCGCTGGACCGGGCCCAGCCGGTGGTGCTCGAGCCGGTGGCGTCGGTCGAGGTCACGGTGCCCGGCGAGTGCCTCGGCGACGTCATGGGCGACCTGTCGTCACGTCGGGCGACGGTCCGGGGTTCGGAGATCGACCGGTGGGGCGACCAGGTCGTGAGCGCCCGGGTGCCCGAGGCCGAGATGGTGCGCTACGCCATAGACCTGCGGTCGTTGACCGGGGGCCGGGGCCGGTTCACGGCCGTCCACGACCACTACTCCCAGGTGCCCCACGGGTTCGCCGTCCCCGAGCCGCCCGAGCGCTGAGGCACGACGGGCGCCTCGGTCGCCCCCGCGCCTAGGCGTCGGCGGGGATGGGGACCGTCTCGGTGTGGGTGCCGGAGCGTAGGACCGTGCCGGCCAGGGCGTCGGTGGGCGCACCGTCGACCACGGCCAGGGCGCCGTTGACGTAGACGCGCTCGATGCCGACCGGGGCCGCCATGAGGCGGGGGCTGTCGCCGGGCAGGTCGTGCTCGAGGTGGAGCTCGCCGGCGCCGACGGAGGCGGGATCGAGGATGACCAGGTCGGCGTGCCAGCCCTCGGCGACGCGTCCGCGCTCCTTCAGGCCGAAGAAGCGTGCGGGAACGTCGGTCATGTGGGCGATGGCCGACTCGAGGGTGGCCAGCTGCTGGCCCCGCAGGCAGTCGGCCAGCCACTCGGTCGTGTAGGAGGCGCCGGCCATCCGGTCGAGGTGGGCGCCGGCGTCCGAGCCGCCGATCATGACGTGGTCGTGGTCCCAGGCGGCCTGGCGCATCAGCCAGCTGGCCGGGTCGTCGTCGGTGGGGCCGGGCCAGAGCACGGTGCGCAGGTCGTCGGCCAACACGATGTCGAGGAGGGCGTAGAAGTCGCGGACGCCGCGCTCGCGGGCGATGTCGCCGACCAGGCGGCCCTTGAGGCCCTCGTTCTCGGCGGAGTAGGTGTCGCCGATGCGGTAGCGGCCCCAGCCGGTGAGCCGGGAGAACACGCCGGCATCGGGTGAGGCGGCCCGCTCCTCGAGGTGGCGGCGGGTTTCCGGGTCGGCGAAGGCGGCGACCTTCTCGTCGTGGGGGAGGTTCATGACCTCGCCCCAGTCGGGCAGTGAGTAGAGGGCGCAGAAGGTGTGGAAGTGCATGTTCATGCCGACGAGGATCGGCATGGTGAGGGCCATGACCTTGCCGCCCTGCTCGGCGACCTGGTCGCAGGCGGCCAGTTGCTCGCGGTAGTCCTCGGGGCGGGCGGAGTCGATGGTGAGGACGTTCCAGTTGAGGGGTCGGCGCCCGGCCAGCGACATGCGGGCCATGAGGTCGACCTCGTCCTCCCGGAAGCCGTTCATGCAGCCGTCGGCAACCCACTCGAGGGTGGTGCCGGGGTGGTCGGCGACGACCGACGACAGGGCGACGACCTCGTCGGCGGCAGCCGCCCGGGACGGGACGGGCACGCCGTCGCCGTCGCTGTGCGTGAACGAGCGGCTGGTCGAGAAGCCCAGGCCGCCGGCCTCGAGGCCCTCGGCCAGCAGGCGCTGCATCTCGGCGACCTCGTCGGGCGTGGCCTCGCGGGTGGTGGCGTCGTCCTTCAGGACGGCGCGCCGCAGGGCGCAGTGGCCGACCATGGCGGCGACGTTGACGCCGACGTTGCCGTCGAGGCGGGCCAGGTAGTCGGCGGTGGTACGCCAGTCCCAGTCGACGCCGATCTCGAGGGCGGCGGGCGACATGCCCTCGACCTTGACCATCATGGCGGCGAGGTAGGCGGCGTCGGACTCGTCGCTGATGGGGGCGAGGGTGAAGCCGCAGTTGCCCATCACGATGCTGGTGATGCCGTGGAGGCTGGACGGGGTGGCGTGGGGGTCCCAGAACAGCTGGGCGTCGTAGTGGGTGTGGGGGTCGACGAAGCCGGGACAGACCACCTTGCCGGTGGCGTCGACGGTCTCGGTGGCGTCGGCGCCCGACAGGTCGCCGATGGCGGTGATGCGGCCCTCGGCGACGCCGACGTCGGCGCGTACCCCGGGGGTGCCCGTGCCGTCGACCACCGTGCCGCCCGTGATGAGCAGGTCGTACATGGCGGCGAGGCTACTCGCCGGACCCCGCCGTCTCCTGACGGGGCGTCAGGTTTTCGCGGGGCGTGCCGGTCTTCCCGGAGGTGGGTGGGACGGGGCTAGCGTGCGGGCCGACAACCGACCGGGGAGCTCGGGCCTCATGCCGGGCTGAGAGGACAGTGGTGGCCGCAGCGGCCGGCGCGCTGTCGACCCGAACCGACCTGAACCGGGTAATGCCGGCGGAGGGAGCTTCGATGCGTAGGACACCGACCCGTGTGGTCCTCCTGGTGGCGTTGGTCGCGGTCACCGCGGCCTGCGGCGGCGACGAGAACGTCGGTGGCGGCGTCTCGGGGCCGCCCACGACCGAGGCCATCGCCGGCCAGACCATCACGCTGCTCACCCACGAGTCCTTCTGGGTCTCCGAGGGCATCCTCGAGGCGTTCACCGCCGAGACCGGCGTCGAGGTCGTCGTCCAGCACGCCGGCGACACCGGCGAGATGGTGGCCGCCTCGGTCCTCACCGTCGGCAACCCCCTCGGCGACGTCATGTACGGCATCGACAACACGTTCCTCCAGCGGGCCCTCGACGCCGACCTGTTCGAGGCCTACGAGTCGCCGGCCCTGGCGAACGTGCCGACCGAGTTCCAGCTCGACAACCGGCACCGCGTCACCCCGATCGACTTCGGCGACGTGTGCGCCAACTACTGGACCGACGCGTTCGACGGGAACCTGCCAGCCCCCACCGAGTTGTCGGACCTGGCGGACCCGGCCTACCGGGGCATGCTCGTGGTCCAGAACCCCGAGACCTCCTCTCCCGGCCTGGCCTTCCTCCTCGCCACCATCTCCCGGTTCGGCGACGGCTGGCCCGAGTTCTGGGAGGCCCTGCGCAAGAACGACGTCACGGTGACGGCCGGCTGGGAGGACGCCTACTACGGCGAGTTCATCTCCGGCGGCGGTACGCGTCCCATCGTCATCTCGTACGCCTCCAGCCCGCCGGCCGAGGTGATCTACGCCGACCCGCCGACCGACACCGCCCCCACCGGCGTCATCACCGACACGTGTTTCCGGCAGGTCGAGTTCGCCGGGATCCTGGCCGGCACGACGCACCGGGCCGCCGCCGAGGCGCTCGTCGACTTCCTGCTCTCGGACACGTTCCAGGAGGACATCCCCCTGAGCATGTTCGTGTTCCCGGTCTCCTCGACGGCCGACCTGCCGCAGGAGTTCGTCGACCACGTCGTCCTCCCGGAAGACCCACACATGCTCACCGTCGGCCACATCGGGGAGCACCGCAACGACTGGACCGAGCAGTGGACCCAGGTCATCCTGCGGTAGCCACGGGGACGCGTCGGAGCTTCTGATGCGTCTGCGCCGCCTCGGCTGGGCAGTGGCCGTCGCCGTCCCGGCGGCGTTCCTGGGCCTCTTCTTCCTCTACCCGGTCGCCTCGATCGTCGGTCGAGGGCTCACCGGCGAGGGCCTCGACCGCCTCCTCGGACTGCCCGGGTCATCGTCGTTTCGAAGCGTGGCCTGGTTCACGCTGTGGCAGGCGGCCGTGTCGACGGCGCTGACGGTGCTGCTGGCACTGCCCGGGGCGCACCTGCTGGCCCGCTTCCGCTTCCGGGGCCGGGCGGCACTGCGGGCGTTAACGACGGTCCCGTTCGTCCTGCCGACCGTCGTGGTCGGCGGCGCCTTCGCCGCCCTGTTCGACCGATTCGGGCTGGACGAGGGCACGTTCCGAATGCGCCACACGGTCTGGGCGATCCTCGCCGCCCACGTGTTCTTCAACGTGGCGGTCGTGCTGCGGACCGTCGGCGCCTACTGGGAGGGGCTCGACCCGAGGATCGAGGAGCAGGCCCGGGTGCTCGGCGCCGGGCCGTGGCGGGCCTTCCGGTCGGCCACCCTGCCCCGGCTCTGGCCGGCCATCGCGGCGGCGTCCTCGATCGTGTTCCTGTTCTGCACGACCTCGTTCGGCGTCATCCTGATCCTCGGCGGCCCCCGCCGGGCCACCCTCGAGACCGAGGTCTGGCGACACGCCGTGTGGCGCGGCGACCTGGCGTCGGCGACGGCGCTGGCCGTCGTCCAGGCCGCGGCCGTGGTGGCCATGGTGGTGGTGGCCAACCGCCTGCAGCGGCGCCGGTCGGTGGCGGAGCACCCGCCGGGCCGTCGCGCCGTCCGCCCCTCCCGGCGGCTGCTGGCCGCCAACCTGGGGCTGCTGGCGGGTGTGCTGCTACTGCCGGTGCTGGTCCTCGTCGAGCGGTCGCTGGCGGTCGGCGACGGCTACTCGCTGCGGCACTACGGCGCCCTCGCGGACCGTGCCGACCTGCTTCCGGTGTCGGCCCTCGTGGCCGTACGCAACTCGCTGCTGTTCGCCGTCGTGGCGACGGGGCTGGCCGTCGTCGTCGGGGGGCTCGCCTCGCTGGTCGTCGTGCACGGCCGCACGTGGGCCTCGCGCCTGTTCGACCTGGGCCTCATGCTGCCGCTCGGCGTCTCGGCGGTCACCCTCGGCTTCGGGATGCTGGTCGCCCTCGACGAGCCGCCGCTGGACCTGCGGTCCTCGCGGTGGCTGGTGCCCGTGGCCCACGCCCTCGTCGGCATCCCGTTCGTGATGCGCACCCTGGTGCCGACGCTGCGGCGCATCGACGACCGCCTCCGCGAGGCCGCCGCCGTCCTCGGGGCGTCGCCGGGCCGGGTGCTCCGCGAGGTCGACCTGCCGATCGCCGGCCGTGCCGTCGCCGTGGGTGCGGCCTTCTCGTTCGCCGTCTCGCTCGGCGAGTTCGGCGCCACGTCGTTCCTGCCCCGCCAGGCCGACCGCCTGACCGCCCCGCTGGCGCTGTTCCGGCTGCTGGGCACCCCCGGTGACCTGCTGCGCGGCCAGGCCATGGCGCTGGCGGTCGTGCTCATGCTGCTGACTGCCGCCTGTGTGCTGGTGATCGAGTCCCGCGGTCGGTCGGGTTCGGGCGTGGTCCGGGGGGACCTGTGACGGGCACCGGTGCCGGGTCGGGGCTGCGCCTCGAGGGCGTGTCGGTGGCATTCGACGGCACGACCGTGCTCGATGGCGTCGACCTGACGGTCGCCCCGGGCGAGGTGGTGGTGCTGCTGGGTCCCAGCGGGTGCGGCAAGACCACCCTGCTGCGCACCGTGGCCGGCCTGCAGGCCCCGAATGCCGGGCGGGTGTCGTGGGACGGCCTGGACCTGGTCACCGTGCCGACCCACGAGCGCGACATCGGCCTGATGTTCCAGGAGCACGTGCTGTTTCCGCACCTCGACGTGGCCGGCAACGTGGCGTTCGGCCTCCGCATGGCGGGCGTGCCGGAGTCACAGCGCCTCGAACGCGTCGACCGGGTGCTCGAGCTGGTCGGGCTGTCAGGCAGCGGCGACCGTGCGGTCGGGACGCTCTCGGGGGGCGAGGCCCAGCGGGTGGCCCTGGCCCGGTCGCTGGCACCGGGGCCGCGCCTGCTGCTGCTGGATGAGCCGCTTGGAGCACTCGACCGGGCGCTCCGGGACCACCTTGTCGCTGAACTGGGGGTGCTGTTGCGGCGCCTTGGCCAGTCGGCGGTCCACGTCACGCACGACCACGACGAGGCGTTCGCACTGGCCGACCGGATCGCCGTGATGGCCGGCGGCCGGATCGCGCGGATCGGCACCCCGGCCGAGGTGTGGGCAGACCCTCGGACGGAGGGCGTTGCCCGCAGCGTCGGCCACCGCAACCTGGTCGACCTCGACGCCGACGGCCACTGTGCCCTCGGCCGGCTCGGGGACGGGCCGGGGACGGTCCTGGTCCGGGGCGACCGGGTGGGCCTCGACGCCGAGGGTGTTCCTGCCGTGGTGCGGAGCGTGGCGTTCCGGTCGGGCCGGGGGGAGGCCTGTTTCGAGCTCGACGGCCTGGAACTGTGGGTTCCCGTGGGGCAGGCGCCGGACCCGGGGGCGACCGTCGGCGTGGTGCTGGAAGAGGATGCGGTCGTCCCGTTGGCGGCTGACTGAGCGGCCGGCCGGTCAGTCCGCGAACCGGGGCAGCAGATCCCGGGGAACCACCTTGCCCATGGCGTTGCGGGGCAGGTCGTCGACCAGCAGGAACCGGTCGGGCACCTTGTAGCGGGCCAGCTCGGTGGCGCAGTGCGCAGCCAGGTCGTTGACGTCGGGTTGCCGGCCGGCGACCGGCACCACGGCGGCGGCGACCCGCTCGCCCAGGCGGTCGTCGGGCACGCCGAGGACGGCGGCCCGTTCGACGTCGGGGTGCGTGAGTAGCACCCGTTCGACCTCGGCGGGGTACACGTTGGCGCCACCGCGCAGGATCAACTGGCTCTGGCGGCCCTTCACGAAGACGCGGCCCTCCGAATCGAGGTGGCCCAGGTCGCCGGTGTGGAGGACGCCACCGCGGAGGGCCTCCCGAGTCGCCTCGGGTCGGTTCCAGTAGCCCAGCATCGGCGTCCACACGCCTGCCCACCGTCCCTCCGTGTGGTGTCGGACGCACAGCTCGCCGACCTCGCCGACCGGGAGCTCGTGACCCGCCTCGTCGAGGACCACGATGTCGACCGGGTCCAGCGGGTGGCCGGCGGCGCCGTCGGCGTCGGGGTCGGTCCCGTCGGCGTCGCGGCGGTCGCGGGCCACGCCGGACGGCGCCTCGGTCAGGCCGTAGCCGACCAGCGGCCAGGAGCCGAACTTCTCGAACCAGCGACGGCGCAGTTCGGGTGGGGTATGGGCGGCGCCGATGACCACGTGGGTGAGTCCGGCCAGGTCGGCGCGGGTGATGTCGGGGTGCTCGACCAGGTCGTGGACGAGCGTGGGGACCAGCAGGATCCGGGTCACCCGTTCCCGTTGAACGGCCTCGGTCAGGCCCACGGGGTCGGTCCGGTCGATGAGTACCGCAGTCGTGCCGCGGGTGAACGACCAGACCGGGCCGAGGAGGAGCAGGTTCAGGATCGTGCAGGCCAGGGCGTTCCCGTGGCGCTCGTCCGGCGTGACGGGATAGGCGGTCCGGCTGTTGATCGCCGACCAGAGGACGTTGTGCTGGCTGTGGACCGCGCCCTTGGGGTGGCCGGTGGTGCCGCTGGTGTAGCTGATGGCCGCCGGGGCGTGCGGGTCGACGGCCATCCGGGGGTCTGGGTGCCCGGCGGCGACCAGGTCGCTCCACGTGCCGGTGCCGTCGCGGGAGACGGTGAGGGCCCGGTCGTTCCCCATGGGATCGGCCCGCTCCGGGGTGGAGATGAACGCCGACACGTCGGCGTCATCGAGCATCCAGTGAACCTCGGTCGGTGCCAGATTGGTGTTGACGCCCAACCAGACGGCGCCCAGGCGCTGGACCGCGAGGAAGGCGACGACCAGTTCGTTGCGGTTGGGGAGGCTGCAGGCCACCCGGTCGCCGGCGCCGATGCCGAGTGCGGCCAGGCCGCCGCCGGCGGCGGCCACCTGTTCGTCGAGTTCCCGGTAGGTGAGGCGCGCGTACGGGTCGATGAGGGCCTCGCGGCCGGGGTGCTCGTCGACGCCGTCGACGAGCAGGTCGGCGAGGGAGTGCGGCGCCTCGGGCATCGGAGAGGGGTCGGGGCGGACGACGAGGCCCCGGTCGTCCAGGTCGAGGTCGTGCGGATCCGGGGCCACGTGCCGGAAGGCTACGGGGTCGCCGGGATTCGTGACAGTCTCGGCTTGCCTACTCGCCAGCGAACGACGATGATGACCGGACCACCGGGGGCGTGACGCGCGTCACCGGAGTGGACGAGCCCGAGGAGGGGATCGATGAGAAGTGGCCTTACGCGGACGGGACGCCTGCAAAGGTTGCTGGCGATCGGATTGAGCCTGATGATGCTCGGAGCGGCATGTGGCTCCGACGGGGACAGTGGCAGTGCCTCCGAGACGACAGCGGCGCCGGCGACGACCGCGGCGCCGGCTGAGACGACGACGACCGCGGCGCCGGCTGAGACGACGACGACCGCGGCGCCGGCTGAGACGACGACGACCGAGGCGCCGGCTGAGACGACGACGACCGAGGCGCCGGAGGCGCCCGCCGAGACCAAGGCGGCGTTCATCTACGTGGGCCCGGTGGGGGATGCCGGGTGGACGTGGGCGCACGACCAGGGTCGTCAGGCGGCTGCGGCGGCGACGGGCGTGGAGACGGCGTTCGTGGAGTCGGTGCCGGAGGGCACGTCGGACTTCGCGGACTTCGTGCGCCAGTTCATCGATGACGGGTTCAACGTGATCATCGGGACGTCGTTCGGGTACATGGACGACATGGAGGCGTTGGCGGCCGAGTATCCGGACGTGGTGTTCGACCACGTGTCGGGCTACAAGGCCAACGAGACGAACTTCGGGAACACGTTCGGCCGCATGTACGAGCCGCGGTACCTGTCTGGCATGGTCGCCGGTTCGGCGAGCGAGTCCGGCCAGATCGGCTACGTGGCGGCGTTCCCGATCCCGGAGGTGATCCGGGGGATCAATGCGTTCACGTTGGGTGTGCGCGAGGTGAATCCGACGGCGACCGTGGAGGTCGCGTGGACGTCGACGTGGTTCGATCCGGTCGTCGAGGGTGACTCGGCGCAGGCGCTTCTGGACAAGGGTGCCGACGTGATCGCGATGCACCAGGACTCGACGGCGGCCGGTGAGCGTGCCGAGGCGGCCGGCGCCCGTTGGGTGTCGTACAACTCGGACATGTCGGCGTTCGCGCCGAACGCGTACCTGACGGCGCCGGTGTGGGACTGGGGTCCGCGATATGCCGAGATCATCGAGGCGGCGACTGCGGGCACGTACACGCCGGGCTACTACTGGGGGTCGATGGCCGACGGGATCGTCGACCTGGCGCCCATCGCCGACGACGTCGACGCCGACGTGGTGGCGGCGGTCGAGGCCCGCAAGGCCGAGATCATCGCCGGCGACTTCCATCCGTTCTCCGGTCCGATCCATGATCAGGCCGGCAACGTGATGGTCGCGGCAGGGGAGACCATGGACGACGGCGCCATGCTGGGCATGAGCCTGTTCGTCGACGGCGTCATCGGCGCCACCGGCATGGAACCCGAGGACTTTTGGCCGGAGCCGGTCTTCGGTGGCACCCTGCGGGTCGGCCTCGAAGCCGAGACCGACGGGTTGAACCCCGCCGTCAACCGGTTCGCGGCCTCCGCCTACCAGATGGGCGTAGCGGTCTACGACTACCTGGTCGGCGTCAAGGACACCCCGTGCCAGTGCGAGTACGTCCCGATCCTGGCCGAGTCGTGGAGCACGTCAGACAACGTGACCTGGGACTTCAAGTTGCGCGAGGGCGTCAAGTTCCATGACGGAACGGACTTCACCTCCGCTGCGGTCCTGAAGGCGTTCCAGATGCAGTTGACCGATCCAACCGTTGGGATCGCCGTCAGGGCGCTGTTCGCGACCGACGATCCGGAAACGGAGTTGTTCGAGCCGGCCCAGATCGTCGACGACTACACGATCCGCTACCACGCCCCGCGTCCACACGTGGACTTCCCGGGCATCTTCACGACCCAGCTCGGGATGATCCCGTCGCTGGCGTACATGGAGGCCGCCGAGGCGGACGGCTCGCTGAACCAGGCGCCCGTCGGTACCGGGCCGTTCATGTTCGACAGCCGCGTACAGGACAGCATGACGCGCTTCGTCCGGAACCCGGACTACTGGCAGGGCGACGTGTACCTGGACGCGATCGAGTTCTACATCTACACCGACGGCGAGATCGCCGCTTCGGCGCTGGGTGTCGGCGACATTGACGCCATGGGGACTTCGAACGTGGACGCCATCCTTGCAATCCGTGACCTGGCAGGCGATGGCTACACGATCCACGAGGGCGACATGGGCGACGAAACCTTCGGCGTGGCGAACAACTCCCGGCCGCCGTTCGACGACATCCGGGCCCGTCAAGCGCTCAGCTACTCGCTGGCTCGCGATGACTACATCGAGTTCATCGGCGCCGGGGTGACACGCGCAGCCGACTCGGTGTTCACGCCGGAGGAGCTCTACTACAACCCGGACATCGTCCAGGTGCACGACCAACCCGAACTGGCCACACCGCTGGTGGAGGAGTACTGCGCCGATGTGCCCGAGATGTGCACGGACGGCAGGATCAACATCGAGTACCAGTACTCCGGCCCGTCCGTCATCCAGGACCGCGTCTACGACCTGCTTACCGACGGCTGGTCCGAGCACTTCAACGTCACGAAGGACATGAAACTCCAGGACGAACACATCACCGACGCGATCCTGGGCCTCTACGACTTCATGACCTGGCGTCAGTTCGGGAGCCTCAACCCGGATGGACACATCCTCTGGACGGAGTGTGACGCGATAGGGGTGCTGTCCCTGAACTGGCCACGTGAGTGTGATCCGGCGAGAGACGAGGCCATGTTCGCCGCCCGGGCCAGCGACGACCGCGAAGCGAACCGGGAGCACTGGAACACCTTCAGCGAAAGCATTCGTGACGGCTATTCCTATCTCTTCCTGACGCACACGATGTGGACCCACGGCTACGCCCCGGGGGTCACGAACATCTGCGGCTACGAGAACCCGGACGGCAGCCAGCCACGTTGCCACACCAACGGCGGCAACCCAGGCTGGCAACAGATCTGGATCGAGGAGTAGCAGGGAGGCTCCAGAGCACGAACAAGGGCTGAAGGGGGCGGCCGGTTCCACCGGCCGCCCCCTTTTCCTATTGACCGCGAGACCCCGCGAGGTCCGATGACTTTCCTGGCACGTCGACTGGCATTCATGCTTGGGGTGCTGCTCGTCACCACGTTCGTCGCCTATACGGCGATGAACGCCCTCGGTGACCCGCTGTTCAACGTCGTCGGCTTCTACACGCAGGTCGACTGCGACGCCGTCATCGCCGGAGAAGCCGAAGACGTCGTCGGGACACGGCCGGGCAGCAGCCTCGGCGAGTGCGAACTGGTTGCCGAAGCCCGGGAGAAGTACCACCTCGACGACCCGCTGCCGGTCCGCTACGTGCGTTGGATCGGAGCGATGGTCCAGGGGGACTTCGGGGAGTCCTTCAAGAACTACATGCCGGTGAGCACGATCCTGGCCGAACGGCTCCCCAAGTCGCTGCTGCTCATGGGCATGTCGGTGACGGTGGCACTCGTCGTCTCGATCCCCTGGGCCGTGGCGGCCGCCTACCGGGCCAACCGCCGACTGGACAGGGCGTCCACCGCGTTGTCATTCGGCCTCCTGTCCATACCAGGCTTCGCCCTCGCAATCATCCTGATGTACTTCTTCGTGGTCCGGTGGGAGGTCTTCCCCAGTCGCTTCGAGGACGACGACCTGTTCTCCCGGCTGCGGTCCCTCACCCTCGCTTCCCTTACCCTCGGCCTGCCGTTGTCCGCCGTCTACCAACGACTGCTCCGCACGGACCTCATCACGACGCTCCAGGAGGACTTCGTCGTCACCGCCAAGGCCAAGGGGCTGTCGGACCGCCGGATCATGTTCCGGCACGTCCTGAGGCCGTCCCTGTTCGGAATGGTCACCGTCGTGGGCCTGAACACGGCCGCGCTGTTCGCCGGCTCGATCATCATCGAACAGATCTTCTCCATTCCGGGGATCGGACGGGAGTTGTACGTTTCCATCGTCCGCGACGACAATCCGGTGGTCCTGGCCTGCGTGGTCATCATCGTGACCGCCTTCGTTCTGATCAACACCGCCGTCGACCTCCTCTATTCGTACCTGGACCCGAGGGTGAGGCGGGATGCCTGAACCGACGGAACCCACGGTCGTCGAGCGTCCCACCGACGCCGTTGATGGGCTGGACACCGGCGACTTCGTCCAGCGTCGGCTCGGGGTCGGCTTCTGGCTTGCCGTCGGCTGGGTCTTCCTAATCGTCGGGGCGGCACTGCTCGCTCCGTTGCTCCCCATCGGCGACCCGGAGGAGATCGGCGCCGGTCCGCGACAGGACGGCCCCAGTTGGGCCCACTGGTTCGGTACCGACTCCAACGGCCGGGACATCTTCTCCCGGACCATCTGGGGGGCCCGGGTCTCGCTCATGGTGGGGTTCGTCTCGATCGTGCTCGGCTTCCTCGTCGGGGGCCTCGTCGGGGTGGTCAGCGGCTACTTCCGTGGAGCCACCGACAGGGTCCTGAGCTTCGTCGTCTTCGTCATGCTGAGCTTCCCCTCGCTCGTGCTGTTCCTGCTGATCATCAGCATCGTGGGCCAGGGACTCTGGGTCGTGAGCCTGACCCTGAGCGTCCTGGTCGTCCCGTCGGTGGCCCGCCTCGGCCGGGCCATCACCATCGCTTTCGCCGAACGGGAGTTCGTGGCCGCAGCCCGACTCCTGGGGGCCACCAACCGCCGGGTCATGGTCCGGGAGATCCTGCCCAACGTCCTCATTCCCATGGCCGCCCTCCTGCTCCTCGGCCTCGGCCTGACGATCGTCGCCGAGGGCGGCCTGGCCTACCTGAACCTCTCGGTGGCCGAGGGGTTCTCGTGGGGCAAGATGATCAACCTCGGCGCGTCGCCCCGAACGCTGCGGTCGGCGCCCTGGGTGGCCTTCTTCCCGATTGGGGCCATGTTCCTGACCGTGCTGTCGCTGAACTGGGCCGGCGACCGGCTGCGCCAGTATTTCGACGTGCGCGAACTCGGCATCGGGAGCCGCTGAGATGGCCGGACCCCTGCTGCGCGTCCAGGACCTGAGGGTCGGATTCCGCACCGAACAGGGAAAGGTGCGGGCCGTCGACGGGGTCTCGTTCGACCTGGAGGAAGGCCAGACCATCGGCATCGTCGGAGAGTCCGGTTCCGGCAAGTCCGTGACCGCCAAGGCCCTCATGAACCTGCTTCCCTCCTACGCGCAGATCCAGGGAGCGGCCCATTTCGACGGCCGCGATGTGTTCGCCATGGCCGCCAATCGAGAGAAGCACTTCTGGGGTGTCGAGATGACCATGGTGTTCCAGGACCCGATGACCTCGTTGAACCCGGTCAAGAAGGTGGGCGAGCAGATCGCCGAGTCGCTGCGGGTCCACCTGAAGAAGGGTCGACGTGAGGCCCTGGTCGAAGCCGGCGACCTGCTCGAACAGGTCGGCATCCCCGAACCGGGAAAGCGCCTCTCCCAGTACCCCCACGAACTCTCGGGTGGGATGCGCCAACGGGTCGTGATCGCCATGGCGCTGGCCTGTTCGCCACGCCTGCTGATCGCCGACGAACCCACCACCGCCCTGGACGTGACCGTCCAGAAGCACATCCTGGACCTCCTCGACGACCTCCGCCGGGCCCGCGGCATGGCCATGATCCTCATCACCCACGACCTCGGGGTGGTCAGAGGCCGCGCCGACGAGGTGATGGTCATGTACGCGGGCCACACCATGGAGGAGGCCCCGACCGACACCCTCTTCGCCGAGATGCGCCACCCCTACACCGAGGCACTACTCGAGACGATTCCCCGCATCGACACCCCCAGCCACACGCGGTTGGTGCCCATACCCGGCCGGCCACCGGAGGTGATCGATGTCCTCGAGGGCTGCCCCTTCGCCCCCAGGTGCCGCTACTCGGTCACCGAGTGCCTCACGGACCGCCCCGGTCTCACCTCCCACGGCGCCGGCCACCTGTGCGCCTGCCATGCCCCGGCGGGCACACAGGTGGGCAAGGAGGCACGGGCCGGGAACGAGGCTGCGGGCACCACCGCCGCAGGCCTGGACATGGAGCAGTTCGCCCGCCGCGTGCCCATCGCCGACCTGAACCGCCCGGGAGGAGAAGGCTGATGGCGGGGAGCGGGACCGCCCACCTCCGGACCGCCGACGACGTAGTGCTGCGCGTCGAGAACCTCGTCATGGAGTTCCCGGCAGGCCGCCATCAGGTCGTCCACGCCGTGTCCGACGTGAGTTTCGACATCCGGCGGGGCGAGACGCTCGGCATCGTCGGAGAGTCGGGTTGCGGCAAGTCCACCACGGCCCGGGCGATCGTCCAGTTACCGGCGCCCACCTCCGGACGGGTACTGCTCGACCCGGGAACCGACCGGGAGGCGGAACTGACCGCCCTGGAGGGCGAGGGACTCCGCCAGGTCCGGCCCCGGCTCCAGATGATCTTCCAGGATCCGATCTCGTCGCTGAATCCGCGTCGCCGGGTACGCGACATCGTCGCCGAGGGCCTCGCCATCTGGGAGGGGGAATCCGGAGATGAGCAGGTCCGCGCCAAGGTCGACGAGGTGCTCGAGGCTGTCGGCATCGACCCGACCGTGGCCGCCAACCGGCGCCCACACGAGTTCTCGGGTGGGCAGTGCCAGAGAATCTCCATCGCCAGGGCGGCCGTCCTGAAACCCGAGATCCTCATCTGCGACGAGCCCGTCTCGGCCCTCGACGTCTCCGTACAGGCGCAGATCCTGAACCTCCTCGAGGAGATGAAGAGCCGTTACGGCCTTACCCTGGTCTTCATCAGCCACGACCTGTCGGTCGTCCGCAACGTCAGTGACCGGGTGACCGTCATGTACCTCGGCAAGGTGTGCGAAGTCGGAAACGCCGACGCCATCTACTCGTCCCCCGCCCACCCCTACACGAGGGTGCTGCTGGCGTCCGCCCCCGAACCGGCATCGACCGTGGACGAGTCCGAGTCCGCCATCGGCGACGAGATCCCGTCACCGATCCATCCGCCGTCCGGGTGCCGGTTCCGGACCCGGTGTCCCCGTGCCACCGACCGGTGCGCAACCGAGGAGCCGGTGCTTCAGGAACTGGCTGAGGACCACTTCGTGGCCTGCCACTTCCCTTCCTGAACCTCCATCCCCAAGTGGGATGGGGACGGGCTTCTCCCCACTTGCACGGGTGATCGGACCCACCTCCGACCAATCCGCGGCTACAGCAGGTCCAGCAGTCCGTCCTCGTAGGACCAGTCGTACTCCCGGCCGCCGGTGGCGACGTGCCAGGCGTGGGTCTGTTCGACCATCGAGGCCAGGTCGTGCTGCGGCGCCCAGCCCGTGTCCCGGCGGAGGGCGTCGATCGAGAACGCCACGTTGCGGTTCCAGCGGTGGATGTTGGGCGCCAGGCGGGGGATGACCGAGGCGAACCGGAACCGGTGCCGGATGGCCGACTGGCGTCGCCGGGCCTCGTCGCTGGTGCGGATGTCGATGTTGGCGCGGGTCTCACCCGACCCGCCGCCGGGCGTGGCCACCTCGATGCCGCCGTCCCAGAACTCCTCCATGAACGCGTGGGGGATGAGCCGGATGTCCGGCTCGACGCCAAGCACCTCGGCGGTGGTGCGGACGTAGCCCAGATCGGTGTGGTAGCCGGCACCGGTGAGGTTGTAGCGGCGGCCGAAGGTCGCCTCGTTCAGCATCACCGCCGTGAGGGCACGGGCCTGGTCGTCGACGTGCCCGACCTGGCCGACGGTCTGGCCGTCGCCGGGGACGAGGACCGATCGGCCGGCTTCGAGACGGGCGAACATCCGCTGCTCCCGGTCCGGGATGATGTTGCGGGGGCCGTAGACCATGGCGAAGGCCGTGATCGTGACCGGGAAGCCCCGCTCCTCGTGGGCGGCCAGCAGCACGTCCTCGCAGAGCAGCTTGTGGAGGCCGTACTCGATCTGGGCGTCGCCGCGCTCGACGGGGTGCGACTCGGTGATGGGCAGCAGGTCGGCGGCGGCGTAGATCACCGTCGAACTGGCGAACACGTAGTGGCCGACCCGGCCGTCGAAGAGGTCGACCATGAGCTCGACGTCGCCGGGGTGGTAGGCCGTCATGTCCTGCACCACGTCGAACTCCTGGCCCGCCAACACCTCACGGACCTGGTCGTGGTCGGAGCGGTCGGCGACGACCCGCCGGATGCCGTCGGGCAGGGGGGCCTCCGTCTTCCCGCGGTTGCAGATGGTGACGTCGTGGCCGGCCCGGACCAGTTCGTGGACGAGCGCCAGCCCGTTGAACTGGGTGCCGCCCATAACGAGGACGCGGAGCGTTTCCCCGCTCACGGGACCGGATCCCGCCAGGCGTGCTCCCAGATGCGACGCTCGTCCGGCTCGGGGTCGTGTAGCAGGCCGCATTCGTCGTCGAGGTCCATCACGACCCGGGACCCGGGTTCGTACGCCGGCCAGTCGCCGAGGGCGGGGGTGGACGGGTCGCCGTCCCGGATGAAGGCGATCCAGGCGTCGTGTACCGCCTCCGCCAGTGCGTCGGGCCGGGGCCCCTCGCCGAGGAACAACTCGGTGCCCGGCCGGTCCAGGGTGTTGAACGTGAAGGGGATCTCGAGGGCGTGGGCGGCGCCGAACTGCCCGTCGAACGCCTGGGAGTCCCAGGAGAACCGGTACATCCACGTGGTGCCCCCGTTGGCATGCCGGGACTCGGCGTGGCGGATCGCCGGCACCCGAAACACCCGGTCGGTGCCGATGGCACAGGCCAGCCAGCCGGGCGGCGCCTTGCCCAGCCTCCGCCGATAGCAGGCCAGCACGGCCTCGGGGTCGCCGGACATGCGTGCGGCGTACCGCTCCACCCGGGCCTCGTCGAGGCCGGTGACGCCCCAGAGGGCCAGCTCGTCCTCGTTGGTGCCGGTGAGCAGCGGCACGCCGGCGCCGGCGCCGGTGGCGATCAGGTCGGTCGGCGCGGCGGGCAGGGCCTCGTGGCCCCAGACCGGGTAGAAGGGCTCGATGCCGTGGGCGGTACGCACCTGACGCTCGGTGATGACCTGCTGCTGGGCGGCCAGGATCCGCTCCACGGGAAGTGCGAGCAGGTCGTCGGCGGACGGGTTGTCGACGGCGGCGAGGAACTGGGCGGCGATGCCGGCCCCGGCCTCGGGGTCGTGGGCGTTATGGGCGGCACCGCTCTGGGCGATCGCCCGGTGGACCAGCCCGTCGCCGTGGGGGGAGGCCAGCACGTTGCAGACGCTGAAGGCCCCGGCCGACTCGCCGCCGACCGTCACCTGTTCGGGGTCGCCGCCGAAGGCCGCGATGTTGTCGCGCACCCACTCGAGGGCCGCCAACTGGTCGAGGAACCCGTTGAGGCCGGTCGAGCGGAAGCCTTCGCCCAGGTGGCTGGACAGGTCGCAGAACCCGAGGGCCCCCAGCCGGTAGTTGATGGTGACGACGACGATGTCGCCGCGGACGGCGAACGGGGTGCCGTCGTACCAGGGCGTCGAGCCCTGGCCGTGGAGGTAGGCGCCGCCGTGGATCCACACGTAGACGGGTCGGTGGCCGTCGTCCGCGGCCGGGGTGACGACGTTGAGGGTGAGGCAGTCCTCGTCCCAGTCGACGGGTACCCGGTTGGTGAGGCCCTCGCCGGGAAGCTGCGGGGCGGACTTCCCGAACCGCCGGGCGTCGCGGGCGCCGTCCCAGGGCTCGGGCGGTGCCGGCGGGGCGAAGCGGCGGCTACCGACGGGAGGTGCCGCATAGGGGATGCCGGCGAAGAGCTCGACGCCTTGCCGGTGCCGCCCCCGGACGGGGCCGGCGGTGGTGTGCGCCAGTGGTCCGGCGTCGCTGGTCATCTGGCGACCCGGAGCACGAGTGCCTCGCCCTGGCCGCCGCCGCCGCAGAGGCCGGCGGCGCCCAGTCCGCCGCCGCGGCGCCGTAGCTCGAGGGCGAGGGTGAGGGCGATGCGGGTGCCGGACATGCCGATCGGATGACCGAGGGCGATGGCGCCGCCGTTGACGTTCACGACGTCGTCATCGACGCCGAGGGCGTCCATCGAGGCCAGCGCCACGGCGGCGAATGCCTCGTTGACCTCCAGCAGGTCGAGGTCGCCGACCGTGAGGCCGGCGGCGTCCAGCGCCCGTGCGATGGCGTTGCTGGGCTGGTGCAGGAGGCTGGTGTCGGGACCGGCGACCTGGCCGTGAGACACGATCTCGGCCAGCGTCTCGACGCCGAGCGCCTCGGCCCGGCCCCGGGTGGTGACGACCACGGCGGCGGCGCCGTCGGAGATCTGCGAGGCGTTGCCGGCGGTGATGTCGCCGTCGGGGGCGAAGGCCGCCGGCAGGCGGGCCATCGAGCCGGCGTCGGCGTCGGGGCGGATGCCCTCGTCGTCGTCGACCACGACCGGCTCGCCCCGGCGCTGGGGGATCGTGACCGGGACGATCTCCTCGGCCAGCAGGCCGTTCTTCTGGGCGGTCGCCGCCCGCTGGTGCGACTGGGCGGCGAAGGCGTCCTGGCGCTCGCGGCCCAACTCCAGCTCCACGGCGAAGCGCTCGGTGGCCTCGCCCATGGCGCACTGTTCGATCGTGCAGGTGAGGCCGTCGGCCATCATCGAGTCGACCAGGGTGCCGTCGCCGATGCGGTAGCCGGCGCGGGCCTTCGTGAGCAGGTGGGGGGCGTTGGTCATGGACTCCATGCCGCCGGCCACGACCACCTCGGCCTCCCCGAGGCGGAGCATCTGGGTGGCGAGGTGGATGGCGTGCATCCCCGACAGGCAGGCCCGGTTGAGCAGCGTGGACGGGACGGTCAGCGGGATGCCGGCGTCGTGGGTGGCCCGCCGGGCCGGGACCTGTCCGGTGCCGGCGGCGACCACGTTGCCGACATAGGCGAAGTCGACGTCGCCGGGCGTGAGGCCGGCGCGCTCGATGGCGCCGGCGATCGCGACGGCCCCGAGGTCGGTGGCGGAACAGGCGGCGAGCGCACCCTGCAGGCGGCCCATGGGCGTGCGGGCCCCGGCCAGCAGGACGGGTTGGTCGGCGGTCATGGACGGAGGCTCCTCCGGGTGCGGGTCGCTCGAACGGTAGTCGGCGGGTCGGCGTGTGGCCCTGCTCAGACCCGTGGTGCGTGCGGTTCCCGCCCTTCCCGTTCCTCCCGGACCAGGCCCTCCCACAGGTCCGCGTACAGCCCGCCGGCCCCACGCAGCTCCTCGTGCCGCCCGCGTTCGGCGATGCGGCCCTCGTCGAGGACCACGATCTCGTCGGCGCCGACGATCGTCGAGAGGCGGTGGGCGATCACCACCGATGTGCGCCCGGCGAGGGCTTCAGTCAGGGCCTCCTGGACGAGCGCCTCGTTCTCGGTGTCGAGGTGGCTGGTGGCCTCGTCCAGGATGACGATGTCGGGGTCCTTCAGGAGCAGGCGGGCGATGGCCAGCCGCTGCTTCTCGCCGCCCGAGAGCCGGTAGCCCCGCTCGCCGACGAGGGTGTCGTAGCCGTCGGGCAGCCGCTGCACCACCTCGAGGATCCGGGCCGCCCGGCAGGCGGCGTCGAGCTCTTCGACGGTGGCGTCGGGACGGGCGAAGCGCAGGTTGTCGCCGATGGTCTCGTGGAACAGGTGGGCGTCCTGGGTGACGACGCCGATTCGGGACCGCAGCGACGCCTGGGTCAGCCGGCGCACGTCCTGCCCGTCGACCTCGATGGATCCCTCGGTGGCGTCGTAGAGGCGGGTGAGCAGCGACGCCAGGGTGCTCTTGCCGGAGCCGGAGGGGCCGACCACCCCGAGCATCCGTCCCGGCGCCACCTCCAGGTCGAGGCCGCGTAGGACGAGGCGGCCGGGCTCGCCCGGTGTGGACTCGGTCTCGAGCGACGCCACGGAGGCCTTGTCGGCGCCGGGGTAGCGGAAGGAGAGGCCGGAGATCCGGATGCCGCCCGGTCCGGGCGTCGATGCCACGGCGTCGGGGGCGTCGGCCACCGGGTTGGGGGCGTCGAGCACCTCGAACACCCGCTCGAAGGAGACGAACGCCGACAGTACGTCGACCCGGGCGTTGGTGAGCTGGGCCAGCGGGCCGTAGAGCTGGGCCACCAGGACGCCCATCGAGGCCAGGGTGCCGATGCTGATGCTGCCGTCGATGGCCATCGACCCGCCGAACCAGTAGACGGCGGCGGTGCCGAGGGCGCCGAGGAGGGTGAGGGCGATCAGGAACATGCGGCTGTAGAGGGCGCTGCGCACGCCGATGTCGCGGACACGCCCGGCCCGGGCGGCGAAGCCGGCGGTCTCGTCGCCGTGGCGGCCGAACAACTTGACGAGTTGGGCGCCGGACACGTTGAAGCGTTCGGTCATGGTGGCGTTCATCGAGGCGTTGAGGTTCATGCCCTCGCGGGTGATGTCGGTGACGACGCCCCCAACCCGGCGGGCGGGCAGCACGAAGAGCGGCACCAGCAGCAGGGCCAGGAGGGTGATGCGCCACTCCAACATGAACATCGTGACGACCGTGGTGATGCCCGTGATGGCGTTGGCGACGACGGTGCCGAGCGTGCCGGTGAGGGCCCGCTGCGCCCCGATCACGTCGTTGTTGAGGCGGCTGACCAGCGCCCCGGTCTGGGTGCGGGTGAAGAAGGAGAGGGGCAGGCGCTGGACGTGGTCGAACAGGGCGACCCGCAGGTCGAAGATCACGCCCTCGCCGATGGTCGCCGACCACCAGCGCTCGAGGAACGACAGGAGGGCGTGGGCGAGCGCCGCCACCACGACGATGCCTCCCAGGACGGTGAGGCGTCGACGGTCGGCGTCGACGGTCGGCGTCGGCGATGGCGCCGTCGATGATCTCCCGGAACAGCAGTGGCGGGATCACGCCCAGTGCCGAGGTCAGCACGACCGTGACCACGAAGCCGGTCACCTTGTTGCGGTAGGGGCGGGCGAACGCCCACACCCGCCGGCGGGTCCCGGCGCCGACGTCGGGCGCCTGGCCGCCGTGGTGCGACATGGCGTGGAGCATCCCCATCGGCGCGGACATGGCGCGAGCCTAGGGAGATGCGTGACCTGCCCGCCGAGGCCGCGCGCAGCCGGTCCAGCGGATAATCTGACGGACCGTCAGATTTCAGGCCTCGGGACGCACCCCGGGCCACCACCCGACCCGAGAGAGGGACCACCCGACGTGGGGAACGACGCCAACCAGCCACTGTCCGGACTCAAGGTGATCGAGAGCTCGCTGCTCGGCCCTGGACTCATCGCCACCTTCCTCGCCGACCTCGGCGCCGACGTCATCAAGGTCGAGCCGCCCGCCGGCGACTACGTCCGCCAGATGACCTGGCCCATCATCGAGGGCACCTCGCTACTGCACCTCCACACCCACCGCGGCAAGCGCAGCATCGCCCTCGACCTCAAGTCCGAGGAGGGCGTGGCGATCTACAAGGACCTGGTCCGCGACGCCGACGTGGTCGTCGAGGCCATGCGCCCCGGCTCGCTCGCCAAGCTGGGCCTCGGCGTCGACGACCTGCGGGCCGTCAACCCGAAGCTCGTGTTCTGCACCATCTCCGGCTACGGCGCCTCAGGCCCCTACATGGACATGCCCAGCCACGGCATCGCCTACGACACCTGGGCGGGGCTCGTCGATCCGGTGGTCGACGACGACGGCTTCACCCGGATCCCGGTCCTGCCCAACGTTGGCATCAACATCGGACCCATGGTCGGTGCGCTCGGCATCCTCGCCGCCGTCATCCGCGCCCGGGAGACCGGCGAGGGCGTCACCCTGGAGGTCGCTCAGTCCGACGCCGCCGCCTACATGGACTGGTACCGGATCGAGACCTACCGGGCCTATGAGCGGCCCGAGGACGTCGTTACCGGCAACCCGGCTGACGACTACGAGCGACGCGAGCCGGGACTGGCCGGCATGTGGGAGGGCGTCCGCTACCAGATCTACGAGGCCGCCGACGGCCACGTGCTCTTCATGGCCTCCGAGCAGGCCTTCTGGCGCAACTTCTGCGAGGGCGTCGACCGCATGGAACTCTTCGAGCGGTGGCCCGGCTCCAAGTACGCCGACCACGCCCGCCAGAACACCGAACTCCAGGTCGAGCTGCGCGAGATCTTCCGGACCAAGACCTGCGCCGAGTGGCTGGACTTCGCCAACGAGGTCAACACGCCGATCGCCCCGGTCAACACCCCCAAGAACGTGGTCGAGGACCCGCAGTTCCAACACCGGCTCCCGATGTACCGAGTCGAGGACGTCGGCGCCGAGCAGCTGCCCCTGCCGGTCTACGTCGAGGGCCAGCTGCCGCCCACGCCCACCATGGCGCCCGAGATCGGCGAGCAGACCGACGAGGTGCTGGCCGGCCTGGGCTACGATGCCGACCGCATCGCCGACCTGCGCCAGCGCGGCGTGGCCGGACCGCGGGGCTGACCCCGCGGGTGGCTATCGCCCGTTCTTCGAGAACGTGAGCGCCGTCCAGCCGTCGAAGCGGTTGCGGTGCTCAGGCACCAGTTCCCCGGCCCCGGCAGCGACGTAGAGCACGGCGACCTCGTCGGCGCGTTCCTCCGGCACGCCGCTGGCCACCAGCGTCCCCCCGTCGGCGGTGAGCCGGACCAGGTCGGCAGCGAGTTCGGCGTGGACGCTCGGAAGCACATTGGCCAGCACCAGCTCGAACGGGCCGCCCAGGTCGGCCACGGGAGCCGTCGAGGCGTCCAGTGACACGCCGTTCGCTTCGGCGTTGAACCGGGTCCAGGCCACAGCGTCGGGGTCGACGTCGACGGCGACGACCGAACCCGCCCCGGCCATGGCGGCACTGATCGCCAGCACGCCCGACCCGCAGCCCACGTCGAGGACTGAACGGCCCTCCGGTCCGAACTGGTCCAGCTCGGCCAGGACCAGCACCGTCGAGGGGTGGCTGCCGTGGCCGAAGGTCGGCCCCGGATCGATCGACACCTGCACCCGTCCGACCGGCCGGCACCAGGGCGGGTGCACGCCGAACCGCCCGACGATGGCGGGCTCGAGGTGCTCCCGCTGCGCCAGCGCCCAGTCCGGCAGGTCGGTGGGGCCGGTGGGATCGGTGTGGCTGGCGGGGTGCTCGTCGGGTTCGCTCACCCGTCGAGTCGCAGCACCCGGGCGGCGTTGTGGCGGAGGAACTTGGGCCACACCTCGTCCTTGAACGGCACGTCCTGGAGCTCGGTGAAGATGCGGTCGAGCGAGAGCCCCATCGGGAAGTAGCCGGCGTAGACCACCTTGTCGGCGCCGCGGGTGTTGGCGTAGTCGATGATCGCCTTCGGGTAGTAGCGGGGCGAGAAGGCCGAGGTCGAGTAGTAGAGGTTCGGCCACTTCAGCATCAGCTTCACCATCAGTTCCTGCCAGGGTTCGCAGCCGTGGCGGGTGACGAAGGTGAGCTCGGGGAAGTCGTACATGACCTGGTCGATGAGCTCGACCCGCTGCGGAGCGAACGGCAGCCGGGGCCCGGGGATGCCGGCGCAGCAGAAGACGGGCAGTTCCAGCTCGCAGCACACGGCGTAGAGGGCGTACATCTTGGGGTCGTCGATCGGCACCTGGGGGTTGGTGCCGGCCGGGAAGAACGTGACCGCCCGCAGGTTCACCTCGTCGTGGAGCCGACGAATCGTACGGATCGTGCCCATCACGTCGTTGGGGTCGGCCTCGTAGGACGCCAGGAAGCGGTCCGGATGGTCGGTGAGCAGCTGCCGGGCCATCGAGTCCTCGCCGCCGGCGCCGATCATGGCGTACTCCACGCCGTTGCGGTCCATGGCGGGCAGCAGGAGGTCGGCGCCCTCGGGGATCGGCCGGTCGTCCCCGGCTTCCCCGGCTTCCCCGGCATCCCCGCCTGCGCCGCGGGCGTCCGGCGAGTAGGGCACGTCCTTGAACATGTACTGGGCCGGGAAGACCATGTCTTTCGACTCCTGGTCCTTGAGGGCCATGAGGTCCTTGTAGATCCTGCGGGCGGCCGGTCCAGCCTTGGTGCCCATCATCGTGTCGATGGCGGCGACGCGGTCAGGTCCGGTGGGGAAGGTCATGGCCCCATCATCCGGCCCGGTGGGGCCTTTCGACAACCCGCGGCGCGAGACTCGGCGCATGGACGACGCATCCGGTGGCCGCCTGTCGCACCTGAGCCGGTCGGTGGCGGGCCATGTCGTGCTGGTCACCGGTGCCGGTTCGGGCATCGGTCGGGCCACCGCCCACCTGTTCGCCGACGAGGGCGCCCGCGTCGCGGTCACCGACGTGGACGGCGACGCGGCCGCCGTGGTGGCTGCCGAGGTCGAGGGTGCGGGTGGTGCCGCCCGTGCGTGGGGCCTCGACGTCACCGACCGGCCCGAGGTGCGACGGGTCGTCGACGAGGTGGCGGCGTGGGGTCCGGGGCTCGACGTGCTGGTCAACAACGCCGGGGCCGCCATGGGCGCGCCGATCGGCCACGACGCCTTCGTCGACACCTGGGACCGGGCCCTCGACCTGATGGCCACCGCCCAGACAACCGCCATCCGGGCGGCGCTCCCGCACCTGCGGGCGTCGTCGGCGGGCCGGATAGTGAACGTGTCGTCCACCGAGGGCGTGGGCGGCTCGGCCGGGATGGCCGCCTACACGGCCGCAAAGCACGCCGTGGTCGGCCTGACCCGGGCACTGGCGGTCGAGCTGGGCGACGACGGCATCACGGTCAACGCCGTGTGCCCGGGCCCGGTCGACACGGCACTCACGTCGTCGATCCCCGACGACGCCAAGGTCAAGTTCGCCCGCCGCCGGGTGCCGCTCCGCCGCTACGCCCAGCCGGAGGAGATCGCCCACGGCATCCTCCACCTGGCCCTGCCGGCGTCCGGCTACATCACCGGCCACGCCCTCCTGGTCGACGGCGGGATGACGATCAAGAACAACTGATCGACGGGCGCCTCTGCCGCCCGCCCTAGCCCTGGTACAGGACGAGGGCCTCGTAGAGCAGGGCGGGCACCTCGCTGCCGACGCCGTGGATTGCCACCTGGGTGGCCAGCAGGGTGCCCTTCTTGTGCTGCCGGGCCTCCTTGATCCGGTTGCGGGCGTGCAGCTTCGACCCGACGGGAACCGGCGCGAGGAAGCGCAGCCCGTCGGCGCCGTAGTTGACGACGTTCTGGTGGCCGGTGAGTCTCACCGTGCCCGTCTTGTTGAGGCTCGGCATCAGGCTCAGGGTCAGGAAGCCGTGGGCGATCGGCGCACCGAACGGGCCGGCGGTGGCCCGCTCGACGTCGACGTGGATCCACTGGTGGTCCCCGGTCAGGTCGGCGAAGCCGTTGATCATCTCCTGGGTGACCTCGAGTTCGGGCCCCCAGTCGCTCCAGGCATCCTCGCCGCCGGCGGCGTTGATGGCGTCGATGTCGTCGAAGGGGATCTCGTGCATGTGCTGGGTGTCCTTCCCTGTCTCGATCTCGGGACACGGTGGCGTATGGGAGGTCCGCAGGCAAACCCGGGTGTGTCGATGGCCCGCTCTCCCCGGCCGGATCGCCGGGCCGCACCCGTTCGCTCCAGCCGGCGCAAGTCGTGTCGCATCCGCACCCCGGCCTCGCCCGCAAGCCAGCGGGCCAAGTGGGAGGAGGCCCTTCCCCTTCTCACGTGGCGATTGAGGGGAGGCCCGTCCCCTTCTCACCCGGGGGCGCGATGGGAGAGGCCTGTGGTCGGTTGTCTAGGGTCACCGGCTGCCGTCGAGACCGGCGGCACGGGGATCGAGGAGCACGCGTGGACCGACACTTCCGAGAGGCATGGGACGAGATGACCGCACCGGGCGCGCCGTTCGCCTGGTCGGTGGTCGACGTGCGGGGCGTGCCGACCCGGGCCTACGACGCCGCCCCACCCGACCTGGCGCTGCTCTGGGCCGCCTCGGCCGCCCACGCCGACAAGGACTTCCTCGTCTACGAGGACGAGCGGTACACGTACGCCGACGTCCACGAGCGGGTCGGCGCCCTCGCCGCCCACCTGGCCTCGGTCGGCATCGGCCACGGCGACCGGGTGGCGATCGCCATGCGCAACTACCCCGAGTGGGTCGTCGGCTACTGGGCCACGGTCAGCATCGGGGCGGCGGTCGTCGGCATGAACGCCTGGTGGACCGGCCCGGAGATGGAGTTCGGCCTCACCGACTGCGAGGCGGGCGTGCTGCTCTGCGACGGGGAGCGCCTCGACCGGATCCGCCCCCACCTCGACGGCCTGCGCGACGGGCGTCGCCTCCACGTGGTCGCCGTCCGCACCGACGCCGGCGTGTCAGGAGGAGGCCTGCCCGACGACGCCGTCCACTGGGACGACGCCCTTGCCGCCGCCGGTGACCCGCCGACCCTGCCCGACATCTCGCCCGAGGACGACGTCTGCATCTTCTACACCTCGGGCACCACCGGCCATCCTAAGGGCGCCGTGCTCACGCACCGCGGTGCCGTCACCAACCTGCTGAACCTGGCGTTCTGGCAGGTCATGACCGACGCCGCCCAGGCCAAGGCCGTCGCTGCCGGCGAGCCGCCGCCCGGGTCCGACAAGGTCAGTGGCGAGTCCAACCCGGGTTCGGTTCTGGCCGTGCCGCTCTTCCACGTCACCGGCTGCAACTGCTGCCTGCACCCGGTCACCGCGTCGGGCGGCCGACTCGTCCTGATGCACCGCTGGGATGCCGAGCGGGCCCTCGAGCTCATCGAGCGGGAGCGCACCTCGACGTTCACCGGCGTGCCTACGATGGCCCGGGAGCTCGTCAACAGTCCCGACTTCGCCACCCGCGACACCTCCAGCATCCAGCACCTCGGTGGCGGCGGGGCGGCGGTGCAGCCGGACCTGGTCGCCAAGATCGAGGATCGCATCCAGGGCCGGCCCAGCACCGGCTACGGCCTCACCGAGGTCAACGGCGTCATCACCATCAACTCGGCGCACTTCTTCCTCGCCAAGCCCGAGTCGGCCGGCCCGGCGCTTCCGGTCATGGAGACCCGCATCGTCGGCGACGACGGCACCGACCAGCCGCCCGGCGGCGTCGGCGAGTTGTGGGTTCGGGGCGCCAACGTGTTCCGCGGCTACCTGAACCGCCCCGAGGCCAACGCCGAGGTCCTCACCGACGGCTGGTTCCACACCGGCGACATCGGCTACCTCGACGACGACGGCTTCCTGTTCCTCGTCGATCGGGCCAAGGACATGGTGCTGCGCGGCGGCGAGAACGTGTACTCGGCGGAGGTCGAGGCCGCCATCTACGAGCATCCGTCCATCTCGGAGGCGGCCGTGTTCGCCGTGCCCGACGAGCGCCTGGGCGAGGCGGTGGGCGTGGCCGTGCTGCTGCTCCCCGGCGAGTCGCTCGACGCCGACGGACTGCGCGCCCACGTGGCCGAGCGGATCGCCTCGTTCAAGGTGCCCGAGCACGTCTGGTTCGTGGACGAGCCGTTGCCCCAGAACGCCAACGGCAAGTTCCTGAAGCGCCAGCTGCGCGAGACCCTGATCGGTACCCCGGTTGGCTGATTCGGTCCGACGACGGCCGGGATCACCGGGCGCCGCCGCTACCGTGACACCGATGGGCGAGCGCAACCCCTACCTCGTCGAGCGCCTCCAGGGCTTCGGCACCACGATCTTCGCGGAGATGTCCGAGTTGGCGTCGCGCACCGGCGCCATCAACCTCGGCCAGGGCTTCCCCGACGCCGACGGGCCCGACGCGGTCCTCGAGGCGGCAGTGGCTGCGATGCGTGCCGGCCACAACCAGTACCCGCCCGGCCTGGGCGTCCCAGCGCTGCGCCGGGCGGTGGCCGACCACCAGCGACGCTTCTACGGCCTAGAGGTCGATCCCGACACCGAGGTGCTGGTCACCGCCGGTGCGTCCGAGGCCATCGCCGCGGCGATGCTGGCGCTGGTCGAGCCGGGCGACGAGGTTGTGGTGTTCGAGCCCTACTTCGACCACTACGCCACCTCGATTGCCCTGGCCGGTGGTAGGCGCCGGGTGGTCCGCCTGCAGGAGCCGGACCTCCGCTTCGACGTGGCCGACCTCGAGGCGGCGGTCGGTCCCAACACGCGACTGATCCTGCTCAACTCACCGCACAACCCGGCCGGCAAGGTCTTCGACGCGAACGAACTTGCGGCCGTCGCCGCAGTGGCGGTCGAGCACGACCTGTTGGTCGTCACCGACGAGGTCTACGAGCACCTCGTCTTCGACGACGTCCGACACATCCCGATGGCGACGCTGCCGGGCATGGCCGAACGCACCCTCACGATCTCGTCGGCCGGGAAGTCGTTCGGGTTCACCGGCTGGAAGGTCGGCTGGGCGATGGGTTCGACCGACTTGGTGTCGGCGGTCGTCGTGGCGAAGCAGTCGCTGACGTACGTGAGCAGCGGGCCATTCCAGCACGCCCTGGTCGTCGCCCTCGGCCTCGATGACGGCTACTTCGCCGAGTTGGCTGCCGACCTGCAGGCCAAGCGGGACCTGTTCTGCGGGGGCCTCACCGCCGCCGGTTTCGAGGTGCGGCCACCGTCGGGCACCTACTACGCCACGGCCGACATCCGGCCTCTCGGCTTCGACGACGGCATCGAGTTCTGCCTGTCGCTGCCGGAGCGCTGCGGGGTGGTGGGCGTGCCGAGCACCGTCTTCTACGACGACGAGGCGGCCGGCCGGCATCTGGTGCGGTTCGCCTTCTGCAAGCATCCCGACGTGCTCAGCGAGGCGGCCGACCGGCTGGCCACGCTCGCCCCCTGAGCCCCGAGTCCCCGAATCCCACGAGGAGGTCCGCCATGAGGGTCGCCGCCATTCAGCACGACGTGGTCTGGGAGGACCGGGCCGCCAACCACGCCCACCTGGCCGGCATGGTGGCCGAAGCCGCCGACCGGGGGGCCGACCTGGTGGTGCTCACCGAGATGTTCCCGACCGGCTTCTCGCTGGCCACCGACCTGATCGTCGAGCCGGCCGACGGGCCGAGCGTCGAGTGGCTGTGCGACCAGGCGGCCCGGCACGGCTGCTGGACCGCCGGGTCGATTCCGACGGCCGATATCGCCGGCGAGTTGCCGGTCAACCGGTTCGTCGTGGCCGCCCCCGACGGCGCCACCCACCACTACGACAAGCTCTACCCGTTCTCCTACGTCCGGGAGCACGAGCGGTACCGGGCCGGCGAGAAGCACGTCACGATCGACATCGGCGGCGTCCGCACGTCGCTGTTCGTCTGCTACGACCTGCGCTTCGCCGAGGCCTTCTGGGACCTGGCGCACGAGACCGACCTGTACCTGGTGCCTGCCAACTGGCCCGAGGCCCGGCGGGAGCACTGGCGCACGCTGCTGCGGGCGCGGGCCATCGAGAACCAGGCGTACGTGGTGGGCGTCAACCGGGTCGGCACCGACCCGAAGCTGTCCTACACGGGCGACAGCGTGGTCGTGGACCCGTTCGGCGAGGTGCTGGCCGAGGGCCAGCCGGGCGTCGAGCAGGTGCTGGTCGCCGAGGTCGATCCGGCCCGGGTGGCGCAGGTGCGCGCCGACTACCCGTTCCTCCCCGACCGCCGCGGGTGACCACCCCCGAGGTCCTCGGCCGGGCCCGTTTGCTGGTCGAGCCGGCGCTGCGGGCGGCGGTCGAGTCGCTCCAGCCGCAGCTGCTCCCCTCGGCCACCTACCACTTCGGGTGGACGGAGGTCGACGGCTCGCCGTCCGACGTGGGGACCGGCAAGGGCCTGCGTCCGGCGCTGACGGTGTTGTCGGCCGAGGCGGTCGGCGCCCCCGCCGGGGTGGCGGTGCCGGGGGCGGTGGCGGTCGAGTTGGTGCACAACTTCTCGCTGGTGCACGACGACATCATCGACGGCGACACCGAGCGGCGACACCGGGCGACGGTGTGGGCGGCGTTCGGCACCGACGAGGCGATCATCTCGGGCGACGCCCTCCACAACCTGGCGTACCGGGTGCTGCTCGACGACCCGTCGCCCCAGCACCGGGAGGCGGCCGCCCGCCTGACCCGGGCCACGGCGGCGATGATCGCCGGGCAGGCGGCCGACATGGCGTTCGACGACCTGCCGGCGGTGTCGCTGGCCGAGTGCGTCGCGATGGAGGCGGACAAGACGGGTGCGCTGCTGGCCTACGCCGCCTCGGTGGGTGCGGTGCTGGCCGGGGCGCCGGCCGACCAGGTGGACGCCCTCGAGGAGTTCGGGATGGAGTTGGGCTGCGCCTTCCAGGCGGTCGACGACGTGCTGGGCATCTGGGGCGACCCGTCGGTCAGCGGCAAGGCGGTCGGCAACGACCTGCGGGAGCGCAAGAAGTCGCTGCCGGTGGCGGTGGTGCTCGATCAGGGTGGCGAGGCGGCCGACGAACTGCTGGCGGTCTACGGCCGGGACGGCGACCTCACGGACGACGACGTGGCCCGGGCCACGGCGGTGCTGGAGGCGGCCGGCGGCCGGTCGCACGCCGAGTCCTCGGCCGGTGCCCACCTGGTGCTGGCGCTCACGGCACTCGACGGCCTGGGCTTCGACGACGGCGCCGTGGCCGACCTCAACGACCTCGCCCGCTTCGTCGCCGACCGGGAGTTCTAGAGCCGGCGGATCGCCGCCAGGGCCACGACGGCGCGGCCCTCCTCCCGGGAGGCCGGCAGGTCGACCGCACCCTCGAGGACCCACTCGTGGAAGCCCTCGGGGTCGGCCAGTGTCTGGGTGACGGGCCAGGCGTCGGCGGCCACGCCACCCGAGTCGTCCAGCACGAAGAACCCGGCGCCCCGGGCATGGGCGTCGGTCGGCAGGTCGTCGAAGTCCTCCCAGTAGGGGGCGAAGGCGTCGGCCACCGCCCCGGCCGTCCACGACCCGCCGCCGGCGGCCGGCACCTCGGCCAGCGCCTCGTGGTCGCGGCGGGCCAGCAACTGCACCCACCGGAACACCTCGTTGCGGACCATCACCCGGAACGCCCGCGGCGCCGCCGTCACGTCGGGCCGGTCGTCCAGCGATGGGGACGGCGCGGTGACGTCGTCGTCGACCTCGTCGGGGTTGCGCAGCCGCTCCCACTCCTCGAGCAGGCTGGAGTCGACCTGGCGGACCGTCTCGCCCAGCCACGCCTCCAGGTCGGCCACCGGCTCGGTGCGGGCCGCCGGCGGCACGTTCTGCACCAGCCCCTTGTAGGCGTCGGTGAGGTAGCGCAGCACCGTCCCCTCCGAGCGCTTCAGCCCGTGGTGGGCGATGTAGTCCCGGAACCCGTAGCCCAACTCGAACATCTCCCGGGCCACCGACTTGGGCCGCACGTTCTCGTCGCCCACCCACGGATGGTGCGCCCGGAACACGTCGAACGTGCCGTACAGGAACTCGGCCAGCGGCTGCGGCGGCCGCACCTCGGCGAGGCGCTCCATGCGCTCCTCGTACTCGACGCCCTCCATCTTGAGCCGCGCCACCAGCTCCGACTTGAGGCGGTTCACCTGGGCGGCCAGCACCACCCCTGGGTTCTCGAGCACCGACTCGACCACCGAGAGCACGTCGAGGGCGTGGCCCGGCTCGTCGGGGTCCAGCTCGGGCAGCACCTCGAGGGCGAACAGCGACAGCGGCTGGTGCAGGGCGAAGTCGTCCCGGAGGTTGACGCCGACCCGCACCAGGCGGCCCTCGGCGTCGGGCTGGTCGAGCTCCTCGACGATGCCGGCGTCGCGCAGCGACCGGTAGACGCCGATCGCCCGGCGGACGTGCCGGCGCTGGCGCTTGCGCGGCTCGTGGTTGTCGAGCAGCAGCCGCTTGAGTGCCGCCCCGCCATCGCCGGGCCGGGATAGCACGTTGAGCACCATCTGGTGGGTGACGTCGAAGCTGGAGTCCAGCGGCTCGGGCTGGCCGGCCACGAACCGGTCGAACGTCTCCTCATTCCAGTGGGCGTAGCCGCGGTCGGGCGGCTTCTTCTTCACGAGCTTCTTCCGCCGGGCCGGGTCGGCGGCGACCTTCTGCTCGGTCCGGCGGTTCTCGATCCAGTGGGCGGGGGCCTGCGCCCACACGTGGCCCTCGTCGTCGAAGCCGCGCCGCCCCGCCCGTCCGGCCACCTGCTGGAACTCCCGGTTCGAGAGCAGCCGGGTGGTGGATCCGTCGTACTTGCACAGCTGCGTGAACAGCACGGTGCGGATCGGCACGTTGACGCCGACGCCCAGCGTGTCGGTCCCGCAGATCAGCTTCAGCAGCCCGGCCTGGGCCAGCTTCTCGACGAGCAGCCGGTAGCGGGGCAGCAGGCCGGCGTGGTGCAGGCCGATGCCGTGGCCGATGAAGCGCCGCAGGTCCTTGCCGATCGGCGTGTCGAACCGGAAGCCGCCGACCTCGTAGCGCACCGCCGCCTTCTCCTCCTTCGAGAGGACGTCGAGGCTGCACAGGTCCTGGGCCTTCTCGGCCGCCGCCTGCTGGGTGAAGTGCACGAGGTAGACGGGCGCCCGATCCGACTCGAGCAGTTCGTCGACCGACTCGTGCAGCGGCGTCTCCCGGAACTCGAACGTGAGCGGCACCGGCCGCTCGCTGCCGGCCACCGTCACCGCCGGCCGGCCGGTGCGGGCCTCGAGGTCGTCGGTGAACCGGCGGGTCGGCCCGAGCGTCGCCGACATCAACAGGAATTGCACGTGGGGGAGTTCCAGCAGCGGCACCTGCCAGGCCCAGCCCCGCTGCGGGTCGGCGTAGAAGTGGAACTCGTCGGCGACCACCAGCCCGACGTCGGTGGCGGCCCCGTGGCGCAGCGCCCGGTGGGCGAGGATCTCGGCGGTGCAGGCGATGATCGGGGCGTCCGGGTTGACCGAGGCGTCCCCGGTGACCATGCCGACGTTGTCGGGTCCGAAGTCGCGGACGAGGGCGAAGAACTTCTCGCTCACCAGTGCCTTGATGGGCGCCGTGTAGACGCTGCGCACTCCCCGGGCGAGGGCGGCGGCGTGGGCGGCGGTGGCGACCAGCGACTTCCCCGACCCGGTCGGCGTCGCGAGCACCACGTGGCTGCCGGCCAGCAGTTCGAGGACGGCCTCCTCCTGGGCCGGGTACAACTCGAGGCCCTGCTCCGAGCACCAGGCGACGAACCCCTCCAGCAGTTCGTCCGGGTCGTCCCCCTCCGGCAGCCGGTCGGTGAGGAGGATCACGGTCGGACCGTCACGACGGGCGGGCGAGGGCGGCGCGGAGCGACTCGACCTCGGGGTGGGCGGCGCAGCCGGGGAGGTGGTCGTTGACCATGCCCATGGCCTGCATGAAGGCGTAGACGGTGGTGGGCCCGACGAACGACCAGCCCCGCCGCTTCAGGTCGCGTGACAGGGCCGTCGACCCGGGGGTGGACGCCGGGATCGAGCCGTCGGGCTCCCGGGCCGGCGCCACGGGCTCCCACGACCACACGTAGGCCGCCAGCGAGCCGAACTCCTCGGCCAACTCGAGGCAGCGGGCGGCGTTGTTCACGGTCGACTCGACCTTGCCGCGGTGCCGGACGATTCCGGTGTCGCCCAGCAGCCGCTTGACGTCGGCAGCACCGAACCCGGCGACCACCGATGGGTCGAACCCGGCGAACACCTCCCGGAAGCGGTCCCGCTTTCGCAGGATCGTCAGCCACGACAGCCCCGCCTGGAAACCCTCGAGGCACAGCTTCTCGAACAGCCGGTGGTCGTCGACCACGGGCCGGCCCCACTCGTGGTCGTGGTAGGCGACGTAGTCGGCGTGCCCGCCCGGCCACCAGCAGCGGGTGATGCCGTCGTCGCCGGTGACCAGTCCGCCGCTCATCGCCGCACCGCCACCCGACCTGGATGCCCGCTGGGAACCGTCATGGGGTCCGACAGTACGCTCCGGTCACCCCGACCCCACGCCCGACTCGACAAGGAAGCGCGTCCCCATGATCCTCATCGCCGGCACCATCACCCTCGATCCCGACAAGGTCGACGAGGCGCTCGCCGCCATCGTGCCGCTGATGCAGGCCACCCACGCCGAGGAGGGGTGCGACGACTACGTGCTCAGCGCCGACCCGGCGACGCCCGGCCGCATCCGCATCTTCGAGCGGTGGGCCGACGACGACGCCATGAAGGCCCACATGCGCGCCCCCCACATCGCCGAGTTCCAGAAGGCCCTGGGCGGCCTCGGCGTGACCGGCATGTCCGTCGACCGCTTCGACGGCGCCACCGCCACCAAGCTCTTCTAGGCGCCGTTCAGGCCTCGAAGCCGACCGGGCGGCCGTCGACGACCTGGTCGAGGTACTCGGACAGGCCCCAGCCCGTCCTCCCGTCGCACCGGAACCGGGTGAGCCCCTCGGTGATGCGCGTGTGGAGCACCTCGCCGTCCGGGGTGGTGCGACGGTTCCGCAGCGGGATCAGCGACGTGACCGTGCCCCGTACCTCGTAGGTCCGCTCGTCGGTCGACACCACTGCCGTGAGCCCCGTCTGGTGGCCGGCGTCGTCCCAGTCGGTGTCGATGGCGACCTCCCGCACCTGGTGGTACCGGTCGCCGTGGAGCACCATGCCCCCCGGGTTGCGGTCCGTGCCGTCCCGGCTGATCAGCGACAGCATCATGGCGAAGTCCTCGCCGAACGCCATCGGCAGCCAGCGGTACCACGAGATGGCCTGCCAGTAGCGGGCGCCCCACGACTTGTCCCGCAGGCCCAGCCCGTCCACGGCGAACGACTCGTCGCCGACCCGGATGGTGCCCATGGCGGCCACGTGCTGCTCGTAGTGGGCCTTCGAGAACGACGACTCGGCGTCCTGCTCGGGCTCGAGGCCGGTCTCGGCGTCGACCGGCCGGCCCCCGTACATGGGCGAGATCCCCCGGTAGGCCAGGTCGACCGTGCACGGCACCGACGGGTTCTGCGTGAACGCCGCCTTCGGGTCGGCCATCTGTGTGGGCTCGTCCAGCAGGCAGACCAGGCCGTCGTAGCGCACCCGCAGCCGCCGGAACGGCTCCTCGACGTCGATGCGCAGCCCGCCGGCGTCGAACACCTCGTTGGTGGCGATCTCGGGCCGCCGGTACATGAACCCCACCCGCCCGTCGGGGAGGTACACGCAGCAGGTCATCTCGGCGTAGCCCTCGTTGACCCGGTTGCCGATCCTGAACCAGGCCCCGACCGTCGACCCGTGGTCGACGACGTTGAGGTACATCGACTCGTTGTAGTTGGGGACCGGGTCGGGCTTGTGGTTGTACTCGTCCTCGGGCGCGAGGACGATGCGCGTCGCCCGTCGCTGCTCGGCCATGGCGGACCCCCTTCGCCGCTTTCCCGGCCCGAGTGTCGCGCCCGCCGGCGCCACGGGCGTGATCGGGCTGTCGGTGGGAGCCTGTGGCCACACGGCGCGTGCTCCCCGTGCTGAACGGGCACCGGCGGCTACTGACAGCGCCCGACGACGCGTGTAGGTTCGGCGACCATGAACCTCCTCGAGATCAAGAGTTTCACCGACGTGATCACCAAGGGCGCCGCCGAGAAGGGCGAGACCGAGATGGTCATCATGGGCGACGAACGCGTCACCTGGGCCGAGATGCACCGACGGGCCGGCCGGGTCGCCAATGCCCTGGCCGCTGAGGGCGTGGGCTCCCAGGACCGTGTCGCCTACATCGACAAGAACGCCATCGAGTACTTCGAGATCGTGTTCGGCTCCGGCTTCCGCAACGCCGTCACCGTCGCCGTCAACTGGCGCCTCGCCCCGCCCGAGATGGCGTACATCGTCAACAACTCGGAGGCCAGGGTCCTCATCGTCCACGAGGAGTTCGCCGAGCACCTGGCCGCCTTCGAGGGCGACCTCGAGCACGTCACCCGCATCGTCGTCATCGGCGACGCCGGCTCGCATGTCGGCTACGCCGACTGGCGGGACGCCCACGACGACGCCGCCGAGGTGCTGCCCAGCGGCGACGACGACGTCGGCATGCAGCTCTACACATCGGGCACCACGGGCCTCCCCAAGGGCGCCCAGCTCACCAACAGCAATTTCCAGGCCCTGTTCGAGTCCGTGGACTGGAACATGGACGACGACTCCCGGAACATGGCGATCATGCCGCTGTTCCACATCGCCGGCAGCGGCTGGGCCCTCTTCGGCATGGCCAACGGGGCCACCACGATCATGATGCGCGAGCTCGACCCCGTCGCAGCCCTCCAGCTCATCGAGGCCGAGGCCTGCACGCACGCCATCTTCGTGCCGGCCGTGCTGCAGTTCTTCCTCATGGTCCCGAGCGACGGCATCGACCTGTCGTCGATGAAGTACATCGCCTACGGCGCCTCGCCCATCACCGAGGACGTGCTCGTCAAGTCCATGGAGCAGTTCGGCTGCGAGTACTTCCAGGTGTACGCCATGACCGAGACCTGCGGTGGCGGCACCACGCTGCCCCCCGAGGACCACGACCCCGGCGGCCCCCGCCAGCACCTGCTGCGCTCGGCGGGCAAGCCGATCCGCGGCATGGAGATGAAGATCATCGACCCCGACACCGGGGACACCCTCCCCGACGGTGAGGTCGGCGAGGTCTGGATGCGCCACGGCGGGAACATGAAGGGCTACTGGAAGATGCCCGAGGAGACCGCCAAGACGATGCCCGGCGACGGCTGGCTGCGCACCGGCGACGCCGCCTACATGGAGGACGGCTACCTCTACATCCACGACCGGGTCAAGGACATGATCATCTCCGGTGGCGAGAACGTGTACCCGGCCGAGATCGAGAACGCCCTCATGGCCCACGAGGGCATCGCCGACGTGGCCGTCATCGGCGTGCCCGACGAGCGGTGGGGCGAGGTCGGCAAGGCGCTCGTGATCCTCGTCCCGGACGTCGAACTCACCCCCGACGAGATCCTCGCCTACGCCCGTGAGCGGCTGGCCGGCTTCAAGGTCCCCAAGACCGTCGACTTCGTCGAGGCCATCCCGCGCAACCCGTCGGGCAAGATCCTCAAGCGCGAGCTGCGCGACCCCTACTGGGAGGGCCACGAGCGCAAGGTCCACTGAGGTCCGGCGGGGGGCCGCTGACTAGGGTCGCCCGCCATGGAACTCCACATGGACACGAACCTCGACGGGAAGGTCGCGCTCGTCACCGGCGGCTCACGCGGCATCGGCAAGGCCATCGCCGGCTGCTTCGCCTCGGCCGGCGCCAGGGTGATGATCTCGAGCAGAAAGGCCGACTCCTGCGAGGAGGCGGTCGCCGAACTCGAGGCGGCCACCGGCGGCGAACTGGCCCATGTGGCCGGCAACGTCGGCAACGCCGAGGACGTCGAGCGCGTCGTCGGCGAGACGATGGGCACCTTCGGGGCCGTCGACATCCTCGTCAACAACGCCGCCACCAACCCCTACGCCGGGCCGACCATCGACGTCGACCTGCCCCGCTGGCAGAAGACCCTCGACGTCAACCTGACCGCTCCGCTGGCGTGGACCCAGGCCTGCTGGAACGCCTGGATGAGGGAGCACGGCGGCAACGTCGTCAACATCTCGTCGGTGGGGGCGTTCCACACCAACCAGATCCTCGGCACCTACGACATCACCAAGTCGGCGCTGCTGCACCTCACCCGCCAGCTGGCCGCCGAACTTGCTCCCGGGGTGCGGGTCAACGCCGTCTGTCCCGGGCTGGTCAAGACTGACTTCGCCCGTGCCCTCTGGGAGGACGGGCGAGGCGACGAGGTGGCGCAGGGGTACCCGCTGAAGCGCCTCGGCGAGCCGGAGGACATCGGCCGGGCGGCGCTGTTCCTCGCCTCGGAGGCCTCGGGTTGGATCACCGGACAGGCGATCGTCGCAGACGGCGGCGGTCTGGTCGGCTTCCCCCACTGAGCCCACCGGCCGGGACGCGGAGGTAGTCGTGGACCTGGTCATGACGGGCACGGGCAGCCCGATTCCCGACCCGAACCGTGCCGGACCGTCTCAACTGGTTGTGGCAGCCGGTCGCCACCTGCTGGTGGATGCCGGCAGGGGGTGCCTTATGCGCCTGGCGGCCGCCGGGTCCGGTGCCGGTGCGCTGGACCGGGTGTTGCTCACGCACCTGCACAGTGACCACCTGACCGACTTCAACGACGTCATCACCAGTCGCTGGATCGGGGGCTTTCCGCCGGCGCCGCTGGACGTGGTGGGCCCGGTGGGGACCGAGAGGCTGGTCGGCGACACGTTGGCCATGCTGGGCCCCGACATCGGGTACCGGATCGCGCACCACGAGGACCTGGAATCCGGCCCCGAGGTGCGGGTGCAGGAGACCTCCGGCGGCCTCGTCCACGAGGACGACGAGGTGAGGATCACCTCGGCCCCCACCGAGCACCGGCCTGTGCACCCGACGGTGGCCTACCGCATCGATGCGGACGGTGGTTCGGTCGTGCTGGCCGGCGACACGGTGCCGTGCGCCGGTCTGGACGAGCTGTGTGTCGGAGCAGACGTATACGTCCAGACCGTGGTGCGGGACGACGCCATCCGACACGTGGCGATCCCGCGTCTGATGGACGTCCTGGACTACCACTCCACGATCGCCGATGCGGCACAGACGGCGGCTCGGGCGGGTGTGGGGACCCTGGTGTTGAACCACGTCGTGCCTGCACCCGCTCCCGCCCATGAGGAGGAACTGGTGGGCCGGGCAGCCGAACACTTCGACGGCAGGATTCTGCTACCCGCCGACCTGGAGCGCATCGCGGTGTCGGTCGCCTGAGCAGTGGCTCGCCGCCCCGCCGACCCGCCGACCCGAGTCCGTTCCGCCTGGGTCCCGGTCAGACCTCCAACTGGCCGGCCAGCGACTCCGAGGCTTCGATGAACTCCTCGATCATCTCCATGACCACCTGTCCGGCCGACATGGGACGGTTCATGGACCCGACCACCTGGCCCACAAAGTAGGTCGCCAACTGCTCAGCGCCCGAGCCCTCGTGGTGGGCCGCCCGGTTGATCCGATCCTGGATGCGGCCCGTCAGCATCGGTTGGAGTGGCATGCCGAGCGGGTCGGGGGTGTCCTCCCGGTCCCACTCCTCGGTCCAGGCCGAGCGGAGCATGCGGGCCGGCTTGCCGGTGAGCGACCGCGACCGCAGCGTGTCGCCGGTGGCGGCCTCGAGGAACTTCTGCTTGACGACGGGGTGGGTCTCGGCCTCGTCGGTGGTGAGCCACACGGACCCGCACCAGACTCCTGCGGCACCGAGTGCCATGGCGGCGGCCATCTGGCGGCCGCGGCCGATGCCGCCGGCGCCGAGTACGGGGACCGGGGCGACGGCGTCCACGACCTCGGGTACCAGCACCATGGTGCCGATTTCGCCGGTGTGACCGCCGGCCTCTCCGCCCTGGGCGATGATCAGGTCGACCCCGGCCGCCACGTTCCGTTCGGCGTGGGCGCGGGTGCCGGCGAGTGCCGCCACCCTGGCGCCGGCCTCGTGGGCCCGCTCAATCATGTCGGGCGGGGGTGGGCCGAGGGCGTTGGCGACCAGCGCCGGGCGGTGGGCGAAGGCGATGTCGAGTTGCCGTTCGGCCCGGTTCAGGGAGAACGGGGCGTCGGCCTCGACGTCGTCCGCCCAGTTGGAGGCGGCATCGGGGTGCTCGGGAACTTCGTACCGGTCGAGGAGGTCGCGCAGGAACTCCCGGTGTCCATCGGGAATCAGGCCCAAGGCGTCACGGTTGCTGAGGCCCCCGTCGGCATCGCCGGTGTAGCGGGCCGGGACGATCAGGTCCACGCCGTAGGGGCGGTCGCCGACCTCGTCCTCGATCCAGGCCAGGTCCACCTCGAGGGCCTCGTCACCGTGGCCGACGGCGCCGAGGACGCCGAGGCCGCCGGCCTTCGAGACGGCGGCGACGACGTCGCGGCAGTGGCTGAACGCGAAGATCGGGAACTCGATCCCGAACATCTCCGTGGCCGGTGTCTGCATCAGGCCTCCATGATCGCGCAGGCGGTCAGACCGCCACCAGTCCGTCGGGGTCGAGCTCGGCGGGGCGGCCCACGTGCTCTTCCACCGTCATGGCGGTGAGCCGTCCGGTGTCGCGGATCGTGCCCCAGGTGCGGGCGTCGCCGGGGGTACGTAGGGCCACCAGGGCGTGGGTCGGCGCCCCGTCACGGCCGTGCATCACGGCGTAGGCTTCGATGGTCGCCGGGCCCACGTGGCCGTGGTCGACGGTCCGGGTGGGCAGGTCGGCGGCGCCGGCCTGCACCTCGACGGATTGGTAGGGCCGGTCCGGGGGTTCGGTGGCGTAGACGCCGAAGGCGTGCTTGGTGGCATAGCCGCCGTTGGCGTGGACGAAGCCGGGCCCGGGATCGTCGCGCATGCGGTGGACGAGCGCAGCGACGGCCTGGCCGCTGTAGTTGTTGAACGGCCCGCCGGCGAAGGTCAGCCCGCCGGTGACCGTGAGGGGCCGGTCGTCGCCGATGCCCAGCTCGGTGGTCGAGAGTTGCACCGACGAAGGGAAGCACGAGTACAGGTCGAGGTGGGCCAAGTCGCCGACGCCGATGCCGGCGGCCTCGAGGGCGGCGGTGCCGGCCAGGCGGAGGACGGGGGCGCGGTGCAGTTCCCAGCGTTCGCTGATCCACACGGTGTCGAGGCCGGAGCTGCCGGCCACGGGGAAGACCCAGCGGTCCCGGGGCACGCCGAGGGCCTCGGCCCGCGCGGCTGAAACGAGGAGGACCGCCGAGGCCTGGTCGACCGAGTTGTGGGCGTTCATGGCCACCGTATAGGGGGCGCCCACCAGGCGGTTGCCGTCGGTGGGAGTCGTGATCTGCTCCCCGTTCATGGGGGTTCGGACCGCGGCGTGCGGATTGCCGACGGCCACGGCATTGAAGCCGGCCCACAGGTCGCCGAGTCGCCGCCGGTGCTCGTCGATCGTCTCTCCCCGGTCGTGGCGGATCGCCGAGTCGAGGAGCGGGTACACGGTGACGGGGGCGTCGACGCCCCGGGCCTGCTCTTCGGGCGTCGCCATCACGAGCGTTTCGCCGAACTGCGCGGCGGGTGCCAGGCCGGTTTCGGCGTCGCGCCGGATGTCGACGCCGAGGCGCCTGGCCCGCCGCCGGGAGGCGTTGACCTCGCCGCCCATCAGGGCGGCGGCTTCGAGGTCGCCGGCCTGGATGCGGGCGGCCAGGTGGTTGAGGAGGAACTGCGGCGAGTGGCCCGACCAGGCGGTGACGAGTGTGGCGGCATCAGCCGCCCCGACGCGGTCGGCGACCTGCCGACCGGGGTCGGTGTAGCTCCAGAGCCCGCCTGACACACCGAGGAGGTTCAGGTCGGCGAGGCAGCCGGGGGCGCCGCCGTCGATGGCCGCCGACTCGAGGGCGTCGACCATCAGTTCGAGCGGGGTTCGGGCGTCGGTCGGGTCATCGACCCGGTCGGTGACCTGGGCGGCGCCGACGATCACCGGGGTGCGCGGGTCGAGGTTCACGCACTCAGCATGCAGCGCGGTTCGCGAGGAAGCCGAGGCGGGTGGCTTGGTCCCTATAGGGCAGTACCGATAGCCGATGTTAAGTTTACTTGTTATCGCTTGACAACTAGGCTTCATCCTATGCACGAGCGTGTGGACGAGCGGCACCACGACCTGGTAACCGGGGCGGCGGGTTTCATCGGTTCGGCTCTCGTCGAGCGCCTGCTGGATCGCGGTGGGACCGTCACCGGTATCGACAACTTGGCACCGGCCTACGACGCAGCAACGAAGTTGGCGAATGTCGAGTCCGCTCGTGGGCACCCGCTCTTTAGGTATCGGCAGGCCGATCTGCTCGACATGCACCTGGTCGACGCTCTCGAGGGTGTGCATACCGTGTACCACCTAGCCGGCCAGCCGGGCGTCCAGTCGTCATGGGGCACCGGCTTTGGCGCCCACGTCGACAGCAACGTTCTCGCCGCACAGCACCTGTTGGAGGCGTGTCTAGTCGCCGGCGTCCAACGAGTGGTTCTGGCTTCGAGTTCGTCGGTCTACGGCAACGCCGACGGCGTCACGACAGAGGTTGCCCCGACCCGACCGATGAGCCCCTACGGCGTCTCGAAGCTGGCCGGCGAGCTTCTCGCCGCCATCTACGCCGACCGAGGACTCGACGTCGTCGTGTTGCGCTACTTCACCGTGTACGGACCACGCCAACGGCCCGACATGGCCTTCCACCGACTGTTTGTCGCAGCAGCTGGCGGACCACCATTCCCGCTGCGGGGTGATGGTAGCCAGCGCCGTTCGTTCACTTTCGTCGAAGATGTCGTGTCCGCAACGCTCCTCGCAGGCGAGGTGGCTGGCCTGGGAGGTCAGACGTTCAACCTAGGCGGCGGCGCACCGGTCGCCCTCGTCGAAGTCATCGAGCGGGTTGGGGAATTGGTCGGTCGACGGGTGCCGATTGAGCAGATGCCGCGGCCACCTGGCGATCCCGAACTTACGCACGCCTCCACCGAGAAGCTCGAGGCGGCGGTTGGATGGCGCCCCACGACCGGATTGGACGAGGGCCTCGTCCGACAGGCGGCGTGGCACTGTACGGTCGGAGTCCCCTCCCTTACCTGATGGCCGTCGGCTACGCTGCGACCATGGACTACGAGGCCCCCGAATACCATCCGGCCTTCGAGGAGTACTGTGAGGCCATCTACGAACTGGCCGAGGACGACGTCGAAGTCATCCAGGCCCGGATCGCCGAGCGCCTCGACATCTCACGTCCGGCGGTTTCGGAGATGATCCGCCGCATGGAAAAGGAGGGCCTTGTCGTCGCCGCGGACGGTCAGATCGCGCTCACCGCCAGAGGCGATGAACTCGGGACCCAAGTGGTTCGGCGACACCGACTTGCCGAGTGCTTCCTCACCGACATCCTCGGATTGTCCTGGACCCAGGCGCACCACGAGGCCGGCAAGTGGGAGCACATCATCTCGGGCTCGGTCGAGGAGGCGATGATGCGGGTGCTGGGTGAGCCCACGACCTGTCCGCACGGTAACCCCATCCCAGGATCCGACTACGCCGCACCCGAGGACGCTCAGGTGCTGAATGCCCTCCACCCTGGCATCGCCTTCATCGTGGAACGCATCCCGGAGGAACTCGAGTTCCGTAAGGGATTGCTCGAATACCTCGAGGATGCCTACCTCAAGCCGGGGAATCGCGGAACGGTGACGGCAGTCTCACCGGATGGCACCACCACTGTTGAGGTCGAGGGGCGGCACGTCGGCGTCGGCGCCTTCGCTGCCTCTCGCATCCTGGTCTCGACCGACTGAACGCCAACCCCAGACCGCCAGCGCAACGACCAGGACTCCCCAGGCGCCAGCCCATAGCATCGCCCCGGTCGACCCGCGAACGTCGGGGAAGGTATGGCGCAGCAGCCGGTAGATGGGCCAGGCCGTCTCCTCAAAGTCGACGACGATTGTGCGTCGCCTGGTGGAGGCCTCGACGGCCAGCCAGAGCCAGGCGCCTGTGCCAACCAGCGAGCCAGCGACCACGGGCGCCAGCGTCGCTCGGGCGCGGTCCACTCCGTGTGCGATGAGCACGATCGCCAGTGGCAGGACCACCACCAGTTGACGGCCTGGCCACCACCAGCCGTGCATGGTGAGTGCCACCCACGTGGCCGTCGCCCAGCCGGCGGCGAAGGGCAGCGCCAGCAGGTCCCAGCCGTCGGGACGCCGTCTCACGAACGCGGCTAGGAAGCCGGAGAGGGTCAGCCACGCTGGGGTCCAAGGTGCGAGACCGAACGAGCGGTCCACGAGTAGGCCCAGCAGCCGCCGGGAACGACCCCACAGGTCCGGATTAGTCCCGATCACTTGGAACTCTGAGGCTACGAAGTGGTCACCCGCTGCGTAGACCGTCCAGCCTCCGTAGACGCGTTGGTGAACGGTTAGATAGACGATGCCGAGCGCCGTCAGTGCTGTTGCCACGCCGAGAGCGGCAGCACGGTGATTCGTTCGAACCAGACGGCGTAACCCCAGAAGCACGAGGACCAGGGTGGTCGGAACGTACTTGACGGAAAGCCAGCAAAGTGCGGTGGTTGCCAGGGTGAAGAGCAGCAGGGATCGTCGAGACGGGGACCCGAGCACAGCACCCACGGCCAAGACCATCGCCAGAGCAGCCGGTACCTCGGGGTACACCTGTGATCCGTAACTCACCAGTGGCGGGGCCGCTGACAATGCGCCGACCACCCAGGTGGCGGTCCGGACCGCCACGCCGAGTCGAACCACTGCCAGCCACAGAGTCGCCCCCGCCAGCAGGCCGGCGAGCACCGAGAGTGTTGCCCGGGCGGCCTGCCATCCGCCGAGGCGCATCGGTAGCGCCAGGATGGCAGGTAACAGTGGGTCGTGGGGGCTGATGCGCTGCCCGTCCGGCCGCAGATTGATCGTCTGTGTGTTCAGCGGGACCTCGTGGAAGTCGAGGTATTCGCCGCCTGCGATCTCGTCGTCGATGTCGAGGTTCAGGTCGTTGCCGAGGCTCAACGCCGTCATTAGGTACTGGGGCTCGTCGACGCTCACCTGCGCCCCATAGGTGGAGCGGGCCGGTATGGCCGATGCCGCTATTGCGGTGGCCAGCAGGGCGACGAGCAGGATTGCCTGTAATAGGCGCCGGCGATCGTGCACGCGTCAGTCGAGGTGGTCGGCCCGGCGGACGACGAGCAGCCAGGTCAGAATGGCCGAAATTCCCACGAGGACGAGTGCCAGGATCCCTGCCTCGGCCACGAAGGCGTCCTCGAAGGAAAGGAAAATCTTAGTTGAAAGGGTGGGGAAGTCGAAGGGGGCGACCAGGAGGCTGATTGGCAGTTCCTTCATTGTGGAGAGCAGTACCAGACCGGCGCCGGCAAGGAGTCCCGGCGTCATGATCGGTAGGTCCACCGTTGCAAAGCGTCGGATCTTGCCGGCACCGAGTATTCGCGAAGCGTCCTGAAGCCGTGGGGGTACGGCGGCAACCGCAACGGTAGCGGCACCAACCGCCTGCGCTCCGAAGCGCACCATGTAGGCGAAGACCAGCACGACCACGGAGCCCCGGAGGTGTTCGGCCGCCCAGGGATTCCGGAGTGTCCAGAAGAACATCGACAAAGCGATGAGCAGACCAGGCATGGCGAAGGTCGCTGTGATGACCGCGTTGGCCATCGAGCCGAGGCGCGACCGATAGCGACCAACGAGGTAGGCGATCGGCAGGACGAATACGATGGCCACGAGTGCAGTGACCACGCTGATCCACGCTGTGTTCCAGGCCGGGCGGAGCAGGTCGTCGGCGCTAATGAATAGTTCGCGTCCGCCGGTTGCCTCCCGTCGGATGCCGCTGATCGCCCAGTCGGCCAGCGATGCGGCGGGGACAGCCAGTCCCAGGACCACGACCACGAACGTGGTCGCCAATGCCGCCGGCCGCCAACGGCCTAAGGGGAGTATTAATTTGCGTCCGGAACCGGCACGTCCCGGTTCGGCGAGTCGGCGGGACATGACGCGCTGGGCGACGACCACGGCGACTGCTAGTACGAGGAGGATTGCCGCCAACGCAAACGAAAGTGGTTGGTTGTTGAGACGAGTCGTCCAGACCGCCCGGGTCAGCGTGTCGTAGCGCATCAGCTGGACGGCGCCGAAGTCGCTGATGGCATAGAGGACGACGAGCAGGGTTCCTGTCGAGATCGCCGACGCTGTCTGCGGCAGGACGATGCGCCGGAACGTCGACCAGGTCGAAGAGCCGAGCAGTCTGGCGTTTTCTTCGAGCGAAGCGGGAAGGCCACGCAGGCGGGCTGCCACGGGTAGGTACACGTACGGGTAGGTGAAGAGAGTGAGGACCAACCACGCTCCGAACAACCCGCGAAGTTCGGGCGTGTCGTGTATTCCGATGCGAGCGACGAGGTCGGCGACGAGACCTCCGGGGTTCAGCGTGCGAATGAAGGCGGCAGCGCCGACGAAGGTGGGGTAGACGAGGGGCAGTGGAAGCAGCACCCGCCAGAGCCGGCGTCCCGGGAGGTCGGTCCGTGTGGTCAGCCAGGCCAGCAGTGTGCCGAGCACCGCTGTCGAGGCACCGACTAGAATGGCCAGGCGGATCGTTCGCCAGAGTGGTCCTCTGGTGCGGTCGACGACGTCGGTGAAGGTCTCGCCTCCATCCGTGGTGACGTTGCGCCAGATGAGGTAGGCCGCCGGGAATGCAAAGAGCAAACCGACGACGGTGCCAATGGTCTTGAGGGCCCAAGGGGCCCGCTGGCGGACGCGGCGGTCAGTCGTTGAGAATCCCACTCTCCTGAATGATGCGCTCCGTGTCCTCAAATCCACCACCTAGGGAGTCGAAGTCGACCGAACCGATCTCAAGCGCCGTGAGGACCGGCAATGCAGGGTTGGGTGCTACGCCGGCCGCCAATGGGTACTCAAAGGTCCGCTCGGTGAAGTAGCGCTGGGCGCCTTCGGTGAGCAGGTAGGCGATGAGCTGGTTGCTGGCGTCGACGTTCTGTGCCGTGCCCAGCACCGTAGCGGCGGTGATTATGAGGAGCGAGCCAATGTCCTCATCGCCGAAGTCGTGGTTCTCGGCCCGGTGGGCGACGCCCTCTGCGATCTGCTCTTGGTGGTTGTAGTAGTGGTTGACGAGTCCCATATCGATCTCGCCTCGGCCGGTGGCCTCCACGATGGCCCGGTTGTTCGGGTAGTAGACGGCGTCATTGGCCACCATGTCTCGCAGCCACTGTGTGGCGACGTCATTTCCGTGGGTGTCTCGGAAGACAGTGAACCAGTCTTCGAACGATCCATTGGTTGCTGGCAGGGCAACCCTGTCGCGGTACCGCTCATGGGTGAGTTCGAAGACCGAGGTAGGAAGCTCTTCATCTGACACGAGGTCCACGTTGTGGACGAGGACCCGCTTGCGTCCCGAGAAACCGACCCAGGCGCCTGAGGCGGCCTGGTTCTGGGGTTCGACGAGGGAAAGGACCTCGTCATCGAGAGTGCCAAGAAGGCCCTTGCCCTCGAGAAAGCCGACGGGTCCGGGCGAGCGAGACAGGAAGACGTCGGCCTCAGTCGCAGCACCTTCTTCGTTGATGAGTACGGCCAAGTCGGTGGAGTTGCCCCAACGGACGCGCACGTCTATGCCCATTTCACAGGCGAATGCCTCGAGGATCGGTGCGATCAGGTACTCGGTCCGGCCCGAGTAGACCGTGACCGTGGCGTCGGCGTCCCGAGCGCACTTGCCGCTGTAGATCTCGGCTGCACGACCCGTGATGGTCCGTGCTTCAGAGCCGCAGGCGGCGGCTAGTAGAGCGAGGCCGATCAGGGTGGCGAGTGGCTGGAGACTTCGGGGGCTGAGGTGGTGCGCAGCAGGCATGGAGGAGAATTGTAGCGTGTGATTGTCATTATTCATAAAGTATGCCTAACATTTTCTGACTGCATTCTCCCAACAACCCCGGAGTGTCCCGAGTGGATCACCTTTTGAATGCCATTGACGGTCTGCGTACCTCGCGACGTGGCAGTGCGCTCGCCGGTGCTCTCGTCACCTTGGTCGCAGCGGTAGTCGTGGCCCGCACAGTCGATACCGGGGCGCTCACCACGGGTCTGTACTCGATGCGTTCCGCCCCCCTTGAGGTGATCTTGGCTATGGGGGCCTTTGGCGCAGCGTTTCTGTTGCGTGCCTCTGCCTGGTGCCGCGTGCTGCCTGGACTCGGCTTCGCCCAATCACTGGCGGCCATCCATCTGGCGTTGGGCGCCAACCATGTCTTGCCGATGCGCCTCGGCGAACCTCTCCGCGTAGTGAGCGTGGTACGTCGGACCACGGTGCGGTTTGAGGCGGCGGCCGCCTCGACGGTCACCCTGAGGGCCGTCGACATCGTCACCGTCTTCGGCATCGGATGCTTAACCGCCCCCCGCTCCTTCCTCCGCATAGCCGGTGGTTGGGGTATCCCCGTGGTCCTCGTCGTTGCCACGGTTGGTTTCCTGGGCCTCCGATGGCTTCGCCGGGTCGCCCGTTTCGACTCTGCCTCGGTCCGACTTCCGGGCCCGCTCGCGGTCGTCCTGACCGCCTCGGCATGGCTCTTTGAGGCGGCGGTGATTTGGCAGTGCGCCCGTTGGACCAATCTCGACTTGACCGCTTTCGATGCCCTACTGGTCACGACCGTGGCGGTTTCGGCCCAGGTCGTCGCCATCGCTCCGAGCGGTTTCGGTACCTACGAAGCAGCGTCGGTCGCTGCCTACGTCGCACTCGGCCATGACGCCGGCGCGGCCCTTGCTGCGGCGCTCACCGCGCACGGTCTCAAGACCGTCTATTCCCTGATTGCTGGCGGCCTTGCCGTGGTGTCACCGCGCCCCGGCCTACTGGGACGCTTCCGGCTCGAGGGCGACGAGCGGGCGGTCCCGACCGGTGTCGAGGTCGCTTCCGACGCCCCTGTGCTTCTCTTCATGCCCGCCCTCGACGAGGAAGCCTCGGTGGGCGCCTGTCTCAGTCGCGTGCCCGACATGGTCTGCGGCCGCCGTGTCGAGGTCTTGGTCGTGGACGACGGCTCGAGGGACGGTACTGCCGACATCGCCCGAGAGCACGGGGCCAAGGTGGTCTCGTTTCCCGAGACCTGCGGACTCGGCGCCGGAGTCCGATTCGGCCTTGGGTACGGGGCCAAGCGCGGGTCGGCGGCAGTGGCCTTCTGCGACGCCGACGAGGAGTACCCACCGGAGGAACTTGAGCGGCTTGTCGCGCCGATCCTGGCTGGCGAGGCCGACTACGTGGTGGGTAGTCGATTCGGGGGGACGATCGAGCACATGCGCCCACACCGCCGGTTTGGCAACATCGTGCTTACCAAGGCGCTGTCGTTTGTCGCACGCCGGAGTATCACCGACGGCCAGTCGGGCTATCGGGCCCTCTCGCCCGCGGCGGCGGCCTCCGCCGAGGTGATCCACGACTTCAACTACGCCCAGGTACTGACGCTCGATCTGCTGGCCAAGGGCTTTCGCTACCGGGAGGTGCCCATCACCTATCGTTTCCGGACGACTGGCAGCAGTTTCATCCGGCTGGGGAAGTACCTTCGCCGCGTCGTTCCTGCGGTGTACCGGGAACTCAACACCGTTTGATTCCCCGGAGTCGTTTCCGGGGTTCTCAGTCCTCGACGACGTGCCCGGTGAAGGCGTCCAAGGATGCTGACCAGGCCTGCTGGTCGAAGGACCCGTCGACCCCGAGCGCATCAGCGGCCGCCTGGCCCATTGAAAGAACGTGGTGGAGGTTGTCGGGGACGAATAGTCCCTGTCGGCCGAAAACGGTGAGGTGTTTGAGCGAGTCCGACCATTCTGCCACCGCCTCCAACCCTTCCCGGTAGCCGCGCACGTAGACCGGATACACCTGCGGAAGCCGCCGTGTTTCGGTCGCGACGTGTTGGGGGCGGGGAAGGCCCTCCGCAACGAGGGATTCGGCGACGATGGCGCCGAGGTCCTCGTCAGTGGCCATCCAAGTCGTGTCGCCCTTCCAGCAAGGCACCTCGGCGCAGAGCACTGTCCGATCGGCCGGGTCGGGGCCGTCCCGGTAGTTCTTGGGTTCGGAGAGTCGCGATACTGGTGTACCCGGACCGGGGAGGTAGTGGGCATCGAAGGAGGTGTACCGCGCCTGATCGCATACCAGGTAGACGAGCACCATGGCTCGGTGCCGTAGGCTTTCGATCGCCTTGAGTACGCAGGTGGGTGGCGGCGGATGGGCGATGCGTACGAGGGCACTGATCGGGATTGTCGACCAGCAACGGGCCGCAGCGAGTCGACCATTCGGCGTGGTCACTGTGACGCCAGCCCCGCTGTTACCCAACTCCAGGCCGATGGCAGTGGTCCCGAGTCGTACCTCCACGCCTGCGGCGACAGCGGCCTCCAAAATTCGTTCACAGATTTGTCCGTAACCGCAGCGGGGGTAAAAGAAACGCCGGCCTTCTTGGGAGGCACCGCGCGCCAGGCGGCGGGCGATCGCCAGTGGACTGGAGGCCGAGACCCGTCGGCGGGCTAGGTCTGCATCGAGTTGGTCGGCGGGCGTGCCCCATAGCTTGTCGGCGTAGGGCTCGTAGAAGGAACGCGACACAGATGGGCCGAGGCCTGCACGCAGGTGCGCCTTGAAGGTGTCGTCCCTCGGGCCGCGCAGCGGCGCAATTGCGGCATCGAACGCGGCTCCTGTAGCGAATCCTAGGGATACGTTTCTCAGGAGGTTGAGAGTCCTTAGCGGGAACCCCACCCAGCGGCCGTTCAATCGCAGTCGGCCATTTCGGGTGCGGGACTGGAGGTCATCGCCGAGGAGTTCGCAGATATCCGCCATCAGGCGAGAGTCGGTTGAGGGGTGCAGTCGGTGGGATCCGAAGTCGACCCGTTGGCCCGCGACTTCGAAACTGCCCGCCATGCCACCCGGAACTTCCGCGCGCTCGACGACGATGACCCGGTGGCCAGCAATCGCCGCGCGCCAAGCGGCCCAGAGGCCAGCCGGTCCACCGCCGAGAACGATGAGGTCCGCGTCGGACACTTGGGAAACGCGGTCAGGTCGAGGCGGGGAACGCAGCGGTGCAGGTCCCCCGGTAGTTCACCTGAACGCGGTCGCCGCGCGACGCCATGAATGAAGGCGGCGTGCGAACGCTCAGCCGCGTCCCGTCCTGGAGTCGGACAAGGAGCATGACATCGTGGCCGTAGTACTCGACGAGTTCGACCTCGGCTTGGTCTCCGTCGCTGATGTGCAGGTCCTCAGGGCGCACGAGTACCTCGATGGCGCCTCGGTGGCTTTCGGTTAGCGGGATGGCCCCGATTGGCGTATCGGCCCGGGCGCCGAGACCGTCACCCGCTAGGAGGTTGACGGTTCCGACGAACGAGGCCACCCATCGCGTGGCGGGTCGCATGTAGAGGTCGGCGGGCGTGGCGACCTGCTCGATGTGTCCGTCGTGCATAACCGCAACCCGGTCGCCGAGAACGAATGCCTCCTCTTGATCGTGGGTGACGAAGACCGCTGTAATGCCGAGTTCAAGGAGGATGCGGTGGATCTCGGTGCGGAGGTCCACTCGAAGTGCTGTGTCCAGGTTGGAGAAGGGCTCATCGAGGAGCAGAACGCTTGGTCGGGGAGCTAGCGCCCGAGCCAAGGCAACACGCTGCTGCTGGCCGCCGGAGAGGGTGGCCGGGGTGCGGCCCCCAAACTCAGTGAGGCCGACGGTATCCAGCACTTCGTGGACTCTGCCGTTGCCGCGTTCGGCCCGCGCCAGTCCATAGGCGACATTTCGGGCGACCGAAAGGTGTGGGAAGAGCGCCCAGTCCTGGAAGACCATCCCGATTCGCCGTCGTTCGGGCGCGACCCAAGTGCCGGCGCCGACCACGCAGCGGCTGCCGATCGAGATGGTTCCACCCACGGGCCGTTCGAGGCCGGCAACCGTGCGCAGGAGTGTGGTCTTTCCGCATCCGCTGGGACCCAGTAGGACCAGGATCTCGCCGGGCTCGACATCGAGTTGGATGCCATCGAGCACGCGGTGGTCGCCGAACGACATCTTGAGGCCGTCGATGGAAAGCGGGAGGGCCTCGGGCGAGCGGTTCATCACCTCCGCAGGGTAACCCCGCTCGCTTTGTATTGAAAAGGTTGCCATTGCCCGATTAGTAGATAACCTTATAAAATCTGTTAAGGCTACTTAATCCTCTGATCCAGAATCGAAAGTGAGTCCCGTGAAAAAGAACACCTTTGGCCGCTTGGTGGTGGCCCTGTTCACTCTGATCCTCGTAGCGGGTGCCTGCGGAAGCGACGATGGCGGCGAAGTCCGCTCAGTTGGTTCCGGGTCGAAGAGCGTTTCCGCTTCGGGCTCCGCTTCGGGCTCCGCGTCGGGCTCCGCGTCGGGCTCCG